>NZ_JCAUAS010000001.1:0-825238 GCF_059692075.1 Paenibacillus sp. J31P190 | reverse complement strand
AACCCGAAGCTATGAATTGAAGCCCCAGTAAACGGCGGCCGTAACTATAACGGTCCTAAGGTAGCGAAATTCCTTGTCAGGTAAATTCTGACCCGCACGAATGGCGTAACGACTTGGGCGCTGTCTCAACGAGAGATCCGGTGAAATTTTAATACCTGTGAAGATGCAGGTTACCCGCGACAAGACGGAAAGACCCCATGGAGCTTTACTGCAGCTTGATATTGGACTTTGGTACGATCTGTACAGGATAGGTGGGAGCCTTTGAAGCCTGAGCGCCAGCTTGGGTGGAGGCATCGTTGGGATACCACCCTGATCGTATCGGAGTTCTAACCTGGTACCGTAATCCGGTATGGGGACAGTGTCAGGTGGGCAGTTTGACTGGGGCGGTCGCCTCCTAAAATGTAACGGAGGCGTTTAAAGGTTCCCTCAGAATGGTTGGAAATCATTCGCAGAGTGCAAAGGCATAAGGGAGCTTGACTGCGAGACCTACAAGTCGAGCAGGGACGAAAGTCGGACTTAGTGATCCGGTGGTACCGAATGGAAGGGCCATCGCTCAACGGATAAAAGCTACCCTGGGGATAACAGGCTTATCTCCCCCAAGAGTCCACATCGACGGGGAGGTTTGGCACCTCGATGTCGGCTCATCGCATCCTGGGGCTGAAGTAGGTCCCAAGGGTTGGGCTGTTCGCCCATTAAAGCGGTACGCGAGCTGGGTTCAGAACGTCGTGAGACAGTTCGGTCCCTATCTGTCGCGGGCGTAGGAAATTTGAGAGGAGCTGTCCTTAGTACGAGAGGACCGGGATGGACGTACCGCTGGTGTACCAGTTGTCTCGCCAGAGGCATCGCTGGGTAGCTATGTACGGAGGGGATAAGCGCTGAAAGCATCTAAGCGCGAAGCCCCCCTCAAGATGAGATTTCCCAGTATGTAAGACCCCTTGTAGACGACGAGGTTGATAGGTTCGAGGTGGAAGTGCAGCAATGCATGCAGCTGACGAATACTAATCGGTCGAGGGCTTAACCAAACAATCCCAACCAAGTGAAGATAAGCTTTGTAGCGAATTCCGAATACTTGATTGGGGCCCAGAAAACCTAAGCAATCCTAACTCTACGCAAGTTTCGTATCTAGTTTTCAAGGCGCAAACCACGCTTTGACTGTTTGGTGATGATGGCGGAGGGGACCCACGCGTTCCCATCTCGAACACGACCGTTAAGCCCTCCAGCGTCGATGGTACTTGAACCGCAGGGTTCTGGGAGAGTAGAACGTTGCCAAGCAGTTTTCCCTGATAGCTCAGTTGGTAGAGCACTCGACTGTTAATCGAGTTGTCACAGGTTCGAGTCCTGTTCGGGGAGCCATTGCTTCCATAGCTCAGTCGGTAGAGTGCATCCATGGTAAGGATGAGGTCACCGGTTCGATTCCGGTTGGAAGCTCCAGTAATTTTATTAGTAAGGCCCGTTGGTCAAGTGGTTAAGACACCTCCCTTTCACGGAGGTAACAGGGGTTCGAGTCCCCTACGGGTCACCATCTATTTTCTAGTTTCATCCCATGGAGGCTTAGCTCAGCTGGGAGAGCATCTGCCTTACAAGCAGAGGGTCGGCGGTTCGATCCCGTCAGCCTCCACCATTAACTTCTTACGCCGTTGTAGCTCAACTGGTAGAGCAACTGACTTGTAATCAGTAGGTTGGGGGTTCAAGTCCTCTCGACGGCATGTCTTCGATGGGGATTAGCCAAGCGGTAAGGCAACGGACTTTGACTCCGTCATGCCAAGGTTCAAATCCTTGATCCCCAGTTCTTCACTTGAGTCATTAGCTCAGTTGGTAGAGCACCTGACTTTTAATCAGGGTGTCGTAGGTTCGAATCCTACATGACTCACTTTGCCTTATTTACAGCATGCGCGTATGGCGGAATTGGCAGACGCACTAGACTTAGGATCTAGCGGGTGACCGTGGGGGTTCAAGTCCCTCTACGCGCATCAAATCCTCAGCAGTATTCATACTCCTGAGGTACTCATGCGGAAGTGGCTCAGCGGTAGAGCATCGCCTTGCCAAGGCGAGGGTCGCGGGTTCGATCCCCGTCTTCCGCTCCATTTTAATAAGCGCCCTTAGCTCAGCTGGATAGAGTATTTGACTACGAATCAAAAGGTCGGGAGTTCGAATCTCTCAGGGCGCGCCATTTTTCATATGTTATACCTTATCGGGACGTAGCTCAGCTTGGTAGAGCACCTGCTTTGGGAGCAGGGGGTCGCATGTTCAAATCGTGTCGTCCCGATAGACACGCGGGCGTAGTTTAATGGTAGAACTTCAGCCTTCCAAGCTGATCGCGCGGGTTCGATTCCCGCCGCCCGCTTCACAGAAAAAGATCACCTCCGGGTGATCTTTTTCGTTTGAAGTGGAGGGAAGAGAACTCAGATGGGTTCGACGACCGTCCGTGAAGGCACCATCGAATATACCCAAGTAGGACGCGCGTCCAAATATACCGCTAGTAGCTTCCATAGGAAGCATTTCAAATAAAGTATTTGGAGTATTCCCGCCGCCCGCTTTACAGAAAAAGATCACCTTCGGGTGGTCTTTTTCTGTTTGATGGGAAAAGAGGAGAACCCACTTGGTTTCAATTGTTCGTTAAATTATATAGGCTGCAAAAGACGCAATACATAAATTACCACGTCCAGGCGTGGCTTTTTTTTATTTTAATACTATGTGCAGAGGGCGGATTGTGGTAAAATATTCTGAAATGAGTTTTTATAGCATCTAGCTTTTGTAGAGAGAAGCATTAATGCAACATAGTGAATAGATGAGGTGGAGAGTTATGTTAGAGAATGATATTGTCCTTCAGAAGCAAGCAACGAATAACCTGCTGCGCAGGGATGTACGCTTCTTGGGCCACATACTAGGTGAAGTTCTGGTTCATCAAGGCGGCAATGATCTGCTTGATGTTGTCGAGAGAATTCGTGAGATGAGTAAGTCTTTAAGAGCACACTATGTAATCGAGATATATGATGAATTCAAGAAAACGATCTCCTCCTTGGATCCGGAGATTCGTCATCAAGTGATTCGTGCATTCGCTATTTACTTCCAACTTGTTAATATTGCTGAGCAGAACCATCGGATCCGTCGTAAAAGAGATTACGAGCGTTCCTCTGGTGAATCCGTGCAGCCAGGCTCCATAGAGAGTATTGTGCAAGAGTTAAAGAATAATCATATTCCATATGCAGAGGTTCAAGAAATTCTTAAAGCTATCTCATTGGAACTAGTCATGACGGCACATCCAACCGAAGCCATGCGTAGAGCTGTGCTTGATATTAATCTGCGTATTTCGGAAGATATGATGAAACTCGATAATCCTATGCTGACTTATCGTGAGCGTGAGCAATTGCGTGAGAAGCTGCTTGGAGAGGTTCTTAATCTTTGGCAAACGGACGAGCTTCGTGATCGGAAACCAACGGTTATCGATGAAGTTCGTAATGGTATGTATTTTTTTGACGAAACTTTGTTTGATGTACTTCCAGAGATCTATCATGAGCTTGAGCGCTGTTTAAACAAGTATTACCCACAAGACTCATGGCATGTGCCTTCCTTCTTAAAATTCGGTTCATGGATTGGTGGAGACCGTGACGGTAACCCATCCGTAAGAGCAAATGTGACTTGGGAAACATTAGGTTTGCATCGTCAATTGGCTTTGCAGAAGTATGAAGAAGTTCTCAAAAAAACCCTTGAAAATATGAGCTTCAGTAAAAGTATTGTGAACGTTAGCGACGATCTAATTGAATCTATTCAATGCGACCGTGAAGCTATGGGGAATATACAGGATGTTTGGCGTAATGAGAAAGAACCATATCGCATCAAGACGACTTATATGATTGAGAAGGTTCATAACACTGGCAATCCGAATGTTCCTACAAACCAGAAATACAACAGTCCAGAAGAATTTATTAGTGATTTGAAAATCATCGAGGCTAGCTTGAGGATGCATTTTGCTGACTATGTAGCTGACAAATATATTAAAAAGCTTATTCGTCAGGTTGAGCTATTCGGCTTCCACTTGGCTGCTCTGGATATCAGACAGCACAGTAAAGAGCATGAGAATGCGATGACTGAGGTTTTGGCGAAGATGGGCATCACGAGTGATTATAGTAAGCTATCGGAAGAGGAGAAAATCAGTCTCTTAACGGATGTACTGAATGATCCAAGACCGATTACATCTACGTATTTGGATTACTCTGAGGGTACAAAGGAATGCCTGGATGTTTATCGTACTGTAGGCAAAGCTCAGAAGGAATTTGGTCGCAACTGTATCAGCAGTTATCTCATCAGTATGACGCAAGGCGCAAGTGACCTGTTGGAGGTTGTTGTTTTTGCGAAAGAAGCTGGATTATATCGCAAAGAGAGCGATGGCAGCGTGACGAGTACGCTTCAGTCAGTACCTCTTTTTGAGACGATTGATGACCTGCATGCGGCTCCTGGCATTATGAGCACGTTGTTAGCGATCCCTGCTTACAAAGCTAGCCTTGACCCTGTGACACAGCTCCATGAGATTATGCTGGGCTATTCAGACAGCAATAAAGACGGCGGTGTGATTACAGCAAACTGGGAGCTACGCATGGCGCTTCAGGATATTACGGAAGCCGCTAAGCAATATGGCGTGAAGCTGAAGTTTTTCCATGGTCGTGGCGGAGCACTTGGTCGTGGCGGTATGCCGCTTAACCGCAGCATTCTGGCTCAGCCAGTTGAAACGCTTGGTGGCGGCATTAAGATTACGGAGCAAGGCGAAGTATTATCTTCCCGTTATTCTTTGCAAGGCATTGCTTACCGCAGCTTGGAGCAAGCGACTTTTGCGCTAATTACAGCATCTAAATTATCCCGTTCTCCGCAAAGAAATCCACTGGAAGACAAGTGGGAGAACATTATGCGTGGTATTTCGGAACAAGCTCAGAAGAAGTATCAGGATCTCATTTTCCGAGACGAAGACTTCTTAACGTTCTTCAAAGAATCCACACCGCTTCCTGAGATTGGCGAGCTGAATATCGGTTCACGTCCATCGAAGCGTAAAAATAGTGATAAATTCGAAGATTTGCGCGCGATTCCTTGGGTATTCTCTTGGACCCAAACGAGATATTTGCTTCCGGCTTGGTATGCGGCGGGTTCGGGTCTCCAAAGCTTTTATCAAGGAAATGAGGCGAACTTAGAAACTTTAAAAGAAATGTATGAGAATTGGTCATTCTTCCAGACGATGATTGATAATTTGCAAATGGCTCTTGCTAAGGCTGACCTTCAAATTGCTAAGGAATACGGCAACCTGGTCAAAGAGTCTGCAATTGCAGAGCGTATCTTCAATCTCATTAGCGAAGAATATGAACTGACTTCGTCCATCATTTTACAAATAACAGGTCAGCAAGAGATTTTGGATAATGTTCCTGTTATTCAGGAGTCCATCCGTCTGCGTAATCCCTATGTAGATCCGCTTAGCTATATGCAGGTAGAGCTATTAACTGAGCTTCGTGCACTGCGTGAGAACAACGAGGATGATGCTATCCTGCTTCGTGAAGTACTGCTTACGATTAACGGAATAGCCGCTGGGCTTAGAAATACGGGCTGATAAAAACTTAGAGCGTAGAAGTAAGATACAGGATGATAAAGTCGGGGGCCACGTGTAACGTAGGCAGCTCGACTTTTCCTGTCCTTATACGAAATGCCCATAGACGGGAGTTGTGCTTCAACATGGGGCGATGGTTTGCAATGGTTCTTGTCATTATCGGGGCGTCAAGCTACGGCTTGCTTTCCTCTTTTATAAAGATGGCCTATGATCAAGGATTTACAGAAGGACAAATCACGCCTGCACAAATGACGATGGGAACCTTGTTTGTATGGATGTTGATTCTTTTTCACAAAAAATCCTGGGTCAATCCCTTTAAAGGTCCTTGGATTAAGCTTGGTTTGATAGGTATTTTTGGTTTGGCTTTAACGACGGTCTTTTTCAATATTGCTTTAAAAGAGTTGAATGCTTCTTTATCGATTATTCTTCTGTTTCAGTTCACATGGATGACCATTGCGATGGATTGTATCGTGAAACGAAGGCTTCCAAAAAAGGCAGAAAGCATAGCGATTGTCTTAATATTGGTGGGTACATTACTTGCCGTAAATGTGTTTGAGACGAACTGGGAACAATTTAGTTTACTGGGGATTTTGTATGGATTGTTGTCGGCTTTGACGTACAGCATTTTCCTCTTTTTCACAGGACAAGTGGTTAGTACGCTGCCTCCTCTTATGAATTCGGCTATTATGCTTACCGCGGCGATGCCTGTGATGTATATCCTATATCCTCCGACGGTCTTTATACATGAGAATGGAAGTACGCTGCTGCTATGGGGACTTTTGTTGGGTTTCTTGGGGCAGGTCGTGCCTACGGTGTCGTTTAATATCGGAATTCCGCGAATCGGTAGTACGCTTGCTGCTATGCTTGGATCGGTGGAGCTGCCAGTAGCCGTTATTGCTGCTTATCTACTTATAGGAGAGCCGGTAAATGGGTTACAATGGTTAGGGATGGGACTGATCATAGGAGGCATAATTATTTCTGAAAACAAATCATAATTTCTGCGTATGTATAGCGGAGAGACTTTAATCTACGATTAAAGGTCCCACAGCGGAGAGACTTTACTCTACGATTAAAGGTCCCTATATTAAGATCGAATTGTCGAGAAGCCGGAGGAAATCGAATTGAACTTTGTAGAAGCACGTCTGGCTAAGCTGGCCAGGAATGGAGATCGGAATGCTTTTGCAGAGCTTGTGGAGCTCTATAAGGACAAGATCTTTCATTTGGCTTACCGTATGCTGAATAATAAACAAGAAGCCGAGGATGCTGTGCAGGAGACGTTCTTGCGGGTGTATACCAATCTGCACCGATACGATGAGAATCAGAAGTTTTCGACTTGGATTTTCCGAATAGGGACGAATCTGTGTATTGATAAGCTGCGGCGAAGAAAGAATACTTACTCGCTTGATGCGGAGCTGCCGGACGGAGAGGGCAATGATTATTATGCCATGCTCCCGAGTCATGAGGACACACCTGAGAAGCAAGTGATTGTGTCCGAAACCCAGGAACAAATACGCAAAGCCATTGAAACCTTACCTGAAAAATATAAATCCGTTGTGATTCTGAGATATCTGCACGATATGTCTTTGCAGGAGATAAGCGACGTTCTTGAAATGCCAGTTACAACGATCAAAACGCGTGTACATCGAGGGCGGGAATACTTGCGTAAAAGGTTAGAACAGGAGGATCAAGTTGGCAGCACAAATCCTGTTCATATGTGAAACATATTTGAAATTCAAACGTATGGTATACCACAACATGCAAAAGTCTAAGAAAGGGGTGGCTGAATCATGAATTGTAAAGAAGCCCTCCCGCTCATACATGAATATCTCGACGGTGATTTGCAGGGATCCGATTCTCAGCGATTGAAGGAGCATTTGATATCTTGCCAAGCATGTCATGCTCTTTTCAAACAATTGGAGAAAACGGACGCGATGGTTAGAATGCTGCCTCCCGTTAGAGTATCTGATACGTTAACTGCACAAATCATGAGCGGACTGCCTCCAGTGAAGAAGCGCAATGGCTGGATGGACTTCATTCGCAAGCATCCTGCTGTATCGGTAGCTGTTGTTTTCGCTACTGTCATGTTCGGAAGCTTCATGTCCATGTGGAATGATGATACGAATTTGATGGTGAAGGGAAGTAACCTTCAGGACGTTGTGATTGAGGGAGATACAGTTACCGTACCGCAAGGGCATACTGTGAATGGTGATCTTGTGGTTCAGCGGGGTAAACTGAAGGTTGAAGGCGATGTAACAGGAAACTTAATCGTTATTGATGGTTCTCTCAATTTAGCGTCAACCGCGCATATCTCTGGGCACGTCACGCAAGTCGATGAAGCATTGGGCTGGGTCTGGTATAAATTAGGCGAGTTCGTCGGAATGCTCTCGCATTAGCTTGAAACGTCTTCCAAATGGCTTTCTGCCAGAGGAGGGCGTTTTTTTTCATTACATAATAATAAAATGAACCAAACTCGTTTTAATAACGTCTTGTGAAGAGAGAAAAATAGAAGTATAACTGGGTTTATGTTATGATTCTATTATAGAGAGATCACTGTGTTCAGTCGCTGGGGGAGAATAATAAATGGACTTACTCACGAGCATCTCGGCTAAGGATATCGTTGATATTCTGATCGTTAGCTATGTGATTTATAAACTGATCCTGTTGGTGCGTGGAACAAGGGCCATTCAACTTATGAAGGGTATCCTTGTTGTCGTCATTACATGGGTATTTAGTATTTGGTTTCAGCTCAGTACGCTGCAATGGATGATGAACCAGACCTTTACGTTCGGGGTTCTTGGAGTTATTATTATTTTTCAACCTGAGCTAAGGCGGGCATTGGAGCAATTGGGCCGGGGGAAGCTATTCAGCCGATCTTCTACAGAAGAGGATCAAGATGTAAATAAGCGAATTAGTGAAGTGATACGTGCTGCGAATTATTTGGCCAAAAGAAAGATAGGGGCCTTGATTGTATTCGAGAAAGAGACCGGTCTAACCGATTATGTCGAGTCCGGTATTGCGATAGAGAGTAAGATCAGCGCGGAGCTGTTGATTAATATTTTCATACCGAATACGCCGCTTCATGATGGCGCTGTGATTATTCGTCAAGGCCAATTAATGGCTGCTGGTTGTTATTTGCCCTTGTCTGAGAATCCTTTTATCAGTAAAGAACTTGGTACACGGCATCGTGCGGCCATTGGGATGAGTGAGGTTTCAGATGGAATGTGTATCATCGTTTCGGAAGAGACCGGACAAATCTCGCTCACAATGAATGGTCATATCGTACGGGACATTAAAGAAGAATCTTTGATTGCCAAATTGTTCGAAGAGCTGAAGCCGAAGGCAAAAACAAAAGAGAAGAACCCTTTCTTGAAATGGAGGGGCCGTTCGAATGGATAAATGGTTACGCAATACGAATGTGGTGCGGATTGTTGCGCTTGTTATAGGTATATTGCTTTGGGTTGTTGTTCATATGGAAGAAACGAATCTATCCGGAAATTCGCCTCTCCGCGAGCGGGAGGAAACCATAAATAACGTAGCCATTACGGCAAAATATGATGAAACTCATTATCACATTTCGTCCATGGCTCCTGCTAACGTACAGGTTATTGTGAAAGGGAAGGAATCATCGGTTAAGAAAGTGACGACCAGTAATTCCTACCAAATTGAGCTCGACTTGACGCAAGTGGGCAAGGGAGATCATCAAGTTACGCTTAAACCGGTTGGTTTTCCTTCCGATGTGGAAGTGCAAATTGTTCCTAGAACGGTACATGTGATTATCGAAGAGCTGCAAATGAAAGAAGTGCCAGTCGTCATTAATGTCAAAGGAACTCCAGCAGCCGGTCTCAAAGCCGGACAGCCGATTGTGAAGCCAGCCAAGGTGTATATTACAGCACAGACCAGCAAGCTAGAGCAGATCGAGAATGTTCGCGGCGAGGTCTCCGTAGATAAGGCTCAGGCAGCAGTTACGAAGCAAGTGAGACTGCAGGCTTTTGATAAAGATGGCAAAGAAGTAGCACTGAATATTAATCCTTCAGTGGTCGATGTTGAAGTGCCAATCACAAGCCCGTTCCAAACCATACCGCTGCAAATGAAAATTAGTGGAGAACCGCCCAAAGGTTTCGCGATTGCGATGGTTACTCAAAATCCGGACAAGGTAACCGTCTACGGTACTCAAGATGTTGTAGATCGCCTAGAGTTTTATCAAGGGCCGCAGCTGAGTGTTCAGGATCTGAAGGAAACAAAGGAGTTTGCACTGGACATACCCTTGAGGAATAAAGTAACTCAACTGGATCCTGCCAAAGTTACGGTCCGCGTGGAAATTGTTCCTTCCATTACGAAGGCTTTGGAAAATGTACCGATCACGATTATTGGTCAAAACGAAAGCTATGATACGAAAGTTACACTGCCGGAGACGGCTAAGCTAAACATTACGGTAGAGGGAGCTCCTGCACTCATTGATCAAATGAAAGTGCAGGATGTACAGGCGATCCTGGATGTTAGTAATTTGCCGCCAGGTAAGCATGAGCTGAAGCTGACCTTAAATTTGCCGACCTATGTGAAGCTCGGTTTGCCGCAAGAAGTAAAGGCGACTGTAGAAATCAGCGAGAAAGCATCTAAAGTAACAAATCCATAATGGGTTGTAGAAAAAGAGGAGAATATAAACATGGGGAAATATTTTGGTACAGATGGTGTGCGAGGAGTCGCTAATGGCGAACTGACACCAGAATTAGCTTATAAAGTAGGCCGCTGCGGCGGTTATGTATTAACGAGACAGGCTAAGCATCCGAAGGTCGTTATCGGGAGAGATACACGAATCTCGGGTCCAATGCTGGAAGCTTCTCTCGTAGCAGGCTTGCTATCCATTGGTGTTGAGGTTATTCGCATCGGTGTCGTCAGCACACCGGCGGTAGCTTATTTAACGAAGAAACTCGGAGCCGATGCGGGCGTTATGATTTCGGCTTCGCATAATCCGGTTGAGGATAACGGGATTAAGTTTTTTGGGGGCGACGGCTTCAAGCTGCTAGACGAGACGGAGCTTGAAATTGAGCAGCTGCTTGATGCGGCTGTAGATGAATTGCCTCGCCCCGTTGGCGGCGAGATTGGCACGGTTTCCGATGAGCCAGATGCGAAGTTCGCCTATCTGGCGTTCTTGAAGGAGACGGTATCCGAGTCTTTCGCCGGATACAAAGTCGTTCTGGACTGCGCGAATGGCTCTGCCTTCGAGCTGGCCCCTACCGTATTCCGCGAGCTCGGAGCGGAAGTTATCACCATCGGCGCTGAGCCGAACGGTCGCAATATCAACGATCATTGCGGCTCCACGCATCCTGAGAAGCTTCGCGCAGAAGTGGTGAAACATGGCGCAGCCATTGGTCTTGCTTTTGACGGCGACGCGGATCGTCTGATCGCGATCGATGAGACTGGCGAGGAAGTCGACGGCGACTTCATCCTTAGCATTCTGGGCGATGCGCTGAATCGCACAGGGAAGCTGAACCACGGCACAATTGTGACGACGGTGATGGCGAACATTGGCTTTTTCAAAGGGATTGAAAAAGCGGGTCTTAAAGCTCTGCAAACGGCAGTAGGCGATCGCTACGTAATGGAAGAGATGCGTAAAGGCGGATATAACTTAGGCGGAGAGCAATCGGGACATGTCATCTTCCTCGACTACATCCCGACCGGAGATGGGATTCTGACGGCTTTGCAATTGGTGAACACCATTGTCCAATCGGGACGCAAGCTTAGTGAGTTAAAAGGAATTATGCGTAAGTTCCCGCAACTTTTGGTTAATATTCGCGTTGCGGATAAAAGCAAGCTCAAGGACAACGCTGTGATTGGGGAAGCCATTCGTAAGGTGGAGGAAGAACTCGGAGATAACGGCCGCGTGCTGGTGCGACCTTCGGGAACAGAATCGTTGATTCGAGTTATGGCTGAAGGTCCTGACAAAGAGCAAGTTGAAGCTTATGTTCATGATATTGCTAAGGTTATTCAAGAGCAATTAGTATAAAATGCAGGGACTAGTGGCTCCCCCTTTCGTGCTTATTGCTAATTGGGGGATTTTCCACGAAAATATATGTTGCGCGCTCGCGCTAAAATGAATATGATGTATTTGACTCAAGAAGGAAAGGCAGGATAGAGGTTAATTAAGAAACAAATAGCGCCAGAACTCGCAAGCGGGACGGAAATGTAGT
Source organism: Paenibacillus sp. J31P190 (assembly GCF_059692075.1). Taxonomy (NCBI): domain Bacteria; kingdom Bacillati; phylum Bacillota; class Bacilli; order Caryophanales; family Paenibacillaceae; genus Paenibacillus; species Paenibacillus sp. J31P190. Next base: position 813,463 of record NZ_JCAUAS010000001.1, on the reverse strand, counting down.
GAGATTGCTACTACTACGCAGGTGAGTTGACGAGGTGAAGGTGTTCGAAACATTCGGCGGGGACCTTCCGGCATGAGGAGTGCCGTTAAGTTGGAGAGCAAAAACGTTTGGGCGACCAGGCAGACAAGTATCCAACATCTACTTAATTATTATTTATGAACATAATGATTGTCCTTATATATGTTTATTTGATTTGCCGTTTTTCTTGTCAAGTTGATGGATTATTAAAACAGGATCTTTGAAAAATAGCCCTTTTAGAAGAGGCTTATAAAACTATGGAGGTACTACTATGTGCGGAATTGTTGGTTATATTGGAAAGCGTAATTCTCAGGAAATTTTATTGGAAGGGCTCAAAAAGCTCGAATATAGAGGCTATGACTCTGCAGGTGTAGCTGTGTACACGGCTGATGGTTTACAAATTAAAAAGGCAAAAGGCCGCATCGCGAATCTTGAATCCAAGCTGGATGAGACTCCACTGACCGGAAGCGTTGGAATCGGACATACGCGTTGGGCGACACACGGTAAGCCTTCGGATGTGAACTCGCATCCTCATACGGATAATTCGATGAAATTTTCGGTTGTTCACAACGGCATTATCGAGAACTACATTAGCCTCAAAGAAGAGTTGACTGCGAAAGGTCATAAATTTGTATCTGAGACCGATACAGAAGTTATTTCTCACTTAATCGCTGATTTGTACGAAGGAGATATCCTCAAAGCGGTCCAAAAAGCGGTAAAGCATATGACAGGCGCATTCGCGCTAGGCGTACTGACAGAATATGAACCGGATCGCCTTGTAGCTGTGCGCCAGGCTAGTCCTTTGATTATTGGTATTGGCGAAGGTGAGAACTTTATTGGTTCGGATATCCCTGCTATTCTTGAATATACACGTAATGTGTTTATCCTGAATGATGGCGAAATGGCGCTGTTGACGCGTGATGGTGTCGAATTAATGACTTTAGAGGGGAATTTTATTTCCAGGGAAATGTTTCATGTCGATTGGGACATTGTAACTGCTGAAAAAGCCGGATATGATCACTTTATGTTGAAAGAGATCTATGATCAACCCAAAGCGTATCGCGATACCATGGGCAGCCGTATTTCCCCTGATGGTCTTAGTGTAACGCTGAACGAGCTTACGATTACACCTGAAGCGATTCGCAACATTAATCGTGTTCATATTGTTGCTTGTGGTACAGCCTATCATGCCGGTATGGTTGGAAAGTATGTTATTGAGAAATTGGCGCGTATTCCAGTGGAAACGGATGTTGCCTCTGAATATCGTTATCGTTCACCGATTATCACGAAAGATACGCTTGTCATCGTAGTTAGCCAGTCTGGTGAGACGGCGGATACGCTTGCTGCGCTTCGTGAAGCTAAACGTTGTGGTGCGCATGTTATGGCCATTACGAATGTGGTTGGAAGCTCAGTAGCACGTGAAGCAGATGATGTAATCACAACTTGGGCGGGTCTTGAAATTGCAGTTGCGTCTACAAAAGGATATACATCACAGCTAATTGCCTTCTATCTGCTCGGCCTGCACCTGGCTCAAACGTTAGGGACACAAACATCGGATGAGATCAAAGAAGCGGTTAAGGCATTGAAAGAGCTGCCGGCTCAAGTGGAAGAAATTTTGGGGCAAGCGGAAGCCATTAAAGTCGTCGCTGAGGAGATGGCTAAGCATGATAATCTCTTCTTCATCGGAAGAGGCTTGGATTATGCTGTAGCGATGGAAGGATCTTTGAAACTGAAAGAGATTTCTTACATTCATTCAGAAGCTTATGCAGCAGGTGAACTGAAGCACGGTACACTAGCGCTAATCGAGGATGGTGTTCCGGTAATTGCGTTGGCTACTCAGCATGAGCTGCTTGAGAAAACAGTAAGCAATATTAAAGAAGTGAAAGCGCGCGGCGCAAATGTACTCGGAATTGCGGTAGAAGGTGAGCTAGAGCTGCAGAAGTCTGTAGACAGCACCTTCGTTATTCCGAAGACGCTAGATGTTCTATCACCTGCGTTGTCGGTTATACCGCTTCAGCTGCTTTCGTATTACGCGTCGTTGGCGCGTGGTAATGATGTTGATAAGCCTCGTAATTTAGCGAAGAGTGTGACGGTGGAGTAAGTTTGGATTATTTGTATACTGCTTCTGTAGATGTTGAGTGACATTAAAGTTGGTAACTTTACAATATAGTTGGTAACTTAACATTAAGGTTGGTAACTTTACAATAAAGTTGGTAAGTAAGATCTAATCATCAAGAAAAGTCCCGATGATATCAGAACTGATATTTCGGGACTTTTTTAATTTCTACTTCAGATTAAACATTCATTCGAAATAGTAGAACTAACACCAACGTTTAAATATATTAGGAAGGAAGTGTTGCATTGAAATATATCGGGTCTAATATTCGGAAATTACGTAAGTTAAATAATCTTAGTCAAGTAGAGTTTTCAAGTTACATAGGGATTTCTCAGGGGAACCTAAGCGAAATTGAACAAGGGAATTGCAATCCATCTCTCGAAACTTTATTGGCAATAAAAAATAAATTTAACTGTAGTATTGACGATATTGCTTCAGATATAGTAAGTAATTTGGGATACTCAATTATGTCCGAAGAGGAAGTTGAACTACTTTCTTTATTTAAATTATTGGTACAATATGATCGCAAAGAAGTTTTAGAAATAATTAAATTGAAGATTGAATTAAGAAATGGAAAGTGAATAAGAAGGTATTGAATGTTACCCAGTCGAGTAAGGAACATGTTAATTGGCATTATTCTAGGTTTGCGATCCTTTTAAATATTAATTTATTCGAGCACATTGGTTCTTCGAAAGGGAAGGATATGACGGCTCTGTATATTACCTATATGAATGAGACTGTCAGATATTTGGTTTCCACAATTTATTTTAGGGCAGATGCGGACTATTTGTTGCATGTAAAAGAAGCAGATGTCCTTATGTAAAAAAAGTTGGAAAGTAGTAAGGAAGTCGGAGAGTAGTAATAAATGTTGGAAAATGACCTCTGAGATAATAGTCCCGATGAAGAGTAACTTATTGGGACTTTCTTTTTATATTGAAAGGAGACAAGCATGCTATCTTCTTTAATTGGGATATCGCAGGCAACGCTTGGCGAGCTAGAACAAGACAAATATAACCCCTCGATCTATACCTTCGTTGCAATTGTTGATAGTTTAGGAAGAAGTTTAACATCGATATCAATTGGATTTTGGATGACGTATGACCACAACACGTGGAAGCTCGGCCGTACTACAAAGTTATAAGTGTTGTAATATAAAACATCATTGTTCGAGTTTGCATTTAAGCTATCGGAGAGTTGCAGCGTAAAAGAACGCCTTGAAGTATCGTTCAAAAGATAAATAGGTTTGAATTATGGTATTAAATTATATTTTTATTTGTGTTCAGTGATAAAAAGGTCGTGAACCAGATTAGTCCCGATGATGCAACATTACTCGGGACTAATTTATTTTTTTGGGTATTTTCGGATGGAACTATAAAGTCATGAAGCTATTGAAGCGCATGGCATGAGGCGAATATTGACCGTCGTAATCCGTGAAAATCTAAAGTATTTGTAGTTTTTCTAATACATTTGGGACTAATAAACAAGTAATATTTGGAATAGAAAGCGCTTTCTAAAAAACGTGAATTGGAGGGTGTATCAATGCGCATCTCTAAGAAATCATCGATCCCCGCGGCTGCAGGGCCGCACCTGGATTGGAAGGTAGGACAATGGGCTGGATTGAAGCAATGTAAAGGGAACTCCGATACTGGATCCGATTATTGGAGTAGAACCTGGTCAAGACGCCAACGACCCATTGTCTGGAAGACGGTGGTGGGAATCATGCTCAGCGCGTTCTTGATGCCGAGTATGAGTATCACGGCTGCGCCGTCTCTGTCGGAGTGCGCACCGAAAGTAGTCGGCGGCCCCATATGGATCACTGCCGACTGTGTCGACCCACTGTACAACCGCCCGGTTATTGACAGCCAGATCGATCTTACCACTCCGGTTCCACATCACAAGGTGTCGGGCCACTTCGAAGGGACCGATAAGAGGTTCAACTTCTACTTCCCGCTGAAGAGCCAGTGGGAGGGCAGGTTCTTTAACCTGGTGTACCCACTTCAGGACGAAAATGCAACCGACGAGACCGTTAGCTTCGGCGCGGGTAGCGGGGCTTACACGGTGCAGACAAACGGTGCCGGTGGCTACCGGGTCGACGCGGCCGCAGCCAAGTTCTCCGAGACGGTCGCGGCGAGCTACTACGGCTCGTCCAAACGGATCTATGGCTACATTTACGGAGGTAGCGGTGGCTCCTATCAAACGATCGGTGCCATCGAGAACAGCTCCAGGGTGTGGGACGGCGCAGTGCCGTTTATCCCAGGCATTCCGACCTCCATCCCGAACAATTTCTTTGCCCGGGCCTTCGCGCGATTCGTGCTGGAGGACAAGGCACCACAGATATCTGACGCGGTGAGCCCAGGTGGTAGCGGTAATCCTTATACCAGGCTCGATGAAGTGGAGCGGGCGGTGCTGCTCGAGGTGACGAAAATGGGCGTACCGCTGCGGGCTTGGGAGGACTACCCGTATGTGCTCGGTCTGAACGATCCCCAGGGCCTCCTAGGCTTCGCGAGCACGATTAAGAGCATCGATCCCACGTATGTCGATGACTTCTGGAGCAAGCCGGGGTATCTCGGCACGGAGCAGTCGGCGCTCGGCGATATGTTCCGTTCTGCAAAGGTGGATCACGTCGCGACCATCACCCAGATTAACCGGAACGAACAAAACGTACCGATTAGCCTATCCCTTGATAATGTACCAGCTGGCATGAAGACAACTAGTTTTGACTTCACACTCTACACAGCGGACGGCACGACGAAAGTTGGCACACTTTTGGGTTTACTGGATCCAGCTACAAATGTCTTCACCATTGGGAACGGGAATACCGACAGCGTGCTGAGCGCAATCAATAACGGTTTCAAGCTGCGGATCGACAACCAGTGGTCCCTTGCGCTGCTCTCGTATCATCGGCATCAGGTTCCGAAGCGAGCGGGTTTCTACGCCTGGGACCAGTTCAAGGCATCTGATGGAACACCGCTCTACCCTCAGCGGCCCATGGAGATTGGCCCTCTCATCTCCCGTAGCGTGAGCGGCGGCGGCACGCACAGCGGCATGATCAACGGCAAGGTTATCGTGGTCGGCAATCTGCTCGACACCGACGCTTACACATGGCAAGCCGACTGGTACAGCGCGAGGGTGAGGGAGTCCCTCGGCAATCGTTACGACGACAACTTCAGGCTCTGGTACAACGACAACGCGGATCATATTACTCTTGGTCCCCGCACTATCCGTCTCGTGCAGTTCGACGGCATTGTCCAGCAGGCACTTCGGGACGTGAGCGCCTGGGCAGAGAGGGGCGTGGCACCTGCGCAAACCACCCGCTACGACGTTGCCGACAGTCAGATCAAGGTGCCGGAGAATGCTGCGGCGCGACGTGGGATCCAGCCTGTCGTCGATCTAACCGTAAACGGTGAAGACCGTATCGATGTAGCCGCCGGCCAGACTGTTACCTTCAAGGCGAAGATCCAGGTCCCGCCAGGTACCAGCAAGGTCGTGGGCACCGAGTGGGACATCGAAGGCACAGGCCATTTCAAGGCAGTGGACTTCGGAAGTTCCAAACAGACTTTGCAGGTGTCGACGAAATTTACTTACACCAAACCTGGTACTTACTTCCCTGCGCTGCGAGTGACCTCCCAGCGCGAGGGCGATATGAGTACACCGTTCGCTAAGGTTCAGAACCTGGGGCGCGTTCGTGTCGTGGTTCATTAGAATGTGATTAAGTGGTGATTGCTCCCCGGAATTCAGTTGGGGAGTGGTCGCCTCTTTTTTCTACACAGGCTCTAAAACAAAGAAAATATAAAGAATTTGTAGATTTCTTAAATACAGTCCGAAATTTAACATGCGTATAATTGGGGAAGATTTGGAACGCATGAGGAGGCAAGACGTTGAAAGTCAGCTTATTGCTTTAAAAATATTACTGAAGGAGCATTAGAAATGAATAGTTTTACCGTCTCCAATCTTAGAGTCAACTATAGAAGAAATCCGCTTGGGATCGATGATTTATATCCCCGACTTAGCTGGCAAATCACTACGGAAGCCAGAGGTTTTATACAAACGGCTTATCAAATTCAAGTAGCATCCAAGCTTGACTTCACAGCAGGGATCGTATGGGATTCCGAAAAAGTTGAATCTGATCAAAATGTTCATATCGAATATCAAGGTGCTCCTTTATCTTCCCGTACACGTTATTATTTCAGGGTCCGGGTGTGGGACGGTCAGGGGGAAGGTTCGAAATGGAGCGAATCCGCCTACTGGGAAACCGCTTTGTTGTCAGCTGAGGAGTGGCAGGCAAGCTGGATTTCGGCGCAACCTCATAGCGTCGAGTCAGGCGACGAACCATGCGGTTATTTGCGTACAGAATTTATGCTTCCTGATAATGTAGTTTCAGCTCGCGTATATGCGACCTCTCTCGGCCTGTACCGGCTTTATATCAATGGCACCCAGGCCGATGACACGCTGTTTAACCCTGGCTGGACGAGCTATACCAAACGGCTTCAATACCAAACCTATGATGTGACCTCCTTACTCGCCAAGGGGGAGAATGCAATTGGCTGTATTCTAGGTAACGGCTGGTATAAAGGATATTTAGCCTGGGAAGGTAAGAAAGAGTTTTACGGTTCCAAACGGACCGTCCTTATTCAACTGCATGTGACGTTGTCCGATGGATCTGAAAGAATCATTGCTTCCGATGGCAGCTGGCGTTCTTCGTCAGGTCCAATCCTGATGTCGGAGCTGTACCACGGTGAAACCTACGATGCTCGTCTAGAAATGGATGGGTGGGCTTCACCCGGGCTTGCAGATGAGAATTGGGTAGAGGCATTGATTACGAATGCTCCGCCATCTACCTTGGTTGCCCAAGAAAATGAACCGACACGAATTATTGAAACGGTCAAACCTATAACAGTCATGACGACACCAAATGGCGAGACTGTTCTGGATATGGGACAGAATATGGTCGGTTGGGTTAAGTTCGAGGTCTGTGCTGAAGCAGGTAATGAAATTACTTTACAGCACGCAGAGGTGCTAGATCGGGACGGAAATTTCTATACCGGAAATCTTCGTTCTGCAAAGCAGACGAATACGTATATTTGTCGAGGCGGCGGGACGGAAACCTATGAACCGTACTTGACGTTTCAAGGATTTCGCTATGTCAAAGTGACAGGAGTTCCGCAGGATCAACTCATCGATCACTTCATTGGCTGTGTCATTCATTCGGATTTGGAGCAAACTGGCAGCTTCCGATGCTCGGATGAAATGGTGAATCAGCTTCAGCACAACATTTTATGGGGGCAAAAGGGTAATTTCTTGGATATTCCGACAGACTGCCCGCAGCGGGATGAAAGATTAGGATGGACGGGAGATGCTCAAGTATTTATTCGCACCGCCGCCTTTAATATGAACGTCGTTCCATTCTTTGAAAAATGGCTAAAGGACTTGGCAGCGGACCAAGAATCTGACGGAAGAGTTCCGCACGTTATTCCTGATATCCCTACTGCGGGATATGGTTCTTCGGCTTGGGGGGACGCTGCCGTCATCTGTCCTTGGACACTCTACCAATGCTATGGGGACATTCGTGTTCTGGATAGACAGTATTCCAGCATGAAGGCTTGGGTTGAGTATATGCGTTCGCAAGGCGATGACGAGTTCCTTTGGAATACAGGCTTTCACTTTGGGGATTGGCTTGGTCTGGATGCTAAAGAAAACAGCTATATCGGGGCAACGCCCGCAGATTTGATCGCCACCGCATTTTACGCTTATTCAACAGAATTGCTTTTCAAAACAGCAGTGGTACTTGGCAATGAGGAAGATGCAAAAAAATATGAAGTATTGCATAAACGCATTGTATTGGCATTCCGTTCGGAGTTCGTTACACCGAGAGGACGAGTGGCATCCCCTACACAAACGGCGTATGTGCTTGCTCTTATGTTTGATTTACTGGAGGAGAAGGATCGTCCTCGAACGGCCAAAATGCTTGCTGAACATATCGAACAGAATAAGATCCACTTAACGACGGGGTTTGTAGGCACGCCTTACCTATGTTTGGTACTTACACGATTCGGGTATACCAAGCTGGCTTATCAACTGCTTCTACAGAAGGAATACCCTTCATGGTTGTTTTCTGTGATTCAAGGGGCAACCACGATTTGGGAGCATTGGGACGGCATTAAACAAGACGGCTCATTTTGGAGTGATGATATGAACTCCTATAATCATTACGCTTACGGCGCCATCGGGGACTGGCTCTATCGGGTTGTCGGGGGAATCGATTTGATTGAGCCGGGGTACAAAAAAATCAGAATTCAGCCGCAGATCGGTGAACAGCTCTCTTGGGCGGAAGCTTCTATCAACTCAATGCACGGAAGCATTCGAGCAGCTTGGAGTAAACAGGATAATGGTAAAGTGGGACTGGACGTGGTCATTCCTCCGAATACGACAGCTGAAGTCATCCTGCCAACGAACCAAACCGGCGGTATTCAGGAGAACGGGAAGCCGTTGGAGCAAATGACAGGCTTACTGGGATTGGAACAAAGCCCCGTTAGTCAGAAGATTCTCATTGGTTCGGGTAAATATTCATTTACATTTGGTTGGGGGCTATGAATCATTCGCTTCGATTCTCCCTGCTATTAGCCTTATATTCTGCTTTAGGATCCTTTAGCTTCGACATGTATCTGCCATCATTTCCTCAAATGATGACTTTCTTTGGGACAGATGCATCTATGATCCAAGCCAGTTTAACCTCGTGCCTGTTAGGTTTAGGCGTAGGTCAGATCGTATTGGGTGCTCTAAGTGATGTATATGGCAGACGCAAGCCTTTATTGATTGCTATGATATTGTATGTCATTTCCTCCTTCGGCTGTGCTTTTGCGCCCAATATTATCATTTTTATTGCATTACGATTCATTCAAGGATTTGCTATAGCTGTTGGTACGATTTGCAGTGCAATCGTTCGTGACACCTATAGCGGGGTTGAATTAACGAAGTTTTATACGCTCATCGCCATGATTGGCAGCGTCGCTCCGCTACTTGCGCCGATTGCAGGGAGTATTGTTGTTTCTTTCACTTCATGGGTTGGAGTATTTCTATTTTTAGGGTTTTTAGGAATGTTTTTAACAGGTATAACCAAATGGCGTCTAAAGGAAACCTTGCCACCGGAGAAGCGCATCCCAGGTAACTTTAAGGAGATATTGCGAAATTTTAAAACCTTGCTGCAAAACCGCATATTTATGGGTTATGCCCTAATTCAGGGGAGTATAGTCGCAGGTGTCTTTGCCTACATCTCAGGAACGCCGTTTATTTATCAAAAGATCTATGGTGTGACACCCCAAGTTTTTTCGATGCTATTTGCGTTGAATGGTATCAGCTTGATCTTAGGTTCTCAGTTGGTTAAACAATTGGCAGGGCGAATGACAGGACGGCGTATTCTTCAGATAGGGATGTTTTTAGCTGTAATTAGCAGCATTTCGGTTCTGGTAGTAGTCCTTTCTCAAGGCCCATTAATTGCACTGGTTATTCCGCTCTTCTTTTTTATTGCCTCGACTGGAATCACAGGTTCGGCTATTTTTCCATTAGCGATGGAGTCACAAGGACACATAGCGGGTAGTGCTTCCGCCATGTTGGGAGTCATACCGTTTTTATTTGGCTCTATTACTGCTCCCCTAGTTGGGGTCGCGGGAGAGTACTCTGCTGCACCGCTAGCAATCATTTTAATTGTAGCTTGCTCGTTGTCTGTTATTACTTATGTAGGACTGGTTCGATTTCGTTCGGCCGACTTCGAATCGTCAGCATGTTCCACAGACATGAATCAATCGAAATGAAATAGTGGATATAAATTTTGACCAAGTCGATACAGACCGGTGCAGAAACCAAGAAGGTTTATGTAATACTTTAAATTCGTATTTGGAGGTTGTTATTAATGCTTCAACATCCATTTGCTGTACCGGAAAATAAAAAAATCCGTTTGATTATCAATACAGATGCCAAAAATGAGGCTGATGACCAATATGCCATCGTTCATGCATTGTTGACGCCTCTCTTTCAAGTCAAAGGGATTATTGGAGCCCATTTCGGAGAAAACAGGACGAAAACTTCGATGCTGGAAAGCTACGATGAGGTTGTGAAGGTGCTGGAGTTGATGCAGTTAAAGGACGAAATCCCAGCTTTTAAAGGAGCGGAAAGAGCGATACCGAATGAGCAAACTCCTGCCATGTCAGAAGGGGCGGAGTTCATCATCCGTGAAGCACTTTCGGATGATTCTACGCCGCTCTTTGTCATTTTCTTGGGTCCGATCACGGATTTAGCAACCGCTTATCTAAAAGAACCCTCGATCGCAGGGAAAATAACTGCAGTTTGGGTTGGCTGCGGTGTGTGGCCACACGGGAACATGGAATTTAATTTATCCAACGATATTCATGCGGCTAACGTGGTTTTACGCTCGGATATTCCCCTGTGGATTATTCCACAGAACGTATATGGAGCACCTCGGGTCAGCATATCGGAGCTGGCTGTCAAAGTGAAGCCTTATGGAGAAATAGGACACTATTTATACCAGCAACTGATAGATTTTAATCTTATGATGAACAAGAGGTCGGACTGGACAAACGGAGAGAGTTGGTCCATGGGCGATTCTACGGCGGTTAGTGTGCTAATGGATTCTCACATGTTCGGTTATGAATGGAAACCTGCACCACGTATAACTGAAGATATGCGGTTCGTGCATTATCAGCAGGAGCGATTGGTACGTTGGTATCACTATATCGACCCGCGTTTTACACTAGAGGACATGTTTGCCAAGCTCCAACTTTATTACGGGAAGAATAACAAATAGTTTAAAGGAGAATGAACATGACATATAACAGCATAAGACCTGGACAGACTTGGTTAGATACGGAAGGGAAACGTATTCAGGCACACGGAGGGTCCATTATTACCGTAGGGGACACCTTTTATTGGTACGGAGAAAATAAAGAAAAAACAAAACCTGGAAGCGGCATCTGGCATTGGGGAGTAAGATGCTATGCATCAAAAGACTTGTACAATTGGGAAGATAAAGGGATTATTATTCCCCCAAATGAGTTTGATGAATCTTCACCAATGCATCCTGCGCAGTATGTGGACAGACCACATATCATCTTCAATCAACAAACGGGGAAGTTTATATGCTGGATTAAAGTGATGCAAAAAGATAAGACTCAACAGTCAACCGTTTTGATTGCAGACCATATTCTGGGTCCATACACGATGGTCCAAAGTGATCTTAGACCCTTAAATATGAGTGCGGGAGATTTCGATTTGGTTGTGAGTCCGGATGGCAAAGCCTATTATTATTTCGAAAGAGTCCACAGTGAGCTAATATGTGCTGATTTGACGGAGGATTATACGGATGTAACCGGATATTACTCGACGCATTTTCCAAATGTTCAGCCGCCATACGTACGTGAGGCACCTGCGTATTTCTTTAGAAAAGGACTGCATTACTTGTTCACATCGGGCACAACGGGATATCATCCAAACCCGTCAGAAGTCGCTTGTGCGAAAGCCTACCATGGTCCATGGACAGTCTTGGGGAATCCCCACCCGGAGGATACCTCCTGTACATCGTATAATTCTCAGATTACGTCCGTATTTAAGCACCCGTTTAAGAAGGACTTGTATATTGCATTAGCCGACAGATGGATGCCGAATCTTCTGGATTTGGCGGGTGAAGATCACGCAATAGGAAAAGGATATCAGAAAACTGCGGACATTTATAAGGCTATTTTTGAACCGGATACGGACTATGTCATGGAAGAAGTCCATTATTCCTGTACTTTGGATATCGATACTTCAGTTGCAGATTATGTATGGCTTCCTATACGTTTCGATGGAGAAATGGCTTACCTGGATTGGAACGATGAATGGAAAGTGGAGGATTTCGTATGAAATATTTAGATCCAGAACTATCTTCAGAGGAAAGAGCGAATGATCTCCTCCAACGTATGAGTATAGAGGAAAAAATGGGGCAGATCGTTTGCTACTTCCCTAGAAAGTTATCGGAATATGAAGAATTAGAAAAAGATTATTCACATGGAGTTGGTCAGGTTAGTGCCCTTGAGATGAGGGCGCTAGGCACACTAGAAGATGCCGCAAGGTTTCAGCGTGAAATACAGGAAAAAGTCATGGCGCAAAGTGAGCATCACATTCCGGCAATTTTCCATATGGAAGGTCTTTGTGGTGCGTATGTACAAGGGGCAGCCAGCTTTCCTTCTGGGATTGGAAGAGGATCTTCGTGGAATCCTGATTTAGAGAAAGAAATCGGGAAAATTGTTGGCAGGCAGGAGAGGGCGATTGGTATCTCTCAGGTCTTTGCACCAGTATTAGATATTTCAAGGGACTCTCGTTTTGGCAGACAAGGGGAGACCTATGGTGAAGACCCTACATTAGCATCTGCAATGGGAGTTGCCTATACCAAAGGAATCCAATCAGAAAAAACAGGTAATCTGCAATCTGAATGTGTTGCTAAGCATTTTTTTGGCTTTCATGGTTCTGATGGCGGAATCCATGGAGCCCACTGTGATATTCCGCCCAGATCATTGCAGGAAATCTATGGGAAGCCATTTCAGGCTGCTATTTCGGAAGCTGGCTTAAGGGGTATAATGCCTTGTTATGCTTCCATCAATGGAGAACCGATTTCCGCATCAAAAGAAATATTGACAGGATTATTGCGAGACGAGATGGGCTTTGACGGAATCACTGTATCCGATTATTGTGCTGTTATGAATATTCATCAAGTTCAAAAGGTGTCTGAAAGTTATACGGAAGCAGGACTTCGTGCATTAAGTGCTGGCATGGATATGGAGCTTCACTTTAAGAAATGCTTTAATGACGAGTTAGCGGAATGGTTTGCTACTGGAAAAGCAGATATTGATATTTTGAACACGGCTGTAAGGCGAATCTTGGCTACTAAATTTAGAATGGGGCTTTTTGAGAATCCATATGCTTTATCTGGTGAAGAGTTGACAAAGTCTTTTCATGGCTCCAAGGATGAAGACGTCATGCTGCAGTCTGCTAGAGAATCGCTAGTGCTCTTAAAAAATGATGGTACTCTGCCTATTCAAAAGAGTGTGAAAAAAATTGCTGTAATAGGTTGCCATGCTTCAGACGCTCGAATTTTCTATGGAGGCTATACCCATTTTAGTATGGCTGAAGGACTGTTAGCTGCTATTTCTACTATGGCAGGTCTGGAAACAAAGGCAGACGAAAAGAAATCTGTGATGAGGACAATCCCTGGAACTCCTATACAGGTGGATGATGATCCAGCTTTTGAGGCACTATTACACAAACAAAAGCCAGGAATCAAGAATTTGCTGGAGCAATTAAAGGAAAGTCTCCCTCAGACTGAAATTGCATATTCCTATGGATATCCAGTTGCAGGAAATGATATGTCTGGCCATGAAGAGGCTTTAGCAATAACCCTGGAGGCCGATCTGGTTATCCTTACCTTAGGTGGCAAGCATGGCACAAGCTCCATTGCCTCCATGGGAGAAGGCATTGATAGTACGGATATTAATTTGCCGATCTGTCAGGAACTTTTTCTGGAAAAATTGTCCAAAATAAACAAATCGGTAGTAGCCGTACATTTTAATGGTCGTCCCATCTCCAGTGATGCAGCAGACCAGTATGCGAATGCGATTCTAGAGGCTTGGAATCCGGCGGAAAAAGGTGCTGAGGCTATTACGGATGTATTACTTGGTAACTATAATCCAAGCGGAAAACTTCCACTATCTGTAGTACGTTCCGCTGGGCAGACTCCAGTTTATTACAATCATCCGAATGGATCCAGTTACCATCAGGGTGAAAGCATAGGTTTTTCCAATTACGTGGATATGTCTCATGCACCAAGATATTACTTCGGATATGGACTTTCTTATACTAGTTTTGGGTATTCCAATCTGAAATTAAGTAGTACGGAAATAGAACCAAACAGCGTAATCACGATTAGTTTTGATATTGAAAATACTGGTGAAATGCAGGGTACAGAGGTAGTTCAGCTTTATTTAAAGGATCGTTATGCTAGTATGACTAGACCTGTTATGGAATTGGCGGGGTTCAAACGTATTGATTTAAAACCTGGAGAAAAGCAAACAGTCAATTTCCAGGTTGAGCCTAGCCAAACGGCATTCTTGGATCATGACATGAAGTGGCTAATTGAAGCTGGAGATATAGATGTTAAAATCGGCAGCTCCTCTCAGGATATCAGACTGGAGGGTAGTTTTAGAATTATATCTAATTTGTTTATTGAAGGTAAAAATAGGAGGTTTTATTCAATCTAAATAATTATTGGTACCTACTTGGAATCTGGAAGGGTAGCCTTAGGAGGATTAATCTATGATCTACGATAAGTATAGTTACACTGTACCCAGCCAAAAAATGATTCGAGTAATTATGGATACAGATGCAAAAAACGAAGCGGACGATCAATATGCGATAGTTCATGCTCTGCTAAGTCCAAAATTCGATAACAAAGGGATTATCGCGGCTCATTTTGGGCAATGGAGATCCCAAACCAGCATGAATGACAGTTATGATGAAATCATTAAGATTCTGGAACTCATGAAAATAAAAAATGATAATTTGGTATTCAAAGGTGCTCCCCAGGCGCTTTCGGATGAATTGACACCAGTTCCCTCTGCAGGAGCAGAGCTTATCATAAAAGAAGCGATGTCCGAAGATCCGAGGCCTTTGTTTGTTACTTTTTTAGGACCTCTTACAGATATGGCTTCCGCACTATTAATAGAGCCTCAAATCGCTGATAGATTAACTGTGATCTGGATCGGCGGAGGTGCATATCCAAATGGTGAAACAGAATATAACTTGTGGAACGATATTCATGCGGCAAACGTCGTATTTAAGTCCAAGGTCCCATTGTGGCAGGTACCCAAAAATGTTTATCAGCGTGTCATGGTTTCGATGGCCGAGTTGGAGTACCGTGTCAAGCCGCATGGTGAATTGGGGGAATATCTTTTTGAACAGCTTGTCGAATTTGGACATACTGAGGCCGCAATCAATACCACAATTCGAACAGGCGAATGCTGGTGCTTGGGTGATTCTCCTACTGTAGGACTGTTGCTTTGTGACCATGAATACCATTATGATTGGTTACCGGCGCCGGAGTTCACACAGGATATGAGGTATATACACGAACGAAATAACCGACCGATTCGTGTTTATAAAGATGTTAACAGCAGATTTATCCTGGAAGATTTTTATGTTAAACTGGCGATGTTTATTGAAAAACAAAAAATACGGTGAGTGAAATAAATGGAGCTGAATGAGTAGGGAGAGACGTTTTAGTCTGCCCTTTTTATGTTGGGGAGCTAGGTTAAGTATGAGCAAAATTAGGAGACAATAACAAAGGAAGTTTCCATCCGGATCAAAGAAAAACTAAAGTTATTGTAGATTTTCTTAATACATGCTTGACTCCTATACTTTTATAATAAGGATTAGAAAGCGCGCGCATTCAAAATAAAAAGTAGCGGGAGGGTCTAACATGGCATTTGCTAAGAAATCAAGCATTGTTCTGAGCCTTACAGTATGTTTAGCACTATTGGTAAGCGCTTGCGGCAGTCAAACGAACAGTTCCTCAACATCAACCGGGGCTTCCAAAGAAGGAAATAGCGCCTCTGCAGGCAAGAAGACGAAGCTCACGCTGATGATCGCCTGGCCGGGAGATGAGATCGGGAAAAAGGAAGAAGATTTGGTGGCCAAGCATTTCGCCGATAAATATGACATCACCTTTAAACCCGTCGCTGACCCTGAAAAGACAATTAAAACAACGATCGCTTCAGGCGAACCGATTGATCTCGCATTCTATTGGACCGGCGGCATGGATACCTTCGTGAATGCCAATATGGCGCTGGATCTTACGCCTTATTTGAATGCCAATGGCGGCGAATGGAAGAATTCATTCATAGATGGCACCTTGGATAAGGGAATCTACAACGGTAAGACATACGCGCTCCCGATCACCCCTGTATATTTCATGATGTTGGCGAATAAAGACCTTCTGGATAAAGCCGGCGTAACCTTATCGGACCAACCGACATGGGATGAATTCAAGAATGCGATGGCTACTGTTAAAGAAAAACTGGGGATTACACCTTTTGGGAGTAGTTGGGTGGATTGGATGCACAGAGGACTGCTTTTCTCGGTTTGGCCGGATGATGCCAAATTGCAGCAGTTTACTAAAGGTCAAATTCCTTTTACCGATCCATTGGTTGTGAAAGCTTTTGATGAAACAAAGGCGATTTACGATAAGGAATATGCGTATCCTGGCAAAGGTGCGCTTACCGTTACCCAGGACCAAGTTTTAACTGCGTTCAAGTCCGAGAAGATCGCGATTATGGCTTACATCAATTATCAAGCAGGTAAAGCGCTCAAGGATTCCGGACTGAAGAATGTACAGGTTTTAAGCTGGCCGCATATGGGCTCACGTACAAAAGTGCCGGGTGATGCCAACGGATACATGATTCCGGCTAACGTGAAACATCCGGAAGCATCGATCGAGATCATGAAATATTTGACGAGTCCGGAAGTTGCTCAATACAGGGTTGATAGCGGTGCACCGGTCTCTGTCAAAGGTGTAAAAATAGCCGATCCTAATGTTGCACTATTTGCAAAGGATGCCGGTAATCTCTATACCGAGAAAGAAATCAATGCTCTTTCTCCGAAAATTGGCGAATACCTCACGACTAAAATGCCGGCCAACTACATTTTCGACCAAAAGAAAACGCTGGAAGATCTCGAAAAACTGAGATTGGAAGCCATTCAGCAGCAAAAATAACAAGTAAAATTGAATAATTACGATCATGGGCATAAGAGACTTGTCTTATGCCCGTGATTGTTCCAAGCAAAAGGAGGACATAAGGTGTCACGACTAGCGAAAGGTCAGTCCTTGCATGCTAAGACGCGAATGTTGGGAATTGCGATACTAATTCCGGCCGCTTTTTTTATCACATTTACGATGATCGTCCCGATTGGGTGGAATTTTGTTTTATCTTTTGCAAAATGGAGTCCACTATCAAGCATGCAAATGGTCGGTCTGGATAATTATATTCATCTATTTCAGGATTCCACGACCCTTAAAGGGTTCAAATATTCCATTATGATTGCGATTGCATCTTCCCTGATAGCTCTTTTTTTAGGGCTGTTGCTGGCATTATTGGTATATAGGACCGGCAACAAGGAGGGATCAATTTTACGGCTGATCTTTTTTGCTCCAAATATGATGCCTTTTATCGTCATCGGACTTTTGTTTGCCTTTATCCTAAGTCCCGATCAGGGACTTATCAATCAGTTTTTCCGGTTGATCGGTATGCATAGTCTTGAGCGTGCCTGGCTTTCCGAACCTGGGCTTGTACTGTGGACCATATCTGTTGTAAACGGCTGGAAAGGTTGCGGAGGCGTGATGATGCTGATCTATACGGCCATTCTTGGGATTCCGACTTCCATGTTTGAAGCTGCCCGGCTTGAAGGGGCAAGCTACTTCCGCCAAATCCGTATCATTATCTTACCGCTTATTATGCCAACCATCAGTTTGGTCTCGATGTTAGTGCTCATTGGTTCATTTAAAGCCTATGATATCGTCTATACCATGACTAAGGGTGGCCCTGGCGATTACTCGAAAATCGTTCCAATCCAGATGCTGGATACAGGATTCTTTTACAATGATTTTGGAAGTGCAGCAGGGATCGGAGTCTTGTTTACCATCCTTGTTGCCGTCATTATTTACATTTCGCGTAAAATCGCAAGAGGGGATGTTTATGAGTATTAATAGATGGAATTCAACCTTAATCATACGTCTGATCCTGATTGTATTTGCCGCAGTAAACATATACCCGGTTCTCTTCGCGGTTTTCACCTCATTAAAGACAACCGAGGAGTTTTATTCAAATTTATGGTCGTTTCCGAGTCGATTTCATTTTGAAAATTATATAGAAGCATTTAAGGTTGGGCGTTTAGGTGATAATTTATTTAACAGCATTGTGATTGTGACTGTGACTCTTTTAGTCACAACAGTTTTTGCGATATTCGCGGCGTATTCGCTGGCAAGATTGCAGGTTCCTTTCGCAGGGGCCATCGTTGGCATTTTATTCATCTTGATGATATTACCTGCCGAGTCCATGATTATTCCACTTTACATGATGATGTCAAAGTTGAAGTTGTTACAAGTTGTCTATTTTCCTATTATTTTCGTATATGTAGGCTGGCTTCTACCAGGGACTATTGTTATTCTTCGCAATTTTTTCCTTTCCATTCCGAGTGAATTACTGGAGTCGGCTAGAATCGACGGCTGCAGTGAGCTCAGCACGATGTTCAGGATCGTCTTTCCGCTTTCGGGGGCAGCCGTCGCTACATGTACCGTATTTAATTTCGGATTCGCATGGGGGGAATTGATGTGGGCGAAAGTTGCCACATTGACGACAGATACAGGGATCCCGATCTCTGTTGGCCTCCTAAATTTTCAAGGACAATACACGACGAACTGGCCCTTAATGACAGCGGGCATGTGTATGGTTCTACTCCCTCTTATCTTACTTTTCATCTTTTTGCAAAAGTATTTCGTTCAAGGGTTAACTGCCGGTGCGGTAAAAGGATAATCTGGCCAGGGAAAGGTATCGGTCGAATGACTCCCGCTTGAGCTGACTACCCTTCTGTAGACGCCGTTCAAGCCACGGAGCGATTGGCTCTTATTATCCGGCGTAATTAAAGGGTAAAATAGATACAAGCAGAGCGGCTTCATCTGAATGATGCCGTTCTATTCTTCTATTCACATAAATGGACACCTGGGGTGTGGTCAAGAAATGTTGAAGTTTAAGGACTTACCTTTAATCATTAAATTATATTTATGCATAGCGGTTTTGATTATCGTTCCCTTAATCGTCATGGGGTTTTATTTAAACAGCCAATTTGCTGCTTTAACACTAAATAAATCAAGTGAAATTGCTCTCCAAACGCTAAAGCAAACGAGACAAAATTTTGAATCTTTGTTCACGGATACTAACGATATTTCGACCCGTATCTTATCCAATGAGCTCGTTCAAGAGTTTGCCAAAGGCGAATACAACAAAGAGTTGGACTATGACAAAATATATTGGAATGTGAACTCTTGGTTGGATGATGTAGTAGGATCCAAAAAATATTATCGTTCGATATACCTGTACTCAGGCAAGGAAGTTATTTATCAAAAAGGAATTCTGGCTCCGGATTTGGATCAGTCTGCGATGGAGCTTGCGTTGCAGGAGCAAGGAAGGGGCATTTGGTTAACTGGTCCTGGAGATATCACCTATTATAGGGGAATTATGGATTTTGGGAAATTGGGAAGAATGGTTGCTGTAGAAAGACTTGATATTAACGAAGAAATTCTCTATGAATATTACAAAAACATCAATTCTTATGAGGGATCTCAAATTTATCTTTTGGATTCTAACGGCTTCATCTTATCTTCAACGGAAAGAAACAAGATTGGGGACAAGATTGACATCGATTATGTTCAAAAAAACCTTCCAATTAAAAATGGTTATTTTACCACCGATATTGAAAATGCGAGACATATTGTGCTCTTTTATACGATCGAGGAAACCAACTGGACGCTGGTTCAGATCATCCCGGAAAAGTCATTTACATTGTTAAAATCAACAATAAATACAGTTTTGCTGATTGTTATTCTGCTATGCATCATTTTTGGTATATTATTCTCATTCATTCTGCACAAATACATGCTTCGGCCCTTACTGCAATTGCGTAAAGAAATGATGAAGCTTAAGACCGGCAATTTCAACATTGCTCTGAGGATCGATTCCAAAGATGAAATCGGTGAAATCAGCAACGGATTTTTGCGAATGGTAGAGCAGCTGAAAGAAACGATCAACGACGTTTATTTGACCAAAATTAAGCAAAGAGAAGCCGAAATCAAGGCGCTGGAATCGCAAATTAACCCTCATTTTTTATATAATACCTTAGATTCGATTCATTGGCTCGCGATTAAACAGAAAAATTACGATGTCAGCGAGCAAATTGAAGCTCTTGCAGAAATATTCAGGCACGTTCTGAATAAGGGAGAGCCTTTTGTCACAATCGGGCAAGAGGTTGATTTTTTGGAAAATTATATGTTTATTCAAAAACGGAAGTATGGAGAACGTATTAAACTTCATATCGATGCCGCACCGTACCTTATGAACTATAAGATGCCTAAATTAGTTCTGCAGCCTTTGGTTGAAAATGCGATCTTTCATGGGTTGGAACAGGTCGTCGAGGGAGGCATTATTGAAGTCAAAATAACCAGAGCGGACCATGGGATTCGGTTAATGGTAACGGATAACGGTATGGGGACCGATGAAACCAAAATCCATAAAATGATGAGCAGTATCGAAGAAGCGAAACACGTATTTGCCTTAAAAAATATCGATGACAGAATTAAAACTAGTTATGGAGAACCTTTTGGTCTCTATTTTACAAGCAAGGTCGGGGTTGGTACGAAAGTTGAGGTGCTCATTCCCCTTATCGTTTAATGGAAAGGCGGGTGAGTAGGAATGAAACTGTTAATCGCAGACGATGATGAACAGATCAGATCGGGCATTGAGCAAGGGATCGATTGGTCCGCTTTGGACATCAAGCAGGTCATTACAGCTTCCAATGGCCTTGAGGCATTTCAACGATTTACCGAACTACAGCCGGAGATCGTGATCACGGATGTGAGAATGCCCGGAATAGACGGATTGGAACTTTTGGAGAAAATAAAGGAGATCAATCCTAGAACGAGGGTCATCATCTTAAGCGGATATAACGATTTCGAGTATCTTAAGAAGGCGATTCAACTGGATGCCGTAGATTATGAAATGAAGCCCATTCGTGCACGAAGTTTAATTGCTTTGATCCAAAAGGTTAAGGATGACATTATTCGGGAACGGGTCTCGGAGCAAGAGTTTCAAAAATATCTCGAGTCCTTTAAGAGCAATTTTGGAGAAGAACTTCTAAATGGCAGCATTACGGACCGTTTGATCATTCTGGAAGGCTTGCAGCAGTACTATGGTTTCGATGTAACGCAATCACTCATCTGTATAACAGCAATCCTTGATGGTGACTGGAAAAAGCATTTGGATCAAACGAAGATCGCCGCGGATACTATTTACAGTCTTTTTGCATCTAGTGATTTAGCTTCGCGTGGGATTAGTTTAAGGTCAAAAGAAGGGAAAATGGTTTTCTTAGTGACGCTAGAAACAAAGTCCTACTTATTCTATCGCCAATATGCGAATGAATTGGTGAATCGATTGCGGTCTTGGAATCGCGAGACGAGGTCCCTATGTCAAATGTCGTTTTCGGCCGGAATCAGCAGCCCGGGTAATGTTTCGGAATTCGTAAAGCTGTATCAGGAAGCTAACCAGGCGTTGTCTATGAGGTTATACGAGGGCAGTGGCTCGATCCAAGTCTATAATAAAACTACTGAATTAAGCGATAAAACAATTGTCGGTTTGCTGGAAAACGCAGAATTTATCTTGCAATTGTCCCGCGGGGACATTGCTTCCGCTACGACGATGGTGAATAACGAATTTGAGCATATGAAGAAAGGACGTGAATATAGCAGAAAAAGTGTGGCCGCCTATTTGCGAAATTTGCTCCACTTTTTTACGGTCACGAATAGAAACGTTCTTGCTGATCGGAGCGAACAGATTCAAAGCAAAATTGATTTCATTGAAGGAAATGCGGATTACCTATCGATCGAAGAATTCAGGGAAATCGTTGTCTCTGTTTTCGAGGAGACAGGCACGCACTTCTCCAAAGATCTCAGTCCGGTGATGATCCGTGCGGACGAGTTTATCCGCAAAAACTTTATGCGCCAACTTACGGTAGAGATGCTCTCGCAGCATGTGGGTAAAACACCAAACTATTTCAGCCATTTGTTCAAGCGCGAATTTGGAATCTCCTTCAAGGAATATGTCACCCACTTAAGGATAGCAAAGGCGAAAGAGCTCATTCTCAATACGAATGACCTTATCTATGAAATCAGTGAAAAGGTCGGATTTTCCGATTACACGTATTTTACCCAGGTCTTCAAAAAAATGGAGGGACACCCACCAGCTCTATTGAGAAAGAATAATTCGGGAATTGCATTTGAGTTAGGGGAGAACTAGCGTTAAAGATAGGGGCTTGGTTTTACTGATCCAGTCTTTGAGTGTTCTGATCCGTTGGTCAACCAGCTGCAGAAGAATATCGTATGGGCCAGCAAGGAAACTACCTCGATGTACCACCCGACTGTCCGCAGCGTAGTGAGCGACTAGGGTGGACTGCCGATGCACTTACTAAAAACTTGTCTTTCGCAGCAATTATCTGAAGAAGGAAGAGGCATTTCAGAAGAAAGGGTTCAAGCACTGCTGAAGGAATTGAATCCTAGCGTATATAGCTAAGTCGAAAGCCGCCATGATAAATGGCGGCTTTTGTTGTACGACGAGCACTCGTAAGTACCAAACCACATATCCAAGATGTCGCTATATTGCTAATGAATACGTCGGCAGCGTGCTACTTACTTTTAGAATATCTAGTTTATGATAGATCTGTAGAACACAAATTGACTGAAGATCATGGAGGGAACCTGCATATGGAACAATTGAGTGCGGCTGCCGTAACAGTTGCATTGAGCAAGAAAAAGAAAAATATCTATCGAAAGTATTGGCCGCTACTCGCAATGATGACACCGGGATTAATCTATGTATTCTTCAACAATTATTTACCCATGGCTGGAATCGCAATCGCATTTAAGAAAATTAATTTCACCAAGGGAATTTGGAACAGTGATTGGGTTGGCTTCGCAAATTTTGAATATCTGTTCAAAACCTCAGATGCTTTCTTAATTACGAGAAATACGATTCTCTACAACGTTTTGTTTATTGTTGTGGGTACGGTGTTGTCCCTTGCTACCGCGATCCTGCTAAACGAAATCCGACATCAGAAACTGTTGAAAGCCATCCAAAGTATAATTACTCTACCTCATTTAATCTCCATGGTTATCGTCAGTTATTTGGTGTATGCGTTGCTAGGTCAACAAACAGGGTTTATGAACAATACGGTATTACCTTGGTTTGGGATCGAAGAAGGCATTGCCTGGTACAGTGAGGAGAAGTACTGGCCAGTGATTCTAGGCTTGGTTCATTTTTGGAAGAGCATCGGTTATAGCAGCATCATCTACTTTGCTGCACTTCTAGGGATTGATGAGGAGTATTACGAAGCAGCACGTCTCGATGGAGCCAGCCGACTGAGGCAAATTCTTCATATCACTTTGCCGATTCTGACGCCAACCATCACTATGCTTACTCTGCTCAATGTGGGTCGGATTTTCTATTCCGATTTTGGATTGTTCTATCAAGTGCCGATGGACTCAGGGGCTTTATTCAATACAACTGCTACGATCGACACGTATGTATTTCGTGGACTGATGGGGAATGGCGACATCGGAATGTCCACCGCAGCAGGGGTATACCAATCATTAGTTGGTTTCATTTTGGTGTTATTGGCGAATTATGCAGTAAGACTATACAACAAAGATAATGCATTGTTCTAGGAGGTGAACCCGTGAAAAATGACAGCAGAGGTTTAACCATATTCAGTTACTCGGTCATGATATTATTTGCCGTCTTATGCATAATTCCCTTCGTTCTGCTGATATCTGCCTCCTTGACGGATCAAGATGCCATTATAACACATGGCTATTCCTTTATCCCATCCAAGTTTAGTACGGATGCATACACATATCTGATAGAAAGGGGAGCAGATATCGGACGGGCTTATCTAATTACAATATTCGTAACGATCGTTGGAACCGTCGCAGGAGTAGCTATAACGACGCTCACGGCTTATCCGTTATCAAGAAGCGTAACTCCTCACCGTAATCTAATTATGTTTCTTATTTTCTTCACCATGCTTTTTCATGGAGGAATGGTTCCGTCATACTTGGTCTACACTCAGCTGTTCCATATTAAGAATACAATTTGGGCCTTAATCGTGCCTGGTCTGCTGACCAATGGCTTTTACATTATGATGATGCGAACATTCTTCAAAACGACGATCCCCTCCGCTTTAATCGAGTCCGGTGAGATTGATGGAGCTGGAGAATTCCGGATTTTGTGGAATGTGGTGCTTCCACTTTCAGTGCCGATCCTCGCCACAATTGGATTGTTTGAGTGCATCATGTACTGGAATGACTGGACGCTAGGAATGTTGTATATCACAGATCAAAATCTTTACAGTATTCAAAATCTGCTTAACCGGATTATGCAAGATGTACAGTTTATTAATAATAATCTTGGTTCATCAGCTATGAACACCCAAGAGATGCCCACGGACTCTGTCAAGATGGCAATTGCCGTGATTGGGGTACTTCCTATCTTGGTAGCGTATCCTTTCTTTCAGAAGTATTTCATCAAGGGGATTATGATTGGAGCCGTTAAAGGGTAGAGATTAGTATTGGAGGAAGTCATATGCTCTATAAGGATAGCAGTCAACCTACTGCCAACCGGGTTGAAGATTTGATTCAAAGAATGAATTTACAAGAAAAAGTCGCACAGCTACATTGTTCTGTAACCATTGGTGGGGCTGAGAATACGGATTCTTTCAAAGAAATCTTGGCAAATGGAATCGGTACATTAAGTTACTTAAATAGTTCCTTGACCGGTAATAATTCAAAAGACAGGGAAACATTAAAAAAACTACAGAAATTCCTTATTGAAGAGACCCGGTTAGGTATTCCTGCACTTGTTCATAACGAAGGTATTGCAGGGGCACAAATCCCTGGGGCAACCACATTTCCTCAGTCTATCAATGTTGCTGCCACGTGGGAACCGGAATATGCCTATAAGATTGGGGAAGTCGTAAAAAAACAATTAATGGCTTATGGCATACGGGCCGTTCATTCTCCGCTGCTCGATTTAGCTAGGGACCCTAGGTGGGGAAGAGTTGGGGAAACTTACGGAGAAGATCCATATTTAGTCGCGCAAATGGGAGTCGCCTACATCCAAGGAGCACAAGGCAATCAAGAATTAATGGCAGCACCGAAGCATTTCGTCGGGTATGGCAATTCGGAAGGAGGTAGAAACGGAGGAGAACTGCAGATCGCCGAGAGACGACTACTAGATACCTATTGTTTTCCCTTTGAAGCCGCGATTCATGAGGCCAGACCGATGGGAATGATGAATAGTTATGGAATTCTAAATGACCAGGCTATTTCTACATCTAAATGGCTTCTTACAGATGTTTTGAGAGAAAAACTGGGGTTTGTGGGGTTAGTTGTTGCGGACTATGGCAGTGTCAGCCATGCCCATATCAGGTACCGGATGGCCGATGATTTAAAACAAGCTGCTGTTCTGGCTTTGAAGGCGGGAATGGACGTAGAACAACCCAATAATACATGCTACAAGTATCTGGTCGAGGCCGTACAGTCGGGTGAGATAGACGAGGAAATTATCGATCGTTCGGTAAGAAGGGTTCTCGAAACCAAAATTAAGTTGGGTTTATTTGAAAACCCTTACGAAGTAGGAGATTTCGAAGAGGAAATTAGCAACACGGAGAATTTAGAGCTTTCTCTTGAAGTTGCAGAGAAATCAATTGTGATGGTGAAAAATGCCGATAACATCCTACCGCTGCGAAACAGCATTAAGATCGCACTCATTGGACCATCTGCAGACAACAAAACGAATTTCTTTGGAGGGTACTCTTCAGTAGGCTCAGCAATAACTACGAGTGCAGATTTTGATCGGTCTCAGGACGATCATTTTCTAAAAACCGCTTACAATTCAATGATTACACAGTACAAAGATGTATTAGCAAAAAGAGGTATTGTTTTTGATGAAAAGCCATCTCCGGAACAAAAAGAACTCATCATAGAATCTCTTAAAAAGAGTATTTCATCAACCAACAAAGAGTATTCGACTACAGAAGAGTTTGTAGAGAAATTCTATCCTCAATGTAAGTCCGTAAAAGAACTCCTTGAGGAACATTTTGGCAGTGACAATGTTATCTATGTGAAGGGATGTAATCTAAATAAGCCCATCCCTGGAGGTATCGATGCGGTCAAACAAGCTGTAAGCCAAGCGGATTTGGTAATTGCTGTTCTTGGTGGGAAAGAGAGCATGAAACATCCGGAAGCAACCGAGGGTGAAAATAAGGATAATTGTAACATTGATCTGGAGAAACCACAGCTCGAATTAATGGAAGAAATCTTTAAACTGAGTAAGCCTGTGGTTTCGATCATTGTTGACGGCAGGCCTTTAGCAGCGCCACTAGTAAACGGTAAAAGCCATGCGGTTCTATATGCGGGGCTACCTGCTCAAGCCGGGGCCACGGCTATAGTGAACATTCTTACCGGGAAATGTAACCCGAGTGGTAAACTACCTGTGACGGTACTAAAGGATAAAGGTCAGATTCCCATGTACCATAGTCGCCTTCCTTTCTTCGTGGAGATTGAGGATTGGTCCGAATACATTGATGCAGACAAAAATAAACCTTTATATCCATTCGGGCACGGGTTAAGCTACACCCAGTTTGCGTACAGTGATTTGCAAGCAGATCCTATTGTTCAATCGGATGGGGTGCTGAGCTTTCACTTTATGGTTAGGAACACGGGGGCTGTGAAGGGTGATGAGGTTGTTCAGATCTATATCAGAGATAAAGTGAGCAGCATCGTAAGGCCAGTGAAGCAGTTGGTCGCATTTACTAGAGTGGGGCTGAATGCTGGTGAGACCAAAGAAGTGCACTGCGAAGTAGATATGCGACAGCTTGCTTTCCACGATTTGAACATGCAACAAGTTGTCGAGCCAGGAGACATGGAGTTGTTCGTAGGTGCTTCTTCCCAAGATATTCGATTACAAAGAACCTTTGAGATTGTTGGCGAAAAGCTGATTATCGATAGAAAGGTATTCAGTTCAAAAATTAACGTGAAGTTTACGTGAAAATTTAGGAGGAGTTTTGATGAGAAAAACAATACTAATAAATGAAGATTGGAAATTTGTAAAAGAAAATGTTGGAGCAGCGGAAGTATTAACAGCACCAGGTGAGAAGGTTAATATTCCTCATACATGGAATGCCATCGATGGACAAGATGGAGGTAATGATTATTACAGGGGTACCTGCTGGTATGGTAAGACTTTTTCGAGGCCAGAATTAGATAGTTGCGAACAGGTATATCTAGAATTTAGAGGCGCAAACTCTACAGCAGAGGTTTGGGTGAATAATCATAAACTATGCACTCATGACGGAGGTTACTCTACCTTTAGAGTAAACATAACTGAGGCCTTGAAAGATGATAATGAGTTGGTAGTTTCTGTTGATAATGGACCTAATGATAGGGTATACCCTCAGATGGCTGATTTTACCTTTTACGGCGGGATATATCGTGATGTTTACATGGTAATTGTATCTGATAGTCATTTTGATATGGATTGTTTTGGAGGTAGTGGTCATCAAATAACTTCCGAGATAGATGAAAATAAAGCAGTTGTAGCTTTAAAATCATATATTACAGGGGAAGCTGATGCTGTTCGTTATACAATCGATGGCGTAGGTAATATAGAAGTACCAGTTATTGATGGCGTTGCTTCAGGTAGTATGATAATTTCAGAAGTTCATTTATGGGATGGGGTGGAAGATCCATACTTATATGAAGCAACAGCTGAACTTGTCAAAAATGGTAAGGTTATTGATCAGTTTAAAAGCCGTTTTGGTTGTAGAACATTTTCCTTTGATAAGGATGAAGGATTTTTCTTAAATGGCAGACCTTATCCTCTCAGAGGTGTGTCTCGTCACCAAGATAGAATAGGTGTTGGAAACGCCATTAGTAAAGAAATGATGCTAGAGGATATGGAACTGATAAAGGAAATAGGTGCAAATACGATACGTCTAGCACATTATCAGCATGACCAGTACTTCTATGACTTATGTGACGAATATGGAATGGTAGTTTGGGCCGAAATTCCTTATATTTCTGAACACATGCCAGATGGTAGAGATAATACGATTAGTCAATTGACTGAATTAATATTACAGAATTATAACCATCCTTCTATTATTTGTTGGGGATTATCAAATGAGATATCCGTTACGGGTGTAACAGATGATTTAATGGATAACCACAAGATATTAAATGATTTGGCACATAAATTGGACAATACTAGACCTACGTCAATGGCTCATGCCTTTATGCTTGAAATCGATGAACCTTTGGTATTCTTACCCGATCTAATGTCTTACAATCTTTATTATGGGTGGTATCTAGGAGATGTAACGGATAATGATAAATTTTTCGATGACTTCCATAAAAAATATCCAGATACAATTATTGGTTTAGCTGAGTATGGTGCAGATGCAAATCCTAATTTGCAAACTGCAATGCCCGAGAAAGGTGATTATACCGAACAATATCAGTGTGTTTATCATGAGCATTTGATTAAAATGATTGAAAAACGTCCATATCTTTGGTCAACTCATGTTTGGAATATGTTTGACTTTGCTGCAGACGGTCGTGATGAGGGCGGCAAGAATGGAATAAATCAAAAGGGGCTTGTTACTTTTGATAGAAAGTATAAGAAGGATGCGTTCTATCTCTATAAGGCAAATTGGAGTAAAGTACCCTTTGTACATGTATGCGGAAGAAATTATGTAGAGCGTCATGAAGAAGAAACTGAAGTTAAGGTATATTCAAACTATGACACTGTTGAACTTTATCATAATGGAGAGCTTGTAGAAAAGCAGAGTGGAGATAAAGTATTTATATTCAAACTGAAACTTCAGGAAAAGCATAAAATTGAGGTAAAAGCAGGTAATTGTTCAGATGAGATTACCATTTGTAAAGTGCCAGAAGCAAATAAGGCATATCAATTAGAAGGAAGAGAAGTTATAAATTGGTTTGATCAGCCAGATATGAACTGCCCTGAAGGTTATTATTCTATTAAGAATGTCATGGCAGATATACGAAATGCTCCTGAAGGTGCGAAGATTATCGACGATATGATAAATTATGCAAGATCCAAGCGTGGAGATGTTGCCAAAAAAGTAAAACCATCTGCAGCCATGACTAGAGCAATGGATGGTATGACTGTTGAAGCATTGATCAAACAAGCAGGTGGATCTATTCCTAAGTCAATGGTTGTTGAAGTTAACAAAGCTTTAAATCGAATCAAGCAAGTAAGCAGTATAATTGTTGAGCGCCTGTAAAGCATAAAGTCTGAAAAATGCTAATGATAAGATCGGTATAGTGCTACTTGGTATGTACCATCTAGGTATAGTATTAAGCTGTAATCTAATTTCTAAATATGGGGGTTAAGGTATGACAAGTAAAGGGAAGATTAACTTACTGCTAGTCCCAGTCATCATGTCACTTTTAGTTTCAGCATGTTCCTCTAACAGTAATTCGAAAAACACGACGGATATTGAAAATAAGTCGACTGAAGCTACCGCAAGTACTTCCTCGTTGACTCCTTACGAATTAACAATGGCCATTCCAATGATTGGATCTATTCCTAAGGAAATGGTTGACATTCAAAATGAAATAAACAAAATTACGCAGAAGAAAATTAATACTACAGTTAAAATACTGCCAATCAACGCCGGCAATTTCGTACAGCAGATGAACGTCATGTTCTCCAGCCGCGAAAAATTGGATCTTGCATTTATGTTTACTACCGGCGGCCTCTATAATACTGGTGCTGCTGCGGGGAAATATTATCCCCTAGATGATCTTCTGAAAAAGTATGGACAAGGAATTATTGATGCTGTAAGCGAACCCTTTGTAAAGGTACCTACAGTTAATGGGAAGTTATATGGTGTTCCATCTATTGGGGCTTATGCCAAAGGTACTGGATTCTATATGCGAAAAGACCTCGTTGACAAGTATCAGATAAACGTCGATTCAATTAAAACTTATGATGATGTTGAAAATGTATTGAAAAAGATAAAAGAGAATGAACCAAAGTTGATCCCTTTAGCCGTATCAAAGGACGTTGGACCTGTCGCTACCAGATTTGATAATGATGATCTAGGAGATCAAACAGCGGGAGTACTGCCTATTGAAGATAATGGAATGAAGGTGATTAACAAGGTCGAAAGTCCGCAGTATCTGGAGAACCTGAAGCGAGTGAATAGTTGGTATAAGGCTGGTTATATCAATAAGGACGCTGCAACAACCAATATTATTCCTATTGATCAAATCAAAGCGGGGACAGCATTCAGTGTCTTTAATCCAAGTCAGCCCTCGACGATATCTACATTGAAGACCAAATCAGGTTATGATATGGTCGGAGTAGATGTAGCTCCACCAATTGCTACTACCAATACTGTAATGACTGGAGCTTGGACTATAGCCAATCATTCGGAGAATCCAGAACGTGCCATGATGCTCCTGAATTTAATGTATTCGGATAAAGACATTGAAAATCTTTTAGTATGGGGAATTGAAGGCAAGCATTATGTTAAAGTAAACGATGCTCAAGTCGATTTTCCTGAAGGTAAGACTCAAACTACCGTGGGTTATACAATGAGGTCATCTGATTACATCATGGGAAATTACAGACTCGCCTATCTCTTCAAGACTGACGATCTCAAGAGGTACGAGCGTGATAAAGAATTCGTTAGTAAGAGTCAAAAATCCAAGGCACTTGGCTTTGTATTTAACGTTGATCCAGTTATCAATGTACAATCCGCAATAGCTAATGTAAACAGTCAATACAGAGCTGGGCTAGAAACGGGAACGATCAGCCCTGAATCCAAGCTACAAGAATACGTGAATAAACTTAAAGACGCAGGAATTGATAAATATATTACTGAAAAACAAAAGCAGCTGGACGCTTGGTTCAAAAAATAGTTTATTTTAGTTACTTTGAAAGGAATAACCGCCCGCACTCTAGGATTAGAGGTAGTGGGTGGTTTTTTCTATAAATTGTATATACTATTATAAATGGAAGATAAACTGCTAAAAGCTTTAAGGATGTGATAGGTTTGCTCAAAATAAAGTTTACTTCATTTAATTCCCTAAAAGTTAAATTAATAATCGGAGTCCTTTGTCTTACCATGCCCTTAATTGCAATATTTATTATGTGGAGCCAATATGCAATGGGAATTGTACGCGAGCAAGTCAGTGATTCTTATCGCAATTTGACAACACTTTATATGAGACAAGTGGATGATTCTCTGGAAAGAGTCGATAACTATCTATACGACTTAGTTGGAGCGAGTAAAGAACTGGTTGCAGCTGACAGAGCTTCGAATGAGGAAGATTACTATACGGCGAAAATTCTTCTTAACAACAAGTTAGGAAGCGAGATTACACGATATCCTGTCATCAATGCTTTTTACATGTACTCCCCAAAGCATAGCGATTTTCTTCCTGTGTCTAGACTACAGATATCAGTAGAGGAGTTAAGGGGAATACAGGAATATATTACACATCTTATTGATTCAACTTCCGATGTAAGCAAATTTTATAAGGATACCTGGCAAGTTCATAAAATCGACGGGGAGTATTATATTATTCATATTTTGAAATCTGGTGATCTGTATGTCGGCGCATGGCAAAAGGCAAATGAGCTTATGATACCACTCCATTTTATAAACTTTGGGAATAATGGTGGGTCCCTATTTGCGACAGCTAGCGGTGAGCCCATGACAGATTTTGAATTAATAAAGAATGATCCATCGATCCGCTTTGAGACTAGTGAGGGTACTGTATTATCAGGACAGAAGAGAAAGTATCTAATCGTTGGGGAACCCTCCCGAAACGGAAAGTTCAGCTTGGTAGCCGTTATACCGGATGATCAAATTTTGGGGAATTTACCAACATTCAAGAAATTGGCATCCATAGCTCCCTTGGCCACCTTATTGATCATACCCATTGGTCTTTATGCATTGCGTAGAATCATACTTGTGCCTATTTATAGGCTGCTTCAGGCAATGAAACGTATACAACAAGGCAATTTGAACGCACGGATTGATGAAAGGCCAACATCAGATGAGTTTGAAATTGTAATCCAGACCTTTAATAGTATGATGGGCCAGATTCAAACGCTAACGGTCAACGTCTATGAAGAGAGATTAAACAAACAACGAGAGGAGCTTCAGCGGCTTCAGCTTCAAATCAACCCGCATTTTTTTCTGAATTCCTTAAACATCATCTATCATTTGGCTAAAATTAAGGACTATGAACTTATCAAGGAAATGACACAGTGCCTGACTCGGTATTTCCGATTTATGTTTCGCAGTAATCTGGTTGCCGTTCATGTAAAGGAAGAATTGGATCATGTCCAGAATTACCTTCGTATTCAAGAGCTTCGGTTTCCTGGACATTTGAAAACTTTTATTGATGTTCCGGAATATATGCTTGGTGAGCAGATACCACCGTTAATGATTCAAACGTTTGTCGAAAATGCGGTGAAGCATGCTCTTGCATTAAAACCGATTGAACTGTTTATTCGGGGAGATATCATAGAACGCGATCAGAATCCGTTTTTACAGTTTATAATTGAGGATACAGGAACTGGATTCAACGAGGAAACTCTAAAGAAGCTACAGGACACTCAACCGCTTATGAACGAACAAGGCGAACATATCGGAATATGGAATGTTCAACGAAGATTACGGTTATTGTATGGTGAGCAAGCATTTGTTGATTTTTCAAATGGGAATCCGCATGGTGCAATTATTCGATTATTAATGCCGATTCGATGCTAAGCAAGAACTAGACTAGAGAGGAAAGTTGACATGTTTAATTTATTAATTGTGGATGACGAAATCCTTGTAGTCAAAGGAATACTGACCGATTTGAATGTAGAAAAGCTGGAGTTGTCGGAGGTATTTACAGCGTATAATATCATTCAGGCTCAGGAAATATTGATGCAGAATAAAATAGATATATTGCTTTGCGATATTGAGATGCCGCAAGGATCCGGGTTGGAACTGTTGGAATGGATCAATCGGCATGCTCTTAATGTACAGACGATCTTCTTTACTAGTCATGCTGATTTTCGATATGCTACTCAGGCTATGAAGCTTGGAGGAGTCGAATATTTGCTGAAGCCAGTACCGGATCAAGACCTAGAAGAGGCGATTGTGAAGGCGAAATCCAGACTAAATGAAACACAAAGTGTTTCCAAATTAAAACAATTATGGAGTGCTAATCAACCAGCTATCATGGAGCACTTTTGGATGGAATTACTGGATCAAAAAATTGCTTCTAATAAAGAATCTGTGCAGCGAATAATGGAAGGCAGAAACATATCTTTTCCAAAGGGAACGACATTTTTGCCTGTTCTAATCTCTATAAGTCGGTGGCTCAAACTACTCACCATGCGGGAAGAAAAGATAATGGAATATGCTCTGAAAAATGCGGCTAAGGACTTAATATTTAAGGAACAAATGGACGGTCAAATCTTAACGATTGACAGAGGAGTGCTGCTCTTTATTATTCCGTTTGTACCTCATGCTACTGAGCAAAATAACGGTGAGAATCTTTTTGATAACTGTGAATCCTATATAGAGTCATGCCAGCGTTATTTCTTTTGTGATCTGACATGCTATATTGGCCACATCGTAGAAATCCATCAAATGGCTGCAGCATTATCGAAATTGCGTGCGTTCGAACGAAATAATGTAGCTTATGAAAATAAAGTCTTCCTTCTTACTGGTTCTTCGACCGTAGAGGAAATCAATGTTCCAATACCTGATATGAAACCTTGGGCAATTATGTTGCAAAAAGGTTTCAAGGAACAAGTGATCGCGGAAATCAAGGTTTACTTTGAAGAGAAGATGGAGTTATCCCAGATCCATGTAAAATTGCTGAATCAGTTCCATCAAAACTTTCTTCAAACGGTCTATTTCATTCTATTGGCTAAAGGGAAGAAAGCCCATGAACTTTTTAGTGACTCCATCTCGATGGAATTATCCAAAAACGCTCAAAAATCTGTGGTGGATTTAATGACCTGGGTGGAATATACGGTGAACAAGGCTCTGTCCAATGGTGAGGAATCTCAGCCCCCGCATCAGGTTGTAGAGAACGTGAAGCAATTTATAGCCGCACATCTAGATGAGAGTGATCTGTCACGGGAGGAAATTGCGAGGCATGCTTATCTGAATCCAGACCACTTAAACAGAATTTTCAAGAAAGAGACAGGTTTGTCCATAATGGAGTATCTTACACACGAGAGATTGAATTTAGCTAAGGAACTGCTTCTAAAAACGAATTTATCCATCGGCGATATTGTTGATGCTGTTGGATACAGCCACTTTTCCTACTTCTCAAGAACATTTAAAAAACTGACAGGTTTAAATCCTAATGAATATAGGCATTTCAACGAGCAGTAAGGCTATCAATCCCCAGAAAAACGGAACGCTCCTAAACAATGGAACGTTCCGTTTTTTCGTCAAAGTTACGAAAAATAACTCGCTATAGTGTTATCACAATAGTCGCTATAGTGTTAATTTACATCTAACGTTGGAGATATGATTAAAGTATAAAGTTTGAAGAAGAAGGCCACAAGGAGGATGGATTTTGGAAAGGAAGAACATTGACAAGGCTTGGGAGTTTGTCTCCGGCAAACCTACATCCCGACCGATTCCGGGGATGGTTTTGCAAACCAAAACTGTTAACCTACCGCATGATTTCATGATTGAGACGGATACTTCTCCAGATGCACCTGCAGGAGCACTATCAGGTTACTACAAGGGAGGAATCGGTACTTACACCAAAATACTAAATATCCCTGAGGAATATAAAGATAAGCGGTTACTCGTGGAGTTCGACGGTTCGTATATGAACACGACCGTTGTTTTGAATGGGCATACCGTGACTAGACACCATTATGGGTACTCACCGTTCCATGCTGACTTGACTCCTTATATGAAAGTCGGGAAGCCGAATCGGTTAGCGGTGACTGTAAATAATGAGGCACAGCCCAACGCCCGCTGGTATAGCGGTTCTGGTTTGTATAGGCACGTCGATCTACTCTGCGGACCGAAGGTACACATCGCACCTTGGGGGATCTTCGCAAAGACGTCTCATATCGTCAATGGTACGGCGTACATCTTGGTAGAAACTAATATTGAGAACCATTCGGGAGAAACTGTAGATGTTTGGGTAGATCTTCAATTTGAGAAAGAGGCCTGCGGGACCATTGCGGGAAAAGGTGTGGTCAAAGTTCATGTTCCCTCTAGTGAGCAAGGTTTTGGACGCGTAATGATTGCTGTTAAAGAAGCTGAGATGTGGGACATCGATTCTCCCAAGCTATATCGTATTACTGCCAAGCTGTCGGATGGGGAAGCCGTCACAGATACGGAATGTACCATGTTCGGAATTCGGACGATCACCGTGGATGTTCATAATGGTTTCATGCTAAACGGGAGAACTGTAAAATTGAAAGGCGGCTGCGTTCATCATGACAATGGCATACTAGGTGCTGCCTCATTTAAGGACAGTGAATACCGTAAGATGAAAATTCATAAGGACAATGGATATAACGCTATACGCTTCTCTCATAACCCCATGTCCCGGGATTTGCTAGAAGCATGCGATCGCTTAGGACTTTTGGTCATCAATGAAGCATTTGATGTATGGACGATGGAAAAGAACGCTCACGATTACAGCCAATACTTCGAGCAAGACTGGAGGAAGGATTTGGATGCCTTTATTCTTCGTGACCGAAACAGTCCTTGTGTAATCATGTGGTCGGTCGGTAATGAAGTTCCAGAGAGGGGCGGATTGTCTCGGGGATATCTATGGTCCGCGAAACTGGCGGCCAGGGTGCGCGAGCTTGACCCAACACGACCGGTCACCAACGCCGTCTGCTCATTTTTTAGCGGGTTGGACGATGAAGATCAGGTGAAGTTCTACCAAGAGTTACTTGAAAAATCGAAACGTGGCGGAGATTTGATTAATTTGGATACGGAGTTCGGCAGAAGAATCTGGGGAGATTACACAGAGGCACTGAATGCCCCGATGGATGTGGTGGGCTACAATTATTTGAACTACCATTATGAAGAGGCTCTCCACAAGTACCCAAATCGGGTCATTTGTTCCACGGAAAGTAAACCAATGGAGATGGCGGCGTACTGGGCTGATGTTGAACGTTTCCCCCAAGTGATCGGGGATTTCAACTGGACCAGTCATGATTATATTGGGGAAGCTGGACTTGGCAAAGTGGAGCATCTGGCTCCCGAATTAGCTGTTGGAGCATCGACGAAAATACACCAGTCCCCATTTCCTTGGCGAACCGCGAATGACTCCGACTTTGATTTGTGTGGATTTGAACGGCCGCAACTGGCGTACAGACGAATCATTTGGGGTTCCCAAGAAACCTATATTACCTCAAGCCATCCGAGAAATCATGGTTTGGTGGAGATTGTGGCCCGCTGGGGCTGGCCCGATGTTGAGCATGCATGGAGCTTTGACGGCTATGAAGGAAAGCCGGTTCAAGTGGCAGTTTATTCTGCAGCGGAAGAAGTAGAATTGCTTCTAAACGGAAGGAGCCTTGGCAGACAGCCTGCAGGGAAGATGAATCGGTTTACGGCTACATTCGAGCTGATGTACGAACCTGGTACTATTCAGGCGATTAGTTATACAGGCGATAAACAGATTTCGTTTGACTGTGTAGTTTCTACAGGTGCCCCTGCTAGGCTACGCCTGATCCCGGATCGTACTGAGCTGTCTGCAGATGGACAATCCCTTTCTTTCGTTGTTGTAGAAATTGTGGACGAGGAGGGACGCTTGGTAACTAACGCTGAATATTTGGCAACGGCGACCGTAGAAGGCGCAGCTACGTTGGCAGCCTTCGGTACTGGTCGGGCACAGACTACCGAGAATTATACAAAGGGGACGTTCACTGCTTATAAAGGTAGATGGCTTGCTGTGGTCCGCAGTGGGTATGAGTCGGGGATTTCAGAGTTGTCAGTTCGTGTGGAAGGTTTTGATTCTAAAGCAGTTAAGATACAAGTAAATTAACTAGTTTAGTGAGAGGATGGGCGGACTATGGGACGTATGAACGGAAAGACTGCAATCGTTACAGGCGCTGGTAGCGGCATAGGAAGAGCCAGTGCTGTTCTGTTGGCCAGAGAAGGTGCCAAGGTTATCTTAACGGACGTTCAAAGTGACAAACTCGTTGAAGTGACAGAAGAAATCGAAGCCTTTAAGGGGGAAGCCCTGGCCATTACATTAAATGTTGCAAGCGAACAGGAATGGACTTCGGTCATGGAGAAAGCACAGAAAACTTACGGTTTAATAAATGTTCTTGTAAATAGCGCGGGTATCAGCAGCAGAACAAGTGTGATAGAGGATTGGGACAAGGTCTTACAAATAAATTTAACCGGAACTTTCCTTGGTATGAAGCATGTAATTCCGATCATGAGCCAAGCCGGAGGAGGCTCTATTGTAAACATCGCCTCCCTCGCGGCTCTAACAGGCGGAGGATTTAACGGGTATTCTGCCTCCAAAGGAGGCGTTCGTGCTCTTTCCAGAGCAGCAGCGGTTGATCATGCCAAGAATAATATCCGCGTGAATTCGATTTATCCGGGTATGATTATAACGCCGATGACGGAAGGAATCCTTCAGCATGAATCGCTTAAGAACCAATTCGAGGAAAAAACACCATTGCCACGGTTTGGTGTGGCAGATGATATAGCGTATGGTGTGTTGTACTTGTCTTCTGATGAGTCCTCTTTCGTAACGGGGGCAGAACTTGTCATCGACGGGGGCAGATTCGCGTCTTAATCTGGAGTAGGGATTCTAGGGTCCAGACATGCTGAGAGATGATTTAATTCACGTTATATTTAGGTTCACTAGGTATAGCCAATTGCCGTAATATTTGCAAGAGGCTATACCTTTTTATGGAGGTAAAAAAATTGGCGTTCATTTAGATAAAGGAATTTATAGTTTTTATAGAATGTTAAACTAGGAAGATTTTAAATTTATAGACCTCTTGAATTTAATAGTGGTGAAGGATGGAGAGCATCCCTTGCAATAGGCTTTGCGTTCCAGAAGAAATTGTTTTGCGCTCCCTGGGTAGAGCCACATGGAATTGAATACATATTGAGTGAATATAGCAGGAAATATTTAAAGATACTTCAAGAAGCAGGAGGGGCAATAATTCTGCCTGTAAGTAACGAGAAGTATGTAGCCAGAATTGCTGATGAAGTAGTCCACCTTAAAGAATCGTTCCTTACTCATTGACTATAGAATTATGCAACCATTGTGACTAACTAACGGATAACTATAGTTTAATCATGACTTGATGGCAGCTGACAAACGATCGGCTACCTTTTCCCCGCTAACGATCAAGATTAGATGGAAAATATTTGACCCGATTTTGTTTTCAATACCAGAGGCGTTTGAAAGTAGACGTTTACTTATTCGTGCTCCAATTTTAGATGATGGAATCAAAGTAAATGAAGCGATAAGAGAAAGTATGGATGAATTAATTCCTTGGATGCCATGGGCACAAACCATGCCTACACTAGAAGAATCAGAGGCAAACATACGAAAAGCGAGATTAAAATTCTTAGAACGCTCCGATATGAGATTACTCATATTGTTAAAGGAAACTGGGGAATTAATCGGCAGTAGTGGGCTTCACAATATTGGAAGGTACGAAGATTTGAGATTGGTTACTGGGTTCGTTCATCTTTTGGAGGGAAAGGATATATAACTGAAGCCGTAGAGGCTATTTTGAATTTCGCGATTCAAGAGTTACAAGCTAACCGTGTAGAAATTCGATGTGACTCAAAAAATATAAGAAGCTATAGAGTAGCCGAGCGGTTAGGCTTTACTTTAGAAGGAATAATACGAAATGATGATCTTTCTGTTGATGGTTCATTGCGTGATACAATGGTGTTTTCTAAAGTTCGCGGTGTGGAGTTTTAGCAATCCTGTGTCAACGAAGCATTTAACATTTCGTAATTAATCTAACTGGGAACTATAGTTTAATCACGACATGACGGCAGCCGGCATACATTGCGCTGCTGTTGTTCGTTGAAAGGGCAGTAGAGGTGGAACGACGAATTATCATTATCATCGCTCCCTTTGTGATACGGGTCACAGTAATGTATCTAAACACAAAGTACAGTTTGACTACAAAATATATATCAGCATTTAAAGACAAAACCACTCCTGCCATGATATGGACCCTCTGTCAAGGACACTTTTAAAAAAACTAGTTATAGCTAGGCAGCTAACAATAGATAATAGATCATTCCTGTATTGCACAGGGGTCATCTTTTTTAATCCCCAATGATATCGATTATTGTTGTGGGGTTGATCAACATAAAAATATCTAAAAACAATATATTATTTTGATTAAAAATATTAAATTTAGATAATACTAGTGATAGATTCGTAGAGAGGGGAATTTTATATGGAAAAATCAGCACCAAAGGATTTAAAAATTAGTTATGCAAAGGTGACGCCAAAAGGAATCTTATTCTTGGGTATTAGATTTTCATGTATTCGGGCTGTTAAAGAGCAATGGTTTGAGAAAGCGATGACAGAGAAAGGATGGCGGATTAAAGTTTACTATTATGTAGATAATGTATCTAATATTTTTATACTAAATACGGAGGAGGAATCCTTGGATGTTTGTAATACACTTAGAGCGAGTGATTTCCCCGGAAGCAAGCTTGAACGATATTTCCAAAGCATTCAATCATTGAAAGCTTTACGAAAGCAAAGCAAGCGCAGAACTACAAAAAGTATAAATGAAACCAAATGGAGGGGAGCACAGGGCGAAAGTATTAAACAATAGGACTAGAAATAATACGGTAGGGGGATTTCAAACTGGAAGAACTTTTAGAAGAGGTAGAAAAGATAATAAAAGCTTGTCATGTAAACATAGAAAGAAATAAGAAGCATCATGACTACCCTTTTACGCAAAACTGCGATCATTACTATAAATTAATTCTATTGCAGCATAATTTTGAGGTTTGGAAGCAGT
This sequence comes from Paenibacillus sp. J31P190, assembly GCF_059692075.1. Taxonomy (NCBI): domain Bacteria; kingdom Bacillati; phylum Bacillota; class Bacilli; order Caryophanales; family Paenibacillaceae; genus Paenibacillus; species Paenibacillus sp. J31P190. Next base: position 773,356 of record NZ_JCAUAS010000001.1, on the reverse strand, counting down.
GTAAAAGTTTAATAGAAAAGTATAAGAAGACCAGGATGAGGCCCTTAATGATTAGAAGAAGTGGGGATTTCAAAAGAAAAATTGATGTAGAGAAAAAGGGGGTTCCTGGTTTTATTACAAAGACAACGGAAGAAGGTATGCTGGAATACACTAGAATGCTTGAATGGAGAATTGAAGAACTTGAAGGACAACTCTGCAGCTTCAGCACAAAGGAAAATCTAATACATAATAATTATTCTAAATATCGAGAATACGAAGAATAATATAACATTTGAAGTGGTTTGAAATATTCACACCGCAAAATTACAACATATTGTTATGCTTAACTTTTAATGATACAATATATAGTATATTGATATACACCACGAGGCGCAGAATGTAATTCATTTTGCGTCTTTTTGTGTTGGGAGAGGTGAAATTGTAATGGAAAGAATTATTAAGAAATCTAATCTGAATAGATTAAAAGATGGAAGGGGTCAAGGTTGCGGTAAAGAGTATGTGCCATTTATACAGGCTCATGACAACAAGGTAGCCTCGGAGGGCTGGCTAACAAGAACGCTAGGTTGGAAATCAGATAGAATCCACCACACACTATCCAAACACGAATACCAATACCTATTAGTCCAAGATTGGGCTGATAATGTTTCGGATATAAGAGAACAATATCCGCTTACCCCGATTGAGTTAACAATGGATATTGCAAAAAAATTAAATATAACTCATCCCCATTTAAATGGAGAAAATGTCATAATGACCACTGATTTTAATCTGACTATTTCTGATAAAACAAAAGGATGTTCTGATTCAATAAGAACAATTAAACCTGTAAATAAACTGACCAAAAGAACGCTAGAATTATTTGAAATTGAAAGAAGATACTTTAAAGAATTAGGGCTTGACTGGAGGATTATATTTGATGTGGGGAAACCTATCAATTTGATAAAAAACATTGACTGGATGTATGATGCAAAGTATTTAGGAACTAGGACTGGTATTGACCAAGAGGTGGTGAACATGGTAGAAGAAAAATTGTTTTGGTTACTCTCTCAATATGGTAGAAAAGATTCATTAAGTAAGACATGTTTAAAGTGTGATATTAAACTTGGATTAGAGGCAGGAAGTTCATTATATATAGTCCAACACATGTTATGCAATAAAGTTTGGGTAACCGACATGAATCAACTCATCAGAGAAAGTAAACCCTTATCGCTTGAATTAGGAAAAGTACAGAGTGATCGTATTATTCAATACGCATAGGAGGTAAATTGAAAAATGCATATTTTTGAAAATACGATTATAGGATTCAATGACATTTCAACTGATGAAGTAATTCTTGAACGAGTTTTATGGATATCGCTAGATAAAAGCCAAGTAGTTCTTATAAATATAAGTAATAAAGATGATATGAAGTTCCCTTATTTCCGGGCATATTCAGATCTTATTCAACAAATTGAAGATGAGCATGCAAGGACATTCATTATTGAACCCGACTTAAGGTTATTGGCACCTAATGAGGAGTATTTAAAAAAGTATGAAAAAAATCGCGATGAAAAGTGGCATATTATAAAGTCGATTGTGTCTAAAGAACCAGAAGCATACCTTCCAGAATATCGAGGGCAATTAATTAAAGAGGCAATGGATAGGACAGGGAAGTCTGCAAAGGTAATATATCATTTAATGAAAAAATACTGGTTTTATGGTAAATCGATTAACAGTTTGTTGAATAATTATTTTGATTGCGGAGTTCCGAGTGAAGCAAGGACATATAACAACAAACCAGGTCCGAAATCAGAAGACGGAAATACTTACATTATTACAGATTCAGATAAGGAGAAGTTCAGAAAAGCTATAAAAAAGTATCATGTCACTGAAGAGAAAACTATTAGGGAAACATTCAAGTCTTTGTTGGAAGAAAGCTATAACGAAGGCTATTTTCGAAAGTACGGCGTGATGGTACCGATAATTGTCATGGAAAACTGCCCCAGTGAGCGACAATTTAGGTATTGGTATAGTAAGGAATACGATTCAAAGCAAAAGTACGGTGCAAAGTACGGAAACCGTAAAGCAGAAATGAATGCAAGAGCATTAATGGGAACACCGGCTGAGGACATACAGGGACCTGGGGCATTGTTTGAGATTGACTCGACTCCTGCCGATGTCATGCTGATGTCGCTTGATAGGCAGACAGTAATTGGTCGAGCGCATGTATACTTTGTAAAAGATGTGATGTCTCGAACCATCGCAGGTGCGCATGTATGTACCAATCCATCATGGGAAGAAGAGATGGTTGCTTTGGAAAACGCAGCAACTGATAAAGTAGAATATTGTGCAAAACATGAAATTGATATTACAGAAGAAGATTGGCCGTGTCATCATCTACCTAAATTTATTATTGGAGATCGCGGGGAACATAAAAGCAAGAACTCAAATAACTTAGTCAATATTCGTGTGCGTGTGGCCAATGCTCCCTCATACAGAGGGGATTTAAAGCCTTACATAGAACAGCAATTCAGAAAATTTTGTATGCGAATGCGAGAGTTGAGTCCTGGAGCAGTTCGGAAGGAACATCGGGTAAGGGGAGATAAAAATCCTGCAGATGAAGCAATGTATACAATAGAAGCCTTCACCAAGCTTGTTATTTTATTTGTTATCGAATTTAATAAAAGTGCATTGAGTGGAGGATATTTTGTAACGAAAGAATTGTTTGAGGAGAAGGTTGAATTAACGCCGCTTTCGGTATGGAACTGGGGCTTGAAACGAAACTTACTTCATGAAATGCCGCGTGATTTATTACGTTATTCGTTATTACCTAAAGGAAATGCCATGGTGACTAGGGGCGGTATTGCATTTAGCAAAGTATGTTATACCTGTGACCGAGGAATTAGAGAAGCATGGTTTGAAAATGAGCAGTTTGAAGGAAAGAAACATATTGAGATAAGTTATGATCCTAGAAATTGCAGCAGTATTTTTATTAAATCTAAGGATGGTTCATTAATTCCTTGTTATCTTACGACAAAGTTTAAGGACTATGAAGGGCTTCACTTTGACGATTTGAAAGTAATACTAACTTACAAAAAGAACCAACTTAAGAAACAAAATAAGGGGAAAATTCAGTTAGAAGCAGAAATGGATGCGTATGCTGGAAACCTAACCAACTCCGAAACCGAAAAGACTAAGAAGGCTTTGCAGGGGAAATCTAAAGCATCAAAACATAGAAATAAACGATTAGTTCGGAAAATGGATAAACGTTCAATATCTAGTCGTAATGCCTGGACTACAGTTCCACATCATGTTGAAGAAGAAACTCCACTATTACCTAAAGGAGAGGTCTTGCCATTCGAGCGGCCCGAACCAAAGATATCCCTATCAAAGTTGGATCAAATGCAATTATTTTTAATGTCAAAGAATAAGGAGAGAAGAATAAACCGTGAGCGAGAACACTGATCGTTTTGTTTATCTAAAGGGTTATCAAGTAATAGCTGAATATAAGGATCAGTTTGTTCCAGAATATCAGGGGAATCCTCATATAGAGGCTCTGCCAGATCGTTTATCTAGAGATGAAATTTATGACCTATTGTCTTCAATACCGCGATTTAATGGAAATCTTAATCGATTGGATGATGAAGAACGCTTAGAACTTATTCAACAAATAAAGCCTAGCTTTTGGTTACCGCTATCAGCTCATTTTAATAAATATCGTAATTTGTATACGATGCTGAAGATAGGCTATCAGTCAAGAAATCCGATGACACCAATCTATCAGAGGCAACTTGCTGTAGGATATGACAAAATATTGGAACATGGACTTAATAAAGATGGGACTAATCTCGTTGGTCATATTCAAACAGCTCAACAATGTGCAGAGATTGGACTAAGCGGTATGGGGAAGTCAAAGACTTATGACAAATTACTTTCCCTATTCCCACAAGTGATTCATCATACGAATTTTAGAGGTAAGCCATGGCCTTGTAAGCAAGTCGTATGGTTAAAAATTGAGTGCCCAAGCAATAAGTCAGTTGGAGCGCTTTGTAGAAATTTTTATAGAGCGGTGGATGACCTATTAGGGACAACTTATTATGAAGATCTAGCTGAGAAAGATGGGAGGATTGAAGTTTTAGCAAAAAGGATGGCCAAAGTAGCAGGACTAATTAATTTAGGTGTTCTTGTTATTGATGAGATACAACGTGTCAACCGTGCTCAATCTGGCGGCGATGCAAAAATGATTGATTTTATTACAGAATTGACTAATTCTATTGGGATCCCGATTATAATTATAGGCACTTTTAAAGCCATGTATCTTTTTAAAACATGCTTAGCAAATTGTCGTAGGGGAATCCCGGATGGTTATTCAGAAAACATAACGGATCGAATGAAAGATGATTGGGAATGGGAACAACTTATAGAAAGTCTATGGGATCAACAGTACACCCATGCTTTCACTGAACTAACACCAGAACTAAAAGCAGTTATGTATTATCATACAATTGGTATCCCTGACTTCGCTGTTAAATTATTTATGCACGTTCAATCACATGCGATTTTATATAGTGATAACGAGAAGATCACTGTTGAGATGATCGAAGAAGTTGCTAATAAAACGTTTCGATTAGTACAGCCCATTTTTGAACGTATTCGCAGTGGAGACGATGTTAACCCAGAAGAATATGATGATCTCCAGCCAGATTGGGTATCTTTTAATCAATATTTAATGGAAGCAAGACATAATGTTCAAATTGATGGTCAAATGTCGGAAGAGCATCAACGAATCTTGATTCAAAGGAATAGAAAACTACTTATAGATAAGCTCATAGGTTTTGCAATGAAGATGGGCTGCAGTCAGGAAGAAGCAGATAGATATGCGCAAAATATAGAGCATGAGAATAGGGAAGTAGATGATACAGAGCATCTATATTCAGAGTTGGCGATGTTAATACTCTCAAAAAGACAAAGTAAAACTCCAAATGTACATATGGAAAAGCCCGTGAAAACAGCTGGGAAAATTCAAAAGAAAAAGAAAGGCGAATTCGATGAAGAAGATCTTCGATATATTGTTTTACAAGGAACTAAAGAAAGTAAAACGGTAGATGAGGCGCTTAGGGCGGCTAGTCTTGTTGGTGAATATGATGAATTTGTATCTTGGGGTTGAGGAGGTGAATGTATGGGGAAAATCGTGTCCTTTCCAACTCCATATCTAGATGAAGACTATCGAAGCATAGTGCATCGATATCATTTGAGGTCTCCATATACTTCTTATATTCAGAGTAGAAAGGAGCTTTTTGGAAAAAACTTAAAAAATACGATGTTTCCAGTGAACTTGTCTCGTTTAGTTGATCAGTTGGGTATCGAAAATGAATTCTGTTTTCAACTTTTACAAAATCATACATTTTACCCGTTATTTCGTCCCTTTCTATCAGTGGAACTAAATTCTGAATATATAAGTAGGATGATGGGTAGTTCAATGGAATCCTCTAAACCTGCTTTGTTAGATAAAAATGGTAGTAAAGGATTGATATCAGAGCACGTATGGTACTGTCCACATTGTTTGGAATACGATTATCAAACATTTGGAGAGAGTTACGTGCATCGTATTCATCAACTTTCATTTTTAAATGTATGCCCAACACATCGTGTGCAACTTCTTAATCGTTGCTTAACCTGCAGTAAACCATTTGCTAATGATCTTACAAGTATCATGTTGATTGGGCCGCGATGCTATTGCGGTGTCAGAGTATTAAGTTATGGAGAACCAGTACAAGTTGAAAGTCTTAGTTTAAATCTCTTAATTGATCTACAGTACTTATTAAGTAATGAGTTTATAACTTCTGATACCGTACATCGAAGGTTAATTACACTGACTGGATGTAGAGGGTATATTCACTTCAGAGGAGATTTTATTTATAAAAAAAATTGCTAATTGATTTTGTTGAGTTCTATGGAGAGGGGAACTTGTCACGTCTGGGATTTACCGTAAATGAACTTCTTGGCGAAAAATTCATGGTTAAATTTTTAGAAGAGGATTGCCTTCGTAAAAATATACTTTTATATGTGCTGCTAATGCGTTTTCTGGCAGGATCAGCTGAATCATTTTTTAATAATAGTGAGTCATATGCAATAGCTCTTCCCTTTGGTCATGGTCCATGGGCCTGTGTAAATCCCATCTGCCTTTATCACAATAAAAAAATCATTACTAAATGCAGACGAAAAGTTCATGAGTGGGTAACTGGTATCTTTACTTGCCCAGAATGTGGAATGATATTTACTAGAAAAGGTCTTCCAAAAGAAGAAGATGAGAGCTTATTTTCAGTCGATACTCAGGGATTCTTATTTATGAATACAGCTCTTCAGTACTATCAAAATGGATACCTAATACAAGAGATCGCAGACCTTTTACAATCTAATAAAACAACTGTCAGTAAATACTTGAGGCCTTACAGGACAGATGTAAGGGCAGGGACGAAAGCTATCGATTTAGAGACGGCTAGGAAGGCAATAGAGTTTGGCTTTCATGAAGCGGCAGCTACTTCAACTTCCAAAATTGAAACTTGTAAAGAGACTATAATGGAAGCAATTGAGGCGCTAGGTAATGATGCAACAAGACCAGAAATAAGGAAATATAATATTCATAGGTATGATTGGGTCATGAAGAATGAACCAAGTTGGATGGAGGGAATACTCCCTCCTAAAAAGAAATTACCTAAGATATTAAATCAAGATACTTTAGATGATGAATTGTATTCATTTGTAGTTGATGCCGTACAAAAGGTATGGATATCTCCACCAGATTACCGAGTAACGAAACAAGAAATATATCGACATTTACCTAGCTATGTAAGAAGTAGAGTAAAAAGATTCACGGAAAAGATACCAAAAACGATTGAGCTAATAGAAGAAAGTGTTGAAAGCCAAGATCAATTTTTAGTAAGGAAGTTCCCCAAAATAATTGAATGGTTCATGGAATCTAGATACCATCGATGTTCTTTGAAATTATTACAATCCAGATTTACAGCATTAAAAGGTTGCTCTGATGAAGTGCAAGAATGGATGAGTGAACAAATTAAAGGAATAACGAAAATTACCAATACAATTTATGGAGATTGAACTATATGCACTTTTTCCCACCGCCATTCCCAGACGAGTTATTATATAGCGTGTTCGCTAGATATCACTCTTACTCCGGAAATGTAAGCTGTAAGAAATCGATGAGGGATTTATTTGGATCCATGAATATTTGTGCAGTTACAGATTTTCCATGTCATCTCAAAGAACTCAGTAGTAGAATCCCAGGGTTTTCTATCTCTGCAGAGCAGTTACTGTTTGATCATACCTTGTTACCCTATTACATGCCATTTTTTCCTAAAGAGCGAATAGAGAAAGTCATTAACGAAATGCTATATTGCGATGGGAAATCATTACATATGAAAATGGGTCTGCCTGCTAGTGGAATTAAAAATCCTGCTAAGTTAATGTATTGCCCAGTATGTGTTGTCAATGATCAAGAGCAATTCGGAGCTGCTTATTGGCATAGGTCGCATCAGCTGCCCTTTGTTAGAGTATGCCATAGGCATCATGTTTTGTTATTCAAGTCAGTAGTGAATTTTGCATCAAGAAGAAATAAACACGAGTTTATCGCTATAGAGTCTGTAATTAATAATACAAACGCTGAAACGCAAGGGGGTTTTATATATGATATTAAAATTGCAAAAACATCACATCAGATCTTAAATATGAAAAATACAAATTTGGGATCTCGGTATTTACATGCTTTATATCTTAACCAATTAAAAAAGTTGGGAGAGATTACGTGGAACGGTAGCATAAAATTTAATAGAATCCTCCCTACATTTATTAGATTTTATGGTGAGGAGGTTTTAAGTGATGCTGGGAGTCATGTTGGTAAAACTTATGACTCATGGCTTCATAAAGTTTTGAGAGACCCAGAATATGTTTGTCACCCACTGCGTCATATTCTGCTGCACATCTTTTTTGGGATAAATGTATCTTTTAGTCTAAATCAAAGTATATCTGACGTAGTATCAAATCCATTTGGTGAAGGGCCATGGCCTTGTTTAAATTTAGCTGCTCAGCATCATCGGGAATTAATAATAACGTCATGTGTAGTAACGCAGTGTACAGATACAGGGAGACCAGTTGGAACATTTACATGCAGCTGCGGCTTTATATATTCTCGAAGAGGTCCTGATGGATCCGAAACTGATATTTGGAAAATTGGACGCATCAAACAATTTGGTGAAGTTTGGAGGGCAAAGCTTCAAGAGTTGTCACAAGATCCGTCTCTTTCACTTAGGGCAAAAGCAAGGTTTCTTGGTGTAGATCCGAAGACAATTAAAAGTCAGTACGAACAGAAGGATAAAGAGTCAAAGCAGTGCTTTATCTCAGCTAATAAAGAAAGTAAGCCTCTCGTACTTGAAAAACGAAACCAATGGTTGGAAATGAATGAGTTAAAGTATTTGTCTAAAGCTAATGATTCTTATCGTACGTTATACTCTTGGCTATACAAAAATGATAAGGATTGGCTATGGCTAAATAAGCCAATAACGAGAAGGTTATCACGAAAAAGAAATCGTGTGGATTGGTTACAACGAGATAAAGAGATGACATTGCAGGTAATACAAGCGGCAACTCGTTTAAAAGCTGTACGTAAATTGAGGGTGTCTAAGTCGGAGATTGGTAGGCAGATCGGAGCACTTTCACTAATTAGTAATAGGTTGGAGAACATGCCACAAACTCAGAAGGAGTTAGACAAGGTAGTAGAGTCGACAGAACAGTATCAACTTCGTAGAGTTGATCTGTCTGTTCAGGAATTAAAAAAGAGATTTCACATAGTAAAGGGATGGAAAGTTGCTAAAGTCGCGGGTTTAAGGAAAGTGGATTATGAGCGATTAAAAGAGGAGATAAGAGATCGAACCAGTAAGGTTGTTTAGGTTAAAATACAGGCCAAGCCAATAATATTCTTGCAATGTTAATGGTGAAACGAAATTGTAAAAAAATAGGGGATTAGAAGGAAGAATACGGAAGTATGTCGAAATTAATATTTGAAGAAAATTCGTATATATAGTTAATATTGATTAACTCACACTAATCCGCAACAGTAGCAGTATTTCGTTAACTAGAGAATGTTGATAAATACACATTAAAGATCTAAGGAGATGTAAGATGCGCGGCAGAAATTTAGCAAACCCTGTTCTAAATGAAGCAATCAATAAAAGTTTTTCTTTTTCAGATAAAAGTCCGGTTTGTATTTTTCTTTCACATATTAGTGATGATAAGGAAGCTGTAATTAAGATTGGTGAATACATCGAAGAAGCAGGAATTGATATATATTTGGACATATACGATGATAAATTGCGGAGAGCTGTTGATAATGGGGACCCTACTGCTATAACTAAAAACATAGAAGCAGGAATACAAAGGTGTACGCACATGATGTGTATTGTATCAGAAGATACAGTTAACTCATGGTGGGTTCCTTATGAAATAGGTTTTGGAAAAAAGTCGCAGAAGCAACTTTCTACTTTGACATTAAAAAACACGGTTTCAATTCCACCATTTCTTGAGATCACACATCTTGTTCGGGGGACAGGAAGCTTAAATTCTTACCTCAAACAATTAGGTGTAAATAGTGTAAATAAATCCCTCTCAGAGTCTACATATAAACACGTTGAATCGAACCCAGCGAGCCAGACAAAACATTCGCTTGATCCTTATCTTGATTGGCAAAAATAGTAAGAGGGGTGAAAACATAATGTTTCATGGTAATCAATTAACTAAACATAAGACATTTATTAGTTATTATCATAAGGAAGACCAGGCCTACAAAGATGCTTTTGGGAAATTGTTTTCTCATATCTTTACGAATAAATCAGTTAATGACGGGGATATCGATACCGATCTGAGTACTGAATATATTAAAAGATTAATTCAGAAAGACTACATGACGGATACCTCTGTTCAAATTGTTCTCGTTGGCCCTAAAACATATTGTAGAAAACATGTTGATTGGGAGATATCGGCTGCATTAAATAAGAAGGTAGGGGGATATTCTGGACTGGTAGGGATTCTGCTACCCACATATCCCCTTAAGGATAATAAATATAGTTACGAGGATATCCCTCCCAGACTAGCAGATAACATAAAAAGTGGTTATGCGAAAATGTACGCATGGAATAGTACATGTTCTAGTGATGCAAACATTATTGAAGCTATTAGAGATGCATTTGATGCTCGTATTTCAAGATCAAAGTTAATCAATAATTCTAGACTTCAGTATGGAAAAAATCGATGTGAGTAGTAACTAGGAGGGCAAGTTTTGGCGAATTTAAATTTAAGATATAAACCAACTTTAGTATTACATATTATTTGGCACCCTTCATTTTCTAAGGGACAGGACTTTGCTGATCAGATATATAATCACTATTCTCGAGACCTTAGTCAAGATATTATATATCGGAAGCCTGGTTTACCGGTGTTTTTTAATACAGAATGGAAGGACATACATAACGTAGAGTCTCTATTCCATCTTCAAGATTCGAAATATAATGCCATTATAGTTCTTGTTGATGACAACATGGTAGCAAGTTCAGATTGGAACAGTGCAGTAGAACATTTATGGAATAAAGTACAGGAATGTCCAAGTACAAGGATGTTTCCAGTTTCTTTTACTAAAGCTGCATTTCAAATGGATGGGATTAGTGGTATTAACTTTATTAGGTTACATCAGGAAAAGGATCAGTTTTTACAGGAAAAGAAGCTTTTAGGAAGCCTCTCCCATGAATTTTGCCGCATTCTTTTAGGGCGTCCAAGAGTTTCGGAAGCAAATCATTTAAGTCCCGCACCCATAACCCTTTTTCTAAGTCATTCGAAACAAGATGGCGAAAAAATTTCATCTAAAATAAGGAATTATATCCATTCAGAAACAGCATTGAAGTCATTTTTTGATGCAAATGATATCGCTCCTGGTCATGAATTCGAAAATGAAATTGAGGGGCAGATGCAAGAAACAGCCTTGCTGGTAATTCATACAGATTCGTATGCATCACGGGAGTGGTGTCGGAAAGAAGTAATTAAAGCAAAGTTAGCAAAAATACCGATTGTAGTAGTTAATGTAGTTGCTAAAGGAGAGGGAAGAAGTTTTCCGTATCTGGGTAATGTTCCTACAATTCGATGGAATGCCTCCAAAAATAAGATCAGTGAAATTATTGACATTGCTTTATTGGAGATTTTAAGGGACGTTTATACTCGTGAGCATTTAACCGATTTGCTTGGGATGTACGGTTTGGAGGATGATCTAGTAGTTATTTCTAATCACCCAGAATTATTTAATTTCGTAAATATTATCAAGGAGACCAAGGGAAACAATAATGCAGTCATACTTTACCCGGAACCACCAATTGGTTATGAGGAATTACATGTGCTAAGTGGTGTTCAAGCAGGATACACCTTTTTGACACCAACAATACTTCCACTTATTCAGAAACGCAAATTAAATCAATCCAATGAGGTTCTTAGTTTATTTAATAATTTAAAAGTTGGTATCTCCATTTCTAATAGTTCTGATATATCTAATTATGGATTAAGTAAAAAACATTTAGAGGATGTAATTACAGAGTTCGCTCGATATTTACTTGTTAATGGAACAACCTTATGTTATGGAGGAGACTTGCGACCGGGTGGATTTACGAATTTATTGTTGGAACTGGTAAAGACGTATTTTCCGGAGAAAGTACAATCATCACATCGTATACATAATTTTTCAGCATGGCCGTTATATTTGAACTTTACAAAAGAACAATTAGCTGGACTACGTAGGGTTGCTGATTTTCATCTAGTAGACCCACCTAGTGGTTTAAAGGAGCAGTTTATCAAATCCCCTTTGTTTGAAAGTCCGAATGAGCAAGTAATATTAGCACGTAGCTTTTCAAAAATGCGTGAAGAAATGAATGATTTTATTGATATTAGGCTTGCACTAGGAGGACCTGTCCAAGGGTTTAAAGGAAAATACCCTGGAATTTTAGAAGAAGTACTTCTTGCCATACAGAATAAGAAACCTACTTATTTATTAGGTGGATATGGGGGTTGTACAAAAGCAATTATTGATGCTATTTGTGGTGTTCAGCCTAATGTACTGAGTACTGATTTTCAGTTGAAAGACGAGCAATATAGAAAAGTGTATGAGGCTCATAATAACGATGAAACTAACGGTGAAAGTATTAATTACGAGCAAGCAATAAATTATTTAAATAATGTTGGGATTGAAGGACTTAGAAATGGTCTTTCAATAGAGGAAAATCATATTCTATTCCAAACCCCACATATACCTGAGATGATTTCACTTGTTCTAAAAGGGTTGTCAGCTTTATAAATTAAAGGATTATTACGAAAGTTAAAAGTTTTATATGTCACCAATAATAACGGAGGCATCCGATTTCGTGTTTGGTAGTATTGACGTAATTAAGTGAACTAATTAATACTTTATAACTCTTTAAGCAAGCAAAATGATTAATAGAGGCATTTTTTTTGAAAATGTACCTCTCTAGAATAGAGGGATATAAGTTGAAAAAATATTTTTCCAAAATTAACCCAATTGTTGTATTAATCGTACTTAGTCTTATTGGCGTACTTTACTGTGTAATATGGATCGATCTGAGTAAACTAACCGAGCATCGCCCCTGGAAAAATATAACCATGATTTCGACAATGCTTTTTGGTGTGCTACCTTTGCTACTTATAGTTTTAGTAGGTATAGGGCTACTCACAAACAAGTGGGCTTTTAAGATTGAAAAGCTTAACCTAGGAGGATTCAACCTATTATTTGACAATCCCGATAAATTGTATAGGAGATCAGTTCATTCTTTTCTGGACACGAAGAGAACATTATTTGAAATTGATACGGAGAGAGACAATTTTGATGAAACGTTGACCTCCTATTACAAAACATATGAATTTTTTAGAATCGAAATGAAAATTCTCGATAATGAACGTGAGAAGGGACGATGGAGCAATAAAAAAGAACAGCGGCAATTATACAATGTTACAAATGAGATTATTCAGAGACTCAATGAGTTTCTAACATCGCATCAAAATAATTTCAGAAGATGGTACAAGTTCGTTTCCGAGAAAGATATAGTGAAGCGTATGGATGGTGGTGGGGAGCCACTTGACTTTCATTTGACTCCGATATCTGAAATTCAAAAGCAGTATTATCGTTATGATGAAATTTGCAAAGGATTCGAAGAAATTAATATTTTCTTCAAAACAGAGGTTAACAAATATTTTGATGTCAACTTGGAGAAATGGAAGCGTAGCGATTAAATAATTGCAAATGATCATGTTTAGAGGAATCAAATTATTCGATTGAGATAATTGAATAAATAAGTTATTGTATAACGGAATTTGACCTCTCTTGGCATTGAAAAGCGCTTAAGATAGATTAGGAAGAATGATGATTCATGGCATAAACTGCCTGAATCGTTTTTTTAGTTTACTTGATGTCTCTACTAATGATAAATATTAATTAAATATTAAAGTAGAAATCTTCCTAGAGCCCCTCACTAAAGGCTAATAATCTACAACGTACTGGATAATAGATTGGGTGATAAATTGGAATTCATACTTAATGAAATATTCATTTTAAACTGAAACAAATTACTATCTTTTGGGTTCGATCATTAAATTGTTCAACGTAAAGTAAAGTGAAAAAGTAGTATGCAATTTGCATATTGAAAATAAATGTTTTCAATTTACGTTTTTAAAGTAAAACATACCATAGTGGGAAGTGCAAAGATGAAATGTCTTATTATAGGCGGTCTTACTAATGAGCAGCTCACAGAAAGTGGCGAAAAAGAGCGGTTTGAAGAAATTTGTTTAAATATCGGAAAGTGTCTAGCTAGTTCTGGACATTCTTTGTCTGTGTGTAGTCCGTTTAATGACAGTGCAGATTATTGGGTATTCAAAGGGTATATTGATGGCCAGTTACAGGAAGGTCAAGTTATTGAGTATTATTTTGTAGATTCGTTACATGTACGAAGAGAAATCGAGGGTCTGCAAAAAGAAGCTAAATCCAAAAATATAAATATAATGGCATATCCTGTACCACTTTTTGATAATCAGGAATCAAAAAGCTACTCATGGTTGCTATGTCAACTTCAGGCACTAGAGGCATGTCATGTCGTTATTGCAATTGGAGGTAAACTTGATGGCGCTGCAAATATGCTTTTATTGCTAGCGGAGTCGAAGAATAAAATGATATTACCTTTAGCATTTATGGGTGGAGCTGCTGGACAAGCTTTTCAACGAAAAAGGTATGAACTTTTAGATAAATTAGGACCTGATTATCTACTATTACAAGATGAAAATAAAATAAATATATCCGTAGGTTTCTTAACGAAGATGTCTAATTCCCAAAATCATGAACAAATGAAAGAATACAAGTCAGCCAGCTTTTTTATTAGTTATCCCCGAGCAAGACCAAATGAGGCTGATTTTATTGAGACATTGTTACGTCGTCGTAACAACAAAGTATTTAGAGATGATTCTGAATTTGGGGCTGGGCATGATATTCTATCTCAAATAAGAGAAGCGATTTTCTCAGCAGATGTTTTTATTGCCACATGGTGCAAAGAATATGCATGCAGTCCATGGTGTTTTGATGAATTAGAGTTAGCCTTAGATCGTTTAGATTCTGGAAATATGGAAGTTTGGATTTTCTGTGTTGATGACACACGAATGGTTCCTAAAAGAGCTCGTGATCGTGTTATATATAGAGTGAATAAAAGAGAAGAAATTGAAGGGCAATTATTAAATCTTTTGAGAAATTAAATTTTTAATGTTGAAATTAAATGATATTTTAGGAGATTTAAGAATATGAACACTAGTAAACGAGTGAAGCTAATTATAGAAATTGCTGAATCTCTTTCTACAGAAGAAGATTGGCAAGTCATAGATTTAATTTTAGATCAATTTAGCTTGCCTACAAGTAATGGATGGAATAATGGAAACAAAAAAGAATACATCATGAAAATGATTGAGAAAGTACCTAACGAGCAATTATTGCAATTAGGAATGCACCTTTCACTTATACCTGACTCATTGGATATTATGTATTCTTCATCACAACAAGATACCTTTCCTTCTTGTTGGGAAGCTAATCATTTTAGAGTGTTCCTTAGTCATCTATCATCGGATAAGGAATTAGCAGTTAAGATACAACAAATACTATTATTATATCAAATTTCGGGTTTTGTGGCTCATAAAGATATTGAACCAACAAGAGAATGGCAGGAGGAAATCGAGCTTGCTTTGCATTCTTGTGATGCACTTGTGGCACTAATGACTGAAAATTTCCATAATAGTAATTGGACTGATCAAGAAATTGGAATTGCTCTAGGCAGAAACGTTCTTGTTGTTCCGGTTCGAGTTGAATCTGACCCTTATGGGTTTATAGGTAAATATCAAGCAATAGAAGGGACGCAGAGAGATGCTCTAAAAATTGCAAAAGATATTTTCTTAGCCTTGTATAAACATCCTTCAACCAAACGCCAGATGACTGATATTCTAATTAGTAAACTGGAGAAGGTTGAAAGCATTACTGATTTTCAAAATATATTAGGCTTACTGGAATATTCTAAATCCAAAGACCCAGATATGACGAAAAGGATTGAAGAGACTGAAGGTAGAATAAAGGAAGCCGTTAGAAGGGAATACCGAAAGAAAACTGAAGCACTAGTAAGTAAATTCGAAAACTCCGAGAGTTTTTCAGAGGCGAAACATACACTAACCATGATTGAAGAAAATACAGAGTACATGGATTCTGATCTCTTGAAAAGAATGGAAGTAGCTATTAAAAGCAACAGTCAAGTAAGTGATGCTTTTGGTGTTCCTGAGAGGGTTAAGCACTTATTGCGTCGATTAAAGTGAATTTAATAAATGGTTGAAAACGAAGATGTAAAAGGATGAGTCGAAATATGTACTAAAATGGTTCTATAAAAAAAAGAGCACGTTCCATCAAGTATTTCAACATTATTTTCATATCACTCATGGGACTATCAAGCTGCATACCACAGGAATAATAGATTGCTGAGTCATCAGCGTAAATAATAATTTAATATCGTTGTATTAAACATTAAATAAATGTTAGAGGAGATCAATTAACTTGTCTATTTTTGTTAGTTTTGCTGAGGAAGATAGGGATTTTGCTGAAAGTCTATGTAGTGCTTTAACGAAACAACGCATTCATGTGTTCATTGATCGTTGGCACATTTCGGTTGGAAGTGAATTGAACGAGAAAATCGTTAATGAACTTAATGAAGCGGAGTTTATCATTATCGTTTTATCCGAATCCTCTAGTAATAGCCTTAAAACTAAGGAAATTAGATGGTTTACAAAAGAATATGAGATCGCAATTAGAAGAGAGAAAATTGAAAAACGAAAAATCATCCTACCTGTTCTTATTGATAAATGTACATTACCGAAAGAAATTGAAAACAAGCTATTTGCTGATTTTACAAACAAAACTTTTAAAAAAGCTTTCTCCAGTTTGATGATTCCTTTGTCGCAGTTGCTGAATGAGAAGTCGGGGAGGTTTTCCCTTGAAAGAGAGTTTTTTACAGATTTTTCGATTGATTGGGGAACTGATTCTAGGCGGAAACAATTTATTATCAGACTTAATTTTATTGAATTCTCAAGGGAGTTCGAATGGTCGGTTTTAACTCTTGTGACAATTACGGCACGTGAACATTATTTTTCATCCTTTTTACAAGATCTTGTAGAAGGGAAGGATGACAAATTAGTTAATGGGATAATTGAAGAATGTGCAAAATCATTCGAGAAACGGAATGATTCTACAGTTTTGATAAATATAAAGGGTGCTGTAACTAAGAATTATAGCCTCCAACAATCTACGATTAAGGTTCAGGTAACCAGCAGAAAAATGGGGAACGATACAGGGTATGATTATTATATCCATCTTTCGAAATATTTTCGACAGATCCACAATTTTCGGCTGAACCGAAATGAAAACGTAAAACATAATGAAGGAGTGAATACATGGTGCAACATATAGAACCACAAATAGGTGATATATTTATTGTTAGATTCACCAAAACTAAAAGACCTGTAATTATCCTGAGTGACACTGGTAATTCATTTATTGTTGCACCCCTTTCAAAATCAGAAAGTAAGCGATTGGATCAGATGTATGGAATTAAGATCAATCCAAATGATTCAACAAATGAGTATGTTGATATTAGTAAGCTTACAGCTGTAAGTAAAATACGATTGATCGAAAAAATCGGAGAAATTGAAAAAGTGGACCTCTTGAACATTACTGCTCTAATTAAGAATTTCTTTGATAGCGGATTCAATTCTATGGACTTAAAAGATTATACTGAGAAAGAACTTGAGAAAAGCGGTCAAACCATTTCGAGCATTCTTACAGATAGTCATTCGAAACCTGATAATGCAAAGTTTGATATCTTTCTGTCGCATAGCTCATTAGACAAAATTGAAATAGCAGGACTTGCCGCGTACTTTCAGAACTTTAATTATGAAGTTTATGTGGATTCCATTCGTGATCCACATCTGAAACCAAAAAATGCGACTAGAGAAACTGCACAAACGATGCGAAATAGAATGAGAAATTCGAAGACATTGCTTTTTGTGTTTTCCAAAAATTCTCATAGATCGATTTGGATGCCTTGGGAATTAGGATACTTTGATGGAATGGAAAAAAATATCGCTATTATGACTATTGAAAGAGTTCCTTTTTTTAAGAGAAAATTTAAAGGTCAAGAATATTTAGATTTATATGATTACATTGAGCAAGGCAATTTGGAAATGAACGATGAATCACTGCATGTTTTCACTCCAGACAAAATAAGTATTCCGTTTCGGGATTGGATTGGATTAGCAAATTAGATGTCAATGAGGATAATTAAGAGAGCGATACACACTTGGATATAAATGTAATTTACCAACTATAATGTCAATAAGAATAACGAGTGTTAGTTCGCTTACCAACTATAATGTAACTAGATTTTATTTAAAAAAACGGGAAACCCTTGATTTATAAGGATTTCCCGTTTACCAACTTTAATGTCACTGAACAGTAGACAGCAATTTAAGTCTCCACCTATCTCACAAAGTATCCCTCTGAGCACTTAAAGTTTGCCACTCAGCCGAGCGAATTTCAGGCATTTCCCTGACATTCGCTCGGCTTCTTCTTTTTCCCAGGCTGACTCTCAACCATTCCACTCATCCCTTCCCAATCATTCCTCCTGCCTTTCCTCCTGCTTTTGAAACAGCAAACCCATGCCCCGCCTGCCTTTCACCCAATCATTCTCTCTGCTTTTTCTGTCCTTCCCGCTCACTTCCTCAATCGCTTTTCTCAATTATGAAGTTCCGCCGCTGGATCTTCCCATGCTATTTCCTCATGCTCTCACGTCAAACTTTAATTGCTTTTTTTCTCGGATTTTCTCTGATTTTTTTGCTTTTCTCGTATGGTTTTCTCATGCTTTACGTCAATCTTTTAGTTATTTAAAGGAGTAAAGAGTGAGAGTGGAAAAGTGGGTTGAAGCCTTGCTGGGAGCGGGTTTGGAGCGGGTGAGAGATTGGGTGGGGGAGTGGCAGACTTTAAGACAAATGGACAGCTTCTTCTTCTTGTCTGGTGATAAAAAAGTCATGAACCAGTAAAAAGAGTTGTGAACCAATAAAAAAGTCGTGAACCTCTAAGTCAGTCCCGGTGTATTTTCATCGGGACTATTTTTTTTAAGGAATGATACATATCGAAACAATAGGCAGCTGTATTAAATTAATTAGAAAGATGAATACGATTAATCAAGTTGATTTCTCTAATCGAATTGGAATATCGCAGGCTACGTGATGTCGAGTTATTCGAGGTGGATGTTGAGTGGATTCTTTTGGGATTGAAAAGGTCAATGATAAAGAGGCTAACTTACTGTTGCATTTTGATAATTTAAAGGCTACCGATCAGGATGAAATTATTGAGTTTATAAAATTGAAAATGAGCCGAAATTAATGTTTTTATAATTCTACTCCTATTCCTCATTGCTCCTCGGTGGGGACTTTTTGATGTTTACTGAGAAGTTCGCAGCAAGTTGATAAAGTCTGGACGGAGATGTGGGGCTGGTAAGAGACGTACAGGATAGCATGGAAAAGTAAAAAGAGGCTCCAGATGAGATACACGGGGAGTGAATTCTGCCCCTGAAAAATAAAAGCCATGATATTCAATGAAGGTTGAATTTCATGGCTTGTTAGAATCCGTTTATCTTCTAGCGTTGAAGCCGACAAAAGCTTTTGTGTTGAAATCGAACACAGCCGTTAACGGTCCAAGAAGTTCATCTTGGTCTGTGTTGTAAGTAATCGTCACGAAATTGCCGTGCGCAGCTTGAATATCTGCGAGCAATTTCTTCTGCTCGTCTGTGGAAGCCAATACGCCTACTTCGTTAGAGGAAACGATTTGAACAGCTGCTTCGTCTTGTTTCGTTGTAATATGAGTCGCTTGCTCCTTCACTTGCGCCCATGCCAAGTTGCGGTATTCCTGCGCTGTCTCTGGCGACATTTTCGGAGTGCCGATTACAGGCGATTGAGCCTGAACAACGAGTAGGAACAAAGGGCTTTGCGGAGGTAGGCTTTTCGTTTCAAATGGACCATAGTAAGCTTTTACTTTCGTACCAGCTTTCAGGTCCTCCCAATTCACGGATTCACCTTGGGACGTCATGACGCGAGTTTCTTTGCCGCCGTTAAGTACCAAGTTGTCACCTAATTGAACCTGCCAGCCATCATTTGTATGATTCACTGCTTTGATTGTATCTTCTTTGACCGAGCGGTCTGCGTGAACGTTGATGTTTACAGCTTGTGCTTGGCCTGGATAGCTCATCGCCATTGCTGGACCGAACGCGGCATCGATTTGAGTACCGGCTTTAAGATCGGCTGCAGTTAGTGTTTTACCGTCTAAGCTCTTGATGGTAGTCGATTTGTCCACGTTTAAAATGACCCATGTGCTGCCAAGCAGCTCGATGCGAGTATTACTACCGTCTTCCTTGGCCTGTACGCTTACGATCACACCAGTTGAACGCATGAGGTCAGCCGCCTCGTCCAACTCGATCTCTTTGTTCGCTTCATCGTAATTCACCGTATATCCAAGCTGAGTCGCAGCGTCGCGTACTGGGAGGTACGCTTTTCCATCGATGTAAACAGGCGTTAGCGCACTGTCTTGTCCGTTAACAAGAATCTTTACATCTTTTTGTAAGTAACCTGTAACCTTCTCTACCAAATCCTCAGCTCCGACCGCGGCTGTTGTGCCGAGTATCCCAGCCAAAGTTAATATGACAGTTAGTTTCTTCTTCATAGTATAATGCTCCTTCCGATGTTCGAAATGTAGCGTCAATCATGTTGACAATCCATCAGACGGAGGTCGATTCCAATATGTTGCAGTTATCCTAAACTATTTTGTAAGATTTAGGAACTTTGGAAGCTGTAAGGCTGCACATCTCTCTTTTCCATCCCTATAATCCTCGCCTGACCCCTCAATCAATAGTTCGATTCTAATGATTGTCTTTATACTTTGATGAAGAAGCTAGCAAACTATAAAGTTTGATAGTTTCTTGCATTTGCACTTCAAAACTTAATTGTTCCCCAACAGTATGAACTATCTATCCCTCAAAAAGATGTAATGAGAATCTATAACTACATGATGAAATAGCTCCTTTTTTACATTGTGATATAAGGAACATTGGTTTCTCAAGGTGACATGCATGTAACCTTTGAAATGTAATTTAAATAGTTACTTGTGCTCTTTGGGTGTGTGTGATACATTGTAACCTACATAATATATTTAGAATGTTACGAACAGCCGATATGGGGAGGATAGGAGCTGAATTAGAATTAAAAAAAGAAACTGATTGCTGAATTTATTGGTTCTTATCTTTTAGTATTTGTGGGTACCGTACCCGTAGCAATTAACTAGATTACACAAAGCCTTACGCATACTAGGATTGCAATTACATTTGGTTTGTTAGTTATGACACTTATCTATACCCTCGGACATAATTCTGGATCTTGTTACCATTGCTCTCTTGGTAAGAGGCGGACTTGTTGGTTTAATGGTCATTTCTGCAGGTTCTATTTGTAAGGGATCTATGAACCCTGCCCATTCCTTTGGTCCTGACTAAAAAAATAATCATTGTGATTCTTCTCGTTATACTAGCGGCTGGATCTTTCTATGAAGTTACTTGTTTTTTGAACAACTAAGAGTGCTGAAATGGAGACGAAAAACAAAATGAAATTCAAGAAAAGTAAAATAGTTGTATTATCCAGTGTCCTATTAGTTTTTATTGTTTACGCTATTTCCTTTTACATTTCGTTTCATATAAAAGAAAAAGTGAATGTGCAACAGCTTTTAACTCCAGTTAATGAAACTTCGAGCACACCTTTCGAAACCGCAATTTTTGCTGGTGGTTGTTTCTGGCATATGGAAGAAGCTTTTGAGAAGCTTGATGGTGTATTGCGTGTTGAAAGTGGTTATACGGGAGGACAAAAGGAATATCCGACCTATGAGGAAGTGGGTTCTGGAACTACAGGACATCTCGAATCGGTGGAAGTTCGTTTCAACCCAAATCTGATTACGTATGATAACCTCCTTCAAGTTTTCTGGCGAAATATTGATCCTACCGATGCAGACGGTCAATTTGCTGATCGTGGCAATGATGTCCTTTCTGCCATATTTTATAATAATATTGAACAGAAAGAGTTGGCTGAAGCTTCCAAAGATGCATTAGTAGTATCAAATAGGTTTGATAAGCCGATTGTAACTAAAATTTCATCTGCATCAACGTTTTATAAAGCCGAAGTAGAGCATCAGGATTATTACAAAAAAAAACCAATCCGTTATAAAATAACTGAGCACGGATCTGGTCGCGATAAATTTTTGAATAAAATTTGGGGCGAGAATCGAGAAGTAAAAATTACAGCGAAAACAGGTTTTGATAGAGAATTTAATAAAGAGGAAAAGCTGAAAATGCTGACTCAACGCCAATATAATGTAACGCAAAATGGTACAGATGAGCCGCCATTTAGTAATGAGTATTGGAATAACAAAGAAGAAGGCATTTACGTGGATATTGTTTCAGGTGAGCCTTTGTTTAGCTCAAAGGATAAATATGATGCAGGTACGGGCTGGCCTAGTTTCACAAAGCCTTTGGAGTTAAGCAATGTTGTGCTTAAACGTAAATTATTTTTTGGGACGGAAGTTAGAAGCCGTTATGCGGATTCATTTCTAGGCGATGTATTCAATGACGGACCCCAACCAACAGGACTTCGATACTGTATGAACTCTGCAGCCATGGAGTTTATTCCGAAAGCTGAACTAAATGAAAGAGGATATGGCTCCTATGCGGAGCAATTTAGTTAGCTGGAGGAGATATAAAATGAGAGATGAATTGGTATTGCGTATATTTGACAAACACATTAATCAATTGATTAATGTGTTCAATCAATGTCCGCTGGATAAACGCAGTGTTAGCTTTGCAGACTTTTTCGCTTACGGTTCGAAGCCTACGGATTGGAAACAAGAACCGCCTGATTTGGAAACATCGCCAAACCGGACGCAGAGAAAAGTGGATTCCAGTTGAAAAGCTTCGAGCGTACGTTTAATGTGAAAAGCAACGTTGCTGGAGAATTATACATTATAATAGGCACGGATTCCGGATACGAAGGGATGCTGACGCTCTATTTCACTAACATCGACTTGACAATCAGTTCTAAGAGCTAAACAATCTTCCTCCAAACAATTAAGAAGATCGTTCTACCACCGTAACAGCTGGTTAGAACGATCTTCTTGCGTTCAATTGGTCATAAAACAAGAAACAAGGAAGCAGAACAACACATTTCAGCTACTAAAGGAAGCTTTAGGCGTTTGTTCGGTGAAAATAAAATATTAGATTGGAAATAGAGTTGTAGGCTGAGAAAATAAACTATTAAGCTCCATGCGGCAGCACTCAACTAACGGGAGTTTTTCAGCATAATCGCATGCGCTCTATTATGATACGGTTCTCAGTGTTGTCTGTAACGGATAGTTGCAGGTGTGTAACCATTAAAATTATATTTAGATTGTTACTTGTAATTATCTCATGAGCGTGATATAGTACTATCTGTAACTAACTAAATATAATTAACTAGTTACATATGTGTGAGAGAATCGTATGAATCGAGTGGGAATTTTTTCATTTTCTATAGTAAGTTCCAATTGTACAATAGCGTCGGTGACCTGTAAGTAACTCATCACCAGACGAAGTACTTGACGATATCACGCTCATTCCCGGAGAGATCAAATAGGCCGCGCGGAGATGGGCTGAGCGTAGATGATCAAAAGCTAATCGATTTAGACGAGGTTAACTCGATCACATACAAACTCAAAAATCAAAAGGAGACAAAAAAATGACACAAACAACTACAGAAAAAAATGCCATTCGCCCGTTTCATGTGAATGTTCCCGAAGAAGAGCTTATCGATTTACGCAATCGTATCAATGCGACAAGATGGCCTGAGAAAGAAACAGTTTCGGACCAATCGCAAGGCACGCAGCTCGCAACGATTCAAGAACTTGCGCGTTACTGGGCAGATGAATACGACTGGCGCAAAGTCGAGTCGAGAATTAACTCCTTCCCACATTTCCTTACCGAGATCGATGGTCTGGATATTCACTTCATCCACGTTCGTTCGAAGCATGAGAACGCGATGCCGATCCTCATTGCGCACGGATGGCCGGGTTCGATTATCGAGCAACTGAAGCTGATCGAGCCGCTGACTAATCCGACGGAACACGGCGGAAGCGAGTCTGATGCCTTCCACGTCATCATTCCATCGATGCCTGGTTACGGCTACTCGGGCAAGCCGACCACGAAGGGGTGGGGTCCTAAACGCATCGCACGCGCTTATGGCGAACTGATGACTCGTCTCGGCTATGAGAAGTATGTAGCTCAGGGCGGCGACTGGGGAGCGGTTGTCGTTGACATGATGGGTGTTCAGGAACCTAAGGGATTGATTGCCCTTCACACCAACATGCCTGGCGTGATTCCGGCCGACGCTGATGCGGCGATTTGGTCCGGTAACCCGTTGCCATCCGGCCTTTCTGACGAAGAAAAGAAAACGTGCGAGCAAGTTACCGAAAATAAATTCTATTACGCCTTCATCATGGGAACGCGCCCGCAGACGCTTACCGGACTGGTGGATTCGCCTGTCGGTTTAGCAGCTTTTATGATTGACCACGACTGGAAGAGCCTTGCCCTGATCTCAAGATCTTTTGCCGGAGTCAAAGAAGGCCTAACGCGCGATGACATTCTAGACAACATTTCGCACTTCTGGTTTACGAACTCAGCGATTTCTGCGGCTCGTCTCTACGGGGAGAACGATCTCTCATTCTTTGGCGTCAAAGGCGTCAAACTCCCGGTTGCCGTTAGCGTCTTCCCGGACGAGCTCTATGAAGCACCGAAGAGTTGGACAGAGAAAGCATATCCGAACCTTTTCCACTACAACAGACTTCCTAAAGGCGGACACTTCGCAGCTTGGGAGCAACCGGAGTTCATGACTTCCGAACTTCGTACGGCATTCAAGAAACTGCGCTAATTGGAACAGATACAATGAAGGAGTTTGCCGTGAGGCAGCTCCTTTTTTGACTGTTTGGTAACGCCACACCACTAACGAATACCCGAGAAAGCAACTGTCGTGCCATGTATAAAAGGTGTACATGACACGATTCTAACCAAGAAAGGTGAAAAAAATGGAACAAGCAGAAATTGAGCTTATGGAATTACGACTAACCAAATTTATTAAAAAGTACCCAGGAATTACAACAGAAATGGAAGCTATGTTCTATTGGGCCTATACACGCGGCTTTATTGACGCCAGGTGGATTTACGACAACGAAAAGATTGTAGTGTGAGGTGAATACAAATGATTAACGGTGAGCTTATTTCACTAAATATCAGTAAACCACTCAAAGTTCTTTATAACAACAAAGAGATTTCTACAGGAATTTTCAAGTTACCTGTGCATGAATCATTATATTTATCCTGGGACAATTTCGAACGTGATGGACAGGCGGATCTTGTTCATCACGGTGGGCGAGAGAAGGCAGTATGTGTGTATTCTTATGAACATTATCCCTTTTGGGAGAGAGAATTGCAGACAACATTGGATTATGGAGCTTTTGGAGAAAATCTAACGGTTAGCGGACTTGTAGAAACGGATGTTTGTATCGGTGATATTTTTACATTGGGAGAAGCTATCTTACAAGTTAGTCAGCCACGACAACCTTGCTTTAAAC
Organism: Paenibacillus sp. J31P190; assembly: GCF_059692075.1. Classification (NCBI taxonomy): domain Bacteria; kingdom Bacillati; phylum Bacillota; class Bacilli; order Caryophanales; family Paenibacillaceae; genus Paenibacillus; species Paenibacillus sp. J31P190. The sequence continues at coordinate 747,999 of NZ_JCAUAS010000001.1, read as the reverse complement.
TATCAATTCGATACCAAAACTCTGAAATGCCTCTAAAAGTTCAAGTGTCCGGTTACTCTGGCTTTTATTTCCGTGTTATGAAGGAAGGTAATGTCACCATTAACGACAAGTTGGAACAAATTTTAGCTCACCCGAAATCCATTACAGTTGCCTTTGCAAATCGCATCATGCATGATGATAAGAATAATTGGGAAGCAATAAGACGCATTCTTGAAGTCGACGAGCTTTCGGTGAACTGGAGACAGACTTTTGCTAATCGTTTATTAGGATATGAGACGGATATACGCGATCGATTGCAAGGTCATAACTAATTTTCAAATTATTTGAAACTAACGGAGACGTTTGCTCAATAAAAACTAGGACGAGGCTGCCGGCATCAATCGGCAGCCTCGTTGAAGTATCGGGCAGGTTAATACGTGTGTTTGCATACATTAAGTGCACTCATCAAAAAATACGAAGACGTGGATCAAGATTTTTCAATTGAAGTAGATGTTATAATTGATGATTAAATTGATGATTAAATTGAAGAATCTAATTGAATCTCCCGAAGAGTATTTGATTTCTCTTATACTTCCTTATAGGTCGTAATAAGAAACAAAGAGCGTACTGCTCAAACAATGAGGAGAATTATTCAAAACGCTAAATGTGGAATTTTATTAATACATTAATAGGACTCCGCGCTATGGTTAAGACTATATCAGACAGGGGGAAATTAAGCCCGAATTTTTGAAATGAATATGTCTGTATGGGAATGAATGGTTCACGCGGAGCAGAGGATGCCGACATAAAGGTGACCCGCCTGCAGACACTGGATTACAGCCGCGCAATTACTTGAAGCAGATTTGACATGTTAGTTAAAGAATTACTATCCTCTTTAACATAAAAGGACGGCGGCTAAATATATATCCTTAGAGCCGAAACTTGACCTTCCGATAGTCCCGTTCAAGCTTCGGTATTTTCAACTTTAGTTAACATGGAGTTGCATGATAAGGGAGTAATGGACGATGCTGAAAGTAACTGAAAGCATATGGAAAAATCCTTTTTCATTGAGATGGCTTTTCGGGCTGAAGCTCGTTTTTGATTTAGTCTTGGCCGGGGAGTTTTATTTTGAACATTCGCTTGCGATCTTTAGGACACTAAGTATTGTTGTACTTTCATTGATGGTTTTTCTTTTTGTTAATCTATATTACTCCAGCATGAAAAAGCATTGGCTATTACACTTGCTGATCATCGATTTCTTGGTATCCGCTTCCTATGGCTATGTTTACATCGGCGGCAAATTCCCGAATGATCTATTTAATGGAATTACGGCTTTAGCGATCTTCATGTTTGTAAAGAATACCCGAGCGCTCATCATCTCTTGTATATGTTTACTATCACTCTATATGGTTACGATGGGCAGCATTGATTGGTATATGTATCAACGGTTTGATGAAACAAGCTATTATATTTCCTCTTCGTTCATTGTGTTTGCATGTATTGTGAGTTCTTTGATTAATTTCCATCAAAAGGCACGTATGGATACAATGCAACTGTATGCAAAATTGATGAAATCCCACGACCGGCTGAGGGAGTATGCACTCCAGACGGAGGAGTGGGCAGCCGCGAGGGAAAGAGTGAGAATTGCACGGGATATTCATGATGCGGTTGGTAATAAACTAACGGCATTATTGGTTCAAATGCAAATGGCTCGCAAGTTAAGCAGGTTGGATTCTTTAGGCAGTGAGCAAGCGTACTTGGAAGGAGAGGATTTAATTAGGTCCGCCTTGCAAGAGGTACGTCTTTCCGTAAGGGCTATACGAGAAGAGTCTATTACGTCTCTGTCTTTAAATGAAAACCTTACCTGCTTAGCAGAAGAGTTTAGCAAATTTGCAAGGGTGCATACCGTTTTTGAAGTCGAGGGTATACCCTTTGCCCTCCCTGGAGATCTTCAATTAACGGCTTATCGAATTGTACAGGAATCCCTTACCAATGCTCAGAAGCATGGTCATGCGACCAAAGTGTTTATTTTGTTGGCTTATGCCGAAACCGGATTTTCTCTTAACATACGTAATGATGGAGAGCTGCCTGCTGAACTTAAGCTGGGGTTTGGTTTGATGAATTTGCAAGAAAGGGTGAGGGAGTGGAACGGAGAAGTACATTTTAGGATGGATCAGAAGACAGGCTTTGCAGTTGAAGTTAAGTTTCCTTATACTAAAACGGAAATGGAGCGACAATATTGAAAATCCTGATTGTCGACGATCAGCGGCTTTTGAGAGACGGTCTTGCGACCATCATCGGTATGGAGCCGGGTATGGAAGTGGTTGGAACCGCTGAGGATGGGAGAGATGCCTTTGCCAAAGTAATTGAGTGGCAGCCGGACGTAGTGTTGATGGATATTCGAATGCCGGGAATGGATGGCGTGGAAGGAACAGAATTGATCCTCAAGCACTTTCCAGAGACGAAGGTATTGATTCTGACTACTTTCGACGATGCGGAACTTATTTTGAAAGTATTGGAGAAAGGGGTTCATGGATATTTATTGAAGGATATGCCGTCGGAGGCGATAATTAGTGGAATTCAATCGGTGTACTGTGGAGGGACGGTGTTTCAACACGATATCACGAGGATGCTTCTCAAAGAATTTAAAAAAATGTCAGATATGAGCCTGGGTCAGGAACACCCTTTAAGTAAAAATGAGCCGGATGAGCTGAGACTATTGACTGAACGAGAGAAAGATGTACTCGAATTGTTGGGTCAAGGGCTCAATAATAAAGAAATTGCTAGCTTGCTTTATCTTACGGAAGGTACCGTGAAAAATCACGTTTCCAATCTGATAGCGAAGCTGGGGCTACGCGATAGGACACAAGCTGCCGTATTTTCCGTACGTCATCTTTTATGATCAAGGGGCATGACTTTTGGCATGGAAGCATGAAAATTATCATGCTTTGCGATCAAATGTTTGGCCTCTTTTTTATGCGGTTCATGACTTTTCGCAGATTTGCTTACATTCTATCCTTGTTATAATCGAAGTTACCTCGACGACGCAGAACTATTCCTATTTAACATATGATGAAAAAAACCGTTTTTTTTAAGCGGTTTATTTTTTTCTCGAAAAAGGTATACGAGATTTTCCGAATGGAGGCCAAAAATTCATTGAGTTCATATAGGCAGACCGATAGCCAATGGACTAATTTGCACGACGCAACAGACACATTAAAGGGAGGTGAAAGTATGGAATTAGTCGGGAAAGGAAGGGAATGTATGAAAAAGGGCTGGTTTGAACTGGACAAGTACAAGTACAGGCATGATGATTGCTCTAAAATGTGGGCAATCCATATTTATTCGTATGAAGGTGAAGATGAAGACAATTCATCATCGGATGTAACCTTGATCTTGAATACGGCAAATGAAAACGGCAATGGTTATTACTTGATGGAGTTTTCGATAACATATATAGGCCGCGCCATCATGTTTGATGAAGCAACTGCGCTGGTCAAAAAATTAGATGAGATAGGTAGCAAAAATGATTCAGTTAGCTTGACAGAGCATTTGGTGGCATGCCGCGAGTTTTTTGATTGTGGGAAATTCAGACAAGAGTCAATTGCCCATTCCACTTAAGCACAAACATTTTGGAATTCGAAGTACAAAAAACATATTAACCTTCATCCTTATGATGGTGATATTAGGTTCTGGGGTTCATGGCAATGCGGTTAAAGCCTTTGCTGGTATGGCGATTGGCGCAACTGTTGGATTAATGGTCATGTTTGCCGGACCAATTTGCGGGGGATCAATGAACCCAGTCCGTTCCTTTGGTCCTGCGATTGTATCGGGAACGACGGAAAATCTTTTGGATTTACCTTGTAGCAACAGTTCTTGGAGCTGTAATTGCATCGATCGTATATAATCAGATCCACGAAAAAAATTAATTCGAGAGAGGATAGATTTATCCATGATAAAATTCAAAACACTCGCCTCAGCATATCAAGTCCTCTTCCGGATAACCAACAACGCCACCTACGTTATCATTTGTGATAAGTGAACAAATGGTGCAATACATTTCGACGTTCATTAGGCAAATCTACTAAATGTGGAACCTGCAAGAAGAAAACTGTTTGAACTGAGTGGATTTAATGCTTTTGATAAATCTAGCTTGATGGTGCATTAATGTTTTTCACAATAAAGTGTAATACGGCCTTTATGCCGCACAATGGCGAGAAGGAAATAAACCGTAATTAAATAACTGGAGGATGTATAAAATGAGAGCTGAATTCGTATTTCGCGTATTTGACAAACATATAAATCAATTGATTAATGTATTCAATCAGTGTCCTCCAGATAAACGCAGGGTCATTCCTAATGGGTTTAAAAACAATATTCATTGGCATCTGGGGCACGTTCTTATCATTACGCAGTTCGATGTGTTAGGTCTTTCTGAGCAACCGGTTATCATTCCTGAAAGCTATAAATCTTTTTTCGCTTATGGTTCGAAACCAACGGATTGGAAAGAAGAACCGCCTGAATGGGATGTATTGATTACCAAGCTGAAAGAGCTCCGTTATTTTATCCACGAGACGTTGAAAGATAGATTAAATGAGCCAGTGAAAGAGAACTTCCTGCAAGCCCAAAATATTGGCGAGCTCATCTACTCAACTTCGTTGCATATGTTTTATCACCAAGGAATCGTTTACGGCATGATTAAATCGTTGAAATTGGAAGTCACCGAGGCTCAAGATGTTTTGCCGAAAATTAATGAGAACCCGAATACGCCTTTCAATATCGCTATTTTTGCTGGCGGCTGCTTCTGGCACATGGAAGACAATTTCCAGAAGCTTGACGGCGTCACGAATGTGTATACCGGCTATACAGGTGGACATAAAAAAAGTCCCACATATAAAGAAGTCGTTTCTAAAACTACGGATCATCTCGAATCGGTCGAAGTTCATTTTAATCCGAATGTGATTACGTATGACGAGTTGCTACAAACTTTCTGGAGAAACGTTAATCCTACGGGCAGTGAAAATCAATCGGCCATCTTTTACACGAGCGATCAACAAAAAGAGTTGGCGGAAACATCGCGAAAGGAATTGGATTCATCTAAACGATTCCATAAACCGGTCGTAACGAGGATCGAAGTTGCAACAAAGTTTTACAAAGCCGAGGACGAGCATCAAGACTATTATGAAAAAGCCCGCTTAACTAAAAGGTACAAGGTGAGCGAATTCAACTCTGGACGCGGTTTTTTCTTTGAATAAAATTTGGGGGAGTGATCGCGAAATGAAAAGTAACTCAAACAATTGCTTTAATGGTGAGTTTAATAAAGCAGAAAAGTTGAAAACACTGACTGAACTCCAGTTTAACGTAACGCAGCATGGCGTGGATGAGATGCCGTTTGGTAACGAATACTGGGATAACGAAGATGAGGGTATCTACGTAGATATCGTTTCTGGCGAGCCGCTATTTAGCTCTAAGGACAAATATGATGCACGTACGGGCTGGCCTAGTTTTACAAAGCCGTTGGAGTTAGAAAACGTTGTGCTTAAACGCAAATTATTTTTTGGGAGCGAAGTTAGAAGCCGATATGCGGATTCATTCTTGGGCGACGTGTTCAAAGACGGACCTGAACCAACGGGTTTACGATTTTGCGTGAACTCTGCAGCGATGGAATTCATTCCGAAAGCAGATCTTGTAAAACGAGGATATGGGGCTTATGCTACGCAATTCAGAAGTAAATAAGTTATAACTGTTCTATTACAAAGGCATCACAAGATGTAAAAAGCAGCAGTTCAAAGTTGATTTGTACTGCTGTTTTTAAATGCCAACTAATGCCTATATGAAATGAATAAGTGGTCCGTATATCCTAAAGTGAAATGAAAGCTGAATTAAATATGAACAAGGAATAAAGTAATGCAGCCCATTTAAAAGTTGGGGCTGCATTTTTAATTTCCATTAAACGAATTTGCAGTTTTTTTTACATAAATTAGAAGCTATCCTAACAGGTCATGTTGCAATAACAAGTAATGATGCAGAGTTTGCTTTAGTTATCCCATTACCAAAGCGTGAAGCAGCTGAAAATCAGAAACAGAGCCCTCTATTCAGAGTGGAAATGAAGCGTTTACAACTGACATAAATAAAAACTGTAACTTGTTAAGAATGAGATCGCCTTCCCAAAACTTAATGTTTAGACAGATGGAGTTAGGAAGGACTTCCCATACGAAAGTAAGAATCGTTTGGCTAAAAAACGTAGCCAATCTCCAAATTATTGAAGAGATATGCAGTAGATTAGACCGGATCGACATCGATATCGTCCATTCGATTTCCGTCATAACTGAACTAACCGAAGATAATCCTTTATCGATTTGGCCTCAATATAAGCTGACCGAACGAGTTGATGTAACCGTTGCTAATATGGCTGAGGGACGTGTAGCTATACTATGTGATAACTTCTCATTTGTAATCATTGTACCTTTATTGATTTTACAAGAATTTCAGACACCTGACGATTATGCGCAAAAATGGATATTCAGTTCGGTCATGAGAATTATGCGATATTGCGCTTTTTTTCTTTCTTCAACTTTGTCTTCCCTGTATGTGTCGTTTGTAGCTTATAATCATTCAATTATGCCCCCGGCTCTAGCTATTCGAATATCTGAAGGGAAGAAGTGAGGTTCCTTTCCCTTCCGTCATTGTTCGCGTCCTGCCTTGTCTTTAATTGTTAGCAAGCCCTTCGTTTAGCGTAAGCAATCCACATAGTAGTACAACCGATATAACGATGGATGCAATTGCAAACAAGTATAATTTAATCCAATATTTCCGGATGAGTCCATTGGGAGGGTGTTAGCTTACCAGCGCTAGAGCCAGCATCGATTGTAATTGCTGAACCACTAATATAACGAGCCAAATCAGAGGCTAAAAATAAAGCTAAATTTGCTACTTCTTTTGGATCGCCTAGTCTTCCATTTGGAGATAGTAACTTTGCATATTGTTGAATAACCTCTTCAGGTGCATTCCCCCAAATCGAGGTCTTGATGGTTCCTGGACAAATCGCATTGACTGTGATGTTATAAGGTGCATAATCGAGTGCCGCGCTCTTTGTAAGACCTACAACGCCATGCTTGGCCGAAGTATAAATAGCCATGGAACTATTGCCTAACAAGCCAGCTAAAGATGCAATATTTATTACGAAACCTGCCGATGCTTTAGACTTAAGAATCGCTTCGATTCCAAACTTCATACCCAGAAATACACCCTTTAAGTCAATAGACGTTAACTTATCAAATTCAGATATTGAATATTCATGAGTCGGCCTATTGTCGGCACTAATACCGGCATTATTTACAATACCGTCTAATCGGCCATAGGTTTTAATGGTAAAATCAACCAATCCAATGACATCTTCCTCTTTGCTGACATCCGTTTTAAAGAAAGACGCCTCTCCGCCTGTAGATTTAATTTCTTCAACTACGCTAGAACCCTTTTCGTCATTAATATCAGATATAACGACCTTCATCCCATTTTCTGCATAGCACATTGCAATTGCCTTACCAAGGCCATCAGAAGCGCCAGTAACAATTGCGACTTTGTTTTGTACACTAGTGAAGTCTGTCATGAATAAAATCCTCCTAATGATTAAGTAGATTCTGTAATTGGAGCTTGTCAGGATGACTAGTAGTTACTAATACCTTAAGTCAATTCATGGTTCTTCACTAACGTTTTGCCGACTTTATTCTGGTAATTAAACGACAATTTATTCATTCTTTTTAATGTAGAGACCTAGCCGAATAGGTCTATTTTTGTTTTTACGAAAGTCGTCAAAACGTCAGTGAAGAGTCGTTAGATTGTTAGTTACTTCTAGAGGATCTTTATAAAATGGAAATGCAACTATTATGAATTGAACTTAAGGAGGAGTAGGCATGGCACTTCAATTTCCAGAAGGTTTTTTATGGGGGGCATCCACTGCAGCGCATCAGGTAGAGGGTAATAATACAAATTCTGATTTTTGGCTGATGGAAAACTTGGAGGGATCGGTGTTCAAGGAACCGTCAGGCAGCGCTGTCGATCACTATAACCGGTTTAAAAATGATATTGCTGAGATGGCTAAATTGGGATTGAATTCCTACAGGTTCTCGATTGAATGGGCTCGAATCGAGCCAGAGGAGGGGCGATTCGAAGCTTCAGAAATCGAACATTATCGGGAAGTTATGCGTGCATGTAAAGAAAATAATATAACTCCGATAGTAACTCTCCATCACTTCAGTTCGCCGCAATGGCTCATTCGGGAGGGAGGCTGGGAGTCGGCCGCTACGCCTGCCCGATTTGCCCGCTACTGTACACATGTCATGCGTGAATTAGGCGAATTGATTCCCTATGTATGTACGATTAATGAAGCGAATATCTCCATTGGGATCAAGAAAATTATGAAGAGATACGAAGCCAAATCTGGCTCTCCTGGTGCACAGGTCGGCATGAATATGGAGAAAATGGCGGCGCAAATGCAAAAATACTACGTGGAACTAAGTAAAGCGTTTGGAGTACCTCCTACCGAGGTTCACTCGTTTTTGGCACCACGCTCGGAGCAAGGTCTGGCCGTTATCTTTCAAGCGCATGTGGAAGCGAGAGCAGCCATTCGGCAGATTAGTCCGGAAACCAAAGTCGGAGTTACCTTATCGCTATATGACATACAGAGTACTCCTGGCGGAGAAGAACATGCGAGATATGCATGGCAGGAGGAGTTTGTTCAATTTGTTCCATACTTGCAGGATGATGACTTTTTCGGGTTGCAAAACTATACACGTGCCGTATATGGACCAGATGGCCTTCTCCCCGTGTCAGAAGATGCAGAGACGACACAAATGGGGAACGAATTTTACCCGGAGGCACTTGGGGCAGTTGTCCGATATGTTAGCACACATCTGAAAATGCCGATTATGATTACTGAAAATGGCATAGCAACGGATGATGATACACGTCGTATTGCCTTCATCGATCAGGCCTTGAAAGGTGTCCATGATTGTATTTCGGACGGACTCCAGGTTTTGGGCTATATGCATTGGTCCTTGATGGATAATTTTGAGTGGCAGCTTGGCTTCTCTAAGCGTTTTGGACTCATTGAAGTGGACCGTACCACCCAGGAGCGAACTATTAAACCTAGCGGCGTTCATCTAGGAAACATTGCTAGAGTAAATACGATTTAAGAAGAGGAGATAGGGAAATGGGTATGAGACTACAAAATAAAGTAGCTATTGTGACAGGAGCTGCTTCAGGTGTTGGTAAAGCGATTGCGGAACTGTATGCGGAGGAGGGCGCTAAGGTCGTGGTAGCGGACCTGAATGAGGACGCCATCTTAGCCGTTGTCGACGCGATTAGCGAAAAAGGGGGTACAGCCGTCGGCGTTGTCGCGAATGTCATGAAGGAAGAGGACATCCAGTCCATGGTGGAAAGGGCTTCCGAAGCATTTGGAAGCGTCGACATCCTCGTGAACAATGCAGGAATCATGGATGGCTTCAGATTAATTGAAACCATTGAGGATGATTTGTGGGAGCGGGTATTAGCCATTAATCTGACAGGTCCAATGCGTGCCATTCGCAAAGCGCTGCCGTTCATGTTGAGACAGGGGGAGGGAGTGATTGTAAATATTGCTTCCGCCGCAGGAATAACTGGGGGTAAAGGGGGAGTTGCCTATACTTCCTCCAAGCATGGTTTAGTGGGGCTTACCAAAAACGTTGGTTACATGTACGCGAAATCCGGCATTCGCTGTAATGCCATCGCACCAGGCGGTGTTCGAACCAGCATCATGAATACGATGGGCAATATTGACATGGATGCTTTTCAGGTATTTCAAGAAGGAGCTGGCACTCAACGGCGCGAACCGGTGGACCCGAGTGAAATTGCTACCGTTGCTCTTTTCCTTGCATCCGAGGATTCTAAATTTGTGAATGGGACTGTCATCACGGCTGATGGTGGCTGGACGTCCTATTGAGGCAAATGAAAGGCTGAACGGGCGTTTTCCCCGCTCAGTCTTTTTTTATTTCAGAGAAGAGAAATGTCGTTAAAACGTCAATAGGAAGTCGTTAGATTGTTAGTTGGACGATAGTGTATCCATTATGATCAAGGTAAGACATTTGAGCATAAAACGGAAAGGAAGGAACTTTAAATGGAAAAAGCCGTATCAGCGACTGTACCGCGGGTGGGTATCCAGTACAAGAAAAGAGAAAATCGGTACCGTAAATACTTGCCGCTTCTAACCATGATGGCCCCTGGACTTCTTTACCTGTTGTTTAATAACTATCTCCCGATGTTAGGGATCGTCATTGCCTTCAAAAAAATAAATTTTGCTAAAGGCATTCTTGAGAGTGACTGGGTTGGATTTAAAAACTTTGAATATCTCTTTAAGACATCGGACGCTTTTATCATTACTCGAAATACGATTCTATACAACCTATTATTTATTGTTGTAGGAACCTTTTTGTCCCTTGCTTGTGCGATCTTGTTGAATGAGATTAAAAACAAAATCTTAATTAAATTTTATCAAAGCGTGATTACTTTGCCGCACCTGATTTCCATGGTCATCGTCAGCTATTTGGTATATGCCCTCTTAAGTGCGGATACGGGATTCATGAATCACACTGTTCTTCCTTGGTTTGGTATAAAGGATGGCGTTTCTTGGTACACCGAGGAAAAGTATTGGCCTTGGATTCTAACTTTGGTTCACTTCTGGAAAAGCGTTGGCTATTCGAGCATTGTTTTCTTTGCGGCATTGCTTGGGATTGATGAAGAGTATTATGAAGCTGCGAGACTCGATGGCGCAAGCCGATTGCAGCAGATCCGCCATATTACCTTGCCGATTCTAACACCAGTCATCATCATGTTGACGCTACTCAGCATCGGAAGAATTTTCTACTCTGATTTCGGTTTATTTTATCAGGTTCCTATGAATTCAGGTGCATTATTTAACACAACGGCTACGATCGATACGTACGTATTTAAAGGATTAACGGGCAATGGTGATATTGGCTTGTCCACAGCAGCAGGTGTATATCAATCTATCGTTGGATTTGTACTTGTTATTCTTGCAAACTATATGGTGCGAATGTACAGCAAAGATAGCGCATTGTTCTAAGCGAATGCTTCCGAAGCGAGTTTTCTGCTCGTCAAGATGCATAATCAGGAAGTATCGCAGAAAACTTTGAGGAGGTAGACAGCTCATGAGAAATGAAAGCAGAGGCTTGACGTGGTTCAGCCATATTACGATGTTCTTGTTCACAGTCATATGTATTCTCCCGTTCATATTACTTATTTCAGCTTCGTTTACGGATCAGAATGACATTATAGCTCACGGCTATTCCTTCATCCCTCATACGTTTAGTACGGCAGCTTATGAGTATTTATACGAAAGAGGGGGAGACATTGCTCGCGCTTACGGAGTAACAGTCTTCGTTACGGTAGTTGGAACGGTATTAGGGGTAGCCATAACAGCGCTTCTGGCTTACCCGTTATCTAGAAGTGTGACCCCGCATCGCAATTTGATTATGTTTATCGTCTTCTTCACCATGTTATTCAATGGAGGATTGGTTCCCTCCTACTTGGTGTATACACAAATCTTCCATATTAAGAATACGATCTGGTCCTTGATTGTACCGGGGCTCCTGATGAACGGATTTTATGTGATGTTAATGAGAACCTTTTTTCAAACGACAATTCCAGGTGCCTTAATCGAATCCGCACAAATTGACGGAGCTGGAGAATACAGGACCTTCTGGTCAATTGTACTTCCACTGTCAACCCCCATATTGGCGACGATTGGTCTCTTTGAATGTATTATGTACTGGAATGATTGGCAGCTGGGCATGATTTATATTACCAACCCCAAACTTTTTAGTATACAAAATTTGCTTAATCGTATCATGCAGGATATTCAATTCATAACAACTAATATGACGAACAATACAGGCGATGCTCTACAACAAATGCCTACAGATGCTGTGAAAATGGCCATTGCAGTAATTGGGGTCCTACCGATCTTGGTGGCGTACCCATTCTTCCAAAAATACTTTATCAAAGGAATTATGATTGGTGCTGTAAAAGGATAAGGTGCCGATTGGATTTCCCCATATGCGTTGGCGCCACAACTGACTTATTATGCTTGTGGCGTTGTCAGTTCTTATAAAAGTATGATAGATTTGAAATTTAAATTTATGTAACAAGAGGAGCCGAAACGATCATGTTTACTCCCGTATGGTACTGGAGACGAGCCTCATTGCGAGTCAAGCTAATCGTCAGCGTGCTTATAATGACGATGCCGCTGGTGGGGATGCTTTTATACAACAACTACTATGCTATTCATGTCGTTCGCGGTCAAGTTGCAGATTCCTATAAGAACATGTTGAACCTGTACACGAACCAAAGTGATTCTCAATTAGACGACATCGACTCTTATATGAGAACGGTGGCTGGTTCTGGTTATGATTTGCTTTCGCTTAGCCAGGAGGAAACGGATGGAGATTATTACAGCGCTAAAATATTTTTGTTTAACAAGTTGAATAAAGATATTAACTTGTACGATCCGATAAGTTCTTTTTTTGTATATACGGATCACAGGCAAGATTATTTTAACATTTCAAAGATTAACACTTCAGACATTAAGGAAAATGATATTATACAAAATTATATTATTGATTATATTCATTCTAAGCGATTTTCGACGGGGAGTTCCTCTAAGGTTTGGAAATATGTGCAGATTAACCAAGTTAATTACCTCATTGACATTGTGCGTGCGGGGGACACCTACCTTGGAGCTTTGATTAATACGGACGAATTAGTAAAGCCCCTTCGATCTCTTCAAATTGGAGAAGAGGGAGAGGTTTTATTAGCCAATATGCAAGGCCAGCCTATTTCCGATTCAAAACTAGTAAGCGAATATGGGATTGAACTGCAACAAAAAGTAAACGAATATTATATTTCAGGCGCTAAAAAGAAATTTCTTGTAGTTGGAGCCCCGTCTCATCGAGGAGACTTCAGTTTAAATGCTTTGATACCCGATCATTATATATTGGCTAAGCTTCCTTATCTGCAGTCCATTGTTTGGTTTATCACGATCGCTGCCTTCTTCTTTATCCCTATAGGGTTGTATGCCATGAGGCAATCTGTTTTGGTGCCACTCTATCGTTTACTGCGCACAATGAAGAAGGTTCGAGAAGGAGATTGGAGCAGCCGGGTAGAGCTTAGCCATACTTCGGGGGAATTTCAACTGATGGGTGGGGCGTTTAATGCCATGATGTCCGAGGTTGAACGGCTTCGTATTAACGTCTATGAGGAGCAGTTAAATAAGCAAAAGGAGGAATTACAGCGGCTGCAGCTGCAAGTCAATCCTCACTTTTTCTTGAATACGCTTAATATCGTTTATAATCTGGCCAAGATCAAGAATTATGAGTTGATTTTGGACATGACCATGTCGCTAATCGAATATTTCCGATTTATGTTCCGCAGTAATACTTCTTTCGTACAGCTCAAAGACGAACTTGAACATACTCGTAATTATTTAAAGATCCAGAACTTGCGGTTTCCGGAGAAATTAAAGTGGACGATCCATTCGCCGGATTATTTATCGGATGTCCCTATCCCGCCGCTAGTCATTCAATCCTTTGTCGAGAATTCCATTAAACATGCTGTTACGTTGGATGAACTGCTTACCATTGAGGTTCAGATTGAATTTCTGATTGAAGAGCACGGCTCCAGAATGAAAATAAGCATTAGAGATACAGGACCTGGATTTAAGAACGACGTACTTGAAAAACTGCAGGCAGGTAGAAGTGTGGAAAATGAACGGGGTGAGCATACCGGGATTTGGAATGTGGAACGGCGATTACGACTCTTGTACGGTGAAGCCGCATCCATTCAGTATGATAACGATCAGGATACCCACGGAGCGAAAATAGATATGATTATTCCTACAAATCCAGGAATGGAGGAAACTAGATGAATGTTCATCTGCTCATTGTAGACGACGAAGTTCTCGCCATTGAAGGGGTGAAATCTGATCTTGATCTGAATAAATTAGGCATCAGCAAACTGCTCACAGCCATTAATATCAGACAAGCCAAAGAACTGTTCGTAGAGGAAAGGATCGATATCCTGTTATGTGATATCGAAATGCCTCAAGGCAGCGGTTTTGATTTGCTGACTTGGGTGAGAGAGCATCATCCGAATACAGCGACGATCTTCTTCACAAGTCATGCTGATTTTAAATATGCTAAAGAAGCGCTTCAGCTTGGGAGCGTTGATTATTTACTCAAGCCTGTTCGTGCAGTTGACTTGGAAAATGCCATACGAAAGGCACAGGGCATTATAAATCGAAACAGTGAATTCAATAGAAACAGTCAATCCCATCAATTATGGCTCAAGCATCATTCCTTTATTATTGAAAGGTTCTGGGTGGACTTAATCAACCATTCTATACCCAGCCAGCCGGCCGCGATACGAAATCAAGTGGAATTGCATCACATTCCTATTACGGAAGAATCGGTCTTTCTCCCTATTCTCATTTCGGTCCAAAAGTGGAAAAAAGAGTTGAATCGAAGAGATGAGAAGATTCTAGAGTATGCCCTTAAAAATTCAGCCGAAGAAATTATCATCGGTGACGGTTCCAACGGAATATGTTTTCACTTGGATCGGGGAATGCTCTTGGTGATCATGGTTGCAAACAGGGGAACGAATTGGGAATACGAACAACTCTACCGAGCATGTGGACGATATATCGATTCTTGCAACGATTATTTTTACTGTGACCTCTCCTGTTATTTTGGACAATCTGTAGAAGCATATGAAATGGCCGGAATGGTAGCAGAATTGCGTAGACATGATCGAAACAATGTTGCCTTCGTGAACCAAGTCTATCTTCAGCATCATAACGGCACCTCCATGCCCCATGTAAAGCTGCCAGCATTGGGAGTAGTCGCCTCTCTTATGAAGACAGCTACTAAGGATGCAGTCGTTCATGAAGTGGAAACGATTTTAGGCAGTCTTGTCAACAATCAAGGAATAAATGCTGAAATCTTACACCAATTCAATCAAAATTTCACACAAGTCGTATTCTCCTATCTGAACTTGAAGGGCATTGAAGCCAATCAATTATTTGGTGATGAAGAGTCAAGACGTATTTCGGAATCTGCGGTGCGGTCCACAATGGATATGCTCACCTGGGTCCGTCATTCTGTGAGCAAAGCGATGATCCATGCAGAAGCGATCAAAGAGACAGAAAAAATTGTCCAGATCGTGAAAACCTATATCTCTCTTAACTTGGATCAAGATATGACACGCGAAAACATCGCGGACCAAGTATTTCTCCATCCCGATTATTTAACGAGAATTTTTAAAAAAGAGACGGGTCATGCCTTATCTGATTATATTGTGCTTGAAAAAGTCAAAGTGGCCAAAGAGTTATTGTCGCATACGGAGCGCCCTGTAAGCACTATTGCATCAACTTTGGGGTACACGAATTTCTCCTATTTTACAAAACTATTTAAAAAACATGTCGGATTAGGGCCGATGGAATATAGAAGCCAAAACAACAAAGATCAATAAGTCGTGAAAACGCTATTATGATGTCGTTTGAGTGTTAGTCGCTCACTTCATTGAACGATATGATGAAGGTGTAAAGAATGATAACTTGTGGGGGGGATACGATGAAAAAGAAAGCGAAGTTGGCGACATTGTCGCTTGTCACAGTCATGTTAACGGGAGTGATTGCCGGGTGTTCGGCTTCGAAAAATGAAGGAAGCAGTGGCGCTGCTGCATCTCCGGCTTCCAGCACAAACCCGAGCAGTGCTACGAAAGACTCTTATGAGATTGCAATTGCCATTCCGGCATTCGGAGCAGCACCTAAGGATACCCAAGCGGTACAAGATGAAATTAACAAAATCACAAAGGCCAAAATCAATGCAACAGTGAAAATTATGCCCATCAGTATCGGGGCCTGGTCGCAACAAATGAATTTGATGACTTCTGGCCGTGAGAAACTGGATTTGTTCTTTGAATTTGGTGCGGGGTACAGCCCCGATGTGGCAACAGGAAAAATAGTCGCGATCGACAGTCTGCTGGATAAGTATGGCGACGGTATCAAAAAGCAGATCGATCCCGCCTATCTTTCTAGCGTTAAAATTGAAGGAAAAACCTATGGAGTGCCTGTCTATAAGGATTACACGTCAGGGGTTCCCGGGGTACTTATGCGGAAAGATTTAGTGGATAAGTACAAAATTAATGTAGCATCCATCAAGACGATTGATGACCTGGATCAAGTGTACAAGACAATTAAGGATAATGAGCCAACTATCGTTCCGCTCGGAGCTGGGCTATCTGTGCCGTCGGATTTTTATGTTTGGTATGATAAGCTGGGGGACCGTTTGGGCGTGTTACCCGGATATGACAATGGTCTAAAAGTCGTGAACTTGTTTGAGACCAAAGAGTATGAAAACTATTTGAACAAGGTTCATAGTTGGGCTAAGGCGGGATATATCAATAAGGATGCCGCGACAACGCAAGCTAACGCCTCTGATTTATTGAAAGCAGACAAGGCATTTTCTTATTTCATCGGCCTTAGACCGGGCAACTTGGAATCTGAAATCCGAGCGAATGGCAAAGAGCTCGTTTTTGCACCATTAATGCCTAATATTTATGCGACTACTTCCAGTACGCAATCGGGATTGTGGACCATATCCGCTAATTCTGCCAACCCTGAACGCGTCATGATGCTCATGAATTTGATGTACACGGATAAGGATCTTGCTAATTTGTTTGTATATGGTATTGAAGGGAAGCATTATGTGAAAGTGTCGGATAATGCGATCGATTACCCTGCCGGTATTGATTCGAAGACGGTTGGATATTCGATTCAAAGTTGGATATACGCTAATCCATCCATCGCATATCTGATGAAGTCAGACTTGCAGGAAATGTGGAAATTGACTGCAGAAGCCAATCAAAAAGCGACCAAATCAAAAGCACTCGGCTTCACATTCAATTCGGAGCCTGTCAAAAATGAGGTTATTGCTCTTAAAAACGTAACAGATCAGTATGCGAAGGGGTTGGAGTCAGGAACGCTCGACCCGGTCGAAAAGTTACCCGATTTCAGAGCTAAACTGAAAGCCGCGGGTATCGATAAAGTTATTGCTGAGAAGCAAAAGCAACTTGAGGCTTGGGCGGCTGCAAACAAAAATAAATAAGTTCAAAACCAGGTTTCCATTTTAATGGGCCTGGTTTTTTCATTAGCGCATAGCTTGTAAACAGGATGTCGGTAAAACGTTATGGATAAGTCGTGAGAGTGTTAGTGAGCTTTTTAGATTGACCTTATGATGTTAGTAGATCCTTTTGTTTTCGTGAGGGGATAACTGTGCTTAGAGAAAATCGTGAACTTTACACATGAGGTTGATCGAACAGGTTGTAAACGAGGAAAGGGAGATAAAATGGCTGATTCGACTATTCAATATTCAAACCCGGTGATCCCGGGCTTCCATCCCGACCCGAGTGTTTGTCGGGTAGGTTCAGATTTTTATCTGGTCACAAGTACGTTTGAATATTTTCCGGGTGTCCCGGTCTTCCATAGCCGCGATCTCGTTCACTGGAAGCAGATTGGACATTGCCTAACCCGCCAAAGCCAACTGGACCTGGAAGGTTGCCGAAGCTCGATGGGCATTTACGCGCCAACCATCCGCTTCCATAACGGCCGTTTCTATATGATTACGACGAATGTCAAAATGTTCTGCAATTTCTATGTTTGGGCGGAAAAGCCGGAGGGGCCTTGGTCCGAGCCGATTTGGCCGGAATGGCCGAGTGTAGATCCATCCCTGTTTTTTGATGAAGATGGGCGCGTCTATATTACAGGAACCGGCGGATTCTTTGGGGACGAGCCGAAGGGGATATATCAAGCGGAAATCGACCTGGAGTCCGGAAAATTGTTATCCGAACGACGTCTCATCTGGCAAGGCACGGGCGGGAAATCTGCGGAAGGCCCGCATCTGTATCGGGTTAACGGGAAGTATTTTTTGATGATTGCAGAGGGAGGGACCGAGTATGGTCACATGGTTACGATCGCAAGGAGCGATTCGCCATACGGACCGTTCGAAAGCAATCCTGACAATCCGATCCTGACTCACCGGAGTTCGGGAAGTTCCATCCAGGCAACGGGCCATGCGGATCTCGTCCAACTGGAGGATGGAAGCTGGTGGGCCGTTTGCCTGGGGATTCGTCCTGTATCTGTTCCCTTCAGCGGGCGGCACCACCATTTGGGACGTGAGACCTTCCTAGCCCCGGTTACCTGGTCCGCGGACGGATGGCCGGTGATCGGGGAGGGCGGCAGGATTGCCGAGAAGATGGATGCCGGAACGCTTCCGCTTGTAATCGATGAGACGCCTATGCCTGACGTTGATGATTTTAATTCCAACCGATTGCAACTGGAGTGGAACTTTTTAAGAAATCCGCAGGACGCAGACTGGTCACTGGAAGAAAGACCGGGTTGGCTGACTCTTCGCGGCTCTGCCGTGACCTTGAATGATATCGGTTCTCCGGCGTTTATAGGACGGAGACAGCAGCATTTTCGATGCAACGTTTCTACGCTAATGTCATTTGAACCCGTACATGAAGGCGAAGAAGCTGGGCTTACGGTGTATATGAATGAGAGGTTCCATTATGAGATAGCGCTTACCTGTGGAGCAAATGGAAGACGCCAAGTGATCCTTCGCAGGCGAATTGGGTCACTATGGAAAGTGGAGCTGGAAGAAAAGTTTGAAGGCTCAGACATCATCTTAGGTTTAGAAGCGGAGCCAGCTAAATACTCGTTCTATTACTCTTCGCCGAACGGGGATCGTAAACCCTTTGGGTCAGGTGAGTGCGCGTTGCTCTCGACCGAAGTGGCCGGCGGCTTTACGGGCGTGTACTTTGGGCTGTACGCAACAGGGAACGGCAAAACGTGTACGGTTCCCGCATCGTTCGATTGGTTTCAATACACGCCTACTATGTGACGTGGCACATGAATTGCGTAAAAGATCGATTCCGGACTTTAATTATCAATCTTAGATTTGGGAGGCTACCAACATGTTGAAAGTAGTATCATTGCGAACGGAGTATATGGAAAATCCCTTGGGATTGGATACGAAAAAGCCTCGTCTAGGCTGGAAGCTCCGTTGTGACGGCAGGAACGTCATACAAACCGCATATCAAGTTCAAGCATCGGCAACCGAGAGCTTCACTAACATGATTTGGGACAGCGGCAAGGTTGGAACGGACAAATCGCAGGGCATTCTGTATGAGGGTCCGGTATTAAAATCGCTTGAACGGATCTATTGGAGAGTTAAAGTTTGGAGTAATCTTGAAGTGGAGTCCTCTTTCAGTGATGCTGTTTTCTTTGAAACTGGATTGCTGAATTCTTTGGATTGGAAGGCTCGATGGATTGAACCGGAGAAAGAAGTGGACATTCACGCCTATAAGCCGGCTCCATATATCCGGAAGGAATTCACCGTAAAGAAGGGGCTCAAATCGGCCAGAGCTTGCCTGACATCGAAGGGGTTGTACAGTTTTTATCTGAATGGAATCGAGGGTACGGACCATCTGTTCACTCCAGGCTTCACTTCCTATCATAAACGCCTGCAATACCAAGTTTACGATGTAACTCCATTCTTGCAAGAAGGCGCAAATGTGCTAGGTGTCATTCTTGGGGACGGTTGGTGGAGAGGGGCTACGGGTGGAGCAAGTTTAAAGAACAATTTTGGCTATAAAGTGGCTTTTCTGGGGCAACTTGTGTTGGACTACGAAGATGGAAGCCGCGAGATCATCGGCAGTGACGACTCCTTTAAGACGTCCCTTGGACCATTGCGTAAATCGGACATGAAAGCTGGAGATCTTTATGACGCCCGAATCAACATAGAGGGATGGAATCAACCTTCTTATGACGATTCCTTCTGGGAGTCTGTCCAACTTGCAGCCGATGGATTCGACAACTTGATTGCTACCCGGAGTGTCGCAGTAAGAGAGAAAGAAAGATTTACGCCAAAAGTAATACGAACGCCAAATGGCGAAACGATTCTTGATATGGGTCAAAACATCGCAGGTTGGGTAGAAATGAAGGTTCAAGGCGACGCAGGGACTGAGATTGTTTTAATCCATGGGGAAGCCTTAGATAAGCACGGAAACTTTACTTTACAAAATCTGGCGAGTCATGGAACATTGGAGGATTTCCAAGAGATCCGTTACATTACGGCTGGTCATGGTGAAGAGCGCTACCGTCCGCGGTTTTCGATCTTCGGCTTTCGCTACGTACTCGTTAAGAATTATCCAGGAGAAATCATACCTGAAAATTTTACTGGCGTGGCGGTATATTCCGACTTGGACGAGACGGGGGATTTCACCTGTTCGAATCCATTAATTACCCAGTTGGTATCTAACTCCAAATGGAGCCAGAAGGGAAACTTTATGGAGGTGCCTACCGATTGCCCAACCCGGGAAAGAGCCGGATGGACAGGGGACGCCCAAGTATTCTCTAGAACGGCATCGGATTTCATGAACGTGTACCCCTTCTTTGAAAAGTGGATGGCCGACGTTGCGGCGGAACAATTTGCTGACGGTTCGGTCGGCAGTACAGTGCCAACCGTTATTGGGCATCACAGCATAGAGGAATGGGAAAGATTCATGGAGCAAAATAACAACCCGATGGTGACCATGCGCAGGCCGAAACCTGGTACAGCCAGTATTCTTGACGGTTCAGCAGGCTGGGGCGATGCGGCTGTTATCATTCCATGGACGATGTATCTTTGTTATGGGGACAAGGCTATTGTAGAGAAGCAGTTCGATTCTGCGAAGGCATGGGTCGATTACATGGCTGCCTGTGCGAAGAATGCGAATGAGCTATACCAAGATTCGCCTGCTTATCAACATTATACGGATGGGGAACTTGATGCTGATTACATCTGGGATACGAGGTTCCATTGGGGGGAGTGGCTTGAAACTGACACTGAAATGGGAGATCTCATGGCAGTTTTGACCAAAACCAAAGGAAATCATCCGGATGTATCAACCGCCTACTATGCCTATTCCACCCGATTGTTGGCTGAAATGGCATCTGCGCTGGGGAAGGCAGAGGAAGAAGCCAAGTACCAAGCACTTTATGAGAAAATTAGTCGCGTATATAATCAGTATTTTATTAAAGATGACGGCTCTATATTGGAAGGCAGGCAGGCACCTAATGTCCGTACGTTAGCATTCGACTTAGCGTATGAAGATAAGAAACAAGCTATCGCCGACAGGCTGGCCCAGATGGTTGTAGAACAGGATTATCACTTGAATACAGGTTTCCTATCAACACCTTTCATCCTTCAGGTGCTGGCGGATTACGGACATGCTGATATCGCTTTCCGGTTGTTAGAGCAGGATACGTGCCCTTCGTGGCTGTATGCCGTCAGCAACGGTGCGACGACCATTTGGGAAAGCTGGAAAGGAATTAAGCCGGATGGCGAGTTGTCAGGATCTCTAAATCACTATTCGTATGGAGCTGTTTGCGACTTCCTCTTCGCGGGTGTAACGGGAATTCGTCCCGTTTGGGAGACCCCTGGTTACAAGCACTTTATATTGAAGCCAATCGTTGGAGGTACGCTCACGCAGGCGTCTGCAACGTATGAGTCCCTCTATGGAACCATTAAATCGAGCTGGGAAAAAATGAATCGGGGCGTAACCTATCGTTTTGAGGTGCCGGTGAATACGACGGCGACGATCATGCTTCCAGGCAATCAAGATGATCTTATGGTAGTATCGGGCGAATTTCCGGATGCACGATATGAAGATGGACGAATTGTATTTAATGCGGGAAGCGGCGAATATCAATTTACAATTTTGGTAGGGAGAGTGACTGCACAATGAGAAGATGTATTGAGATAAATGATGCTTGGCGATTTATTCGGCAGAACGAAGAACAAGCTGAAAGTGAATTGTACAATGATGATCATTGGAATACAGTGAATATTCCCCATACATGGAACGCGATCGATGGAGCAAATGGCTATGAATATTATCAAGGTGCGTGTTGGTACAGAAAGGCTTTTACGGTTGAGCCATCATACGAGGGAAGTAAAGTGTTTATCGAGTTCAATGGATCTAACAGTATTACTGATGTATACGTAAATGGTCAGCATATGGGGCAGCACAAAGGCGGGTACTCCATCTTCAGGTTTGACATTACAGATGTCGTTAAACATGGAGCCAAAAATGTACTTGCGGTGAAAGTTGACAATACGGTTGTGGATGACGTTTATCCTCAGAAAGCAGACTTTACCTTCTACGGGGGGATTTACCGCGATGTGAAAATGGTTGTTACGTCTCCTGTTCATTTTGATTTGATGGATTATGGTTCACAGGGCGTATATATTGTTCAGGAAGAGGTATCAAAGGAAAGAGCCCAACTGAGCATTAGAACAAGACTTGTAAATGACAGTAATGAAGAGAAAAAAATTAGACTTTGGGCAGATATTTTTGATGCCGATAATCATAGTGTAACCTATGCTTCTAAGGAAGTTATACTGGCTGCAGGAGAAACCAAAACAGAAGATCTGCCTTGTGTCATTGACAATCCAACACTATGGCATGGTAGAAAAAATCCTTATATGTACAGTGCCAACCTATCAATGAGTAGCTTTAATGACACGATCGATGAATTATCGATTCCTTTTGGAGTAAGATACTTTCATGTTGATCCTGAAAAGGGTTTCTTCTTAAACGGCGAGCATCTGCCTTTGCATGGTGTATCTAGACACCAGGATAGAAAGGATATGGGCTGGGCCATTACGGAACAAGAGCAAGTCGAAGATATGGCATACATTCAAGAAATCGGAGCATCTTCCATTCGGTTAGCCCATTATCAGCACAGCCAATATTTTTATGATTTGTGTGACAAAGAAGGTATGGTGGTATGGGCTGAAATCCCCTTCATTTCAGTTATGTCGCAGAACGAATTGGAAGGGATCAATGCGAAGCAGCAGATGGTAGAATTGATCAGACAGAACTATAATCATCCTTCCATCGTATTCTGGGGGATACAAAACGAAATTCAAATCGGCGGTGAACGACCGGAGGTTAGAAGACTCGTTAGAGAGTTGCATGAATTGACGAAAAAAGAAGACCCAACTAGGCTAACGACGATGGCCAATGTTTTATTCGTCAATGAGGAAGATGAATATAACCGTATGACGGATGTGATTGGTTACAATAAATATTATGGTTGGTATCACGGTAAGACTGAAGATTTTGCGCCTTGGCTTGATAAGTTTCACAGCATTAACCCCGATGTGCCATTGTGTATATCCGAATACGGGGCAGAAGGTATTGTCCAATACCACAGTACGGATCCAAAGGTAAAAGATTACACGGAAGAATATCACGCCCTGTTCCATGAGAAGGTTTGGAAGACCTTCGAAGAGAGACCTTTCCTTTGGGCTACTTATGTATGGAACATGTTTGATTTCGGAGCGAATATCAGAGATGAAGGTGGAGTCAAGGGAAGAAACAACAAGGGTCTTGTCTCCTATGACAGAAAGATCAAGAAGGATGCCTTCTACATGTATAAAGCTCATTGGTCTGAGGATAAATTTGTTCATATCACCAGTAAGCGCCATGTTGATAGAGCAGAGGGAAGCATTCATGTTAAGGTGTATTCAAACTGCAATGAAGTAATGCTATACGTAAATGGAAGTGAAATTCAATCTAAAACCAGTGATGATAAAGTCTTCATCTTTGAAAATGTATCCCTGGCTCAGGGGATGAATGAAATACGTGCAGTAGCCACTGAAAATAATGCTCAATACGTAGATATTGCAAAATTTAATAAGGTGAATGAACCGAATCCAAGTTATGAAGCCCCTGTAGAGGAAAAAGGCGGCGAAGTTACTAACTGGTTCCAAATGCCTGATTTGGATGGAGAGATCGAGGAATTACAGTTTACGGACGATGTTTACTCTAGTCGTTGCACGTTTAAAGAACTTTTTGAGAATAAAGATGCGGAAGCGGTCTTAAATAAATACTTAGGGGAAAGTTTTAGAGAGAGACCAACGTATGGCATGACCCAAGGATTTAAGATCGATACCTTGGCAGAAATGGCGCCTGAACACTTCACTGAAAAGCTGTTATATGCACTAAATAGAGAACTGATAAAAATCAAAAAAAACAAGTAATACTGATTTGCTGATTTAAACTTCCATTAAGTGTAACGAAAAAAGCCGGTAATTCCGGCTTTTTTTCGCATTTTTGCAAAGTAAGGTGCACGTATGCTCACGATGATTAAAACATAACCTGAGCAAAGGATGATAATCGAGTTAAATCTATTTACAGGGAGTCATTAGCGCGTACAATATGGGGAGATGACATTTAGCCGAGGAAGTGCTGCATATGAAGATGAACAACTGGATAGGAAGAATCATCTCAACGATAAGAAATATGAAGCTCCAGAGTAAACTGATGGGAGGGTATCTATTAGGGTGTGTGATTCCAGTTCTTGTTGTAAGTACATTTATCTACACGCAATCCGTTGCAGGGCTCGAGGATTCCTCCCAAGAGTTTGCCACGCTATACACCTCCCAAATTGAGAACTCCTTGGATCAACTTATGCAAGAGTACGACAAAATAACGAAATCTATATTGGTCGATAAAGACTTTATCACAAAGCTACGGGATAGCAAGAAATTGTCCATGGACGAGTTAATTCTCCAAAGAGAAACGGTCAGGAGTACCTTAAGGCGGGTTGCTCTGCTCAAGCTCGAGATCGATACCGTGATGCTTATAAGTCCCGATAACACTGTCTACCAATTTACGAATACAACAAGCACGGTAAATGAAAGCGCGCTATTGTCCAAAGAGTGGTACAAACAGCCTCGAAACTCGGACGAAACGTTTTTTGTAACGGGACTGCACGACCGCTCCTATTACGAGGATAAAGGGATCGGTGCGATTGTTACAGTGGGAAGGGTGCTGTTCACCTCGGATGGAGCATTTGCGGGGTGGCTTCTCCTAGATCTAGATCCGTTTACGCTTCTGGCGCCGAATCCTGATTTTGTGATGGCTCGCGATAAATACGATATGAGTGTGATTATCAGTAAGGCTTCAGGGGAAACCGTCTATCATTCGGATGCGGCTAGCGGCCGGGTATCTTGGAAGCATGTTTTGGATTCAGGGATCAATTATACGGGGGATGTGAGCGACAAAGAACGCATCGTAATCTCGGGAGGTACGAAATTAGGGAAACTGATCATAAAGACAGAGATTCCTCGTCAAAAGCTGTTACTCAGGGTTCGAAAGATTCAAGCCGTAACGGGAATCGTGATCCTGACGGGGTTTATCATTATGGCTTTTGTTTCGCTTGGTCTTAACTATACGATCACCAAGCCGATTAAAAGCTTACGGCGCAGCATGAAGCAAGCCGAAGCCGGACAGTATATGCCGATCGACAGGGTACAGTCGCATGATGAGATTGGTAGTCTAGTTAATAGCTATAACAATATGATCATAACGATCCGGACATTGATCGAGGATGTATATATGGCGGAGATTAAACAGCGGCAAGCCAAGTTCCTTGCGCTTCAGAACCAAATCAACCCCCATATGCTGTATAACACATTGGAATCCATTCGCATGAAAGCATTGGTGAAAGAGGACGACGAAGTAGCCGACATGATCAAAATTCTAGCTCGTATGTTTCGGCTTGTTCTAAACAAAGAAGGCAGGAAGCATTCGATCAAAGATGAACTGGATTATACGATCAATTACGTAAAGCTTCAAAATATCCGATTCGATGATAGGTTCCGGCTGGATATCCGTTTTTCAGACGAAATGCTGGCGTGCAGCATCATTCCCCTTGTTTTCCAACCTATCGTGGAGAACAGTATCAGTCATGGATTCGTAGATTACGAACAATCCATGGATATTGTCATCGAGGGTTCATGGACGGAGGATGACGGAATTCTAATTCGGATTATGGATAATGGTATCGGCATGACGCGAGATAAGCAAGAGGAACTGTACGCTTTGATCGAGGAGGCGGAGTCTGCCAAGTATAAGATGGAGCAGACAGAGGAATCGGCAGGCAAAGGGCTTGGCCTTAAGAACATCGCGGAACGCATTAAATTGCATTACGGCGATTGCTATGATCTAAAGGTTTACTCGGAACAAGGGATAGGGACGAGGATCGAAATCCATATCCCTAAACGTTAATTTAGCAGCGCGGAACGGCATGGAATGGGAGGTATCTTGTATGAAAGTTTTCCTGGTGGATGACGAGAAAGGTATTGTGGACGGGCTGAAAAAAATAATTGGCCGCTATATCCCGGAATGCGAAATTGTAGGTGAAGCTTACAACGGTATACAGGCTATAAATTTGATTCAAGCGTGCAATCCGGATATCGTGATTACGGATATACGGATGCCGCAAGCAGACGGTTTAGAAATGATTGCAACGTTAAAAGATACCGAATGTCAAGCTAAATTCATTCTGCTCAGCGGATACGCAGACTTCGAATACGCGCGCAAAGGCATGCGGCTCGGCGTTCAGTTTTATATGAACAAGCCGGTGGAAGAAGAGGAACTGCGCGATTGCGTCTATAAAGTGATGGAGGCTATTCGGGAAGAGCGAGCCAATATGCAAGAAGTGGACAACCTCAAAAACCGCATGCTGGAAAGCACGCTGTGTGACATCGTCGACGCTGGCAGTGATAACCCCATTTATGTGAGCGAGTTGCTGCGGTTAGCTCGTATTCCGCTGGAACAAACCAGATACGTCTGCGTACTGTTGGAGTTTGACAATAGCCCAAGTGCCTTGAAGGAGTACGAATTGACAGAGATTTTTAGACTGGTGGATCAGTTGTTTAAGAAACAGTATCAAGGCGTGTACCGGTTCCGATATTCCGTTCTTCAAATTGCTATATTAGTGACGGATAGCGGGGCAATAGAGCACAGTGAGCTGGTTCATACCATTCATAGCCTAAAGGATGAGGTATTCCGGGAGCTGCACAAGACGATGACTGCTGGCGTTGGTACCGTTAAGGAACAGGCGGTCGAGATCAGTTTATCCTTCGAAGAAGCCCGTCACGCCTTAAGCTATACAGTCATCCAGGGAAACGGGGCTGTTATTCCATACCCTGATATTATGAACTTGATGGGAGGGCGGCATACCATCCCGGAAGCGTTGATTGAGAAGCTTGAGGTCGCTTTGGACAATACGGATGAAAAGGAATGCGTGAATCTCATTCGAGAGATTTTCAGACGTATGGAAGCAGAGCGTCATTTAAGTCCAACCAACCTCCAGTTGCAGTGCTTGAATATCTTATTGTCGAGTGTACGCAAGATGTCCTTCCAGCAGTTGCAACAGAACGAGCTTCTAGGGCGCCATATCCTTTCGTTGGACGCGATTTCGCGGTTTCGGACACTTGAGCGTCTGGAAGCGTGGATGGTTGAGGTTATTCGAGGAATCCTTACATTTAAATTGGAACATAATTTTACCAAGAAGAAAGATATTATTGCAGAAATCAAGAAATACGTAACGGAACATTACAATGAATCAATAAGCTTATCGGAGCTTTCCGCTCGATTTTTCATCAATCCCTATTACTTAAGCCAGCTGTTCAAACAAAAATCAGGGGACACGTATTTGAATTTTTTGGCGCAAATTCGGATGAATAAGGCGAAAGAACTATTAGAGAAGACTGATCTTAAGGTATATGAAATTTGCGAGACGGTAGGTTACTCGGATACGCAGTATTTTTCCAGGCAGTTTGAGAAACTAACGGGCTTCAAGCCGAGCGAATACCGGAAGAACGTCCTAAAAAATTAAATGCAGGAGGCCCATTCGCCATGTTCCAAAGGCGATTGGGCTTTTATTATTTCTATAAAATGACCTAGTAAATACTTAAAAACGACCCTTTGAGCAAATTCACCCCCAAAGGTATAGTATGTGTAAGCGAATACATGCAACTAGAATTTAGGGGGAATCAAGTTGATTTATCGAATGAAAGTGTTTTGGCCGCTGTATATCATGGCCATACCCGGTATCGTTTTTCTCATTATATTTAAGTACATCCCGCTGGCCGGTTCCGTAATCGCTTTCCAGAACTATTCTGTATTCAAAGGTTTCCTGGATAGCCCTTGGGTTGGCTTCAAAAATTTCGAAACCCTGTTCCATTATCCCGATTTTATCAGGGTGTTCAGTAATACACTGGTGCTTGGATTTCTGCGAATTGTGATCGTTTTCCCTGTACCCATCTTGTTGGCGCTCATGATCAATGAAATCCGCAAATCAGCCCTGAAGAAAGGGATTCAAACGGCTCTGTATGTGCCACATTTCCTTTCATGGGTTATCGTAGCTGGTATTGCGTTTGATTTGTTCTCACTAAGCGGATTGTTTAACGTGGTGATCGGGTGGTTTCATCATGATCCCATCCTGGTTATGCAGGAAAGCTCCTATTTTCGTATTGTTTATGTGTTTACTTCCATTTGGAAAGATGCGGGATGGGGAACTGTCGTTTATATGGCAGCCATCAGTTCGATAGACCCTCAGCTGTACGAATCAGCAATGATCGACGGAGCATCTCGGTTCAAGCAAATACGACACGTTACATTTCCACTGCTGCTGCCTACCGTGTTGGTCCTGCTACTGCTGGAAATCGGCAACTTCTTGGATTTGGGCTTTGACCAAGTGTTCAATCTACAGACGCCAATGACGTATAGCGTAGGGGATATCTTAGATACCTACGTGTTCCGTACGGGCATTCAGCAAGCGCAGTATAGTTTCGCGACAGCCGTCGGTCTATTCCAATCGTTAATCGGATTTATTCTGGTCTTCACTTTTAATAAGTTGTCAAGAAAAGTTTCAGACGGGGGGTTGTGGTAAATGCTTGAATCTAGAGGGGAAAAACTATTCGGGTCAATCGTTACTGTCATCCTCCTGCTTTTATCCTTTATCGCGATTATTCCGCTGCTTTCCTTACTCTCCACTTCATTCAGTTCTAAACGGATGGTGGATTTGAATCTGGTCACCATTTGGCCGAAGGAATTTACGCTGGCGTCCTGGGATTTTATGATGTATCGTCCCGACCTATGGAAGTCTTTCTTCCTGACGTTGGGCTCGACGGTGATTGGCACGATTCTGGCGCTGCTCGTCACGGCCCTTCTTGCTTACCCGCTATCGAAGTCGGAATTTCGCTGGGGCCCTGTCATTATGATCGGTGTCGTGATTGCGATGATCTTCAAGGCGCCGATTGTACCTTATTTTCTGACAGTACGAGGTATTGGGCTTTACAATAATCCATTGGTGTTGATCATACCTCATATTCTAAATCCGTTTAACCTGATCATTATGCGAACCTTCTTCAAGCAGTTTTCCAAGGAGTTAGAGGAAGCTGCCTTTATAGAGGGCTGCGGATATTTCCGAATGCTATTCCAATTCGTACTTCCGCTTTCCAAGGCTGTGCTTGCCACGCTGGCCTTATTCTACGGTGTTGTGTTATGGAACCAGTTCCAGCATCCGCTGATGTTCTTGCAGGATACGAATCTGTTCCCACTGCAGATCAAGATTCGGCAATTCATTACCGATGATAACGTTTTGATTACCGGAGCTGTCTCTACAGCTGGCTTAGCGTATAATGAGCGCACACTCCGGGCTACAACCGTTATCTTTGCGATGATTCCTGTTGTGGCGGTATATCCTTTCTTGCAGAAATACTTCGTTAAAGGAGCTATGCTCGGTTCCGTGAAAGGTTAATCTCACATCGGTTTTACGGCTCTTTTGAGTTTTAGAACATATATTTCAAATCATAGGGGGAAACATCGGATGGTCATCAAAAAGCTTGGTGTACTTGCGGCAGTCAGTGCTATTGCTTTTACGGTAGTGACAGGCTGTAACGGCAAAACGAATTCTTCAGAAGGTGCAGGTTCTTCTTCAACCTCGCCTAACCAAGGGGCATCTTCGAAGGTGGAAGAGAATGTTGATATTGAAGTTTGGGGTACGAACATTGGCTATAAACCAACCACCAAAGGCAGCAAATTGTATGAATTTTATAAAGAAAAACTGGGCGTAGGTGTTATCAGTCCGTATGTGGAATGGAACGGAGGGACTGCCTATTTAAATCAGCTAAATCTCAAGATCGCATCTGGCGAAATGCCCGATTTGTTTTTACCACAACAAGGCATTGAAAATAGCTTGGCTAAAAACGGAGCTATCGCCGATTTGACCGATCTACTGCCGAAATATGCGCCGAATTTATGGGAAGCCATTCCGAAGGATATGTGGGATATTGTGAAAGCTAATGACCCTACTGGTCAGGGCAGAATTTATTATATCCCTGGTATGGTAGACTACGGAAGATATTCTGGCATGATCCGCAAAGATTGGCTTGACAAGCTGGGCTTACAGATGCCGAAGACGCAAGAGGATTACGTAAAAGTTCTGGAGGCATTCCGGGACAAGGATCCCAATGGCAACGGGCAGAAGGATGAGCTTCCGACCGGCGGCCGTGGGGAAGCACGTTGGATGGATCATCTGTTCGCCATGTACGGTGTGGCGATGTTCGAAGGCTATCCGGATTGGGACCTGTACGACGGCAAGCTGACTTATTCCGCGGTAACACCTAATATGAAAGCTGCCTTGGAGTTCATCTCCAAACTGTACAAAGACGGATTAATAGATAAGGAATCACTTCTAAACGACAAGGCTAAGTGGGACGGCAAGGTTGCAGCCAACAAGGCAGGTAACTACTTCCACTGGGCAGAGCAAACCAATCTATATTTGGATAATTTGCAAAAGAACAGTGGCGTAAAGGGCAATTTTGCGGCTCTTCCTATTCCAGAAGTTCAGGGATATAAGGGATTCTATACCTGGAAGAAGTTTACACCTCCGGCATGGGTCGTTAAAAACAACAAGGATCAAAAGAAGTTGATGGCAACTTTAAAATTACTGAACAACATGTATGACAAGAAGAATTGGAACGCTTTGTACCTCGGCGTTGAAGGTATGCACTATACAATGAAGGATGGCAAAGCCATAAAACTTCCAGATGACAAGAGTACACAGGAGAATCTTATTCTTGATCCTTATGCCAAAATTTCGACCCTTGATTTTACAAGCAATCTCTTAAAAAGCACTGCATCGGAAGACAGAATGTGGGAGATTGACCAAACCGTTCAAATTATGCAGGATGCCCAGAAGTATGCGAAGGCCATTGCTGGAGACGGCATGCCGGCCAGCGTCTATGACGGTTTCCCGGATATCAACAATCGCTCTCTCTATATCGAATATGCTAGCAAGATCATTACCGGGCAATACCCGATCAGCAAGTTTGATGAATTTGTAGATAAGTGGAATAAATCAGGCGGCGGAGAGGTTACGAAACGCGCGCAAGAATGGTATGCAAAAGTGAAAAAATAAGTGTTGAACGCTAATATCCGCTCGGCTTCTTCTGGAAGTCGAGCGGATATTTCAATCCAAGCTTAGGTATCGAATGATCGAAACTGAGCTGAAATAGGAGGCTACAATGAGTAATCGCATTAAGGAAGTACTTGAGGGGCAAGAACAAAATTATATCCTGCCATTCCTCTGGCAGCATGGTGAGGAAGAACAGGTGATACGTGAAGAGATTGCCCGCGTTCATGAAGCTGGAATCGGAGCCGTTTGCATCGAAGCTCGTCCTCATCCTGATTTTCTAGGACCGAAATGGTGGACGGATATGGACATTATTATGGATGAAGCT
Source organism: Paenibacillus sp. J31P190 (assembly GCF_059692075.1). NCBI lineage: Bacteria > Bacillati > Bacillota > Bacilli > Caryophanales > Paenibacillaceae > Paenibacillus > Paenibacillus sp. J31P190. The sequence goes on along the minus strand of NZ_JCAUAS010000001.1, from coordinate 716,263 downwards.
CGGAATCGTGGCATGAAGGTATGGCTGCTGGATGACGATCATTTTCCAACGGGACATGCGGCGGGCAAGGTGAAGGAGGCTCCGGAAGAGCTTCATCGCAAGTTTTTAGGTGAACGCTATATCGATACCATCGGTCCTGCCCAAGGTACATCTCTGCTGCTGGATACCTTGCTGATGCGTGGGCTTCGACCAACCATCTCGCAGCCCGAAAAAGCGAGCGGAAAGAATAAACTGATCTCCGTTGTCGCGGTACGCCGAGATCCTTCCAATGGAGAATTACTTAGTGATTGTATCGACATCACCGATCTTGTGCAAGACGGTATCCTGTATTGGGATATCCCTGAAGGGTACTGGCGAGTATTTATTATTTCAGAAAATAAGGATGGCGGCAGCCAGCAGCAGGAAGATTATCTGAACCCGATAGATAAGGATTCCGTTCGTATTCTGCTCGATACGGTGTATGAGGCTGTGTATGAGCGATACAAGGGCGACTTCGGAAAGACATTTGCCGGATTCTTTTCGGATGAACCCGGATTCTACAATGATAAGACAACCTTTGACTTCAATTCGAAACCCGGAAAACAAGGTGTTCCGCTTCCCTGGAGCAGTGAAATGCCGGCCTTGCTAGAGCAGGCATTGGGTGAGAACTACCGTAAGCACCTCTATCTACTTTGGCATAATGGGGGAGAACAGTCTAATATCATTCGCTACGCCTATATGAATATTGTCAGCAAGCTTTACGCGGACAACTTTTGCAGTCAAATCGGAGAGTGGTGTAGAAACCGCGGGGTAGCATACATCGGACATGTCCTCGAAGACAACAACGTGCACGCAAGGCTTGGCTCCGGAGCCGGACACTTCTTCCGTTCGCTTTGGGGACAAGACATGTCAGGCCTCGATGTAGTGCTGTGGCAGATTGTCCCCGGCTTCGATGAATTGTCTTATAGCAAGCCGGGAGGGGATACAGATAGCGAATTTTTCCACTATGGTCTCGCTAAGCTTGGCGTATCGCTTGGCCACATCGATCCGAAAAAACAAGGCAGGACGATGTGCGAAGTGTATGGGGCATATGGCTGGGCGGAAGGCTTAAAGCTGATGAAATGGCTCACAGATCATATGTTGGTTCGCGGCGTTAATTATTATGTCCCGCATGCCTTTACCCAGAAAGCTTTTCCGGATCCGGATTGTCCGCCGCATATGTATGCGGGCGGGAAAAATCCGCAGTACCGCTACTACAAGCATTTAAATCAATATATGAATCGGATCAGTCACCTGATTTCAGGCGGAAGGCACATGGCGTCTGCGGCCGTCGTGTATCACGCTGAAGCCGAATGGTCCGGGGAAGCGATGTATTTTCATAAGCCCGTGAAGCAATTAATGCAGCATCAGATCGACTGTGATGTTCTTCCCATCGATATTCTTCTGGATGCAGCAAGCGTGAAAGACAACAAGCTGCATGTCAATAACGAGGATTTCGAGTGCCTTATCGTGCCCTATGCAGAAGCGATTCCGGCGGCGATGATTCGGCGTTTGATAGAGTATTCAGAACAAGGACTAGCCGTTCGCTTTGTCGGCGGGCTGCCGACAAGATCGAGCGAGGGCAACGAGGTTCCCGCCGAACTGACTTGCCTTGCCGATCACCGAAATGTGAAGGTTGTTGCATTAGAAGATTTGGCGCAAGAACTTATTGCAGACGGACATTATGAGATTAGCGTCGACGAACACGAACCGTATCTTCGGAACTACCATTATATTCATGACGGTTTGGATGTTTTTATGTTCTTTAACGAACATCCGCATCAAACTATTCGTAGGAAAATTGTTTTGCCTGTCCAAGGTGATGTATATGCCTATGATGCATTCATGAATAAGTTGACTGGTTTACATGTAAATCGGGAGAACGGTGCGAATGCGGTGGTGGAGGTTGTCCTTAGTCCGTATGAATCCATCGTACTACTCTATGGAGCAGACCTTGAAGGTTATGACGAGTCGCCACAGTATACAGTTGGTTCGGAACTTGAGCTAAAAGGCGAATGGGCCGTATCCACTTCTGATGCTGAACATTATCCTCGTTTTAAGGAATGGGGAAAACTGACGGCTTTAACGAATATGAGCGGACCTGATTGCTTGCCTCGATTTACAGGCACCTTCCGTTATGAAACGGAATTTGAGTGGAACGAATCCGGAAACCAGGCTTTTTTAGACTTGGGTGAGGTCTATGAAACGGCACAAGTATGGATAAACGGTGAGGAAGCGGGAGTGCGCATTTGTCCGCCTTACCGCGTTGAGATCCATGGCCTGATCAAGAAGGGCAAAAACAAGCTTGTCATCGAAGTTACGAATACGTTGGTGAAAGAACATCCCGACTTTTTGTCTGCCTATGCGCAACAGGAACCAAGCGGACTTATTGGACCTGTGCGAGTGGTCAGATAATAAAAGTTCAATTTTTTTTGATTTAATCAGCTTTTATGCAGATAGCGGGAGCAGCTTGTACAACGGCTGCTCCCGCTCTTTTCCATGTGTAAATTTATGGTTGCATCAAATGGTCGCAAAAACGAAAAAAAAAAGTCGTCATATTGGATGTGAGCCTCCATATGTTTCCGTTAAAATGAAACAAGGGGGAAATGGCGGGAATCAAACATTTTATCTAAGAAAAAGGAGGATTTTGCTATGGGAAGAAGTTACTACGCAATTATCGAGATAACGGATTATGGTCCTTACGTTACCAAACTGGTACTGCCCATATCGGTGAACGTAAAGGCGGAAGAGGTGAAGCCGGAATGCTTTAGTGTATATGTCGAGAGGAAGGACAAGAAGGGTGAGATCCTGAAGCTTTCGAGGAACTGGTTAGAGAAGACGGAAAAGGAGTTAAGCAAGGGTTACTGCGTGGTGGAAGACGCTTATCCTTCCTGTAGCCAGGGTGTACGGAGAGAGGAAGGGGAATTCGTGACTCTAGAGATGAAGTATGGACCGCTCGATTCCTTATCCGCTGCAATTGCCTGTCCGAACAACTTCAACGAGTTTATCGTCAGCGATTATCGGATTACCCAGATTGCGGAAGTTCCGGCGAAGGAAGAGAGACTGACGGGATTGGTATTCGACCTGTGTGCAGGCAAAACCATGAAACAGGCGGAGAAGTTCCTGCACGGCATTTCCTCTTATGAAGAGGAGCCGCTAAAGTACGGCTACTTCGTGCCGCAGACTGGAAACGGCAGGCGGCCACTCATCATCTGGTTGCACGGAGCTGGAGAGGGTGGACAGGATCCGACCATCGCTTATACGGGCAACAAGGTGGTGAACCTGGCCAGCGATGCAATCCAAGCCAAGTTTGGCGGAGCTTACATGTTGGTACCTCAGACACCGACCTTCTGGATGAACGACGGCAGCGGACAGTACGGCAGATCAGGTAAGTCCAAGTACGGAGAGGCCTTGAAGGCTCTGATTGATGAGTTCATTTTCAGGAATGATGCGGCAATCGACACTAACCGGATCTATATCGGCGGCTGCTCCAATGGGGGATTTATGACCATGCGTATGGTGCTCGACTATCCGGATTTCTTCGCTGCTGCATATCCTGTATGCGAAGCGCTTTTCAATGACGTCATCCGTGATGCGGATATCGAAGCGATTAAGCATGTGCCGATTTGGTTTACCCATTCCAAGGATGATTTGATTGTAAAACCGGAGGAAACTGTAATACCGACTTATAAGCGCTTGATTGAGGCCGGTGCGAAGAATGTGCATTTCTCGTTCTTTGATAAGGTTGTGGACATCCATGGCTTGTTTGCGGATGAAAAGGGAGAACCCTTTAACTATATAGGGCATTTCTCCTGGATATATGCCCTGAACGATGACTGTCACCTGGATTATGACGGGAAGCCGGTCGTAGTGGAGGGGAAGGAAGTATCTTTGATGGATTGGCTTGCTATGCAGAGCAAGTAAGACAAGATCATGTATTCTTAGCCGAAAAAAGTAAGAAAGATGGCCGTCAGGTACTGACAAAATGCTACGCAAGTGAAAGTCGCCATCCAATTGCACTAACGGGAGAATAACGTAATAAAATCCTTGATTTCCTTATATTTTCCAGCTTATACTATAGTAAATATTTGGTATGAGTGACTGGCGAAAACGTAGATCACTACGGGGGAGCGCATATTTCATAAAAGCCGTTCGCCTGGGCAAAGTATTTGGTCAAATGACCGAATACTTTTCTATTTTAAGGGGGAATTGCATTGGTTGATTTATCAGATCGAAAGCCCCGTAAAGGTAAACTTAATAGCCAATGGATTGATATTAGAAAAGCTCTAATTGAAGACTTAGACGAGGTGCAGAAATTATATGTAGAAGCAGCTAAATGGATTCGCTCCTCGCAAGGTATCATTCAGTGGAACGAAGATACGTTTACGATGAATTATTTGGAGCAATTTATTCGTGAGAAAGATGTATTTGTCGCATACCTGGAGGGTGAGCTTGTGGGTTGTTTCTCTATCCAGTGGAAGTACGAGGAAATATGGGGAGAATTATTTCATGATAATGCGGGTTACATTCACAGGTTAGTTGTTTTGCGAAAGTATAAGGGACAGGGGATCGGAAGCCATTTCCTTACTTGGGCGAAAGACTATATAAAGAACGAAGGAAAGAAATGGTTAAGATTAGACTGCATGGCGGATAACCCAGCGTTAAATCAATACTACCTTAGTCAAGGATTGGTTTTCCAGGGGAGATACGACGGTCGTGGGTGGAGCGCAAATTTATACGAGCGTGAAATTATAGATTAGTTGAAGAAGTGGGTAAGGTATCCCATTTGAAATTTCTATGCTGACGCAGAACGATAGTTCAATACAAAAGGGCTGCCGAGGCGCTTGCGCCATCCACCGTTTTTGCAGACAGTCCGGAAATCGCCGCGACCCAAGTTAAGGCCAGTGTAAACAACGCGAGTATGCCTGCTACGGCAAGCCATGGCAGTATTCCTGCTGACGAACGAAAACCCATAATCAACGCTACGAGAATGATGACGACAACCGATAGGGCGTTGGATACCAGTGAGGTCAGCACATGCCCCCACAGTAAGGTGGAACGTGAAATCGGCATGGAGTGAAACCGCTCGAATATGCCACGTTGCTTATCCAAAAACAGGCGGTAAGCCGTATAGGATATACCGCTTGCAATCGCAATCAGCAGGATACCGGACAACAGGTAGTTCACATAGTTATCCGTACCGGTTTGGATTGCGCCGCCAAACACATAGACGAACAGCAGCATCATGGCAATCGGAGTGATGCAGACCGTGAAGATGGTGTCCATACTGCGAAAAATATGGCGCATGGAACGTCCAAGCATAACGCCCAGATTCATCGCCCCAATATCACTCGATATCGCCGTCTGTTTCAAGCCGCCGGACGCTGGAATACATCGTGGCTTCCTTTAATTCATACTCGCCGCCCGAGCGCTCGGCGATCAGTTTGACAATTTCGTACCCATAGCGGTCAGCTTCGGATAAGAGACGTAAAATCATCGTATCGGTATGTCCGCGAAGCAAGTCGGATGTAATTTTGTTCTCGCTCATTTCATCACCTCCGTGTTTTTACAATACGACGATATCTAACGGAATCATTCTATTTTTTCGTGCTTTATCTAATTGAACTTTCCAATCAAGCATAATTTGTCGCTGAAGGAGTAAGGCGTGGAGAAGTTTCAGCGTATAAAGAACATAAATATACCGATGCCCACTCCGACTTATACATCGGTGTAGGCATCGGTATATAGACCAACCACAAATTAGGGGTTTTTCTGCATGTATTGCAGAGAAACGAATTTACGATTCATGATGTGTAATCCTTTCCATGAAGTCCGTCCTATTTACTATTCAATAGTATCCCTAGACCAACTGAAATCATTAACCACCTGTTGGCGAGCACTCATTTTTGGCCCCCCACCCCCAAGCGTCTAATTGTCATCGTACTTGAAATCGGTTATTTATTCCAATACATTTCATGTTATAATCTCATTGACTTGAGGGAATGAATGGAGAGTGTGAAATGGAACTTCTTCAACTGCAATATTTTCTCGCGGTAGCTCGTTTGGAACATGTGACCGAAGCAGCACGAATTCTGCACGTTACTCAATCGTCACTAAGCAAAACGATTCAACGCTTGGAGGAGGATCTAGGGGTCCCTCTATTCGATCGAATAGGTAGGAAGCTGCGATTGAATGAGTTCGGAAGCAGATTCCTTCGCCGTGCAGAAAGGGCTTTGTTTGAATTGGAACAGGGGAAGCTGGAGCTTAGCGATTTATCCAGCCCGGATCATGGCACTCTAGAATTGGGGGTGACCACCGCTAGCATATTACCAAATATCCTTCGAGAGTTTCGGAAAAAGCGGCCAAATATTCAATTTCATGTGCAAATGCTGACCACGCAGGAAATGGTTACGCTTCTTGATAGAGGGGAGGTTGATTTTTGCTTGTCCTCACCTCCTATAGAAGGGGATGACATCGAATGTCAAATCGTGTATATCGACCCAATCCTTGTAGCTGTTCCAAAGGGGCATCGACTGGCAGATCGAAGCAGCGTATCCTTGACAGAGCTAAAGGATGAATGGTTTGTAGGAGTAAAGAAAGGCTACGGTACTCGCGATATAATGGACTCTGTATGCAAATCGGTTGGATTTGTACCTAAATATGTGTATGAGGGGGATGAACCTGCAAGGCTTATCACTCTTGTGGAAGCCGAAATTGGCATAGCCTTCATACCAAGCACGGCAAGGAATTCACGGGAACAAATCAAATATCTCCAAGTAGAGACTCACGAAGTGGTACGGGAGATAGCTTTATTATGGCACAGGAGTCGATATATTTCGCGGGCGGCTCTGGAATTCCGTGAGGTAGTTGTAGAATATTTTGGCGCGATATCCAAACAGACAATTTAATCCCATATATAAGTGAAGTAAAATTTTTGGGCATACTCAGTTTATGGGTCTATTGAAGTAACGGCGAACGCTAGTGGAAGAGGAGCGGCCTTGAGGCGGCTTCTTTTTGGCTTTCATTCAAGTAAAGGGAGGTTAGTATGGAAAAGCCTGCAGGAATTTTTGTTGTAAATACAACAAAAATGATGTACTATTTTTTTACGACGTTTTAAAAATACAATATTAGTGGAGTTGCAATTATGAAGGAAATTCTACGTGAGGTTGGAATGATTGCTAGGGCATTAGATTCTATAAGTAATATCGAATTTAAAAAATATGACCTTACAAAAGGACAGTACTTGTACCTTGTGCGAATATATGAAAATCCAGGAATTATTCAAGAAAAGTTAGCTGAAATGATAAAGGTAGACCGAACAACAGCTGCTCGTGCTATAAAGAAACTGGAGATTAATGGATTCATTGAAAAGAATGATGATCCATATAACCAAAAAATTAAAAAACTATTTCCTACAGAGAAAGGGAAGACTGTTTACCCTTATATAAAAAGGGAAAACGATTATTCCAATATGGTCGCACTCTCTGGATTCTCTGAAAGTGAAGTAGAAACGATTTTTAACCTGCTGCAAAGAGTCAGAAAAAATGTGGAAAAAGACTGGGAGTTTGTAAAAAAGGGAAACAAGAGAAATTATTGATTTAGTAAAAGGAGGACAAATAAAATGACAATACATATAAAAAAGTGCACATTTGAAGATCTAGCATTACTTCAAGAAATTAGTGTTGAGACATTTAATGAGACATTTAAGAATCAAAATTCACCTGAAAATATGAAAGCCTACTTGGAAAAAGCATTTAACTTAAAACAATTAGAAAAAGAATTATCAAATATCTCTTCGGAATTCTATTTTATTTATTCTAATGAGGAAATTGCCGGGTATTTAAAGCTAAACACCATTGATTCTCAAACTGAAAGAATGGGCAATGATTCGCTTGAAATCGAGAGGATTTATATAAGGGGAAAATTTCATAGACAGGGGCTTGGTAAATATCTAATAAATAAAGCTTTAGAAATAGCGATAGAGCGGAATAAAGAGAAGATCTGGCTAGGGGTTTGGGAAAAAAATGAGAGCGCAATTACCTTTTATAACAAATTGGGCTTTGTTCAAACAGGGGCCCACTCTTTCTATATGGGTGATGAAGAACAAATAGACTTTATAATGACCAAAACACTCATCTAACATTTTCCGACAAACGAGGAGGAGAAAACCATGTATATTCCTTCACACTTTCACATGGATGAAATAAAAGTCGCTTACGACATTATCAGAGAACATAGCTTTGCAACACTGTTTTCACAACAAAATGGAGTACCCTTTGCTACTCATTTACCATTAATTTTGGATAAGGAGAACAAATACTTATATGGGCATTTTGCACGTCCGAATCCTCAGTGGAAGGATATTAGCAATCAAATTGTCTTAGCTATTTTTCATGGTCCGCATTGCTATATCTCTCCTTCATGGTATGAAACAAATAAAGCAGTTCCAACATGGAATTATGTAACTGTTCATGTAAACGGTGAAGTCCAACTTATTGATGATGAAAAAGAGTTAATGGATTCCTTGCATGAAATGGTATTGAAGTATGAAGCCCCTGATAGTTCATATAGATTGCAAGAGGTAGATGCAGACTTTATCGCTGGGCTGAGTAAAGGGATTCAAGGATTCAAAATAAGAATCAACAAGATAGAGGGAAAAGCAAAGTTAAGTCAAAACCATTCCGTACAAAGGCAAGAACTTGTCATTAATCAACTGGAACGGATTCAGAATGGAGACGAACAAAAGATTGCCTCTCTTATGAAAGCAAACCTAAAAAAATAACGATGTAAAAGTTTAATAGAAAAGTACAAGAAGACCCGAATGGGCCCTCTAATGTTTAGATGAAGTGAAGAATCACCATTTAATTTCCATGCGGGGGCGTCGATGCCTTCTTTGACCGTAAATGGGGGAATCAAGTTTCGGACGAGCCGTGTATCGAGGAGCCGCTGGTTTTAGCGGCTTTTTGGCGTGCGCGGAACCGTCGGACCTTCATTAGGTTACCGCATGCTTTATCATCGCAGAACCGTTTGGAGCGGTTCCGAGTTTCGTCGTAGTAGACCACCTTGCAATCCGGATTGCCGCAAATACGCAAGCGGGTAGGATCGCTCTCCGCGAGTAAGCGGCCGAAGGAAGCGGCCACTTCCGCTCCGATGCGGGGCCAGCCTTTTTGTAAAGGAGTGGATTCCAAGCGATAATCGGAATCCGAATCCGCTATGCGTAGGATCATGGGTCCGCCCGATAGAGCCCGGTTCAACCCCTCGAGATTTGTAGGGTCTACGGAATCGCGCACCGTCAGCTTTTGGACGATACGAAGTATGTGCCCTCGCAACCGTTTCAGCTCATCCAATTGTTCCGCGGATGGAGCGCCGGGATAGGGAAGGTTGTGGATAGCCAGCCATTGTTCCAACCATCCCGGTTTGTCCAGAAAATCTTCGGAATGACCGCTGCCTCTCCAGTCGTGATAATCGCTTTTCAGAAAATCGTCCCATAACATCGCGTCGCAGCTCCCTTGTATTCATGTGGAATGTCTTTATTGTAACACTCAAATCATTACTTAGCTAGTGACTTGACGGTCATGGTGCTTCATGATAAAGTGTGATTTGTAACTATCTTTAATTAGATAGATAGTTACAATGTGTTATCGATGAAAAAATGCGCTACTTTCCATAACTTATGAAGCTTGTTCAGGAGTACAACTGAAAACTTTGGGGTACGCTAGATCAATTCTTCGACAAGTGATTTTAAAGTGTAGCAAAGCAAATGGTTTAAACCAAATATGGATTTCTTTAATTTCCTTATCCAGATCTGGCTTTGTTAGTTATCCTAAACTATGTAAAAAGGTGATGAATACGATGTTCCCCAATCTCAATCAGAAACGCAAATGTACGGATACCGGCAAAATCCAGCACTTTCTCAAACAGGCCCGGACTGGTTTTCTCGGCTTATCTTCAGAAGACGTCCCCTATGTCATTCCACTCAATTTCGTTTGGCTGAACGACGCCGTCTATTTTCATGGGGCAGAAGAAGGAAGAAAAGTCACTTACATCGACCATAACCCTCTAGCCTGTTTCACAGTCAGTGAGAATTATGGGACTATCACGAGTCCGATCCCGGCCGGAACAGATACCGCCTATATGAGTGTCATCATCGAAGGTTCCTTGCTTCGCGTAACCGATATAAACGAGGCAACGGAAGCCATGCAGGTCATGCTGGACAAATATGTGCCAGGTTATTATGATCGACCGCTGGGGCGGAGTCATTTGGAACGATATGTTTCCTCTTCAGGCAGTAAAACTGCCATCTATAAATTACCCGCAGCCTCCTTGTCGGCCAAAGAGAAAGAAGTGGCCGCGGATCGTTTGTTCTATGAAGGCAAGACCGTTCATACCGACCGGTTGTAACGGAGCGAAGCACAATTCCATGATATCCTTGCATCCGTTTAGGAGGTGACCGAATAACCGAAACGGTTATCTCGGGGAACTCAGGTTTCGGATGCGCCGTGTGTCGAGAAGCTGCCGTTTAGATGCTATTTCAACTTAAACCATAAATCACAACGGCGTCATTAATGACATGAATAATTCGTTGGAATAATAGTAAAAACAGCAGTTCAAAGGTTAATTTGGACTGCTGTTTTTCTAATTTGTTTAGGTTTATAAAGAGCACTCATTAGTCCAAATACAGAATCCCCAACTACTCCATAAATCCGTTTGACATTCCAGAGTTGAAGTTGTTCCAATATAGCCTCTGCAACTGTAAGGAAAGAACGGCTCTTATTGAGCGAATTAGATAACTTTGTTGTCATCCATGTATTACTCCTCACAAATTGGTATTGGATTTATCCATAACTATTCCCATCCCATTGATAGAAAGCAAGCATCTCACTATCAATCTCGAGTCCAATTCCAGTACCGCTTGGTATAGAGATTTCACTATTCGAAGGTTGAATTCCGATTAATTTTGTAAAAGGATTATCCATGACGTCCCATTCAAGAGGTTCGATTGAGTCTTCTCCCATCTTGCCCCAAGGCTCCAAACAAGCATGAGCGAAGATGGCGTATAAGCGTGATAATGCACCGTCATATGAATGTGGAGTTACGCGGGTCCCAAAGCTTCTAGCAAGGCTTAATGTTTCCCTGTAACCGTCAATACCAGCCACATGCAGAGTATCCGGCGTTATAAAATCAAGAGCATATTGGAGAAAAATAGGCATGAAATCTGCTGCTTTTTCGAGGTTCTCACCGCCGGCCAGAGGAGCAGACAAACGACTTCTTAGCCATACGTATTCAGTAATGCGACTAATCTCAAGCGGCTCTTCAAACCATAAAAGATTAGGCCACGTATCAAGCATAGACTGCCAGCGTAAAGCTGCAATTATGTCATAGCTTTGATTGGCGTCCAAAGCTAAACCAATCTTTTCTTGTAACAATGTCTGAACCATCTTTATATGTTGTTGATCCTCGTGGATTGATTTACCGCCTATTTTTACCTTAATTTTATCAAATCCTTGATGGATTGCCTGCTCAATAGCTTTCAGGGAATGTTTTTGCCAATTTGCTTCATCTGAATAGGACTGAAACGAAGCATACACGGGCACATTCTCTCGAAACTTCCCTCCCCAAAAGTCACACACGGATACATTGCATGTCTTGGCCATAATCTCTGTTAATGCCATACTAACGGCCGCAGATGAACGGGAATGCCATTTTTTCAAGGTACGAACCAAGGTAATTCTGTCAGTAACTGACTTACCGATTAGATAGGGAATGATTCGCTCCTGAAAGCCTTTATGCAAGGTTGGCAGCCAATCAACGCATTCTCCCCAACCTTCGACACCTAAATCAGTCGTTATCCGAATCAGATAACAGGTTCGATACGTTTTTAAACCGTTGGCATCTCCGTATGGTTTAGGAAGATGATAAAAGAGTGGAAATGTTTCTATTTTACGAATCAACAAGGAGATATACCCTTTCAAATTATGATGTGTTGTATAAGTAGGATTTATTAAAAAAGGGATAAATATACAATAAATTAAAGTTGCGTCCATAGAGACACAGCCTTTGTTAATATATGTAATAATTTCTCGGGAAGCAGGAAATAATTAGTTGCGACTATATTGTTTATGAAATGAGGTATAGCATGAATTGGCACAATTGGTCCATTGACCGGACTCTCATTCTGTTCGTCGGTTTGGCATTTCTAGCTCTTGGTATCCAAGTAACGATGTTTCATTATCGGCAAAATTTTCACAATAAAGCGATGTGGGTCCCCGTCATTTCAGCTCCCATTTTTTTTATAGCGGGTATTATTTTGACTTGGTATAACGTTTATTGGCTGCGTAATTTATTTCAGGTTCTAATGTGGCTGGGCGTTTTGTTCGGTCTGGTTGGTTTCTATTTCCATTTTCGGGGAGTAGGTGTTCGGGTTGGAGGATGGGCTTTGCGCAACTTTCTCATCGGCCCGCCAATCATACTTCCTTTATTGTTCTCCGCTGTGAGTGTTCTCGGTTTAATTGCCATATATTGGGAGGTGAGGTGATTCTATGCTAACGAGTAGCTGCTACCCCTCTTACGATATCATGAATGAGTTAGATGAGTGGGATGACCATACCCAAAGAGTTCAATCACTTTGTGGTTCTTCTTTTATAGCATTGGATATTGATGGTTATGCAGGTCCGGCTTATCCGCGTGGATACGTACGTACGCAGCTGGGGCAATTGGATCCATGGGAGGCGCAACCGGAACAATGATGAAACGAAAATACGGGAATGAAGAAGTAGATGTAGTTATAGTTGGGGCAGGGGCAGCCGGAGGTGTACTCGCCAAAGAATTGAGCGAAGCAGGAATGAGCGTGGTAGTCCTGGATGCAGGCCCATTCCGTGATACTCAAAAAGATTTAGCTAGTGATGAGCTTACGATGCAAAACTTAGGGTGGCAGGATACTAGAATCGTAGATGGAAGCAACCCGTTAACGATGGGGCACAACAATTCCGGTCGGGGTATCGGTGGAGGGACGGTGCATTTTACGGCTGTCTTTTTACGATTTCATGACGCTGATTTTAAAGCGAGGACAATGGATGGTGTCGCAGAAGATTGGCCGATTAGCTATGAGGATTTAGAGCCTTTCTATGCCAGGGTCGAAAAGGAAATTGCCGTATCTGGGCCTAAGCACTTTCCATGGGGGAATTACCACGGCCCCTATCCTTATCCCGAAAGGGAGCCTCTTAGTCCAAACGCGTATATGTTTATGAACGGTTGTGAAAAGCTTGGGATCCGCTCGTCTGTAGCTCCACTTGCTATCCTATCCGCACCATTCGAAGGCCGTCCTCCATGCATCAATCGAGGCTTTTGCAATCAAGGATGTATGCCCGATGCTAAATTTAGCACCCTCATCGTACATATTCCTAAAGCAATCAAAGCTGGGGCAGAAGTGTTAGCCGATTGCATGGTTACGCAGGTGTTAATGGGAAAAGACGGGGTGGCGAAAGGTATCACCTTCGTACATGACGGAAGAACTTATGAGCAAAAAGCTAAAATTGTGATTTTGTCTGCCTATGTTGTAGAAACGCCGCGATTGCTTCTTAACTCTGCAAATTCTCAGTGTCCGGACGGGCTAGCCAATAGCAGCGGTTGGGTTGGGAAATCTATTATGGTTCACAGCTCTCAAGACGTTTACGCCAGATTTGATGAAGAAATCAGGCTGTATAAGGGTACACCCGTATTAGCTACAACACAAGATTTCTACCGTACTGATTCCAAAAACAACTTTGCTCGTGGATATACCCTTCATTCTCATGGAGCGAGACCGGTCGAGTTTTCGAAAGGCATTTCGCAAGCGGAAGGTGGACCCGTGTGGGGGGAGCGTCTCAGAGAGACGATGTTGAATTATAATTACTACGGAAGAGTTACTTTAGTCGGGGAAGTACTTCCGAGTCCAATGAACCGGGTCACGCTGGCGGATGAAAAAGACGAATATGGATTGCCGCGTGCAAAAGTAACATTCAGCTATGGCGATAACGATCAGAAACTCATTGATCATGCCGTCGACAATATGAGTACAATACTCGAGGCAGCAGGCGGGAAAGTCGAATACGTTGTTCCCGACACCGCTCATATGATGGGGGGCTGCCGTATGGGGAATGACCCCAAATCTTCAGTGGTCAATTCTTTTGGACAAACCCATGACATTCCTAACCTGTTTATATGCGATGCGAGTATTTTTGTAACATCGGGCGCCGGCAATCCAACCAATACGGTCATGTCGCTTGCATTAAGAACTGCGGAATATATAAAGGAGAAAGCAAAAAAGTTTGAATTGTTGGGCTCGAGGTCGGTTTAGCCGACCTCCTTACAGATGCCTAAGTAAATAAGCAGATGGTTCCGAGAATAATTCTTCACTTGCGCGGATGCCTATGTCAAATCCCTTTAAACCTTCATAGTGTGAGTAAATTGGGATAAAGGAGTTAAGGCATGAATAAGATACCTGTATCAGGTTTTGTATTTCACTCAAACGACTCATTATCAGATCATTCGCATGGATTGTACATTACTTCTTGGGATGGCAGGCCATACTTGCATCGGCATATGTTTTCAGGAATTACTTCATTAAATGATGGGCACGTACACGAATACGTTGGCATAACGGAGCCAGCTCCGACAGGCGTCCCTCACTTTCATCGTTATCATACGGTTACTTCTATGAATGACGGTCACACTCATAGTATTGAAGGAACAACAGGTCCAGCAATCGATCTTCCCACTGGAGGGCATGTTCATTATTTTGAAGGATTTACAACTATTAATGGCATGCATCCACATACTCATCATTATAAAGGAACCACAGGAAATGAAGTTGGTTAGGCTATTAAGAGAACTTTCCTATGTATGTAGGGGAAGTTCTTTTTTGATTTTGTTATACATAGCTTCCTATACTAATTATATTAGTTCAAACCAATCAAATTCCAGAATGGCTTCTTATAACAAGTTTAATGAAAATTTTATTTTTAACCCCATTTCTTTTTAAATAGTTTTCCTTATCCTAGTGTAAATGAATGGCTAGGAGGAAACTAAGGATGAAGAAGTGGTTTTTTGGGTTCATTATACTATTACTGCTTGGCTATGGAGTTGCTCAACATAAACTGAAAGTCGTTAACGAGAAATCACTGGAAGAAGCTAATCAAGCTCAAAAGGTGACTCCTCAAATGAAAGAGCTTAAAGTAACAAAAGATCAGATTTATAAAGGCAATTTGTTGTTGGTCAATAAGGATCATCCTGTACCCCCAGGTGGCGAAGAGTCCGAAGCGGTCAATCTGTCTCAGCATAAGGAACTGCTGAATGGATTCATTGTGCTGGATAAAACGATTCGGTTGTCGCCGGACTTGGTGCAAAAATTTACAGAAATGATAGGAGCTGCAGAAAAAGATGGGGTTAGCCGATTTTTAATCAGCAGCGGTTATCGGGACAATAAAGAACAAAATAAACTCTATCAACAAATGGGGGCTAAATATGCGTTGCCAGCAGGCTATAGCGAACACAATTTAGGTTTATCGCTGGATATCGGATCTACACAATCGGAGATGAGTCAAGCGCCTGAAGGAAAGTGGCTGAAAAAAAACGCATCGAGATACGGGTTTATCTTGCGTTATCCGGCTGACAAAACTGCAATTACAGGTATTCAGTTTGAGCCCTGGCATTTCCGCTATGTTGGTTTGCCGCACAGTGCAATTATGCAGGAAAAGAATTTTGTCCTAGAACAATATTTGGATTTCTTGAAAGAAAAGAAGACCATTAGGACTATTGTAGATCGCCAAACCTATGAGATCTCCTACTATCCTGTCTCCAAAAACACAACTATCCCTGTGCCAGCGAATGGTCGCTATCAGATATCAGGCAACAATATGGACGGCATCATTGTGACCGTATATTCATGATCAGGGCTTATGAGTCTCAAGAAGGTGAGAATGGCATATGAAACATAAGATCATGTTGAAAGATATTACAATTCAAGTACTGTTTACCGTTTATGTGTACACGTTATTCAAAATTATTCTATTTAAGTTTGGTTCAGTTGACATGACATTTCTCTGGAAGCAGCTTAAGGTGAGTCTGGGAAACCCTGATTATATCAGCAGGCAATTCCAAAAAGGGAATCTGATTCCCTTTAAAGAAATATCCAGAACGATTCATAGTATAACGAGTCATGGTCTAGTTAACCTGGTTGGGAATTTTGCGATATTCATGCCGTACGGTATTCTTCTTGGTTTAATGTTAAGAAACAAAAAAGTATCATGGATAGACGCGTTCATTCTTTCATTAGGTTTAAGTCTAATCCTGGAATTAGCGCAGGCTTTTTTCTCTATTGGACGTTATGATGTAGATGATCTAATACTAAATTCAAGCGGGGGCTTGCTCGGTTTCATTACTTTCAAATTATTCGCTATGTTAGTTACTACATCAAGTGCTAACCAAGCAAGAGGTAGCTCCATCTGATACAATAAAAGCGATACTAAGGTCATACAGGGGTGGAACGAATGAAGTCGATCACAATTCTGATAGCGGATGATGAGGCAGAAATTGCCGATCTGATTGAGTTGCATTTAAAAAAAGAGGGTTACCGCTGCATTAAAGTTGCTAATGGACAGGAAGCTATTACTGCTGTTCAGACGCATTCCATTGATTTGGCGATTTTAGATATTATGATGCCCAAACTGAACGGCTATGAAGCAACAAGGCAAATTCGAACTCAGCATCATCTGCCTATCATTTTTTTAAGCGCCAAAGCGACCGACCTTGATAAGATTACAGGACTAGTAAATGGAGCGGATGATTATGTAACCAAACCGTTCAACCCGATGGAATTAGTCGCTCGCGTGAATGCTCAGCTGAGGCGTTCCACGCAGTTGAATCAGCCGCCAGCAGCAAACAAGTCTGTTTTGGAAGCGGGTGGAATGATCATTTATCCTGAACAACGCACCGTTAGCCTCTATGGTGAAACGATTGAGATAACTCCGAAAGAGTTTGATATTCTGTATCTGCTGGCCAGTTATCCGAAGAAAGTCTTTAGCGCGGAAAATATTTTTCAGCAGGTGTGGGGCGATACCTATTATGAAGGTAGCAATACGGTTATGGTGCATATTCGTACTTTACGGAAGAAGCTTGGAGAAGACGTTCATAAAAACAAATTGATCAAAACCGTTTGGGGTGTGGGGTATACATTCAATGGCTGAAATGATCCGAAGCTTTCGATTTAAAATGATTCAACTCTTTGGTTTAAGCATGCTTTTTTCCGCTGCCATTACCTATATGATCTATAAAGCCCTCCAACTCTATTATTATACGACCAAGTGGGAAAATCCATTGACTAAAGTCCGGTTTATGATAAGAGAAATTGGGGATATTAACTTCTTTTTGCTTATTTTCATTCCTCTCTCGATTTTGTTTTTCTTTCTTCTCACCAATAGATACGCCGCGTATTTCAATGAAATATCCAACGGAATAAAACAGCTTGCGAATGGCGATTTCAATAATCGTATACTAATTCCATCCAAGGATGAATTCGGGGATATTGCGAGAGATATCAACCTGGCAAGTGAAAAATTGCAGCAAGCTTTGGAGAGAGGAGACTTTGCAGAAAACAGCAAGGAACAATTGGTGTTGAATTTGGCTCATGATTTGCGTACGCCGCTGACATCCGTTTTAGGTTATTTGGATTTCATTCTTCAGGACGATCAGCTGACAGCAGACCAAATCAAGCACTATACGAGCATTGCTTATACCAAGTCTCAACGTTTGGAAAAGCTCATTGACGAGCTATTCGAAATCACTCGAATGAACTATGGCAAGCTTACCATTGAAAAAAAGCAAATCGATCTGAGTGAGCTGCTCATCCAGTTAAACGAGGAGTTATACCCTGCCTTTGAGAAAAATAATGTAACAACCCGTTTGAATGTGACTCCGCATTTGACTGTTTGGGGCGACGGTGAGCTGTTGGCACGCGTATTTGAAAATCTGTTGACGAATGCCATTCGCTATGGAAAAGATGGTCAGTTTATTGATATTCATTGCCATATGGAAGCAGAAGATGTGGTGATTCAAGTGGTTAATTATGGGGATTGCATTCCTCCGGAAGAGCTGCCGCATATCTTCGATATGTTTTTTACCGGCGATCAAGCGCGAACACATCGTGAGGGGAGCACTGGCCTTGGCTTGTCCATAGCAAAGAACATTGTTGCACAGCATCAAGGCACAATTTCTGCCCAGAGCAGTTTAATTCGTACGCTTTTTGAAGTCCGTTTCCCACAAAAAGTGGCATCCGAAGGTCTCGGTTAACTATTGTGCCGACATGCAATGAATGACTGGTTGCCCAAATTTGTGTAAACTAAAAGAAATGTGAACGAAATAAGAGGGGGCTTAGCTTATGAAAGTGGTCATAGCTATCGATTCTTTTAAGGGCAGCGTTTCATCGATGGAAGGAAGCAGAGAGATCGCTTTGGGCATTAAAGAGGTTTACCTTAATGCGGATATTGTGAGTTTTCCTATAGCCGATGGCGGTGAAGGAACGGTAGAAGCGCTTGTACACGCAACGGGCGGACAGCTTCAATCTGTTATGGTTACAGGCCCCCTTCTGGAGCCGGTTCAGGCAACCTATGGAATAACAGGTAACGGAAAAACAGCTGTGATTGAGGTGGCGGCAGCCTGCGGATTGCCGCTAGTGCCTGAGGCATACAGGAATCCGATGCTTACGACAACCTATGGAGTCGGTGAACTCATTGCACATGCGATGAGGCAAGGCTGCCGTGAATTTATCATTGGACTCGGCGGAAGTGCCACGAACGATGCGGGGGTGGGTATGCTTCAGGCTTTAGGCTACCGTTTCAAGGACCAAGAGGGCAATGATGTCGGTCCAGGCGGGAATGCCCTAAGCAAGATCCATCGAATTGATTCGGCCCGCGTCTCTCCGGAATTGAGACAATGTGAGTTTAAGATTGCCTGCGACGTCAACAATCCGCTGTACGGACCTAATGGAGCGGCTTACGTGTTTGCCCCTCAAAAAGGAGCAAATCCCGCCATGGTGGAGGAGCTGGATCGTGGCTTATCCTTGTTTGCCGGAGTCGTAGAGAGGGAACTTGGTGTAAACCTTCAAGACATCCCCGGAGCGGGTGCGGCTGGTGGACTTGGAGCAGCCTTTGCTGCTTTTTTAAAGGCTGAAATGCAATCTGGTGTTGGTCTGATGCTGGACAGGATCGGATTAAAGGAGAGTTTGGAAGGAGCCGATTTCGTGATAACAGGAGAAGGGAAACTGGATGGACAAACGTCGATGGGCAAGGCTCCATTGGGAGTTGCTGCGCTTGCGCGTGCCCAAGGTATCCCAGTTATTGCGTTAGCCGGGGGAGTTACCAAAGAGGCCTCGGTACTGAACGATCTAGGCATTACTTCTTTTCATTCCATTATCAGCGCTCCTATGTCACTTGAACAAGCCATGGATCCTATTGAAACGCGATATCATCTAAGAAGTACAACCAAGCAATTATTCAGATTAATTCAAGCGGTGAAAGCTGCTGGAAAATAGCGAAAGGTAAATTACCGATCACTCCATGATCTGTGGAGGGGTTGGTATATTTGCATGATAGGGAGGGGAGAACCTTTATGGCGAAATATAAGGTAGTATTAACCAAAGAAACATGGCCTGCTGCCATGGAAAGAATTGAACAGCATTGTGAGGTAAAGGTTTGGAAAGAAGCAGAACCGATCCCACGGACATTATTACTCGAATGGTTAAGAGATGCGGAGGGTTTATTCAGCACAGGTGATGTAAAGGTAGACGAAGATTTGTTGGCTAATGCACCTCAACTAAGAGTAGTAGCACAATCATCGGTAGGGTACGATAATATAGATATCGATGCCTGCACAAGGAGGGGAATCCCCTTCGGAAATACACCAGGTGTGCTTGTCGAAACAACGGCAGATTTAACCTTTGCCTTACTACTGAGCGCAGCTCGCCGAATTCATGAATGTTGGGATTTCGTCAAATCAGGCCGTTGGGCAACTAATAACAACATCCCATTCGGTGTAGATTTATTTGGGAAAACTCTCGGTATCGTAGGCATGGGAGATATCGGCTGCGCTGTAGCTAGGAGAGCTAAGGCGTGCGGGCTGAACATTATTTACCATAACCGTACAAGGCGTATGGATGATCAGTTACTCGAAGCGAGATATGTCGACTTTAGAGACTTGCTGCAAGAGTCCGACTTTATCATAACTCTCGTTCCTTTATCGAATAAAAGCCGGGGAATGTTTGGAGCGGAGGAGTTTGCGCAGATGAAGCCCTCAGCTTATTTTATCAATGCGGCACGCGGGCCTATCGTGAATACCGAGGACCTTTACGAAGCATTGAAAAGCAAACAAATTGCATATGCCGCATTGGATGTGACGGACCCAGAACCCATTGCGGGAGACCATCCGTTACTCAGCCTTTCGAATATCTTAATAACCCCGCATGTAGGTAGTGCAACTTACGAAACGAGAAATCGCATGGCACATTTAGCTGTGGATAATTTATTAGCAGGTCTGGGTAGACAACCGCTTCCAACTTGTGTGAATCCAACCGTTAATTATCTGAAGTAAGCCCTTTAAATGTAATTCAATTGGCTTCGCCTTTTATAAAAGGGCGAGGCTGTTTGCATTGTTTCTCATGCATAACTATAGAGAAAAATATGGATACTATGGTTAAAGGTGATATGTATGGAATTACCGGTTTCCGTTGATCTTTTTGAAGAATCATTGAAAAGCCTGCTCCATAATTGTTCGGATCTTATCGTCAAACATGCTAATGATGACCTTAATGTTATTTATTTCTGTAATTTAGTTGACTCCAATCTCATTAACAATCAACTACTCAGCTCCCTACAACAAACCCGTCTAGAACCATTCTCGATGGAGGGACTTGCCGAATTAATTCCTATTGGCCAGACCGACCTTACTTGTGAAATGGAGCAAGTCATTTTCTTGCTGCTGCGGGGATGGACAGTGGTATATAAAGTTGGGCAAACAGACGCCATACTGGTCAACACATCTAAGCAGCCAAGGCGATCTCCATCCATAGCCGAAATCGAAACGAATGTGATCGGGCCTCAGATCGGATTCACTGAATCATTGGAAACGAATCTGGGTATCGTTCGCAGCATTATTGCTCATGAAGACCTGTGTAATGAATCATTTGAGATTGGTGATAAGACAAGAACTCAGGTGCAATTGCTTTACTTGAAAGATGTCGCAGAAGAGCAAACCGTGGGTACGCTGCGTCAGCGTATTTCGGAACTAGAGATAGACGGCGTCATTGGAAGCACCCTGCTGGTGCAGCTTATAGAAGACAATTCTATGTCCATTTTTCCTCAAATGATCGTAACCGAACGACCCGATCGTGTCAGCTTTAGCTTATTGGAAGGTAAAGTCGTTCTGCTTATCAATGGCAGCAATTTTGCAATTGTAGGACCGAGTACCTTCCTTGATTTTTTCAAATCACCGGAAGATCATTACCTGCATTGGAATATTGCGATGTTCATAAGAGGATTGAGGTTCTTGGCCATCTTCATCTCGATCCTTTTAACCCCAGCATATGTAGCAGCATTAACGTTTCATTATGAGATCATTCCTCCTAGTCTGCTTGTTCCGCTATCCCAGTCGCGTTCCAAAGTGCCGTTTCCGCCTTTGTTTGAATCGTTATTTCTAGAAATTACGATCGAGCTTCTTCGTGAAGCCGGGGCTAGACTACCGACCAAGGTTGGACAAACGATGGGCATCGTGGGAGGTATTGTTATCGGACAAGCGGCGGTTCAGGCCGGATTTACGAGCAACATCTTAATTATGATTGTCGCCTTGGCAGCTCTGTCTTCGTTTACCACCCCCATATACTTAATGGGCATTAGTATCCGATTTGTTCGCTTTCCGATGATTATTGCTGCGGGAATTTGGGGTGGGATCGGCATTGTGTTCACGATTTGTTTATTACTCATGCATCTGTTACGTCAAACGAGTCTTGGACATCCGTATATGCATCCGATCTTTCCTCCGCGATGGAGGGACATGGTAGATACGGTCATTCGACTTCCTTTTCCACTTCTCTCCGCTCGTTCTACCTTTACACGCACGCCGAATAAGCAAAGGTTCAATAAGAATAAAGCGAAGCAGAAAAAAGACATCGACGAGTAGACGGGTGATGACAAAAATGGAGATCTCGGATAAACCGAGGCAAGGATTAATGTTTCAAGCGTTCCTACTTGTTTTTGTAATCAGTAAAGCCCAATTGGGGGTGGGTGTGCTCGGATTCCAACGAGTCATTTTTAAATTTGCGGGTCATGATGCTTGGATATCGGTCGTTGTGGCCGGTTTAGCCGCACATCTTTCCATCTGGTTGATGATTCGCACGTTAGCGCATTATGATTCTGCGGACTTGTTCGGTATTCATTATGCACTATTTGGAAAATGGGTAGGGCGGATGCTTAGCCTCCTGTTTATGACGTATTTCGCGTTCTATGTTTTGACGATCTCCCGCACGTATATTGAAACTGTTCAGTCGTGGATATTTCCCGATTTTCCGACGTGGCTCCTAATGCTGCTTTTCATTACGTTAATTGCTTATGGCGTGACTGGCGGAATTCGAGTCATTATTGGCATGTGCCTGTTTGGTTTTGTTTGTTGGATCGTGACCACACTACTTTTTTATGCGGCGATCAAGCATGCCCAGTGGAGTTTTTTGCTCCCAATCATGGAAGCCGCGCCTTCCCAGGTGTTACAAGGAGTGAGTAAAATGCCGCTGACGATTGCTGGGTTCGAGGTCATTTACTTTCTGTACCCGTTCATTCGAGATCAACAAAACGTTAGTCGTTACGCTCAAATAGGTGTTCTTCTTAGCAACCTGTTTTATTTGTTCGTTATGGTCATTTCTATCGTTTATTATAGTCAAAATCAGATGCCAAAAACGATTTGGGCTACTTTTAGTTTTCTGAAAATCATCCGATTTCCGTTTCTGGAACGATTCGAATACATTGCGATTCCGATCTGGATGCTTATCCTAGTTTGCAATCTAATGTTATTTACTTGGGTCATCCTACGTGGAATGAAGCGTGTTTTTCAGCTAAATCAAAAGCGGACGTTAGCCGTATTCTGTGTCATTCTTTTCGCATGCTCCTTTCTGTTCCAAAAACACGGACAAATATATAAGATGAACTCTATCTTGAATTCCGTATCGACCTATGTGATCTTTCTTTATCCGCCCCTTCTTTTTCTGTTGGTGAAAACCGTACATGCCTTTAAAAAAAGAACCGTTCAACGCTAGGATTACTCTCGAGGAGTGAAATGCGTGAGAAGACCGTTTTGTCTATCTCTATTGCTCGGCACAATCGTTTTGTTCTCGGGATGTGTCAAACCATTCATTTTGGAGAATTTGGCACTCAGCATTATTATCGGATATGACTCTCTGGAGAAAGAACGCATTCTTACAACATCGGTCTTGCAAAAAATCGATCCGAGCGCCAGAGAAAAGACGCAGGTCGTCGCCAGCACAGCATATACCAGTAAAGGTTCGCGCGTTTCTTCGAATCGAGAGCTTAGCAAATATTTGGTTGGAGGACAAGTGCGGGTCGTCATGTACGGCAAAAAGCTTGCCGCCAAAGGGATCATCGATCTGGTTGATACCTTGTCCCGTGACCCAACGCTCGGCGATATGATTTACCTTTGCGTTAGCGATGAGGAAGCTTCACATATTCTAACGCATCGCTATCGGGAAATATCGAATATTGGCATGTATCTCTATGAAAACTTAAGACAAAACTCGGAGAGAGAGGAGCTTCCTTCCCCAACGCTTCAAGATTTTCTTCGTGATTATTACAGTGTAGGCAAAGATCCAGTGGTTCCTTTGCTGAAACGAAAGGGCAATGAAGTTTATATCAAAGGACTTGCTTTGTTTCATGATGACCGGATGGTTCATGAAGCTTCACCGCGGCAAGGATTTCTGCTCAAAGTACTACTCGATACGAAAAAGGTGGGAATCTTCGAACTCGTAGCAGACGCCGAACCTTTAGCGAAGTACATGAAGCATCCAGATAAAGAGGTTAAAATTGTGTTCGCCACTGCGAAAAGCAGCAGTAAAATTAAGCTTCTTGACACGAAAGTGCCAGAATTTATAGTGTCAGTGTCGATACACGGGGATCTTCAAGAAATTTCGAATCCTTATTCATTTGATAAGCCCGAGTCTATACCTGCCTTAGAAAAAGAAATCGAAAAAAAGCTGAGGGAGGAAATAGAAACATTCATCGCGAGTTTGCAAGCGAATGAATCTGATGTTGTCGGGTTCGGTGAGGTCTATCGGAGTAAAATAAGAGACTCAAAGCTAACGAAAGCAAAGTGGCACCCCATGTTCAGAGAAGCAAAAATCAACGTTCGCGTAAATTTCACATTGAGACATACCGGTGCTATTGAGTGAAAATGAAAGATCATAATGCAAAAAGCTGCCATTGGCTTAATCCAGGGCAGCTTTTACTTTGTCAGTAGATAAGAAAGTATAAGTTTTAACCCAGAAGGACGACGGAGTCGTTTATCCTTGGTCCACCAGTGTTTCCCCGTGTTTCAGCAGTTTAAGACGGCTTGAGTCGAGCTCCCTTCTCCGCCAATCGGCCAATAACCGGTCAAGTGCTTCCTGCGGCGTATCATCGGCTAGCCGGAAAGCGCCATAATGCATCGGGATGAACGTTTCGGCTCCAACATCGAGGAATGCCTGAATCGCCTCCTCTGGCGAAACGTGCTGCATACCCATAAACCACTCCGGCTCGTATGCGCCGATCGGCATGAGAGCATAGCGAATACCCGGAAATCTCGCTCCGATGTCGCGGAAGCCTTGGAAATATCCGCTGTCTCCGGCAAAATAAATCGCATCGTTCTTCTCCGCGCCATCCTCTAATAACTCTGCTGAGTGATTGATCACCCAGCCTCCCCAAAGCGACTTGTTCGTATCCGTCAGCGTACGCCGAGTCCAATGCTGTGCTGGAACGAAATGAAACTCCAGCGGCCCGACCGTCGTCTTCCCCCACCAAGGCAGCTCGTGGACTGTACTCAGCCCAAGCCGCCTTATCTTCACGCCAAGTCCTTCAGGCACTAGGGCAACAGGCGAGCCTTTCAGCTTGCGCAATGAACCGACGTGCAGGTGATCGTAATGCGAATGAGACAGCAAGACGATATCAACCGGCGGTATTTCATCGAGTGCAAGCCCTGGGGCCTCGAGCCTGCGGGCAAAGCCCATTCGGTTCGCCCATACCGGATCTGTAACGATCGTCAAGCCTGCTATCTGCAGCAGGAAAGTCGAGTGTCCAATCCAGGTGATCGTTGTTTCACCGCGGTTATGCAACAGGAGCTCCTGCTGCTTATGCTCCGCTTGGCCGATGCGTAAGGTGAGATCCTTGACTTTCCCTTTCCGTTCTTGCTGCCATCGGCGAATTTCCTTCCATGTTTTCACCTTCGCAGTTGGATCCGCATTGCTATAACGTTTGCGTGCCATAAATCGCTGCTCCCCTCATAAAGCCGCCATAAGTCCTTTGAAATCATATCTCCATACCTATTAAGATGTGGAATCTTATCACTTTTGTCAACTTTTAGTTGGTGTGATCTATTTCACATACCGGAAAGTTTTTTCAAAATATAATGAAGACAGAAAAGAAAAAAAGGAGATGGTTCAAATGATGAAATGGTTAAGGGGAAATCGTTACGCGGCGATGATATTGACGATTATTCGT
This sequence comes from Paenibacillus sp. J31P190, assembly GCF_059692075.1. Classification (NCBI taxonomy): domain Bacteria; kingdom Bacillati; phylum Bacillota; class Bacilli; order Caryophanales; family Paenibacillaceae; genus Paenibacillus; species Paenibacillus sp. J31P190. The sequence continues at coordinate 690,467 of NZ_JCAUAS010000001.1, read as the reverse complement.
TTGTATGTGGGTTGGCAGTGGATGACAGCCGGATGGCATAAAATCGCCGGAGCAAAGCCATTTGACGCAGCGGGTTATTTGAAAGGTGCAATTGCGAAGCCAGTCCTTGAATCGGGAACTACGGATATGGTTTACGCGAATTACGTGGCTTTCTTGAAAAGCTTTGCCCTCCCCAATGTGGGCGTCTTCAATACGCTAGTTCCTTGGGGGGAATTGTTAGTTGGTTTGGGTCTGATTCTTGGCGCACTGACGACTGCAGCGATATTCTTTGGGTTATTAATGAACTTTATGTATATGTTCGCCGGAACGGTTAGCAGCAACCCATGGTTAATCCTTCTTGGATTCTTTATCATCGCCGCAGGCGCTAACGCAGGCAAGTTCGACGTTGACCATCTGATCCTTCCGTATCTTCACAAATGGTTTGATAAAATGATCGATAGACTCCATTTGAAGCCAAAATATAAATAAGTGTGCACAATGGAGCGGGTAATTTTCAAAGGACGTTCATATATGCCAAAAGAACCTACTCTTTGACTCAGTTCGCTGAAGAAGAGTAGGTGTTTTTTTCTCACAATAATACGGATAGAGGGAGTGTGATGGTGATGCTTACAGGCGTCATTTTGGCTGGTGGAGCAAACCGTCGAATGAATGGGAAACTGAAAGCATTACTTCCATTTGGTGGACAGCCTCTCATTGTTCGCCAAGTGGATCGGATGAAGATATTGTGTGATGAAATCATTGTTGTAACCAACGATCCCAAGTCGTTTCTGCCTATTCTGGATCGTTCGGTACGGATCATTACGGATTTTCACACCGGCAATGGACCGCTTGGGGGCATGCATGCCGGATTGTCGTTAGCTAAGCATTCATCGGTCTGGGTTGTTGGTTGTGATATGCCTTTTATTTCTTATAAAGCTGCCGAACTTTTGTGGAACAGAAAACGGGAAGGCATTGAGGCTGTAGTTCCTCTTGTATCGGGTAAATTAGTTCCCCTGCATGGGATTTATGATCGAGAATGCAAGACTAAGATTCTTCCTCTGCTGGGTAAAGGTGAAACTCGGGTTTCAGCTTTACTGGAACATATTTTCTGGAGTGAGTTAGGGGACGAATATTTGCAGAAGAATGGCGTCGATCTGAAATTCATTTCGAGCATCAAGACCATGGAAGATTATGAAGCTTTCCAACACACCGTGAAGACGGGGATGTAAGGAATTGTTCCATTTTTGACCATTTAGGATTTCTCATATACGGAATGTGACATAAATCATAGTGGCCTCTGAAGAATGCTCCTAGAATGAGGATAGCTGGAATTTAACATGGAGGTGGGTCTGAAATGAGTATTAGAAAGTTAAGTAATGAGCAGCCCGAACAAATGAGAATAAACAAGGCGGAACAAGAGCCAGTATTGAAAGGCACATTTGCCTCGGTCATGCTGCTCGGAGCTTTTCTAGCCATAACTTGGGTCGCTGTATTTCTATTATTTCTGTACAGACAGTAGCACATTTCACGATTAGAAAAGGATGGTTTAAACCATGCATATTCATAAACTGGAGAAAATTTGGCTAGCAATTGGCATCAGCATGCTGTTCGTGTTCCTTGGCGTTTTGGGTGTTTCTGCGTTTGCCATGGGGGTGAAACCGCCAAGTGAGCATCATCATCGGATTGATCCTGCGAAAGTAGCAGAGACAGCACCTTTTGACAAACTAGGATTGTATAAGACCGGAGAAAAAGAATACGAAGCGGTAATGACCGCTTTTACATTCGGATATGCCCCAGACAAAATGGAAGTTCCTGTTGGTGCAACGATCAAATTTGTAGTAACGAGTCAAGATGTCGTCCACGGCTTCGAAATTCCAGGAACGAACGTAAATATGATGATTGTTCCAGGCGAAATCAGCCAAGTATGGCATACGTTTACGAAACCAGGTGAGTACCTTATCTTGTGCAACGAATATTGCGGCGGAGCGCATGAATATATGAAATCGACGATTATCGTGAAATAACGGGAAAAAGCATAGAAGGGGGGAAGTCTGCATGAAGAAAGGGCAATTGGAATGGTTTGAAAATAAATTCGATCTCAAAGACGGGAAGCTGGTCGTTGCACACATCATCGTGGCTTTCATTGCACTGCTCATCGGAGGGATCGCGGGACTGCTGCAAACGTTAGTGAAGAGCGGGACGGTTAAGCTGCCATACGGCATCGGTTATTATGAACTGCTGACTGCGCATGGTGTTTTGATGGCGATCGTTTTTACGACCTATTTTATTATTGGCTTTCTATACTCTGGCATTTCATACACGTTAGGCGGAAAGCTGCTTCCAATTGTTAATCGTATGGGATGGCTTGGGTTTGGTTTAATGACTGTGGGAACAGCCCTCGGGGTAGCTATGGTTTTGACAGGAAAAGCGAGTGTGCTGTATACGTTCTACGCACCCATGAAAGCTTCTCCTTACTTTTACATCGGATTAGCCCTGTTGGTGGTTGGAAGCTGGATTAGCGGGTGGGGCATCTTCTATCAATTGAAGTATTGGAAAAAGACGCATCAAGGCAAGCTCTCTCCGTTGTTTGCATTTATGGCGGTTATCACGTTCCTTATGTGGCAAATAGCTACCATCGGGGTTGCTGCCGAGGTACTGATTCAGCTTATTCCATGGTCTTTCGGATGGGTGGAAACGATTAATGTGATGCTCAGCCGTACCCTGTTCTGGTACTTCGGCCATCCGCTCGTCTATTTCTGGTTAATGCCTGCGTATATGTGCTGGTATGTGATTATTCCGAAAATTATCGGAGGCAAAATCTACAGCGACGCGCTCGCCAGATTGTCATTCGTCCTCCTTCTGCTGTTTTCCATTCCGGTTGGCTTTCATCATCAATTGATGGAGCCGGGCATCAGCTCATTCTGGAAGTACCTGCAGGTAGTCTTGACCTTCATGGTTGTCGTTCCGTCGCTGATGACCGCATTTTCGTTATTTGCAACGTTTGAGATCAATGGTCGTGCCAAAGGAGCTAAAGGGCTGTTCGGTTGGATAAAAGTCATGCCTTGGAAAGATGTGCGATTCTTCGCGCCATTCCTGGGTATGCTGATCTTTATTCCAGCCGGCGCAGGCGGTTTAATCAACGCAAGTAATCAAATGAACGCAGTGGTTCATAACACATTATGGGTAACGGGGCACTTTCACTTGACGGTTGCGACTAGTGTAGCGCTTACGTTCTTCGGAATTACGTACTGGCTGCTTCCGGCCGTAACGGGCCGTGTGCTTACTAAGCGCATGAATAAGCTTGGGATTATTCAAACGATCATTTGGTGTGCGGGCATGTTCTTTATGTCAGGTGCGATGCATCTTGTCGGATTATTCGGTGCACCGCGGAGAACGGCATTCACGACCTATGAGGGAAATGCGGATGCGGCAAGTTGGATGCCCTATTATGTATTCATGGCTATTGGCGGCACGATATTATTCATTGGCGTATTGTTGATGGTGTACAATGTCTTCGCCCTGCTTCGGGCACCAAAGGGTGTGACAGAGTATCCAATCGGCGAGCCGATGGAACAAGCGGAAGAGACTCCGGCCTACTTGGATCGTTGGAGTGTGTGGATCAGCTTATCGGTGGCACTGATATTGATTGCTTATACAGTACCGTTAATGGATATGATTATGCATCCAGGCGTCGGTTCCAAAGGGTTTATCACTTGGTAAAAGGAAAGAAGCACCGGACTTTATGTGAATAAAAGCTGGTGCTTTTTCACAATGAAGTGTTACTGGAAAATAGGGACCTGGAGGGGTAACAATGTTTCTAGATGTTCGAGTGTCTGGCGGACAGGTGAATGTAACGCCTAGGGGTAAAATTTATGTGGACGAAGCAACGATCATAAGGGAGAAGCTGTTTCCCTATATGGATAAAGGATATAAGCATTTTGTTTTTAACCTATGCGATGTCGACTATATCGATAGCTCCGGACTTGGCGTATTGGTTGCGATTCAGAAGAGAGCCCATCTCCATGGCGGCGGGGTGGTCATTCAGGGTCTACAGGGGGATGTCAAAGAACTGTTCGAGCTGACTCGTTTAACGAATGTTTTTGAAATTGATCCCTGATTTTTCCATATGTACATGTGAAACAAGTCGCTGACCTGGAGGTGATAATCGGACATGAAAGATAAGCTGCGGCTTTATGCACGTGTATTTAAAAAGGTTATGGAATCCATCATGATTACAGATTCTGGAGGCGTTATCCTATCGGTTAATCCAGCGTTCACAACGACGACCGGATATACGGAGGAGGAAGTGGTGGGTCAAACGCCGCGTATTTTGTACTCCGGTAAACAAAACCCTGAGTTCTATATTCATATGTGGGCAACGATTCATGAAACGGGCGGTTGGCAGGGCGAGATCTGGAACCAACGAAAAAATGGGGAGCTATATCTCGAATGGCTGACGATCAGCACTGTGAGGGATAAGCAGGGTAAAATATCCAATTATGTAGGCATTTTCATGGACATAACGGAGCGCAAGAAGTCCGAGAAAAAATTGCAGCTGCACGCCAGAGTATTCGAAACCGCGAGTGAAGGGATCATGATTACGGATACAAAAGGATCGATATTATCGGTCAATCCGGCGTTTTCCGAAACAACCGGCTATACGGAAGCTGAGGCTTTAGGTCGAACTCCGCGTCTGCTGCATTCCGGCGTGCAGGATGCCGAATTTTATATTCAAATGTGGGCATCGATTCATGAAGCGGGCAGCTGGCAGGGCGAGGTCTGGAATAAGCGAAAGAATGGGGAAATCTATCCAGAATGGTTGACGATTAATACGGTTAGAAATGAGAACGGTAAAATCTCCAATTATGTCGGGGTTTTCACGGATATTACAGAGCGTAAGCTATCGGAAGAAAATTTAAAATATTTGGCCCATTATGATGTATTGACCGGGCTCCCGAATCGATTTCTATTTCATGACCGGCTGAGTCAGGCGATTGTGCAGGCCAATCGTCAAGGCCACTGGGCTGCCCTGATGTTTATTGATCTCGACCATTTCAAACTGATTAATGATACATTGGGACATGCAGTTGGAGATCAACTGCTGCAGAATGCTAGCAAACGGCTGGAGAGCTGCGTTCGAACCGGCGATACAGTATCAAGATTGGGCGGTGATGAATTTACGGTTATTCTCCCCCACATTGATGAAACCGAAGATGCGCTGCTTGTAGCGCAGAAAATACTGGAGGAGCTGGCCCTTCCTTTCTTGGTAGCCGAACAGGAGCTGTTTATAACAGCAAGTATTGGAATTAGCATTTATCCCTTGAATGGAGAAGATAGCGAAACCTTAATCAAACAAGCCGATTCTGCCATGTATCGCGCCAAGGAACAGTCCAATAATTATCAGTTGTACACTTCCAATATGAACTCAACTTTCTACCGGAAAATGAAACTGGAGAATGGGTTGCGAAAAGCATTGGAAAAAGACCAATTAAGAATTGTGTACCAGCCGCAAATGGACATTCGAACGGGCCGGATCAACGGCATAGAAGCCTTGCTTCGCTGGCAGCACCCCGAGATGGGAATGGTGCCACCGAACGAATTTATTCAGATCGTAGAGGAAAATGGTCAAATTGTCGAAATAGGAGAATGGGTGCTGCGGAGTGTTTGTGAGCAGAATAAGGCCTGGCAATTGGCAGGCTATCCTCCCTTGAAATGTGCTATCAATCTGTCGCCTCGACAGTTCAAAAATAAGAATTTGATTGAAACGGTCAAACAGATATTGAAGGAAACGGAGCAAGATCCGAGTTATCTATGCTTCGAAATTACGGAAAGCATCAGCATACACCAAATTGAGTCGGTACTGACGGTTCTGCATGAATTTAAAGAGATCGGGTTGGAGTTAGCTATTGATGATTTTGGCAAGGGACATTCCGCTTTGAGTTATTTGAAAAAGTATCCCATTGATATATTGAAAATTGATAAATGCTTCGTTCAGGGTATTGAAATGGATCGAGGGAATGCCTCGATAGCCAAGGCCGTGATTGATATGGCCCACGGTTTGGGGCTCCGAGTGATTGCCGAGGGCGTGGAAACGGAAGATCAACTGGCTTTTCTCAAGGACCTCCATTGTGATTCTATCCAAGGCTATTGGTTAAGCCGACCGCTGCCTCCCGAAGGGATCGAAGTCTTCTTCTGTGATGAGCCCATTTTTGGATAGGTAGCATTATACCTTGCATTTCAGCCACCGCCACTCTCAACTAAGGATGACATAATCGGTAATTACATGATTACCAAAGGTTGATCAAACGTAAAAGCCTTCCTACATGCTAAAGCAGTGCATGTAGGAAGGCTATTTTCATCCAAGAACAGAGGTCGATTTATCTCACTTTAAAGATTTCAATTTGTTTCTTTAAACTTGCGGATTGATCTCTCAGTACATCGGAGGATGCAGCGATTTCCTCCATCACGGCCGTCTGTTCCTGTGTTGAAGCGAATACGCCCTTTGCGCCCAAAGAGATTTTGGAGGCAATGTCGGTGACATCTCGAGCTTCATGTAAGGTGAGCTGTACTTGATCCGCTTGGCTGGAGACCATGGATGCAATATGATCCACGAGTTGATCGACCTGATTTGCTTCACCAACGATACTTTGAAGCGCTGAAGCGGTTGACTCCCCATTCGCGGCTTCTTTATTGACCATTTCGAATTGCTGGGCAATTTTGAAGACGACATTCTTGACCTCAGACTGAATTTGGTCGATAAGCTGATTAATGTCATGAACGGCCTGCGAACTTTGCTCGGCGAGTTTCTTCACTTCACCCGCCACAACGGCAAAGCCTTTGCCGTGTTCACCGGCTCTCGCAGCCTCAATGGAAGCATTCAAGGCTAATAAATGGGTTTGGTTGGCGAATTCACCCACAACGCTCGAAATCTCGCTGATTTGCTTCGCATTGCTTTCCAAACGTCGAACAGTATGGATGGATTCTTGATTGGAAATCGCAAGACTTTGCATCCCATTAACTAACGACTGAATCACTCTTGCACTATCCTTAATGGTAATAATCATTTGCGTCGTTAAATGCCGGGCCTCATGGGCTTCTTTATTGATATCATCGGTGGTTCTCATGATTTGTTCGACGGACAGGAACATGGCTTCGGAGGATTTCGATTGCTGTTCAGCACCATGGGATATGTCTTCAATCGTCGTTGTTATCAATTCCACATGAGCTGCAGCATGTCCAATCGCTGATCTCAATTCATCCACATGCATATCGGTTCCTATGAAGTTGACTGAAATTCCATCAATGATTTCTCTTAAATTTCCGATCATCATCGAGAAAGAAAGGCTGAGTGCTCTTAATTCATCATCCGATTTACTTGGAGTGATAGTAATTTGCAAATTTCCTGCAGAGGCCTCGTTAGCTGCGTCTGTAAGCTGCAGTAGGGGTTTAATGAACCATTTTGCCGCAATCCATCCCAGAAATCCTGTCCAGAAAATACCCAAAGAAAGGGTGATCCAGATGAACAGCCAATCCGGCATGTAATCTTTAAATAAACCTTGCAGGGTGAAAATAAAAAAAGCACTGGTCCCATAGGTTACGGTGGATACTAACGTGATGCCAAGGACCATTTTCTTGACTATACTCCATTTAAATTTCTTCATCTTCGTCAGTCCCCATTCTGCTTTTTCTGCGATGAATGCTTCCAATAAGCACTTGCGAAAAATATAACAGAATCTTGAAAACGCAGATGTGATGTTTCTCACAGCGATAATCGGCAAAGAATTTATACTAGAGATAGAAGCAAACGACGAATGTTGGAGGGATGAAGATGGCACCACTTTCAATAACCTGCATGTTGGGGATAGCCTCATCCAACCCAGATGAACTTGATTTTGCCACGGATCGTCTGAAGGAAGAGCATAACCAATTAAGACAGCAGTTAAAGGCTCTCGAGCATAGCGCTAAGGAAGTGAGCCTGCTGGATGATCCTGCTGAGGGGGTTCAGGTCTTACGTCAACTAAGGCAGCAAACCGCTCATTTTGTGGAGGCATTGGAACGCCATGCGGAGTGGGAGGATCAGGAGTTGTTTCCCTTTCTGCTTGATTACTTCAACCGACAATCAGCTCCATCGATAACTCCCTCTTTTTGGGTGCTTGAAAAGGATCACCAGCTGGCGATTTCATTTATTCAGACCTTCCATGAAACCATCATTGATTTAACGCCAATTGTCATCAAAAAACAGCTGATTGAGGCAGCGTCGCATCTCATACAGGCCTGTTTAATCTTAAATGATCACTTTACGATGGAAGAACAGCTCGTAATTCCTTTGACGGAGAAAGTGCTAACGGACCTTGAATCCTTCTTCTCTTAGCTTCTTCTCTTAGTTAATTGGACCATTTTAATCGGAATGCTACATGCGGCAAATCTCTTTGGGGCAGTTTTCGCAGTGGCAAACATCGCGGAGATAGGTTAAATCCTTAATCACGATATGGCCATTGTGAATTTCAAGCGCATCTTCCTTCTTCATATCACTCAACATCCGATTGACACTTTCCCGTGTAGCTCCAATCATATCGGCCATTTCTGTATGATTGATCTTGTAATTGATCAGCGTATGCTCACCGTTTGGAACGCCATATGAATTACTGAGTCTGATAAGTAACGAACAGAGTGCACCTGGTTTTCCGTACATCATCAAATCACGGAACTTCGTTTCGGTCATGCGGTGCATAAGCCCCATCCATTTCATAAACTCGATGGCCAAGTCCCCATGCTGCCAAAGCAATACTTCGAGGTCTTTTCGTTGAATGACCCCAATCTCACAATCTGCAGTTACTTCCGCACTATAGCTTTGTACAGAGTTCTGAAAGGGATCGATCTGACCGAATAAATCACCTGCCTGATGCAGCGATATGATAAAGCTCTTGCCTGTTTCCGACAGCTTGGTGATGCGCACCCCGCCTTTTATTACGTAGTACAATTTATCCGCGATATCGCCTTCCCAGAATAGATAATCACCTTTCTCCGCATGTTTCACATACATAATGCTTTGTAATTTATGGAAATTTTCTTCAGAAAAAAAAGCTAGAATACCGTTATCAGCCATCTGTACCAACTCCTCAAGGTTTCTTTGTTATCTCTATCTTAGCGGGTTCAGATGGTTTTGTTTATCGGGAGTTCTGCTGATCTTTGGAGGGAAAAGTCCCTATTTCAGTGTGAGATAAATCACAAGTTAATCCCTATCTTTCCTGATGACTTATGAGGTAATTTACAGGTGAATTCGCATAATTTCCTGATTGTGAAATCAGGGTTTTCCCTGACATACAAGATGAGTGGAAACGTCTACAATGTTAATTAAAATAAATCGGCTCTGGTGCATAAAGAAATGGAGGTGGCCTATATGGCTCATGGGGATGCAATCATCATAGAAGAGATGGAGCGTTTGCGAAGCCTAACGTCAAGTGATTTTATCGCACTGGCGCCATTGCATGACAATGCCCAGCGCATACGTTGGAAATATGCTTCAGGCAGCAGAAATGAACGCTATCGGCAAATGGTGATTAAATCAGGCCAAGGGTTAGCGGGTTCCGTCCTGCGTCTCGGCCGATGGGTGAAGCTCGATGACTCGCATCCTGACTCGGATCAAGTGCGACGCAGTTGTCCTGTCCTGCTTGCTGAGCAGCTGCAGACAGCGGCTGTATTTCCAATTTTGACGGAGTCCAATCATCTCTTGATAAAAGGCTTGCTATTCATCGGAAAAAGAACACAGCCCAGATATACCCAGGCCGAGTTACTAGCCGTTCAGGAGGTTCTTCCTACACTGGCTTGGTATCTGAAGGAGAATACAGGAGAAATGGCAAAATGAGTTCCATTACCGGAATTCATTTTATTTGTTATTATTAATACAATAGAGTGATGATTGGATCGTTTTAGCCGATTTATTGGAGGATGCGTATGCTTAAAATTCTGGTAGTGGATGATCATGCAGTAGTCAGATCGGGATTAATGAGCCTGCTGAATGGAAAGCATAGCATGGAAGTTATCGGAGAAGCTGCCGATGGAAAAGAAGGCATTCAAGCAGCCCAGTTGCTGAAGCCGGATGTCGTATTAATGGATTTAAACATGCCCCATGGCATGGATGGACTTACAGCGACAACAGAATTGAAGCGTCTGATGCCGGATTTGGCGGTGCTAGTTCTGACCATGCATGATGATGACGAATACCTGTTTAGGGCCATTCATGCCGGCGCCTCAGGGTATATATTGAAAAGTGCTCCGCACGAGGAGCTGTTGACGGCCATCCGCTCAGTGGCGTCTGGAAACGCCTATCTGTATCCTACTGCAACTAAACGGCTGATGAGTGAATATATAGAGCGTTTGAAGCATGGAGAAAATATCGGTCCTTACGAATCCCTTTCGGAACGTGAAAAGGAAGTTCTGTCTCTGATCGCCAAAGGATTTTCCAATAAAGAGATAGCTGAACAATTGATTATTAGCGTAAAAACGGTTGAATCGCATAAAAGCAATGTGATGGAGAAGCTAGGACTCAAAACGAGACCAGAGTTGGTCAAGTTTGCGGTGAAGAAAGGATTGTTGAATTTTGAGTAAGGATGTTAACAGGGAGTACCCGGAAGTCATTGGTGAAAATGTAACCGAGCTTATAGCACGCATGGATGATTATATTACGGACTCCATGTTTCAAGCTGATCTCAAACAATCTCTCAAACAGCTGTCCAATGTCAAGTTTGCCCTAGATGAATCTTCTATTGTTGCCGTCACGGATCATAAAGGGAGAATTCAATACGTGAACGATAAATTTTGCGAAATCTCCCAATATTCACGTGCTGAACTTCTCGGTCAAGACCACCGAATTATTAACTCGGGTTATCATCGGAAGGACTTCATGACCCTCTTGTGGCAAACGATCACCTCTGGCAAGGTGTGGCGCGGAGAGATCAAAAATAAAGCGAAAAGTGGTACATTCTATTGGGTGGATACGACGATTGTGCCGTTCGTAGATGAGCAAGGACAACCTTACCAGTATCTTGCGATTCGTAACGAAGTGACGCAATTAAAGCGTGTCGAAGAAGAGCTGCAGCTTATGATGTCGCAGGTCATGCAAATTCAGGAGGAAGAACGAAGGAAATTTTCACGTGAGCTGCATGATGGCATCGGACAGAGTCTGTTCTCACTGTTGATACAGATGGATAGAGTGATCGGTGAAAGTGAGCAGTCTGAAATAGCCGGGCTTCGGCAGGTTGTTTCGGGAATCATTGAAGAAGTTCGTAATTTGGCGTGGGAAATCCGTCCTTCTGTTCTGGATGATTTAGGTGTAGTGCCGGCCATTCGAACCTATATAGAAAATTACACGGGGCATTACGGCATACGTGTCTTACTTGAAAGCAATTTGCGTAAGCGATTGGGAGCTTTGGAGGAAACGACCATATACCGAGTAATACAGGAGGCTCTTACCAACGTAGCCAAATATGCCGATGTATCAGAAGCTAGCGTGTTCGTTCTTGATAAGGACTCGTTTGTTGAAGTGCGCATCGAAGATCGGGGAAAAGGTTTTGTACGCAGTGGCGGCTCCAAAGGAGTGGGGTTGTTCAGTATGGAGGAAAGAGCCAAAAGCATTGGCGGTGGAATCACTATTCATTCTGAATTAGAAAAAGGGACGACAATCACCTTGATTGTTCCGAAAAGGTGAATTATACATCCCTGTGGAGATGCCTTTCGGAATGAATTGTAAAGCGGCAGAGTGAATGCAGAAACGCAGCCCCATCCGCTCAGGTTCGTCATTGAACACATCTCCGTATTAGGTTCTCTAGATTCTTAAGAAGCTAATTCCATACCTTTCTGCATTTTTCTTAGGAAGTAGTAGGAAAGAAGAACAAACAATAAGACTACGACAGACTTAATACTTCCCATAGGATTTCCGACAGCGTTTTCTGACCAAAATGCGGCAATACAATCAATAGTAAAGCCGGCATATGCCCATTCTTTGAGCCTATTGAATTTTGGAACAAGAAGAACAATGATACCTATGAGTTTGGCTACTCCAAGAATAGTCAGAAAGTAGGTTACACTTTGATTTTAGCAAGAACAAAACGTAAGCAAATCTGGGAAAAGTCATGTGTTCACAAAGAAAAAGGCAGAACGTTTGATCGCTAAAGCATGATTAATCTCATACTCTATGCCAAAAGTCATGCCTTGTCATTATATTTGATGACGAACGGAGAATACGGCTGCTTGTGTTCGGTCACGCAATCCTAGCTTTGCTATAAGATTCGAAACGTGATTTTTCACTGTACCTTCCGTGATAATAAGTAAGCCCGCAATCTCTTTATTATTTAATCCTTGACCCAATAAAGCAAGAACCTCTTTCTCGCGCTCGGTCAGTTGGCTGATCTGGGCAGGCTCATTACTATGTAAAGGATGAGCGTTATCCGGGTGCCATTCCGACATTTTTTTCAACTCGTTAAGCAGCGTTGTCGTTATATCTGGTTGAAGTACAGTCCCCCCATTGTATACCGTTTGAATTGCACTTACGATCGCTTCAGAGGGCATATCCTTCAACAAATAGCCATGGACGCCTTTTTCCAAAACTTTCAGAATTAACTCCGCGTCATCGAAGGTGGTCAGAATCAGTACCTTCGTCTCTGGTAAAGCCCTAAGAATCAATTCCGTTCCTTCCACGCCATCCATGCCAGGCATTCGGATATCCATCAACACAACATCTGGCCGCCATTCGAGAGCTTTGGTATAGGCATCTCTCCCATCCACCGCTGTTCCTACGACTTCCATGCCCTGTTCCAACCCGATGATGGTCGCAAGTCCCTCTCTCATGAGCCTCTGGTCGTCTACTATGAGGATTTTCAATGATTTACACGCTCCATTTCCGTGAATGGATAAGGGAATTGCACTTCGACAGCAAAACCCTCTTGCTGATCCAAGCTAAAATGCACCTGTCCGTTCCACTCCTCGACTCTTTCTTGCAAATTGATTAAACCAAACCCCGGCTTCAGGTCAGCAGGGACCTCACCGTCATTACGTATGCACAGAGAAAAATCACTCTCCGAATAGGTTAACAAGATTTTCGCATTCTTCGCATGGCCGTGTTTATGAGCATTCGTCAGTGACTCCTGTACGATTCGATAAGCCGTTAATTGAAGGTCACCTGGCAGTGGGACGGTTATCCCCTTTACTTCAAAAGTGGTTTGAACCTCGGCAAATTTGGTAAACTCCTCCGTAAGCTTCCCAAGACTATCATTTAAGGAAGTGGACGTAACAGGTTCATCTCGAATAGCCCTTACCGAAAGCCGGACCTCGTGCAAAGATGATCTTATTAAATCTTCACATTCTAGATAGGTTTGTTCACTGCGTAAAGGATCCAAACTGCTTAGCTTGCGAGCCGCTTGCATTTGAACCAATAATGCTGTCAGCTTATGGCCTACCGTATCATGAATATCTCGTGCAATGCGCACTCTTTCCCTAGTCGCTGCCCACTCCTCAGCTTTGAGAGCGTAGTCCTGAAGTCGCTCATGGGATTGCATCAATTGTGTATACAACTGCATCGTATTCCGGCGCGCGCGTTGATAAAAGTTGATTAGAGCGCTCACAATACCTGCAAAAATAATGAACGAACAGGTGATAAAGTAGCCAATTTCATCGATTCGTTTAAATAAATACCAATCAATGCTTCCCATTGTAATAATATAAACGACCAGCAGCAGTAAGCATGTGATAATCAGCATTCGGATGTTCTTTAAAAACATTAAAATCGCTAAGGCTGTAATTCCAATGAATAAATGGTTCGGGAAATTCCCACCAATATAGACATAACCATAAGAAGCGGATACCAGGAAATCTAAGATGAGGATGTGAAAAAGCCAAGTGTGTTTTTTTTGCATCTTTAGATTAAATAAATGAACTAAGAGAAAAACCACCAATGAAAAGACAACAAAACTTAGTCCCCAAAAAATCGTAATTGAATTCTTAAAATAAAAAACACCGGTTAAAGCCAAATCAAAAGCAAATTTTACGCCAAAAAACAGCCTCCATGAAAGACTTTTTCTTATTTTATCCGTTTCTTGGATCACTTTCTTCTACTCACCTCATCTTGTGTGGATCTTATTGAAGCGATTATAGCATATGCCTTGCGTGAATAGAAAAGTGTAAGATACCGTTCATAACTATAACTTTACATGATTTCATCATTATATGTTTGCATCATTTAACGTGATATTAGCGCTGTTATAGTGGATACAAACTTTCTATAGACTTGTACGCAAATATAACAAAAAAAATGAGGTGGCAAGGTTATTCTTGCCTTCTCATTTTTTGTTTTCTGTCGATTACAAAAGAAAGCCACCCGACCACTGTTAGCGGAACGTCGATGTCTTATTTCGGGAAATTTGTACATGAAATTGAATGAGAGGAACGTGAGTACTCTATTTGGTCAAAAGGAACGATTCGGAGGCGAAAAACCGCGAATAACGCATCGAGGTTCCTCTTCCTCGTGATTTCGGGGGTTTTGGTCCAAATAGCACATCGATGTTCCCCCTCAGAAAATTCTGGTAGCAAAGTAAAGGGTAGTTCTACCATCTAAGTCTATTAAGTTTGATGCCTACGATAGTCCCCTGGTGTTACGCCTGCGTGCTTCTTGAACGTTCTATTGAAATGACTTATATGATTATAGCCCACACGGGTAGCAATCTCGGTCACATTGAGGTCCGTTCCTCCTAGCAGCTCCATGGATGCCTGAATACGAATGGCAGATAAGAGTTCGATATACGATTTGCCTCGCACCAGCTTCAGCATATTGCTGAAATATGATGGAGCCATCAATGCTTTTGCGGAAACCTCTTCCAAATGGAGATCCTCATTGTAATGCGTTTCCATGTATCTAATAGCTTCATAGAAGGCTTCTCGGTGATGTGCCACCCTGTTGCGCTCATGTTGACTTTGTGTTTGTGAATAGCGTTTATACTGCCTGCCGGTAATGACGAGAAGCTTCAGCAGCTCGGCCTTGATCGCTAACCGGTAGCCTTCTTCTTGTTCATCCCATTCCGTAAGAATGACGTTCAGCAGGTTCTCGACCACGGACTGTGTAGGAGGAGGGAACGCCATTTTGGGCAAAAGATCGGATTCGGAAATAAGGGGTCTGATATAGGCGAAATCGACGAACGTCTGCATATGCGCCAGATCCTGAAAGCTTTCATTAATCGCATGGGGCATGAAATCGACCTGTATCATGACAAAATCCATCGAATCACGGGGTTCCAAGCGATGCTCTTGAAAGGGAGGGATCGAGAAGAGATCGCCTTTTGTCAAAACATACTGTTGGCCTGCCGCCCAATGAAGGCAACTGCCGGACATCATGTAGCATAGCTGTAGGTGCTCGTGAGCATGCTGAAATCGATTCATATTAAGCGGTGTTCGAACTTCGATTTTAAAAGGAAACTTCTCGTCGAGCAACTCTTTGTAAGTATAGATCGGATAATCAGACATACATGACCTCCACTAAATTCGTCCGTAACTCATTAGCTAAAGATAATGGTACACAGATTCGGGGAATTGTGCAAAAGAAACATGGAAAAGGGAAAGCGTTAGCTGAACTTCGCTGCAATAATAGAAGGAAATTAAGTTACCACCCACTAGATCTAGGAGGAAATGGGGGAAAGCAGTATGAAGCAATTGGCATTTAGCACGCTCCCCTGCGAGGGCTGGTCTTTGACCAAAATGATTGCGTTTGCCAAGGAATGCGGTTTTAGCGGAATGGAGCTGAGGGAAGGCTCCATCTGGGGCATATCCGTCGAGATGGCGCAGGATGAGCGGAAAATGGCGCTTCGGAAATTCGAGGAAGCGGGCATTCGAATCACCAATATTGGTTCAAGTGTATGTTTCACAGGCGAAAGAGGGGATGCCGAGCAATTCGATAATTTTAAAAAGGTCGTCACGCTAGCTCGTGATTTGAAGGCTGGCGGCGTGCGGATTTTCCTTGGCTACTTCAATAACCGTAGAGACAACCCGGTTCCTGCTATTCCATATCCTGAAATCGTAACCCAGATTAAGCAAGCTTGCGATCATGCGGCCTCTTATGGTGTGCAGGTATGGATCGAAACGCATAATGAATTCGCCACCGGCCGCTCGCTTCGCAAACTGCTGGATGATGTGGATAGACTGAACTGTGCGGTTATCTATGATATTATCCATCCGCTGGAAGAAGGAGAGACGCCCGTGGAGACCATTGCGTTACTTGGCTCGCAATGCGTCCATGTACATGTCAAAGACGGCGTCCCTTTTGAAGATTCGCTGGAATCGAACTGGATGTACACGAAGATTGGCGAGGGGCAGGTGCCGATTGCTTCAATTGTAGATCAGCTTGAGCAGTCGGGATACACCGGCTATTACTCCCTGGAGTGGGAAACCAAATGGCGCAGAGAGCTGCAAATTCCCGCTATGGATCCAGCGACGATTTTCCCTGAATATGTCGAGTTTATGCGCGAATTATTTCAAAGCCAAATGAAATGAGGATTAAGCCTATGAAAACATTAATTACAATCGCTGACGCTGGATTACGTGAGTTATTTTGGCAGGAGCCCACACTTAATAAGCTATCCAGTTTCTCAGAGGTTGATTTTATTACCTTGAATAAGAAATTTACAAGTGATGACTTGTCGGAACGAATTGGCCTTTATGATGCCTGCATCACTTCATGGGGTTCGCCTCGCTTTACCCCGGAAGTGCTCGCGCGCGCGGAGAGATTGAAGTTTATCGGCCATGGAGCAGGGAGTGTAGCATCAATCGTCAATGAGGATGTGTTCGCCACTTCGATTGCCGTAACATCGGCTAATAAAGTGCTCGCGCTCTCGACTGCGGAGTGTGCATGTTCACTGATGTTTGCCGGTGCGTGGGATTTAGCGGGATACAGCACTCGGCTTAAAGAGGGGCAGTGGAGCAATAACAACCGCGAAACGACTCTTGGCGTGACGCGAAGAGTGATCGGTCTGGTCGGCTACGGGGAAATCTCCAAGCAGGTGATCCGCATGCTGCGGCCTTTTAACACGACAATCTTGCTGCATTCTAGTTACTGTACGCAGGAGGAAGCGGCAACGCAGGGCGTCGAGCTCTGTGGTCTGAATGAACTGTTCGAGCGCAGCGACATCGTCTCGTTGCACAATACGTGGACACCTCGCACACAAGGGATGATCGGCACAGAACAGCTATCGCTGCTGCGTGACGGAGCGCTCTTCATTAATACAGCTCGCGGTCCTATTGTGAAAGAGCAGGCTCTCGTAGAAGAACTAAGCAAAGGCAGGATACATGCAGCCCTTGATGTTTACGATAATGAGCCAATGCCAGCCGATCATAAGTTGCAGGCAATGCCGAACGTGTTATGTTTGCCGCACATTGGCGGATTTCATGGCATATTGAAGCGCGAGCTCTGCGACTTCATCGTCGATGAGCTGTACCGGTTTGTGAAGGGGGAAGAATTGCTCGGCAGAGTGACGTTGGATCAGTACCGCAGGTTGACTCCGTGGTAGAGGCATCTCGTAGAAAAATTGTATAATGAAATGGACAATTTTGAAACGAGGAGTGTAGTGATGAACGCAATAGAAACACGGATTCATTCGTTGAAACAGTATGTGCCGGAGTTAACGGCACCAACCGATCTTGAAGATTTTTGGGATCGTGTCTCCCGGGAAGCAGCTGAATCCGTGAGATATACGATTGACCCGGTCGTCTCCCCCTTCCTACAGGCCGAGGTTTACAAAGTCGTATTGGAGGGTGCAGCAAATACGCTCGTTCACGCTTGGTATATGCTGCCTTCCGTCCAGCTGCGTCATCCACTTCCCTGTATCGTAACCTTTCACGGCTATTCCGGTTCCAAAGGTCAGCCTGAGGATCACGCTGCTTGGCTGCTTATGGGGTATGCCGTTCTCGCCATCGACGTTCGGGGGCAAGGAGGGGAGACCGGCAACGGGCTGCCGCAAGAATACGGTATGACCAAAGGGTGGATTACACAAGGGATTCTTGATCCTGAGGGTTCCTATTATCGGGCGTTAGCTATCGATGGCATGCGTGCTGTACGGTGTGCGATGGCAATGCCGGAGATAGATCCCGAGAGGGTGTTTGTTTTTGGCGGCAGTCAAGGTGGCGGTTTGGCGCTTCTTGTATCCGCCTTACAGCCTAACCTAAGGGCTGTAATCGCACATGTACCGAACATGTGCCACATGGATCTGGGGATACTGCAATCGGCCAGTTCACTCACCGAAGCTGCGGATTTCGTAACTCGCTTCCCGGACCGCCTTGACGAGGTGCTGCGGACGCTTAGTTATTTCGACATCATGAATATGGCGCATCGAATTACGCTGCCCGTGCATGTGACGGTCGGACTGAAGGACACCACCTGCTTACCCGAGGCAATCTTTGCCGCATATAATCGGATCGCATCTGTGGACAAATCGATTGAGGTTCACCCGTTCATGGGGCATGCGATGCCCCCGGGATTTCACGCAGCGGGACATGCCTTTTTCTCGCAGTGGCTTTGAGGACTGGCAAGGGGGAGCCGCAGCTGTTCAAAGTGGATCATGAGCTAAACTGTTAGGTTAGAGGCTCGCTTTTCATAAAGCTTTTAGCTAAGTTCTCGACATTTAAATCTCTTGTATTGGATTCATATTCTCTTAAAATCTGAATCCAATACTGCTCCCCCGGTTTATACGCTCTGAAAATAGCCAGTTCTTTATTTTCAATACGAACATCGTGACCGCAGTCTATTAAACATTGTTGATAATCATATACGGTAGGTTTCTGATCTTCTTCTAAGAAGATAAGCCCTCTTAAAAGTTGTATGCTATCCTTGTGGATAACTTTAAAGTGAATAATGTATTCTTTTTTCATAGATAAACACTTCCCCTAATAGGACTATTCTCAGCTATTCATAGATATATGGTAGCTGTTTTTGTTGTTGGGGGCTGTGATTTTTGTTATAGCTTACCTATGAAAAGTTGGTAAGCATAGCGAGTTGATTTAAGTGAGATGTCTGGATTTATTTGGAATAGTTAATTGACATGCGTATGCCGCCATGCTAAACTGTAACGAAATTGATTATAGATAATTAACTTCAGCATATCGTTTAGCAACCATGGGATAGACGATCTTAAGTGGGAGGAACATTCGTATGTCAACCGATTTACCGCAAGTAGAGCAACCATCCGAACCAGAGGTACCTGGTATTACGCGAGAACGGACGGTCTCCTGGTTACTCTGCATTACCATTATTCTAGTCGTTATGAACACGATGATGTTCAATTTGGCATTGCCCAAAATTGCTGTCCAATTCGCTCTCAACCCGTCGACCGCGTCTTGGGTCGTGACAGGCTACTCCATCGTATTTGCCATCTCATCGATTACTTTCAGCCGATTGTCCGATTTCGTGCCCATTCGAAGACTCTTCACGGCGGCTCTGCTGGCATTGGGCGGGGCATCCGTGATTGGCATGTTCAGCGACGGATTTGGGCTGCTGCTTATCACGAGGCTTATTCAGGCTGCTGGCGCTGGTGCCATTCCTTCGCTCGCGATCGTACTTGTCACTCGTTACATTCCAGTGTCCCGCAGGGGCATGGCCATGTCGTTCATTTTGTCAGCCGCCTCACTGGGCCTCGGGCTTGGTCCTGTCGTCGGCGGATCGATCGTTCAGTATCTGGGGTGGCATTTCCTATTTGTGATCACCGGCCTAACCCTGCTGTTGATCCCGGTTTTCCTGTTCATACTTCCCCGGGAAAAGGCGGAGCGCGGTTCGTTCGATTTCATTGGCGCCGTCCTGATCGGGATGGGGACGACGGGGTTGCTGCTCTTTCTCACATCTAAGAGCATTGCTGCACTCGTTGTGGGCGTGATTGCCCTGGCATTGTTCGCGGTGCGCATCCGCAAAGCAGCGAATCCTTTCGTCCTGCCCGCTCTATTCGGTGACAGACTGTACCTGGCTCTTGGTGCTATCGGCATTAGCGCCTACATGATCAGCTTCGCCTTCTTGTTTCTCGCCCCGCAAATGCTGGCCAGAGTCTTCGGTTTAACTCCGGCCGTATCGGGTCTTGTGCTCTTCCCAGGAGCGCTCCTTGCCATGCTGGTATCCAACCGGGTTGGCCGCCTCATCGATAGATACGGTAACGGGGCGCTCCTCCGCTACACGCCTTGGCTGCTGCTGGTTTCTACCGTATTACTCGCGCTGACGGCCGTCCATTCCTTTTATGGGCTTGCCGCCGTCTATATTCTAACGAGCATTAGCATTACTTCTATCTCCAGTGCGGTCTCCAATGAGCTATCACGGCAGTTGACCAAAGAACGGATTGGCTCTGGTATGGGCTTATTCCAGCTGCTGCAATTTTTCAGCGGGGCTTTCGCCGTAGCTGTCTCGGGAAGTGCACTCGTCTGGCAGAAGTCACTGCCAACAGAGCAGGCTTTCGACAATCTCATCTGGGGCATGGTAGGAATCGCCATATTGACCATCGTCTTTGCCTTTATTTATCGCGGTTATGCCAGAAAGCGAACGAATGCCGCAGCTGTTCTGGCTTAATATAAAAGAGGATCCCACGTGGATCCTCTTTGTGTTTATTACAACTGTTATCATTAAGCCAATGATTTCTTCTGCGGCAGTTTCTCGTCCTTCTTAGGCTTTATCGCGAATAAGCTGATCACACTGGCCAAGACACATATACCTGAAATGGTATAGAACATCGTGGCCGGTGATATTTTCAGAAGGATGGAAGCAAGAGGAGGTCCAATGGCAACCCCGATGAAGCGGGTAGAACTATAAATTGATGTGATTGTACCGCGCTGCTCCTTCTCGATCCCTCTTGTAATCATGACGTCAAGGCACGGCAACGCTGCGCCAATTCCGATTCCAGCCAGGCCAATCAAAGTAATGAGCCAATAAATTGACGTTACCATACCGCATAGAAGAATACTTCCGGATAGTAAGATCAACCCCGCGAAAATAATCCATTTCATGAGCCTCTCGTCCTTGCCAATTCCTTTACCCGTACTAAAAGAAGAGATACATAAGGCAGCAAGAGGAATAGCAAGGATACATCCTTTTATTACACCAAAAACGTTAAAATTTTCTTCTAATAAGTCTGACAAATAATATAAAGTTCCGAATATGACAAGCATACAAATACATCCGATAGCGAATATCGCATACAGCCAGCGGCCATTGTTCTTGAAAATGTATCTGATATGGGAAAGGTAGATTGCAAAAGTCACCTTATCCGCTTGTTCCGATTTCTTTTCTGGGGATTTAACTAAAAAGAATACAAGCAGCATCGAAATCAGACAGAGTATGGGAATGAACATAAAGGGCAAGAACCAGATGACCATCGCAAGAGCGGACCCTAGAATGGGGCTAACCACTTTCCCGAATGTATTCGCTGTCTCTACAAGGCCAAGACCGCTGCTGACATCATTTTCTTCTTTGAAAATATCACCAACCAATGGAATGACGATGGGAAAAGCTCCCGCCGCACCAATGCCTTGAATGAAGCGGCCAACTAAGATGATTGCATAGGATTGATCCATCCACCATGCGGCCAAACCCGCAATCAAACCACCAATACCTGTGATAATTAAGCTGGGTATAATGACAATTTTCCGACCAAATTTGTCGGATAAATAGCCGGCAATAGGGATTAAAATAATGGCCACGGCCGAGTATACCGTAATCAGCAAACTTACTTGTAGAGAAGTGATTCCTAGTTTACTCCGGATGGCTGGTAACACAGGAATTAACATGGAATTCCCCAGAGTCATGATAAGTGGTATGGATGCTATAGAGAAAAGCTGCTTTTTATTCTCGATACTCATAGCTTAGTGTACTCTACACCTCTCAATCCATCATTCATGTACATTAAATTAACCCAAGACGCGGAGCCCTATCCATCCAAGCTTCGAATTCAGAAATGGGAAATCAAGAGTATAGCCTAACCGTTATGTGGAAAAATTAAAGCGTATATGTAAAAATGGGGGGGCTTTTCAGGTGCGCAAGACAGAAAATCAGTTGTCAGTTTTCTCTTTAGGCGGAATTAATGAAATTGGTAAAAATATGTATGTAGTGCAATATGGAGATGATATCATTGTCATTGATTGCGGCTCAAAGTTTCCGGATGAAAGCTTACTCGGCATTGACTTGATCGTTCCGGATATTACTTACTTACTCGAAAATAGTGATAAAGTCCGCGCACTGATTATTACGCATGGACATGAAGATCATATCGGGGGCATTCCGTATATACGAAGACAATTGAACATGCCGATTTATGCAACTCGGCTAACGCTAGGGCTAATTGAGGGTAAGTTGAGAGAGGCTGGACTGCTTGCAGATACGAAATTTATTGAAATTGCTTCTGATTCGAGCATCGAGCTAGGACAAATCACAACGACCTTTTTCAAAACAAATCATAGTATCCCTGATTGCTTAGGCGTTGTTTTCCATACACCTGAAGGAACGGTCGTACATACGGGAGATTTCAAATTTGATTTAACCCCGGTCAACAATCAATATCCCGATATTCATAAGATGGCGGAGATTGGGAAGAATGGTATTCTGCTTCTTTTATCAGAAAGCACGAATGCCGAGCGCCCTGGCTACACACCTTCGGAAAGTCTTGTAGGTAAGCATATTGAGGATGCCTTTCATAAAGCGAAGCAAAAAGTGTTCATAGCTACCTTTGCCTCTAATGTTCATAGGCTTCAGCAAGTCGTTGATGCCGCTCAGGCAACGAATCGGAAATTAGCCTTACTTGGCCGCAGTATGGTCAATGTTGTGAGAATAGCTTCCGAGCTTGGCTATCTAACGGTCCCTGAAGGGATGCTAGTGGAAGCGGGAGAAGTCAATCGTATGGCTCCAGAACACATAGCGATCTTATGTACTGGTAGCCAAGGAGAACCGATGGCTGCACTCTCGCGATTATCCCGTTCCATTTATCGTCAGGTTGAAATTATGCGTGGAGACACCGTTATTCTATCCTCATCCCCGATTCCGGGAAATGAACGCAATGTATCGCGGACTGTCGATAATTTATTCAGCCTAGGGGCTGAAGTCATTTATGGTTCGAGCTCAGCTACAGGTATGCACGTCTCCGGGCACGGGAGCCAGGAAGAGCTGAAGTTAATGCTGACTCTGATGAAGCCGAAGTATTTTATTCCGATTCATGGCGAGTTCAGAATGCTTCATCAGCACCGGATTTTGGCTGAAGGTGTCGGCGTGGACCCGGTTAACATCTACATTTTAAATAATGGCGATGTCGTGGATATCAAGAACGAGGTGGCAACTCAGAGCCGCAAAGTATACGCGGGGAATACCCTTGTCGATGGATTAGGGGATGTTGGCAACATCGTTCTGCGTGACCGTAAACAACTGGCCGAGGATGGTATCTTGATCGTGGTTCTACTGCTTAGTAAAAGTGACGGTAAAATTTTGTCCGGTCCGGATATCATCTCCCGCGGGTTTGTCTATGTTCGAGAGTCGGAAGACCTGATGGAACAAGCCAATATGCTAGCAACAGAAACGATAAACAGACTCCAAAAAGAAAACGTGAATCAATGGAATGTGCTTAAAACGAATGTAAAAGAAGCGCTAGGAAAGCTCTTTTATGAAAAGACGGGCAGGAGACCCGTTATTCTCACCATACTCACGGAAATTTAGAAAAAACAAGGCGCGAATTAACGATGTTTTTCATCGCTATGACTCAGCATTCCCGAGGC
Organism: Paenibacillus sp. J31P190; assembly: GCF_059692075.1. Classification (NCBI taxonomy): domain Bacteria; kingdom Bacillati; phylum Bacillota; class Bacilli; order Caryophanales; family Paenibacillaceae; genus Paenibacillus; species Paenibacillus sp. J31P190. The sequence continues at coordinate 666,725 of NZ_JCAUAS010000001.1, read as the reverse complement.
CACCGCCTGTTTCACCCCGCCATAAGGATGTTTTTCATCCTTATGGCGGGGTTGCTCGGCCGCGGCGGCGAGATAGCGGTCCGACCTTACATTAGCTAGCGCTGCCAGCCAAGAGAACCGCCGCTAGAAACACGAGCTGCAGCAGCGTTCGAGCGAGCAGCTTAGGCGTAGGTCTTCCGCCGATGGTTAATCGTTCCCGGGCCGCCTTCACATTCGCTGGGAACATGGCTATAAGCAGCAACGCCAAGCAGATGGAAGCCACGCGGGAGGTAGCGGGCAGAAGAATGCCGACGGCTCCGGCAATTTCCAACCAGCCAGTGGCAGTAACCAGCAAATCCTTCCTCGGGAATGCGGGCGGAACCATTCGGATCAGGTCTTGTCGGTTTTTACCCCAGTGGGCGGAAGCGGTAACCAGCAGCATGATGGCCACCGCAATTTGAGTCGGAGTTTGCCAACCGTCGAAATAGGACCAGCCAAACAGACCTAGAACCTTAAATAACGTAAATGAAACAACAAGCACATAAAAAGGTATCATCGATATCCCTCCGTAAAAAGTCTATTGGCTTGAATTGGCTTGTAACATATCTCTCATAAACAACGAATAATCTTGGGTATTAAAAGAAGTCCCAGCCAGTGGAATCGAGGAGCGCAAGCGTAAACCGAGCGAGAGCAGAACGAACATTTCCGCTGTCTTATCCGTATCCACTGATTTCGGAATGACCCCGTGTTCTTGGCCAGTCATTATCCACTGCTTGGATACATGCACAGACCGCTCATAATACTGCTTGAGCACATCTGAGACCATAGGCTGATCCTCTTTTCCTAGTAGATACATCAGCACCTTGTTCGTTACGTCCTGACCATCTTCCAGAGCCGATAAACTTTCTGTGATCTTCTGCATGGGATGATCGAATGTTGGGCGGTCTTGCTCCACTTCGTCCATAAAGCGTTTGTTGGTCTCTTCTAGCCGTTCTTGCAGCACCCAAGCAAAGATCTCGTCTTTACTCTTCACGTAATGAAAGATAGCTCCCTTAGACAATCCTGATTTCTCCATGATGTCTTTCATTGTGATTGAGTGACACCCTTTTTCCCGTATCAGCTCTTTGGTTGAATTAAGCAGCAGCTTCGTTGTTTGCTGCCTGCGTTCCTCTTGTTTCAAAGTCATCCCTCCGAGTATGTTTGTAACCTAATACGTTAAATATCCCAATAAACATATTATATATACCGACCATCGGTTTGTAAATAGGTTTGAATCATTATTAGACGACAAATAAGCGCATGCCGCCCAAATGGCGCATGCGCTTGTTTATGTGCCATATCTAGACAGGCAGCAGAAGCACTTTGCCCGAAGTCATATTTGCCGTATACTGCTTGATGGCATCAACGGTTTGACTCATCGGGAAGTTTTGGCTGATCTCCGTTTGGATATGCGATCCGATTGTTTTTTTCATCGAGCCCTGCAGGGCGAGAAGTTCAAAAATAGATTGCGTTTTCACCCAATCGGATGCCCAGAATCCGGCGATACGTTTCCGGCGAAAAACAAGATCATCGGCGTTGATCGTTGTCGTTTTTCCACCCAGAAGGCCGTATTGGAAAATGATTGCTCCATCAGGGAGTGCCGATAGCACGAGGCCCGTTAAGTCGCCTCCTACGGCATCAAAGCATACGGTAGCTCCTAGCTCATGGGACTTACGCTTTAAGTCCTCCGCGAAGGTAGCTGAGCTGCTGTTGACGATATGCTGTCCGCCTATTTCTCTCAGCAGCTGTTCATGTTCTTCCTTGCGAACAACACTAATTACAGGAATACCATGCTCTTTGCCAAGCTTCACTAGAATTCTGCCAAGTGCGCTGGCACCGGCTGTTTGAACGATGGCTTTGGATTTATGCTGCTTGGCTATCTTCACCATGGCCATGGCACTCGCCGGATTGACGAAGAAGACAGCACCCTGCTCATCGGATACATGATCTGGCAGCACCATGCAGGTCATAGCACTCGCTTTGGTATAGGGGGCCCAGGAGCCGTAAACCTCGGATACGAAGGCGACACGCTTCCCTTTTAACATCCGTGCTACAAGGCTGCTGCCTGTTGCGATAACCGTACCGCATCCTTCCATTCCGCCAACCGAAGGCAGTTCTCGTTGTATGCCATAATGACCGTGCAGAAATAATAAGTCGGCGGGATTAATTGAGGCAGCATGTACTTTAATCAGCACTTCATCGCTGTTTATTTCTGGGATAGCAGTCTCGCCAAATTCAATACCTGAAATCCCTCCATACTCTTTGATCATTACGGCATTCATTATCTTCGTCATGCGAGTAAACCCACCTTATCTATTTGCGTATAATGTTCTCTAATGATTATATATGACGGCTGTAAAAGTGGGAATATTTATAACTGTCTGATAAATCCATGAGCGATATTGAGATCCGAGGGCAAGAATTTGGTAGCGCCTGATTTGATCAAACCAGCAAGAACGACACAATTAGAGGCAATGGCCCCGCGCATCCATTTGGGATCGAAGGGAGAGTTGGCTTCTAAGGTTTGGAGGTCCTGCGCTGCCAATTGTCTAGTTAGTTGGGTGAAATCATTTCGATGGCAATACAGATCATCCTCAAGCTCGATCTGGAAATGACGCAAATATGTTTTCTCACCGCCTGTATACGCAAACTGCTCCAAGGATGCCGGTAATCGGCAGGAGAGCCATTTGATACAAGTGGCAATCTGTCTTTGATCTGGAGGTCCGAGTAAGTTGAATTGTTGGTTAAGATCCGAGATGCCGAATGGAATCAGATAAGGAGCTTCGCTTTCACTCGTGATAATTTGGATGCTCCCTCCCCCGGCATTGATCACATCAAGGTCACTGGGGATATCTGATTCGGCTATAGCTTTCTTCAGCAGGTCAGCCTCCTCTTTCTGGCTGATGGTTCTGTAAGCAATCCTTAAATTCCTACAAACTTCCTGCATATGTTCGGACAAAAGAGGTGATCTTCGCATCGCTTCGGTACCGATAGCTTCGATATCTCCTTGGCCAAGGCCTTTGATAAAGGAGCCCTGCGTAGAAAGCAAAGACTTTAAAGTACCTTCAATAGACGGCAGATCTACCCCGCTCTCCAGAAGCTCCCAGGTTAGAACATCCACTTGTTCAATACGATCGTTTGATTTCCTGAACACTTTGGCACTATGACTGCCCAAATCCAAAATTAATTTATTACTGTGCATAAGATCTCACCCATTTGTTCCATAGTTTGGTTATCCCCTAGCGTGGTCTCAGAAGTCCAATACTAAAGGATCAATGATTTCTATGTCAACCAATTTTTGCTAAAAATTAGTAAAAGTTTGTATGAAGATCTAGTTTCAACAAATTGCCTTGTTTTACGACACAGAAGGAATGAAATCAGAGGGAGTAGGGGTATATGATGCAAGGATTTGCAGCTTAAGTTGAACTCTTGAAAGAAGTTGTTTGTGAAGGTTGACACGAAGCTAGATAAGCACATAATTTAATCTGCTGATAGGTGTACTAAATCGGAATCCGTCGCCCTATATGCTCACTTGAGGTGCCAGATGAATGCGTCCCTATTTGAAATCACGATAGCCCATCTACCTTTACATACCTATTGAACGACTCCAAAATCGAATTTTGGAGGTATGCCTACCCAAGCCTCTCTAATATGTTCATCAAAAAAGATCCGCTCTACTAGCCACTTTCAGCGCAAATAGAAGCTCCCAAAGACTCTTATTTCTCTGAGTAGCTACCTTTTCACCCTATCAACGACCAATAAGAGCCTCTAAAGGCTCTTATTCCGCTCTACTAGCCACTTTCTGCGCAAATAGAAGCTCCCAAAGGCTCTTATTTGCCTAAGTAGCTAGCTTTCCCTTATACGACAAATGAATAAAGGGCTGCCCTCAAGTCAAATTGACCCCTTGGGACAGCCCCTTCTTTACATGACAAATTTATAGCCTACGCCCCACACGGTTTTTATGTATTTCGGTTCTTTGGGATTGACTTCAATTTTTCTGCGCAAATTCGTAATATGAACATCAATGGCGCGGTCGTTTATGTAGGAATCGAAACCACGTAATGCATTTATGAGATCTTCTCGGCGGTAAACGCGTTCGGGATGCTCGTACAGCAGCCGGATAAGCTCGAATTCGGAGAACGTCATTTCGATGGATTCGCCTCGGACGTAAAGCGTTCTTTTTTCCAAATTAATGTTTAAATCCGTGGCTGGTACGGTAACTTCATGATCTTCCTGAAGTTTTGGCGTCTCGGGAGGGTGTCCTAGTTTGAAACGACGTAATAGAGCTTGTATTCTGGCTTTCATCTCATGCATGCTGAATGGTTTGCATAAGTAATCATCAGCACCTACGGTGAATGCTTCAATCTTTTCGCTCACTCTGGATTCGGATGAAATGATAATAATGGGCACAGGAGTTATGTTCCGCAGGGATGTACACAGCTCTGTTCCTTCAAAGTCAGGAAGATTGAGGTCGAGAAGAATGAGATCCGGTTCGAACTCACGCAATGCTGCAAGGCCTTCCTGACCGTTGTGGGACCTTAGGACTAGGAAGTCTTCCTCTTTCAGATACATACAGATCATTTCACCGATAATATCATCGTCCTCAATTAGTAGAACTCTGTCCATTAGAACCCCCCCAAACTAAGCTAAATTTTCCAATTCAAATTCGTTAAATGAACAGAGGGAATGCATGTGCTAACACTTTACTCATTAATTCTATTATACGGTGTCGAAATTTAAGAGTAAACCGCTATCATTGACATTTTAAGAGAAATTGTTAGTAAATTATTAGCGAAATTAGAAGGGAGAATTCGTACCATTTAGGTAAGTAACCTAATAAGTGGAAAGTATAATTATAGATAATGCGTATTTATTGCTTGTAAGGGTGGTGGGGGAATGGGTCTTTTGGACGGGTATGGTGTTCTAATTGTAAGTGAATCAAGTGAATTAAGATCAGAAGTAGAGTCCTTAATCGAGAAGGATACACAGTTTGTAATGACTGGTATGGCGAAGCATGGAAATACCGTACTTGACTGCATCTTGGCTAGTAAACCGGATTTGGTCATCATTGATTTAGATATGGTTAACTCAGATGGGTTACTTGCGCTTCATCTTATTATGAATCATAGTCCTATTCCTGTTGTAGTTCTTACTACGCATACACCCGAAGGTTCTATGAAGACCATTCAAGCGATGCGGTTAGGTGCAGCAGATTATTTTCATAAAGAAATGTTATCCCAGGAATTGAAAAATAAGATTGTGACCTCTTATTTTCTAGAACGATGTAAAATGGCCATTCAAAACGGGATTCAAGGCGTCTATGACTCTCCCTTCTACTCAACAGGAATTGCAGAAGCAGTTCTTTCTGCCCCCCTGACACATAGACAAGATCAGTTCCAAAGGCGCATGGACATCGAGTTTCATTTGCGAAGAGCGATTGATAATAAGGAATTTCATCTTGTGTATCAACCAGTTGTTGATGTACATTCGAATCGTATTGTAGGACTAGAGAGCCTGATTCGTTGGAATAACGCTACTTTGGGTCATGTACCTCCATCTGATTTTATCCCTGTAGCGGAAGAAAGCGGTCTAATTCATGAAATTGGAGAATGGGTACTGAAGGAAGCCTGCATGCAGAACAAGCGGTGGCAGGAGGCGGGCCTTTCCAAGGTGTTTGTAGCGGTTAATCTGTCTAGACGACAGTTCAATGATAGTCGGCTTAGCCGGATGATTCAGACGATTTTGGAGAAAACAGGCTTACAGCCCAAGTACTTGGAGCTTGAGATTACCGAAAGTATGAGTATGGAAGTTGAGCTAGCCGCAGACGCACTTCGTCAGCTGAAGAAGCTGGGTGTTCGCGTCGCTATGGATGATTTTGGGACCGGGTACAGCTCACTCGGGTATCTCAGAGATTTTCCCATTGATAAATTGAAAATTGACCAATCCTTTATTAAGGGATTGATACAAAGCCAAGTGAATGCGGTAATCGTAAACACGATGGTCACAATGGCTAGAAATTTGAATCTACTCGTTGTAGCGGAAGGGGTAGAGACAGAGGAGGAGCTTCAAGTACTGCGGGAGTGCGGCTGCAGGCTGGTCCAAGGCTATTATTTCAGCCAGCCGGTCATGGCGAAGTGTATCGAGGAAATGCTGCATCTAGAAACTAAACAAACAGGATAACGTGATTATCCTACATTCTAAGTCGATATAGGCTGGTGATTACTCTGCTTCACGCTTTGATTACCAATTTTGCTATTATAACGATTTTTGTATTATTCGTGGAACAGCTTTCCATAACGATGAAACTGAATCAGAAGCCTGCTTGGCTCTATAAGGTTTTTATTGGGCTTTCATATGGCATGTTAGTTTTTGTCCTCTTACACTTCAGTGTCCACGTTGATGATCACGTTATTATTAACTTTCGCGGAGTAGCCTTGCTTCTCTCTATGTATCTAGGAGGATTCATCTCCGTAAGTATTACATTCGTATGCTTATGGATAGGGCGCTACATTTTTGAAGGCAACATAGAAATTCCGCAGCTGATATTTGGAACGATAGCTGTCATGGGGACTAGTATTATATTTGCTAGAGCGCGTTCCTATTGGCTTAAATGGTTATATGGAGGGGCCATATTCTACCCATCCTATTATACGATGATATGGTTTGTATATCGAACACCGCTTAATGTTTTTTACAGATATATCTTCCTTCAGATGCTTTGTTTGTTTCTTGTTGCTTGTTTTCTGCGATATTTAGTCCGGGCTCGTGAGTATAAGCAGCAGGTCTATCAAGTGGAGCAGGAACTTATCGATATGCTGCGTTTTCAGGCAGGGTTTACGTTTAAACTCCATAAACATCGCGATCAATACGTTTACATCCTATTTGAAGGACAACTGGTCTATCATCTTGGTCTGAGACCTAGTCAATTCATTGGCAAACATTTGGAAGAAGTCCATGTATTAAGTGAGGAGTTTAAACAATTCGTAAAGCAGCATTATGATAAGGCTTGGGAAGGTGAACGAGTCTCGTATGAATACGATTGCAACGGTTCTACGATCCTAGTCAACCTCCAACCCATTTATAAATATGGTTCCGTCAATGAAGTGATTGGATCTGCCGTGGATGTGACCGAGCACCGTGCCGCGCAAATCAAAGCGAGAGTCAGAGATGAGCAATATCGGACGTTGGTGGAAAATTCGGAGGACTTTATTTTCAAGTTTCGACTGGACGGAAGCATCTCCTCTACGAACTACAAAATGCATCAGACCTTTCAGCTAGAGCCTGAGCAAGCAAAGGGACAGCAATTAACGGACCTGGTCCAGATGGATGATCCGGAGAAGTGGGAGCGGATATTCGTACAAACGATTGAGAGGGGGAAAACGCAGCAATTTGCGATCAATTTCCTTCTTCCGTATGGCAAACAGCATGCGTATAACGTCACTTTGTCCCCTTTATTCAATGAGGATAAAACAGAAATCACCGGCGTCACCGGCACGGTACATGATATAACCGACTTGAAGAAGCGTGAGGAAGCGGATGAGTCCAACAGGGCGAAGAGTAAGTTTCTAGCTAGGATGAGTCATGAAATACGTACGCCCCTGAACGGTATTATTGGACTTTCTTTACTTTTACAACGGACAGAATTGACGGCGATTCAGAAGGATTATTTGGACAAAATGGATTGTTCCTCGAATGTCCTGCTTGCAACGATTAACGATATTCTTGATTTCTCAAAAATCGAGGCAGGCAAAATGATCTTAGAGATGGTGGATTTCTCACTAGAACTATCACTCCAAAAGGTTGCTGATCTAGTCAGCGTATCTATAGGCAAGAAGCGAATCGAGATCATGCTGGATACTCCAGCAGATTTACCGGATATCGTTAGCGGGGATTCCTTTCGTCTAGAACAAGTACTCATTAATTTATCTAATAATGCGATTAAATTTACGAAGCAAGGCTATATCCGATTGAAGGTTCGGGTCGAGAAATATGTGGACGAAGGAGTCGTTGTTTCTTTTACAATGGAAGACTCTGGAATCGGTATTTCTAAGGAACAGCTATCACAGCTATTCTTACCGTTCTCGCAAGCGGATACATCCATTAGCCGCAGGTATGGCGGTACCGGGTTAGGACTTGTCATATGTCAGCATTTGGTGCAGTCTATGGGGGGCGTTTTGCAAGTGGATACAGTCCTCGGGGAAGGCAGCCGTTTTTATTTTAGCCTGATGTTTGGTGCAAAGGGGAATGCAGGGAAAGGGGCAAATCGGCTGCACAAGCACGCTGGGCTGCTGCAGGGGAATAACCGTGCGCTCTTAGCTGAAGATCATCCAGTTGTAGCGCAGCATATATCGGAGCTCCTAGATTCCTTTCTGTTTCATGTGGATACGGTTACTTCCTCATCCGAATTGTTTGCTTCATTGGAACATGATAGCGCGAACAAGTCTGTAAATGACTATTTATTCCTGGATATGCAAATGGATCAAATGCAGCATCCCGCCACTTGGCGTCGTGTCTTAAATTCGATAGATCGCTCAAAGACGAGAGTGATTGCGTTTACAACACTTGAAGGCAGAGAGGAAATGTCCGAATTGCCATCGGAGCTGAAAGCGGATGCAGTTATTGTTAAGCCCGTCAGCAGGCTGACATTGCAGAACAGTTTACAGGTTTTGAATCAACGCGTACTGGAGGCATTTCAAGCCTCTGAAAACAAATCCATTGAAGTAAATTACTGGTCATCTATGTCCAAAGGTAGTATTTTAGTTGCTGAGGATAATGAAATTAATCAATTGGTGATTGTTGGCCTTCTTGAACAATTAGGTTACCAAGCGGTTATTGCGCAGAATGGCTATGAAGTCCTGGAACTTGTTGATCAGCAGGAATGGAAACTGATTCTAATGGATATTCATATGCCTGAGATGGATGGTTATGAGGCAACACAGCGGCTGAGGAAGCTCAAACAGATGAATAGGATCCCGATCATTGCCCTTACGGCAGATGTCATGATGCAGGAACGACCGGAAGTTCTTAAACTGGGGCTGAATGACATCCTGATTAAACCAGTAGATGAAAAGCAGCTTTCCGATATGTTGGAGAAGTGGCTAAATCCGAGTTGGTTATTTGAAATCGAGGGAGTAGACACCACGCAAATCATGAGAAATATCGATCATAAAATACATATTCTTCAATATATGATGGAGAAATTTAAGGAGGATTACCGTAATTTCTCAGAACAATTTTTCCCATTGATCATCAATCAGGAGGATGCGACTGCACGCAGAATGGTTCATACGCTTAAAGGTATTGCAGCCAATTTCTACGCGGAGCCGTTGTTAACGGCGGTTCTGGCTTTGGAAAAAGTGATGGCAGACGGAACGAATCTGGATGTCTGTCATGAGGGGGTTATACGTATTCAGATTGAAATTGAGCGGATACTTGGCATGAAGCAAGATGACCTGCAAGCAAATTACTGGAGTCGTTAGATGACTGGTTCTAACTTTGGAAGCTGCCGCGGCAGCTTTTTCTTTTTTGAGGAGGAAAAGAATCATATAATAGGGACTTGAAGATTTGTAGTGAAAAGGCAGGTGTACGATATGAAAACAATAAAAGTTTATCATTACGATGCATTCAGTCATATTCCTAACAGGGGTAACCCTGCGGGTGTCGTATTGGAAGGTGAAACGCTTTCTGACGATGACATGCAAAAAATAGCAGAACAAGTTGGTTTTAATGAAACGGCTTTCCCGCTTAAGTCCGAAAAAGCTGATCTCCAGATTCGATTCTTTACACCTGGTCATGAAATGAACCTCTGTGGTCATGCTACAATGGCGACCATTTATGCATTGAAAACAAAAGGGTTGCTTGGAGATCAAACCGATTTGACGATTGAAACAAAAGCAGGCGTATTATCGATTAGATTGGACTCACAACTGAATAAAGGGATATACATAACGATGCAGCAAGCCCCTCCGCAATTCCAAGAGTTCAATGGTTCACTGAAAGATTTGGCATCTGTTATGGGGATTCAAGAAGAAGATATAGAAACCAATTTACCAACCGTGTATGGAAGTACGGGCATATGGACGTTGTTAGTCCCGATAAAAACCCTTAGTACTTTCAAGGCAATGAAACCGAATAATAAGCAATTCCCAGAGGTGTTAAAAGAAATGCCAAAGGCATCGGTACATCCTTTCTGCTTAGAAACATACGATGTGAATGCGCACATGCATGCTCGTCATTTTTCATCTCCTTATTCCGGTACGATTGAGGACCCGGTAACTGGCACCGCTTCTGGTGTAATGGGGGCTTATTATGCCCAATATATGAACAAGGAAGCTGACTCTCCACTAAATCTTTTGATTGAGCAAGGCCATGAAATGGGCAAGGATGGCAGAATTCACGTCACGGTAACACCAAACAATGATCAATATGACATAGAGATTAAGGGTACTGCTGTTCATGTTAAAGATTTCGAGGTCTCCATATAATGCGGGCGGCTTACGGATATATCACTGGAATGAAATACGCTCCTTTGAGTAACAATAACGCGAAGCGCATTTAGTGAGATAACGGAGGGATTTCTTTGGATCAAAATGAATTGCATAAGAAGCTTGGACGTCCAGTTAGCTGGGCCATAACCTCGAATCCGGAAGAGAACGAGGATAACGCTATCTCGAATAATGTGGACAAGACCGATGAAGAAGTTCCGTCTAACTATCAGGCGATGGGTGAAAGCTATAGCGATACGACTAATTTTGAAGTTAACAAAGAGCCCGGCAGATTGAATTAAAATGAAAAATAGGTGAGCCATGTTGAGAGTTTTCAATGTGGCTTTTTTTATTGCTAACTATTAATTACGCCTTATAATTAGGGGGAATATGGATGGAATGCACATTTATCCAAACAAGTACTTTTAAGTGAGCTACCGAACAAGAAAGGGACTGCATTGTAAAAAAATATGTTATCTCAACTTGTATACTCCTCCTAATTTTTTCTGGAGTTGCACTGCGTAAAGATTTCACTTTGTTCATTAAAAACATCGAAAAGGAATTTTATTATCACTCGTCAAAATTGACGGAAAATATAAGTGTCATATTAGCCTACAGAGGAGTAACGAGCAATTCGGATAGATATATCAAGTTTATAGAACATGTTCAAGAAGGGAAAAGTGATTCATTCACCAGAATTTGGTTTGATGATATGAAAGATATTAATAATTTCAGCACCTTTCATTTTAACGGCAAAGTGATTACATATGTACAAAATATTACGTATCTTGGTGAAACATCAACAGCCTTATATTCTTGTAAAGGGATAGAAGGTATAAAAGTAGAGCGAAACACGGTTTATTCTTTTACAGGGTGTACCAGTCAGGAGAAAGATAAAGAGATCTTTAATATGGAGATATTTTGGATTCCTAACTAATAATGTAGAACAGTATTCAAGCATGGCGATATGGTTCAGGGTTTTCAATCACCTAAACAACTTGAGCAATTTCCAAAGTGGTATCAGAATCCTCGAAGAATTTACGCTACGATTTCTGTGCTCGTTTTCGCCTCGTTTATCATCTATCAAATTGTCCAAAATATTGTTGCGATAGGGAAAAATGGTAACTTTCATGCAGGACTTACGTCTAATTATCGAAAGGAGATGATTAATTTGACCAAATGGTTAACCTTGCTGCTGGCAGCAGCCATAGTTGTACTATCCGCGCCGCAGCTCTCTAAGGCAGAAAAGGAGCTCGCTGCGCCAAGTGCTATGCCTTATGTAACCTTGTTGGACGAGTTTACGTTATATGCAAGTAAGGAAACAAGATCGGATGAGGTTATCGGCTCACTGAGTGCCTTCCAGTCTGTCCACCTAGCTCCGATCGAGAGCAGTATGCTGCTGGGAATCACTCGTATGGATAAAGTGCCGGTTATGACATGGCTTGGTGAGGCATGGATTAACTTGAAGGAAGGCGCGTACAAATACGGACAAATGGAGCTTCAGGAGCAAACGCTGACTTTACTTGAACAGGAAACTGATCTGTATGACTCAGCGTCAACAATGAAAATCACCGATTACAAACTCTCTCCTCAAACGGTTCAGGCGATTGCCTCAATCTCTGTGTGCGACCCTTACACGCCGTGCTACTCTAATGATAAGTGGTATTTAATCAAAACCTCGTGGCTCGGAGACAAGTGGGTTCGCCCGTATCATTATGCTGAAAAATACAAAGGTTCCCCGGTCGAAGGAATGATATCGATTGAGCAGGAGACTGAGGTTTATATGCTGCCTTTTGAGAAGCCCTTGTCTGACGAGCCAAAACTGACCCCTCAGATAGTAAAGCCTATTGAGAAGTATATGCAGCAAGCGCGAATGGTCCCTCCAAGCGTCTGGTATAAGGTCGATACATCTAAAGGACTAAGATGGATACACGCAGATGATTCCCATGGACTTGGATTTGAGGGTGTAGAGAAGGTCGACCTTAAACTCGACATTCCTGTCCCATTTCACTATTACAGATTACCATTCCCTTATAGCGTCGAGTTACCTGGGCTTCAGAAGCCGCAAACCGTTCATGCAATTGGAAAAATAGAGGGTTGGTACTTTGTCGTAGAGGACGGTTCTGGTAAGTGGATTAACCTGACCAAGGAAATCTCTTCCCGGTTCACCGGTGACTTCGATAACGATGCCAAATTCGGGGTAAAGCTGAGTGATGTTAGTCTTGAACTGACGGCGGCATCCATTGCACTGGATACACCATATATGGATGCTTCATTGACTATGCAGGAGCTCACTTTCACACCACAAACCGTCACCGCTTTACGAGAATGGAAGTCTCCAAACGGGGAGTTGTGGTATTACATTCATACTTGGCAGGGAGCCAAATGGGTGCGTCCGTAACGAGAACGGGTTGGATCATTAAGGAATTAGGATAGTCCTTCCATATTGGCTAGTCTGTACGCAAACTGTACAGTCCATAAAAAAGCAGTACAATTGAACATTTGAGACGCAGATACGAAATAAGCGAAGAAGAGGGGGATTCCTTGATGACTAATGGCAGAATGAATCCTAAGGTTGATGGATTTTTAAGTAAGGCTAAAAAGTGGAAGGAAGAATATGAGAAGTTGAGAAATATCGTTCTTGACTGTGAGCTGACCGAAGAATTTAAGTGGATGCATCCTTGTTACACGTTTCAGAATAAAAACATAGTTTTAATCCACGGATTTAAAGAATACTGTGCAGTTCTGTTTCACAAAGGTGCCTTGTTACAAGATGCCCGTGGTATTCTAATCCAACAAACGGAAAATGTACAGGCGGCGCGCCAGATTCGGTTCACCAATGTTCAAGAAATAGTTGCAATGGAATCCATCTTGAAAGACTATATTGACGAAGCCGTTGAAGTTGAGAAAGCCGGTTTGGAAGTGGATTTTAAAAAGAATACAGAATTTATAATTCCTGAAGAACTTCAAAATAAATTCGATGAAATCCCTGCCTTGAAAACTGCTTTTGAAGCATTGACGCCCGGACGGCAAAGAGCATACATTCTTTATTTCTCTGAACCCAAACAATCCAAAACTCGGGAGTCAAGGGTTGAAAAATATATGCAGCAAATTCTCAATGGAAAGGGATTAAATGATTAAAGTTTTGTACTGCCATTGATTAGCCTTTCGCAACGTAAGTTAATCCATAAGACAACCAGATGAAATGGTATACATTGACGGCTCCGTAGATCAAGACGGTGAGGGTCAAACAGGGCTGGACCCAAACCCTTTTTCGAATACGTGGGTAGATAGCCATTAGGATCAAAGGAAGTATTAGTTTAACAAAATAATATCCACTAATATGCCACTCATAAATGCTTCGGATAATTGGATTTAATTCCTCGATAAATGATAGATGAAGGCCAATATCAGTAAATAACGCGTCACTACAACATAAGAAAAGTAACCAAATAAGTGTTTTACTGATAAAAAATTGACGAACGACATCCATAGGCGTCCTCGCTTTCAACTGCAAGAATGAAGTGAAATGGATAGGGTTATATTCGGATGATACATAATGTAACTTTTGAAAGCAATAGGTCATGCGCAAATAAAAGCAAAAAGACTAAGTTGGTGAGAAGGTATATTTTAGTAGATTAGTCTCATGAATTAAACAGGTCCGGAGAATATAAATGAAACTCCTGTTTTTCCGGACCCTAAAAGTATTATGAGTTTTCTAATACATCCAACTTCTCTAACTCTTGGGTTTGTGGTTAGCGAAAAACATCAGTCCGAATGAGATTATGATTATGGCTCCTGCCCAGCACCATGCCAGGGTTTGATCACCAGATTCCACAGCAATATAGATGGCGGTAGGCAAAGTTTGGGTTTTGTGAGGGATGTTGCCTGCTATCATTAGTGTTGCACCGAATTCCCCCAGCCCTCGAGCAAAGCCAAGAATGTAAGCTGCCGTAACAGAGCGCCATGCCAAAGGTAAGGTGATATATCGTAGAACTTGCCACTCATTTGCTCCCGTTGATCTCCCTGCATCCTCCAAATCCTTATTGACCGAAGAAAATCCGGTTTTCATCGTTTGATAGACTAAAGGAAAAGCCACCACGATCGAAGCGATCACCGCAGCCCCCCATGTAAAGATGATCGATTGATTGAAGAAGCTTTCCATGAGGTACCCAATCCAACTTTTTTTACCCAGTAAGACCAGCAAGATAAAACCTACGACAGTCGGAGGCAGTACCAAAGGCAGAAGAAACGTAGTTTCTAACAATGTCTTTCCGCGAAAGCACCGCCGCGACATTCCCCAAGCTGCTAATCCACCAATCAAAAGAACAAAAATGCTGGATACGACGGCAACCTTTAACGAAAGGATGATAGGATAAGCAAACTCTGTCCAGTTAATCTGTTTCATCATCATTTCAGAATAGAGAATCCGTATTTTACAAACACCTCTTGGGCTTCTTTACTTTGGAGATATGAGTAAAAATCAGCGGTTTCTTTGTTATGTTTGGTAGCTTTGACAATGCCGGCAGGATATTCAATGGGTGTGTACGTTTTTGGATCAACACTAAAAGCTACTTTCACATTTTTTGAAGTCAACGCATCGGTCCTATAAACAAAACCGGCTTCAGCATTCCCAGACTCAACGTAGGTAAGTACTTGGCGTACATCCTTGCCCTGTACGATTTTGGCTTGAAGTGTATTCCAAAGCTTCGCGTTAGTCAATGCCTCTTTGGCATAGCTGCCAGCAGGAACGGTTTGCGGTTCTCCAACTGCTAAGTGCTTGATCGTTTCGTTTGTTAAATCTTCTGCTTTTTGTACAGCCACTTTGCCATCAGCGGGAACAACGAGAACTAATTCATTAATTAGCAAGCTTTTTTGCTGTGTTGGATCAATCAATTGCTTGTCGACTAGGGCTTTCATATTTTTAGTCGCTGCCGAAAAGAACAAATCTGCAGGAGCCCCTTGTTCGATTTGCTGTTGCAGAGCCCCTGAAGCTCCGAAGTTAAAGTTGAGTTTGATTTGTTTGTTTTTGTTCTCATAATTCGTTTGAATCTCTTTGAAGGCATCGGTTAAGCTTGCGGCTGCAGAAATCGTTAATTCTACTTTCTCAGTGGGAACTTGTGTTGAACTTGCAGCAGGTTGCTCCTTTGTGCTCGCACAACCAGTGATGATCATGGCAGTTATAACGAAACATAATAAAACATAACTAAACATTCTTGTTTTTAACATAATGTCCCCTCCAAGTTTAAGTTTATATCTATTTGAATATAAATAAAATAGTATAATTATTGATCATTATATAAAACCATATTTAATTAGTAAACAGTGGGATTGAAATACCCTATTTATCAGCTTATGATAGATGATAATATATCATCAGTTTTGGTGTAGGAGTAAATCTACTCTACTTTATGAAAAAACATGCCTTTGGAGGCTTACAATGACTGCTGACATTTCCTATACAACGGAAGAAATATCTAAACTTTTGAAAATCTCCAAACTAACCGTTTATGATCTAATTAAAAAAGGGGATCTGCCTTCCTATCGTGTCGGAAAGCAAATGCGTGTAGATGCATCGGATCTCGAAGCCTATAAAACACGTGCGAAAGGAGGCATGGCCTCTACTCCCAAAAAGGATCTGGCCGAACCTCCTACACAGCAGCAATCTTATGCTGCCTCATCTTCGAAACAATCTCTAGTTATAACGGGACAAGACGTTAGCTTGGACATTTTAGCCAAACATATCGAGAGACATGTATCCAATTACAGACCGCTTCGTTCTTACGTGGGAAGTCTGGATAGCTTAATATCGATGTATAAGGGTGAATCTGATATTGTCAGCACCCATTTACTGGATGGTGACACGGGTGAATATAACATTCCCTATATCCGAAAATTGCTGACGGGTTCTTCCTATCTTGTTATGAATCTCGTTTCTCGATCGGCTGGCTTATACGTTAAGCAAGGAAATCCTAAACAGATTTACGGCTGGGCTGATCTCAAGAAGCCTGGACTTCAATTGGTCAATCGTGAAAAAGGTTCCGGCGCACGTGTTCTTCTCGATGAGCAGCTCCGTCTTCATGGAATCCCACATCAGCGGCTAAGCGGTTATGAGCAGGAGGAATCGAATCACATGGGCGTAGCTGGTAAAGTCGCCACGGGTGAAGCGGATTTCGGAGTTGGGATTGAAAGAGCAGCCTATATGGTTGGCGGCGTTGAGTTCATTCCGCTTATTCAAGAACGGTATGACCTTGTCATGTTAAAGAAACCGGAGAATCTAGAATGGATTGAGAGAGTGAAGCAAGTCTTGCAATCCGAATCCTTCCATAATGAGCTTCGTCCTATCCAAGGTTATGACTTATCTCAGACAGGGCGCATTATATTCGAGACTTAACGATATTAGAACGATTGCATTTTAAACATGTCAATTCACTTATGGTCTAGTGAATTGGCATGTTTTTTTTATCGCTTTGGTGTCAGAGGAGGAGGAGGAATTCCGTCTAAGGACTGATTTTAATCCTAGGGATCTCATTTACAATAAATTCAAATGAGAAGAACGGTCATGGAAGAGTGGTGAGAATGCTGCATTATTTGCTTGGGATAGTGAGAAAACAGATCATATGGTGCAGTTGTATGCCCATATATGTGCGCTTGGGAGTACGAATGGGATGGTTCATTCGAACGGTTCTCATTCACAAGAAACGAATGCAAATGAGGAAGACGCGGGGGAAAATGCCAGTTTGAAGATCATCATGCAAACTCAACTCATCCATGAATATAAAAAGCTTACCTAATCGCAAGCGATTAGATAAGCTCCTTAGGTACAATTTAAAACACTTTCGTCGTCCAAGATTCACAGTTCCATGTTTCTGTTACGACATCGCGATAAAAGTCCGGTTCATGAGAAATCAGCAGGATGCTGCCTTTGTACGCCTGGAGAGCACGCTTCAGTTCATCCTTCGCATCAACATCCAAGTGGTTCGTCGGCTCATCGAGCACGAGTAAGTTCGTCTCGCGGTTGATCAGCTTGCAAAGCCTAACCTTAGCTTTCTCACCACCGCTGAGTACCACAACTTTACTCTCGATATGCTTGGTTGTGAGACCGCATTTGGCTAACGCCGCGCGTACTTCGAATTGTGAGAACGAGGGAAACTCATTCCACACTTCCTCAATACAGGTATTGTTATTGGAATCCTTGATCTCCTGTTGGAAGTAACCGATTTGGAGGTTATCTCCCTTTTGTACAGACCCGGATAGTGACTTGATTTCACCTAAAATACTGCGCAGCAACGTCGTTTTACCGATTCCGTTCGCCCCTACAAGCGCGATCTTCTGACCTCGTTCCATGCGAAGGTTGAGCGGTCTGGATAAAGGATCCTCGTAACCGATGACGAGATCGGTCGCTTCAAAAATCAGCTTACCAGCCGTTCTCCCCTCCTTGAAATTAAACTGAGGCTTCGGTTTTTCTCTGCCCAGCTCGATGACTTCCATCTTGTCCAGCTTCTTTTGCCGGGACATCGCCATATTCCGCGTCGCGACACTCGCTTTGTTACGGGCTACGAAGTCCTTCAACTCAGAGATTTCCTGCTGTTGACGCTTATACGCGGATTCAAGCTGCGACTTTCTCATTTCGTGAACCTGCTGGAAATGCTCGTAATCGCCAACATAGCGGTTTAAGGCTTGATTTTCCATGTGATAAATCAAGTTGATAACGCTGTTAAGGAATGGAATGTCATGTGAGATAAGAATGAAGGCATTCTCATACTCTTGCAGGTAGCGTTTCAACCATTCGATATGCTGTTCATCGAGATAGTTCGTCGGTTCATCGAGGAGCAGAATATCCGGCTTTTCGAGCAGAAGCTTCGCAAGCAATACCTTCGTCCGCTGCCCGCCGCTTAAATCATTGACGTCCTTATCCAGTCCAATATCCGTAAGGCCTAGTCCACGGGCGGTTTCTTCGATCTTGGCATCGATCATGTAGAAATCTTGATTCGTCAGTGTATCCTGAATCGTTCCAACATCTTCAAGCATTTGCTCAAGCTCTTCTGGCGTTACGTCGCCCATCTTGGCGTACATATCGTTCATTTCCTGTTCCATGTCGAACAGATATTGAAAGGCTCCCTTTAGGATGTCGCGGATCGAAAGTCCTTTGTTCAGTACAGCATGTTGATCAAGGTAACCAACGCGCATACGTTTGGACCATTCGACCTTGCCGTCATCCGGCTGGAGCTTACCTGTAATGATATTCATGAAGGTGGACTTCCCTTCACCGTTAGCGCCGATGAGTCCGATGTGCTCGCCCTTGAGCAGGCGGAAGGATACATCGTTGAAGATGGCGCGGTCTCCAAAGCCGTGACTTAGTCGTTCTACGTTTAATATGCTCATGAATGACACCTTTTCTTTTGATCTATTCTTTCTTTATTTCTATTTTATTATAAACGATAGGTAACGAACAACACCAAAAAAGACCATCCCAATTTAGAGCAGCTAGACATCGCTATATTTGTTGTTATGGTTACATATTCCTTCATAAGTTACCTTACATTGGGGAAAATAACATTGCCCTGTTTCATCTCCTCATTAGGGTGAGGCATTGACATACCTTCACTTTCAAATCGCTTACATATAATACAACTTCAAGATCAGGGAGATAGAAGACAATGACGACATCAACTTGCAAGTGTGGATCGACGATCCAACAAGAGGTGGTATTCCCCGTGAGTCCGAATCGCATCTACGAGGCATTGACCGATGCAACACTGTTTAGTGAGGTGATGGGAGGCTCTCCGACAGAAACGTCGACCGAATCCAGCGGCACCTTCTCCTGCTTCGGAGGGATGGTCGTAGGGAAGAATATAGAGCTAAGGCCAAATAAGCGAATTATTCAAGCATGGCGTATCAAGGATTGGGAAGAGGGCGTATATTCCCTGGTGAAGTTCGAGCTGGAGGAACAAGGGGAGGGAACTCGCTTAACCTTGAGCCATACAGGATTTCCTGAGGATCAAAGTGAACATTTGTCCAAGGGTTGGTATATCAACTACTGGGAACCGCTAAAACAATACTTCGCTTAACACAAAAACGTTATCCGTTCACTTGAACGATAACGTTTTTATTGTTAGGGCTGCTAATCCCTAATGACATAACCTTGTCCAAGTTCAATCTCTGTGAAACCCGCCATGTGGCGCGCTTGAAATCCGATAGGCTTGTTTCTGCCCATGATAAGGATATTTAGGATGTCGGCGGCACCCTCGGATGGCAGGGCAAACGATTTGATATACGCATATTCCTCGCTAAGCGTCGTATGAATGGCGTTTAGAAGCTGATCATTCTCGCTTTTGCCCATCAGATTCATGATGATAGACCCTTGGGAATCGAGTTTCTCCCTAGTCATCCTGAAAAACTCCCTGGATGTTAAATGCAGAGGAGTACCTTTTTCCGTGAAGGCGTCCAAAATAATATAATCGTAGGTCAGCGGTTCCTCACTCCCGAGAATCTGGCGTCCATCACCAACGACCACATTATCCTTGCGGTATCCAAAAAACCTCTTGCTTAACTCCACGATTTTATCATCAAGCTCCGCTACTTTAAATCGTTTCTCCGAATAATGCCCAGCAATCGTTCCAATTCCATGCCCAATGACAAATACATCTTCGAATGACGGGGTATTAAAATCCATTAAATGGATAATTGCCCGCGGGTATTCAAATAGGATTCTTTCCGGATTATTCAAATCCATCGCGCCTTGTATAGCTTGATTGGAAAACTCCAAGACTCGGAAGTTTCCTTTCTCGCCATATAGTTCCGGAGTGTCGTATACAGATATTTCGTGATTATTGCTGACCTCTTTAAACAGGACTTCCAAGTTATTAGCTCCTTCTAAAATTTGTTTGCAACTTAATTCTAGCATTAGTTCGGTATTTATTTATAAATGCTGACAGACTGTTGTCACAGTATGAATGTTATATTTTCTATATTAAAACTAGTAGGAGGAAATATACATGCATGCAGCAGTTACTGAAAAACTTATTTATGGCAAAAGAATAAGAACAAATAATCAACATACAGACAAAATACTTAGTCTATGGGAAGAGTTTCTTCGTTTAAATGTAAAAGGTGATATCTATGCTGTTTATAATAATTATTCAAGTGATTTTACAGGTGATTATGATTTGCATATTGGTTCTGAAGAGAAATTTATTGACGAAAGCAGTGTCCTAATTCTAGCAGGAAACTACCATGTTGTAGAAGTAGATAATACGGATCCACAAGGCGTTTTTCATGCATGGGTGGATATCTGGAAAAGTGATATTAGAAGAGCGTATAAAACTGATTTTGAATACTATTCTCAAGATGGCAGTATAAAGATATTTCTATCCATTTAATCATGAATAGGAAAGAGGGGGTGTCCCAAAAATGATAAATAAATTAGAGGGACAGCCTCTTCATGGATACATGCACCATTCAATCAATGGTAGGCTTCCACGAAGGGGAACCTAGAGACGTTATTTACGTAAAGTATGCTTTAATTCAAGCAAACGAGGAACGTAGCGACGCTATTCCGTTGTTTTTAGCTTCGGATAGCTCAAATCTCATCAAATAAGGGCCTCTCGTTCCACTAATTCAATGTTTAGCTCATTTCAGCCAATTTAGCGGCTTCTCGTTCCGTTAAGAATAACACTGACACCAAAAAGGGCCTCCCCCTATCGGCGGAAGGTCCTTATGGATACTTGTAACCACTTTTATCGATTGCGTTGTAACACTAAATATCCGCTAAAATTTGAAGTTTTTTTCTGGAACACGATTTTAAAACCAATGTCATGGTCTAATAAGCAGTTTAAGGCATTGATAAGCAGTCCATTGGGTACCAATGTAAATCTGCAGGGTTGAGCATTGCCAATAACACGAGCAGCAATAATCCTGCGTGCGGAACCTGGGCGAAGAGGGTTTCTTGTCCAACTGATCAATATTAGATCAGGTTGTAAAACAGCTTTTGCACGAGCCATTCCGATCACCTCGTTTCTATATTAGATTCTCTATATAAAATGCAAAGTAGATTTATAATGTGCTAAACAAAAGGCGGAGTAATGAACACTGGCATACATAACAAAAAAGGAGAGGCTGCCCTCTCCCTACGGATTGCGTTTGCTATTTATGATGTTTGCGCCTATATGGAAAATGCCGCCGAAGTCGTTAATCCTTATGTCACTCGTCGCCCATATTCGGCTTTACGATAGTCCTTCGGCACGATGCCTTTGCTTTCCCGAAAAATGCGGGAGAATGTCTTATAAGAACCGTACCCGACTTCCAAGGCAATCTCCGTCACGCTCATGTCGGTGGATACAAGCAGGCTGCATGCATGGCGAAGTCGAAGGTCGTGCAGGAAATGAACGAACGTTTGGCCGGTTGTTTGTTTAATGACCTCGCTGATGCGGGATACACTCATGGTGAACCGAGTCGCAAGATCAGATAATGCCAGATCCTCTTGATAGTTACGGTGGATGTAGTGAATGATTGGCCACACCGAAGGACTCGTTTTTGCCCCTGAGATCGGCGAGATGGCCGTAGCTTCAGCCTGTCCCGCTTGTTTCCAACGATAACGATCGAACCGAACAAGAATTTCCTTCAGTCTCGCTTTCAGCAGCGTCTGCCTGTAGCGTTCGTTCGCGTTGTACTCTTTGTACATATCTTCAATGAGAGCACTCATTTGCTGTTGATCTTGCCCGCTCAGCTGGACATAGCC
The DNA here is from genome assembly GCF_059692075.1 of Paenibacillus sp. J31P190. Taxonomy (NCBI): domain Bacteria; kingdom Bacillati; phylum Bacillota; class Bacilli; order Caryophanales; family Paenibacillaceae; genus Paenibacillus; species Paenibacillus sp. J31P190. Next base: position 644,483 of record NZ_JCAUAS010000001.1, on the reverse strand, counting down.
CGGCAGGGTATTCGTATCATTAAACAGGCCGGACAAGCCTTGATCGTTCCCTGGTTCCATAAGCAGGTCCATACTGAACGAACAGTTGAATAGGACTAGATGCTCCCCCGGATCTGTGAAAATTTCATGCACCTGATAGGGCAGTACGAACGTAAAAGTGCCTGGTGTCATCGTATGTTTCACATTATTTATGGTTTCTGCTCCTCGGCCATTGACGACATAAGAGAACTCTAAGTAATCATGGCGATGTGCCCGAAAGCCACGGTCGAGCGTATTCCTGCTGAAGTGAAAAGGGAAGGACGACTCCATATTGGGGTATGTTTTTAGATAATCGGGAAAGTACGTCATAGTGAGGCTGATCTCCTTCGAAAAAATGGGACGTTTTCCGAAATAACGGTACGACTTCTTGCTGCACTTATTTTACCATAAAAGGAGATCGAACAGGATGTGCATATGAGGAGGAACGAACAGTGGGAAGCGTTAACAAAATTAGAGTAGGTATTATTGGAGCTGGAAATATTGGCGGGGTTCACATTCGTGAATTTTCAAAGCTAGCCAATTTATGTGAAATTACGGCGATTACGGATGCCTATCTGCCACTCGCAGAAGCACGAGCGCAGGAACACGGTATTCCTTACGTGCCGGCTACCCCTGAAGAACTTATACAAAGTGCGAATGTAGACGCTGTTATTATCGGCGTGCCTAATATGCACCATGCTTCGCTTGCCGTACAAGCGATTGAAGCAGGTAAGCATGTGCTGATTGAGAAGCCAATGGGTATTAATGCGGAAGCGGCCAAACAAATTTACAAGGCCAGTCAAGCATCAGATAAAGTCGTCATGATCGGTCACCAAATGCGCTGGGAATCCGTACCTCTTCAGATCAAGGAGCAGGTCGATGCCGGTGAGCTAGGCAAAATTTATACAGCGAAAACAGGTTGGTTCCGCCGCAAGGGTATTCCTGGTTGGGGCACCTGGTTTACGAAAATGGAGGAGTCAGGCGGGGGCCCGCTGATTGATATTGGCGTTCATATGCTGGATCTTGCCCTCTACTTGATGGGGAATCCGAAACCAGTGTCGGTATCAGGCGCTACGTATGCCGAATTCGGGCCTCGCCGCAAAGGAATTGGAACATGGGGTACGCCGAACTGGAACGGTACGTACGACGTCGAAGATTTGGCTACTGCTTTGATCCGCATGGAAGATGGCAGCACGCTGACGCTCGAAGTAAGCTGGGCCGTGCATATGGATACGGATAATACACCGTTCGTTCACCTGATGGGGACAGAAGGCGGAGCGAGCTATCGCGGAGCTAACGGTAAGCTGTTAACAGAGAAGTTTAACAAAGCGATCGAGACCGATCTGAAGAAACCGGATGATGATGAGGGTGAACGTCTGCGCCTCAGCCTCCATTTCCTAGATTGCATTCGTGAAGGCAAACAACCGATAACATCGGCACTCTCCGGCTATACGAACAATTTAATTCTCGATGCCATTTACGAATCTTCACGAACTGGGAATGAAGTGAAGTTGAACTGGAACGACTAACATCACACTTGGAGGGATGAACATGCTTAGAGGATTAACGGGGGCTGGACTTGGCAAGCTTGAAAGTAATGAACAATTCATAGAGTTAGCGGCAAAATATGGCTTCGAGGCCGTCGATATCGACGCGCTTGGTTTAGTAGAGAGCTACAGTGTAGATGGGGCACGTGAGCTGCTTAATAAACATGGCCTCGTCATTGGTTCCATCGGTTTGCCAGTTGAATGGCGAGGGACGGAAGAGACTTTCCGCGCAGACTTGCCGAAGCTGACACAAGCCGCCGCCGCCGCTGCTGCTCTTGGATGCACGAGCTGCTGCACGTACGTGTTACCTTCAACAGATTTGGGCGCTGCGCATTTCATGGCGTTAGCTACACGCAGACTGCGTACTTGTGCCCAAATCCTAGGGGCCTACGGCATCCGTCTTGGATTAGAGTTCGTTGGTCCGCATCATCTGCGTACCCGCTGGAAGCATCCGTTCATCTGGACGTTGGATGAGACGCTGGATTGGATCGATGCCATTGGCGAGAGCAATGTAGGCTTATTGTTCGACGCGTACCATTGGTACACGAACGGACTAACGGTGGCCGATATTGAGAAGCTTCGTGCTGAGCAGATCGTGCATGTCCACATCAACGACGCACCAGATGTTCCCGTGGAAGAAGTGCTGGATAATGGACGCTTGTATCCAGGCGAGGGTGTAATCGACTTGGCAGGCTTCCTGCAAGGGCTGCAGCGTATTGGTTATAAGGGGGCTATCTCTCAGGAAATATTGACGGCAACGCCGCCGACAGAATCCCCCGAGAGCTTAGTTCAACGTTCCAAAGCCGGCTTTGATAAAGTGTATGCGGCAGCTGGGATTTAATTTTATAACATAAAAGGTAATGGTTAAATAAGATGGGCTCGCCTTGAGTGAGGATGGCATAGACGTGATGAAGAAGCTTGCTGACGCAAGTGTTCACGGCCACCTTCAAGGCGTGCCCTTTCTCTTTTTATACCGCTAAAAATTATTCGACAAAGGTTCCTAAAATCCCACCCTACGGAATGACAACCTTTTTATCCATTTTCTTATAGTATTTTCTTGTCCATAGAACACAACACATCATGAATTTAAAGGAGATATCAAAGGGGAAATGGAACAAGAAGACTATATCGCAGAGGCAACCTTTCATGCTAATATTTCATACCTCATTCAAGCCCAAACGAAGAAGCAAGCCTTAGAACAGGTCGCATACGAATTAAACAAAACCAACATCCAGCTAAGTGAAATTACGCTTGAGAATGAATTAGGGGACCCCAACGTTTTTACGGTTCAAGAAGTTGAAAAAATGGATTGGTATGACGTGGATCATACAGAGTGCAGTAACCAGTTTAAGGTGTTTGGTTGTATGCAGCTGCTTATTAGCCTGCGGAAACAGAATGACACTACGAAAGATGTTGAACAAGCAACCTACCGTTTGTCTCAGTCACTTGTCTACGGTAAACCAGTTTTGACGATATCAGAAGGGTATAAGCACATATTTTTAACCGTTTCACAACATAAAATAGCGTGGAAAACCAAGCTTCAGGAGACAGAAAAGGAAACGGAAACAGTGCTTTTAAGTAAACTTGCCTAACAATAATTGAAAGAGAGGATACGATCATGCAAATCAAAAAGAAAAACGACATTGGTGAGATTTTGGACAATTTTTCATCGTTTGCCAAATGGGACGCCTCAGGAGAGAAACTATACCTTGTGTTTGCCGACAACAAACGCGGAGGGCAATGGACCTTGATGAACTACTCGGATGATCGTTTCAGCGTTCATGGACTTGGCCAAGACTATGTAGATGAGAAAGAATCGTTCTTTGAAGAACGTAACAGCGTTGTATCGTTCTTATGGGATAATCGTGCTGCACTCAAAGCAGCTGTCAAACCAACAACCTAGCTTTTGGTGGCTAGGATTAGGACAAGCAAGGAAGGCAAGGAACCTACCCGCTAGGTGCCGAGCCTTCTTTCTTTTTGTCCCGATACTGGCCGGGGGTTAACCCTTCTTGCTTGCGGAACGAACGGATGAAGTTTTGCGAATTGTTATAGCGCAGCTTGGAAGAGATATCCTTGATCGGCATATCGGTTTCGGACAGCCATTTCTTAGCCATGTTGAACCGGTAGGCCGACAAGTAGTCACTGAAGGAGCAGTTCGTTTCTTTGCGGAAAATACTGCTCAAATAATTCGCGTTATAATGCAGCCGGGAGGCGCACTCCTCAAGCGTCAGGTCGGTATCGTAATAGTGCTGCACGAGATCAATAATCTTCTCGGAAATGTTGTGGTACTGGGCATCCTGCCGGTCGCGGTAAATGCGAATCAGCGGGTGAATGACCTCTGTCCAGAACCAGTCCTCGATTTCGGCTGTCATATGCAAATTCAGGAGCTCCTCGAAGAGGGACCCTTTGTTCGGATGGATCTGATTCAAGCTGATTCCGGATTCCTGCATCACCATGAGCAGGTTGTTAAGCAATCGTGCCAGTGGAATTTGATATTCCTGCGGCGTCAGCGGAGCTGCAAATACGGCTTGCAGCAGCTGCTTCAGAAGCTCCTTGGACTTATCCTTTTCGGCTAGCTTGATCGCATCAATCAATTCATTTTCGATCGGCTTCGGATAGTTTAAATTCAAGTAGTGCTTCCCTGAGTTAATATTTTCATATTGAATGATGATGCCCTCACCCAGCTTGATGCGATGCTTCAAAGCCTCCAGACCTTCCCGATAGGCAATCGACATCTGCGAGAAAGCTTGAATCGGGAGACTCATCCCAATGCTGACGTGGAGATTAAGGAAGCTATAGATATGCTGCTGCATCTGCTCGGTTAGTGCATATACGGTATTGCGAAAAGCAGCTTCTTCGCTATCGGCACTTCCAATCAAGGTGACCACGGTCTGGTCAATAATGATGGGAGCGAGACGCTGCTGGGAAGGAATCAGCTCCTCGATCATATTGTGCACAGCGAAGAGCAGCAGCTCCATATCCCGTTTTTCGTAACGCGTATTGTCGATTGAATCGATCTGCATCGTGATTACAGACATCGTTTTCCACTCTTCAATGTGCTTGTTATAGCCGAACTGTGCCAATTTCTCCAGCAGCTCGCCCTGTTTGATATGCCCTTGAAAAGCCTTGATTAAGAAAAACGTCCGTACCTGGCCGATATGCTGGTGGACTTCTTTTTCCAGTTGGGACTTCGATTGGAACAAGGTATGGACATGCTCGCTGATCATCTGGAACTCGTTGGCCTTCCGCTTCTGATTCACAGTCACAAGCCCTCCGATTTGGTTCAAAAGAAGCTGGATCGGCGAATACATTTTGCGCGAACCTAGCCAAGCTAAGACCATGGAGAGGAGCAGCATCAGGACGCAAACATAGATCGTATAGGTTCCGATTTTACTTGATTCCTTTGTCAAACTGTCGATGGACGTTAAGGATAAATAGGTCCAGTTATTGAGATTTGAACGAAGGAAGCTGACGGAATAAGGTTTCTCGTTAATATCCACTGAGAATTGGCCCATTGGCGCCTCTAACTGCTTCAAATCTGTAAGGCCAGCTTCGGTGATGGATTTGCCGATTAGGCTTGCATCCGGATGCATGAGAATCCGATTCTGTTCATCCATAATCAGGATGTCATCCAGATTCTCGGTATCATTTTTAATCAGATCCTGCAGGCTGCAGGCAGGGATGTTAGCCAGAGCCAAGCCGTATTTCTCCAGACCGGTGGTGGGCAGCTTTTTAACTAGAGAAATACTGTAGTCACAGGTAACGCTCCGTGCATTTTCTTCCGTAAAAAACCACTTAGAGGGATTAAGCGTCCAGACGCTGTTCTCCTGCATGTTCATCAGGGTCATAAGCTTATCGTGATAAAGGTAGCTGTCATAGCGGTACAAGCCCGAATTCTTAATCATCCAGTTTTCCCTGGCATTGATCAAGATGACATCTTCCAGCTTAGTATCAAAAGATTGCATATAGCGAATTTCGCTGCGCAGGTCATCATACATCATGAAATCGTTTACAGTTAGGGGCATATCCATCGCCTTTTTGAGCACGGTAGAGTTGATGACCTGATTAAGTGTATGGTTGACAGTCGTTAATTTCTGCTCTACATTGGAGTTGATTTGGGTGATCAGCTGCATTTTACCTTCGCTGACATTCTTTTGAATTTCGCTCGACGAGGTGACGAAGGCGAAAGCGCCGATGAAGATAACCGGCAGCGTGCTGAGCAGGAACCCGAATATGGTCATTTTGCTAAGGAAACTTAAAGAGCGCATCGCATCCAACACCTATCTATCTTGAGGATGATCATTAGGGCTATCTATGTATTGTAGTCAAGACTTGTGTGAAGAGCAATAATCATCTGAGTGACGGATAATCATTATCTCTGATTTTGACTATAAAAACACAGCTGCTATAAGGGAGGATCTCTCATGAGAACAAGTTTATATGGCAAGGGTTTCAAGCTTTTTGGTCTCCTTTTGATAGGACTGCTGATGGTTGCTTTGATCAGTGCTTGTCAGATAAGCAGCTCGAAAAAGACAGATGATACGAACGGCAATCGTCCTGTTATATCGATCATGGCGCCGCTGCATTTTCCGCATCCGCCTATCCCTGAATTGGTTCAGGAAATCGAGAATCGCACTCAAACGAAGCTTGATCTGAACTGGGTTCCAGACGGCATATATACCGATAAAATGAACACCGCGCTCACCACAAACTCATTGAAAAAAGCAACCTATGTGAAATATACGGACTACATGCTGATGAAAAATTCGATCCGTTCCGGGGCATTCTGGGATATCGGACCTTACTTGGCGGCGTATCCCAATCTGAAACAGCTGAACAAGGAGATTTTGGGGCAGGCAGCTGTCGATGGCAAAATCTATGGCTTGTATACCGAGCGACCCTCCTCTCGGCAGGGCATTATTATTCGTGAGGATTGGCTGAACAATCTGAAGCTGGCAAAGCCGACGAATCTGGATGAGCTGTATCAGGTATTGAAAGCTTTCACGTTCGGTGATCCTGACCTGAATGGGAAAGCAGACACCATCGGTCTGACCGACCGGAATGATTTGGTTTTTGGCGCGTTCAAAACGATCAGTTCTTATTTCGGTACTCCGAATAACTGGGGTACGGATGGCGGTGGGAAGCTAGTGCCTGAGTTCGAAACCCAGGCCTACGTAGACACAATGAACTATATGAAGAAACTATATGACGAGAAGCTGATCAATGCCGATTTCGCAGTCACCAGTAAGGAAGTTCAGCGCGATAAATTCATTCGCGGCATTGCGGGCGTCTATATTGGCAGCATGCAGGACGTGCAGCGTCTTTCGGATGAAGCTCAGCTCATGAACCCGAAGGCGAAGCTCACGCTCGTGAACCATATCGAAGGCCCATTGGGTTTTCGGGTTTGGTCGATCCCTAATTATAGTGCGCTCTATCTTTTTGCGAAAAAGGCAATACGAACCGAGGCGGAACTGAAGCAGATGCTGCAATTTTTTGATAGGTCGATGGATAAAGATGTCGCTAACTTGATGAAATATGGGTTAGAAGGGCGTCATTTCACAACCAAAGGGGATCAAGTTCTGCTGACGGAAGAGACGTCCAAGATCCGTGTGAATGAAGTGAACGCGCTGTATGCCCTCATGATTGCCGATCTGAACAATCCGAAGGTCATGCGCGTCTCGGAGAGCGAGTCTTTGTCGCAGCTTGCAGATCGGTTGAGCCTGGACAACGAGAAAAACGTCGTCAAAGACCCGACCGTTGGACTGGAGTCGAAGACCTACGACGAGCGAGGCGTCGAATTGTACAAAATTGTATCTGACGCTACGTACAATTATATCCTGGGGAAACTGGACAAAGCCGCATTCCAGCAAGAGATTGAGCGCTGGAAGCGGAATGGCGGCGGCCAGATGATAAGAGAGTACAACGAGGCTTATGGTAAGCGAGGTTGAGGTTGGGGACGGGGAATGGACAAGGGGAAGGACACGGGAAAGGACAAGGGAAAGGACAAGGGAAAGGGAGGAAGGTAAGGTAAGGTAAGGTAAGGTAAGGTAAGGTAAGGTAAGGTAAGGTAAGGTAAGGTAAGGTAAGGTAAGGTAAGGTAAGGTAAGGGGAACCGCTGGCGCTGGTGCGCGGCGGTTTTTTTGACTGATATGAGTTTGTTTTGGGGTAAGCGAAGCTTACCCCTTATTTATTTGCGTTGGGAGAAAGGTCGAAATACCTCAACTTGAGGGATTTGATTGGATGATATCCAATGATGTCTCACGACATCGGCGATTGGGGTTAGTTCCATTGGATTTATACAGTGGAATAGGTGGAAATAGCTCAGAAGAGCTGGTTTTGGAGCATTCTGTTGGATTAACTCCAATGAAAGCGGGCAAATAAGGTGAATGAGCCTGATTTGATTGTATTTTATCCAATGGAGCAAATGAGGGGAGATTGTCGGTTATGCATGAACAAGATATTAACCGTAGGGAAATTGAAGGGCGCTTTCTCGTGGACCGGATCGCGGAGTATGTGAAACGCATAGGGTCGTATGCCAAGGTGCAGATGATAGAGGTGCCGGACGATAAGGCACCGGAGAACATGAGCCCTGATGAGGAGCAGTAGGTGCGTATGAAGGAGAGCAATCAGCTGGCCTTCGTGATCTGCGGCTTACTGGAGCTATCCAGCGAGCTGCTGGAGGAGCTGTGTGGCTACGGGGGAAGCCCGCTTTAGGCTGAGACGATGATTTTCATCGTTAAAGTTGCGTATGAGCGCGCACGAGTAACTGTAGCGATGAAAAACATCGCTACATTGGCAGAAAGAGTGCCCAACTGGTTAAAGTACGAGCGGAGTGGATAATCATCTCCCCGACCGATAATCATCATCTCACATCCCATGCCAAACGGGGTCTAAATGAGTAAATGATTATTTCGGCACCTCCCTGCGGGCGTGTAGTGTGGAACTTGTAGCACACAACAATTTCGCGGAGGTCTAACCAATATGAAGAGAAACTTAGTCTCGATTCCACTTAGCGTTCTGCTTGTTTCCAGCTTTGCACTGGCAGCTTGCTCAGACGGGGGGAAGTCAACTCCTGCAGCTACGACTGGTGCGGTGGAGTCGCCTAAAGCAACGGCAGACAACAAACCGACGGCGATTACGATTATGGCACCGCTGAACACAGCGCAAACGCCGCCCGATACGATTATTAAAGAACTCGAAAAGTTGACGAACACGAAGCTAACGTATCAATTTTTCCCGGCGGATACGTATGAGGAGAAGCTGAATACAACATTTGCAACAGGGGCACTGCCGCAAGTTACTTACCTCAAAAACCAGGCGACATTTGTTCAGATGAAATCGGCCATTCGTGACGGACAATTCTGGGAAATTGGTCCTCTACTGAAGGACTTCCCGAACCTGAGTAAATTGAAATCCACAACCAATGATAATACGAAAGTGGATGGCAAGCTTTACACGCTTTATCGCGGTGTAGACATTGCCCGTCAAGGTCTCATCTATCGGAAAGATTGGGCGGATAAGCTAGGACTGAAGCCACCGGCAACAACGGAAGATTTGGTTGCCATGATGAAGGCGTTCACTGAAAATGATCCTGACGGCAATGGCAAAAAGGATACCATCGGCTTAACGGATCGTAACGATCTCATTTACGGATCATTCAAGACCGTTGCCACTTGGTTAGGCGTACCGAACAATTGGGGCCTTAAAGATGGCAAGCTGCAGCCTGAGTTCATGTTCCCCGAATATGTAGCGACGATGGATTACTACAAGAAGCTGCGTGATGGTGGACTGATCAACAAGGACTTCGCGGCTACAAGTAAAACAGATCAACAGAAGCTGTTCACCAATGGTACAGCGGGTATGTACATCGGTGCCATGACGGATGTTTCATCTCTCAATAAAGATTTGATCAAAAACGTGCCTACCGCTGTTGTGGATGTGCACAGTATGGTCGCTGGGCCAAGTGGTAAATTCGCAGCATGGGCTCTTCCTGGTTATGCGAACGTCGTTCTGTTCCCGAAATCCGCTACGAAAACAGAAGCTGAGCTAAGGAAGGTCTTGGCTTTCTTTGACAAAATGATGACGCCTGAAGTTGCCAATGTTGCAAACTGGGGCATTAAAGATACTAACTACAGCGTAATCGACAACAAAGCGAAGAAGCTGGATGAAGAGAAATGGACACGCGAAGTCAAGCCATTCACAGACGCGGCCATTGGTGATGAAGATACGTCCGGCAGATACTTGGGTATTCCTACGATTCCTGCTCAAGGTAAGGCAGATGAACTCAAGATAGCGAACCTGAAGTTCGCTGTGCAGGATCCGGTAGCTGCTCTGGATTCGAAAACGAACCAGGAGAAGGGCGCTCAACTTCAAGATGTGATTAAAGATGCAACGAACAAATATATCTACGGCACGATCGATAAGGCTGGTTTTGATAAGGCTATTGAAGATTGGAAGAGTCGTGGAGGCAGCAAAATTATCGAGGAATACAACGCTGTTTATAAAAAGTAATGTTATTACAGCAAAGTATACAGGTTGAATGCGGGAAGACTGCTGTGTCATCAGTAGCAGTCTTCTTGGTTTGAATGAATCGTTCGGAAAGGAAGAAACCGTATGCAGGAAGTGAATGTAGCACAACGTGTGGTGGCTAGGAAACAAAGCAGCGAACTGGGTAGACGACTCTGGAAAAACAAATGGATCTACGTCATGCTGCTGCCGGGAGTCTTATACTTTCTCGTTTTCAAATATATTCCCATGTACGGATTGATCATTTCATTTCAGAATTATAAACCGTTTAAAGGGATTAGCGGGAGTGAATGGGTTGGTTTAGAGCATTTTCGGCGTTTGTTTACAGAGCCCGATTTCTTGATTATTTTAAGCAATACGTTAATTTTATTTGTCATGAATCTCTTGTTTTATTTCCCGATTCCGATTCTTCTGGCGCTCATGCTGAATGAAGTCAAAGGGGATCTTTTCAAAAAAGTATTTCAAACGATCGTCTATCTGCCACACTTTATGTCCTGGGTTATTATTGTCTCGATCAGTTTCGTTATGCTGACGATGGACGGCGGAATTATCAACGATATTATTGAGTTTTTTGGATTTGAAAAGATCAATTTCTTGTTAGCTCCGGAATGGTTCAGACCGATCTATATTCTTCAAGTGATTTGGAGAGAAGCGGGTTGGGGTACGATTATTTATCTGGCGGCGATTGCTTCTATCGATCCTGGGTTGTATGAGGCTGCGCGTATGGATGGTGCAGGACGGATTAGACAAATGTGGCATATTACATTGCCTGCCATTCGAAGTGTCATCATTGTTTTGTTAATTTTGAAAATTGGTGCGGTTCTCGAACTCGGTTTTGAACATGTCTACTTGCTTCTCAACTCCATGAACCGAGATGTTGCTGAGATCATTGATACTTATGTATATACAGCAGGGTTAAAACAAGGGCAGTTCAGTTACAGTGCTGCTATCGGATTGTTCAAATCGTTTATTGGACTTGTGCTGGTTATGTTAGTTAACCGAATTGCCAAGAAGATGGGCGAAGAGGGCGTTTATTAATGCTTACGAAGTAAGTTTTGCTAAAGCAAAACTCTTAGGAGGTTCTACCATGGTAGAAGACACTACGCTAGGCGGCAGAATGTTTGGCATCATCAATTATTTGTTACTAACGATCATTGGTCTCATTACGCTTATTCCCTTTGTACACGTTGTAGCGGGTTCGTTTACGACCAGTGCGGAAATGGCTGCCAAGAAATTTGTCATTATTCCGACGGATTGGAGTTTAGAGGCCTATCGATTCATTTTCTCAACGAATACGATATTTAAAGCCATGGGTGTTTCGATTGGTACCACGCTTGCGGGAACGATCATCAGTATGTTTATCACAGCCTTGATGGCCTACGGTTTGTCCCGTAAAGACGTGGATGGAAGAAAAATCATTATGTTTCTTGTTGTGTTTACGATGTTGTTTCACGGCGGATTGGTTCCGACCTTCCTAGTTGTGAAGGAACTGGGGATGATCGACAGCTATGCGTCGTTGATTCTTCCTTCTGCGATTAGTGCCTTTAATTTAATTATTTTGAAAAATTTCTTTCAAAACATCCCAGAGGGACTCGAAGAGTCTGCTAAGATCGATGGCTGCAGTGACTTTGGTATTTTGTTCCGAATTGTACTGCCATTATCGATGCCTGCTATTGCAACCATCTCTTTGTTCTACGCCGTGACGTATTGGAACACTTACCTCAGCGCGATTCTTTACTTGAATGAGAGTGCGAAGTGGCCGATTCAGGTCCTCCTCAGACAAATTGTCGTGCTTGCCAGCGGGATGGATGTCAGTGCGGATTTGGATAGTGTCACACCGCCTCCTGCACAATCGATTAAGATGGCAGTTATCGTCGTTGCGACTTTACCGATCTTGTGTGTGTATCCGTTCTTGCAAAAGCACTTTGCTAAAGGGGCTATGATTGGCTCCATTAAGGGATAAGGAAGGAATTTCAATTAATCCGAAAATTTATTTAGACATAGAGAGGAAAATTCAATATGACTCATCATTTTGTAAAATCACCCATTGAATGGGCACGAGCTGCCTGCGATTCAATTATGAGCACGTACACGCCGATGGAGCTCCCGCCTGCTGAGCGCTGGCATTACCACCAAGGTGTTTTCTTATGTGGCATGGAAATGCTGTGGGAAGCTGAACAAGATGAACGCTATGACGCCTATATTCAGGCATATGTCGATGGTTTGATCGATGAACACGGCAATCTATATTTCGCACGGGATGAGCTGGATGCGGTTCAAGCGGGGCTTTTGTTGTTCCGATTGGAAAAACGGAACGGACAAAGCAAATACCGTATCGCTGCGGGTAAGCTGAGAAGCTTGCTGAATACGCTGAATCTCACTTCGGAGGGCGGTTACTGGCATAAAGATAAATATGCCTACAACATGTGGTTGGACGGTTTGTATATGGCAGGCGTCTTCTCATTGAAGTATGCGAATGCTTACGGAGATGATGCATTGCGCTCCACGGTGCTGCATCAAGAGAAACTGATGCGCAAATATATGAAAGATGAAGAGACAGGACTGTTGTACCATGCCTGGGACGAAAGCCGGAAGATGCCATGGGCGAATGCCGAGACCGGCTGTTCACCGGAATTTTGGGGCCGCTCACTCGGCTGGTATGGCCTAGCGGTTACACAATTCCTTGATGAGCTCCCAGCGGACGAACCAGGGCGTGAAGAGTTAGTTAAATCGCTGCGTGATTTCATTCATGCCTTGATTCGATATCAGGATGCGGAAAGCGGATTGTGGTATCAAATCGTTGATAAGGGTGATCAGCCGGATAACTGGCTGGAGACATCCTGTACCAATCTGTTCGTATACACGATTGCCAAAGCAATTAAGCACGGGGTTGTCGGCCAAGAATGTGTGGACGCAGCGGTGAAGGGATATGAAGGACTGATCCGAACACTGAAGTTCGACGAGCAGGAGCGGGTGATTCTGCCACTCATCTGTATCGGAACGTCAGCAGGCGATTATGAGAACTATGTGACTCGTCCGACTAGTGAGAACGATCTACATGGCGTTGGCACATTCGTGATGGCGTGTGTAGAAATGGAGTCACTCATGAAGTCCTAAGATTTGTGTTTAAGAGGCTGGACACAACTTCGTGTTCAGCCTTATTTTTCGTGAAACTTAGCAAATCGTTATTGCCTTTGCCGCAATGTAGGACCACTGTGGGATAGTACCTTTTGGTGATAATATGCCATAATCAGCAACAAACTGGGTATTACAAACTGCAATGGGAGATGTAGATAGGTCATGTCAAATTTTAATCCTACCGCTAGGTGTTCTGCATATGTTTTAACCATGATATGACCAAGAGGGACAATGATCGCACCAAGCGGAATAAGAACGAAGTGATGGTTCTTCAAATTTAATAATTGGGCTGTCCCAACCGAGGCGCCATAGATGTAGATACCTACTTTAAAGAAGCCCCCTGCTACCATTAGCATGATAACCACAGCATCGACCCGCTCGAGAAAATCCGCTACGGAGACCATTCGTATCGCCGATAATAGAGGATAATTTAACATACCGTACAATTGAGGCCCTAGAACGGAGATCATACCTAATATATTAAAGGATAATAAAATGCCTGCTGTCAAAACTGCGGCCATCGCTACTTTTTTAAGCTTCACATTGTCTTTTAACGCTGGCCAAACCATGGTAAATACAACCAATTCCCCAAAGGGCAGGCTAGTCTGATATGGAAATGATTCTTTCCAGACTTTGTTTATTCCTGAACCCAACATAGGTGTAAGGTGCTTCATGTCAACAACCCCTGATATATAAACGACCATCCATGTACTCATGGATATGATCAAAATAACGGGAAATACCAATTCCGCCATACGTCCAAACACTTCAATGCCACCGCGGAGCGTATAAATAATAACGGCTACAAAACTTGCAAGTATAAAAATACTTGGAGTTCCAACCAAAATTGTAGAAATCATAAGTTCGGAGAAATCTCGACTGATCCTCGCAGCTTGAGAGGTAAAATAAATAATATAAGTGATACATAATGGATATCCAATAAACTTACCCATAAGTTGTTGAATGATCTGAATCAATGAATGACCTGGATAATACTCGGATAATTTGGTGAAGACGGAGATTAAAATACATCCAAACACCATGCCTATTAATACGGTTAGCCAAGCATCTTGTTTAGCTTCCGCTCCTAATGAGAAAATAATAGCACTCCCGATTTCAAAAGCTAACATAAGAAGAAAGAGTTGTTTGATACTTATTTTCTCCGGTTGCATACCGGCCTCACCACCTTTCCTGCGAATTAGATATCATTATTAACGTTCATTATCTTTTTTAAACGAAATATTGTTTATGGTTTAGGTATCGTTTACCTCAAATTGTCAAAAGATAGGAAGATAGAAATGGAATAGAACAGCTCGCGTGTCAGAGGAGAAATGATGAAGAAGTTTCGTAATCTGTGTTTTGGCATCGTACTCATCGCTTTCATCGGATGGTGTTTATATTTTTACTTACATGAAGTTTCGTCTAAATTTTTGGGCCGTACAAATTTTTATACGTTCACTGTTTTGGAGATGCTGTTGGCTGCAATGGGAGCTTTCTACATGTTCGCTACGGTTATTATGTCAGTAGGTTATCTTTTCTTTGTGGTGGTCAAAAAATTAAAGGCTAAGTAGTGAGGGGGGAGGGTGGCATGGAAAAAGGAAAGTTAGGTTGGTTGAAAAGTTTAGTGGCTTCTAAACGAAAGCACACGAACTATCCCGAACAATCATCTACAATCCTCACGGCACCTTTGAAAAATGATGTGCTTAGCACGAATCTTTTACAGAATGTAGAACAATTGAAAATGATCTTTGATCGTTCTTCTGATATTGTGTTTAGGGATTTTCAAGTGGGTGAGACTCACAAGGGGACGCTTCTCTTTTTAGATGGCCTAGTCAACATGAAATTGATTGACGATGATGTTATGAAACCTCTGATGGAGTATGGGAAAAACCAGTTTGCACAAGCCAATCTTCGTTATGAGGACATGCAGATTTTGCTTCGGAATCAAGTTATTTCTGCTGCGCAGATAAGCAGTGGAACTAATTTCCAAGATGTAATAGATCACGTATTGTCTGGGGATACCGCATTGATTCTTGACGGCACAGGACAGGCTTTATTCATCAGTGCGAGAGAATGGGAGTCCCGATCGGTTGAAGAACCGGCGACCGAAGCTGTGATCCGCGGCCCTAGGGACGGGTTTACAGAAAACCTGCGGACCAATACCAGTCTCATTCGCAGGAGATTGAAAACCCCTCAGCTGAAAATGGAAGCGATGAAAGTAGGACGGTTATCGAAAACCGAGATCGTCATTACTTACTTGGATCGCATTGCTGATGAATCACTAGTGGCGGAAGTCCGTGAAAGAATCGGCAGGATTGACATCGATGCGATTCTGGAAAGCGGATATATCGAGGAATTAATTGAAGACAATCCGCGGTCCATTTTCCCTCAGGTGCAGAGCACGGAACGACCGGATAAAATCGTTGGCAACATATTGGAAGGGAAAGTAGCGATTATTATCGATAATACGCCTTTTGCCCTGTACGTTCCGGTAACTTTTTATGAAATGCTGCAGGCGAGCGAAGATTATTATGGGCGTTTTATGATTTCGACGGCGATCCGTTGGATCCGCTTTTTGTTTCTGGTGATCGCCTTGTTTTTGCCATCTCTCTATATTGCTCTATTAACATTTCATCAGGAAATGGTTCCGTCAACCCTGTTATACAGTGTGGCTTCCTCCCGTGAAACGGTCCCCTTTCCAGCTATTATCGAAGCTTTGCTGATGGAAATATCCTTTGAAGGGTTGCGGGAAGCCGGTGTGCGTTTACCTAGACCTGTAGGACAGTCGGTGAGTATTGTTGGAGCTTTGGTAATTGGTCAGGCCGCTGTTATGGCCGGCATTGTTTCCGCCCCGATGGTTATTGTCGTATCCATCACGGGAATCGCTTCATTTATCATTCCCAGCTTCAGTCAGGCGGTCGCAATCAGATTGCTGCGTTTTCCCATGATGTTTTTAGCCGGGTCGCTGGGATTATACGGAATATTATTAGGGATGTTGTTCATTATGAGCCATATGTGCCGCCTTCGTTCGTTCGGCATACCCTATTTGTCACCTTTAGCCCCGCTGCATTTTGGTGATTTTAAAGATGTACTTGTTCGGGTGCCTTGGTGGAGCATGACGGAGCGTCCGGAAGAGAATGCCAAAAGTAATCCACAGCGAATGAAAAGATCATTGCGTCCCCGACAGCCGAACAACAAGGAGTAGGATTTTCTAGGGAAGGGTAATGTTGGATGAGAACACGAATTTTATTGGTTTTGATCCTTCTGATGATGCCGATTCTTTCGGGCTGCTGGAGCCGGATAGAAGTCAACGACCTAGCCTTTGTGACCGCGGCAGGAATCGATAAGATGGAGGATGGTAAAATCCGTTTAGCACTGCAGGTCGCTATTCCGCGAATGTTAGGCGCTGCAGGTCAAGGGGGCTCTAGCGGGGAGATAGGTATAGGAGCTAAAGCTGTATGGGTCACTTCAGAAAAGGGGGAATCGATTCTGGATGCCTATCGAAGACTCCAGGAGAAACTGCCGCGCCGCATTTTCTTTTCTCACAGCGGTATTATCGTTATTGGCGAACAAATGGCTCGAGACGGAGTTTCTCCGATACTCGATTTTTTTATTAGACAACGGGAAGCGCGAATGCGCAGTTACATACTTTTTACCAAGGGAGAAGCTTTAAAGATTCTGAAGTTTATCCCCAAACTCGAAAAAATACCATCGGAAGTCATGAGGGAGGAAGTGAAACAGCACATTGGCGTAAGGATAAATCTAAAGGAGTTTGTCCATATGCTTGTAACAGAAGGCGTGGAACCGATTGCTGCCGAAATGGAAATTGTATCTTCGAATTTAATGAATGAAGAGGATTCAAAGGCACCATCTGTGTCGAATATAGAAACCAACCTGTCGCTCAATGGATCCGCGATATTCAAAAAGGATAAATTAATTGGCTGGATGAATGACCTAGAGACGAGAGGGGTTCTCTGGCTTCGCAAGGAAATGAAAACCGGTGTTGTCACGGTAAACATTCCGAAGGAAAAGGGAAATGGAAAAATCAGTGTTTTAATACTGAAGGCCAAGACCCAAATCACTCCGATTCTTAAGGGTGGAGAAATAACCATGGAAGTGAAAGTAAGTGCTGAGAATGATCTTTATGAGAATAACTCGAAATTGGATGTAAGTGATCCAAAAGTAATTCATTTTGTGGAAAAAGAATTGGAAGAGGATCTCAAAAAAAGAATTCAGTTGGTACTTGATATGGCACAGAAAAAATTTAAATCAGACATTTTCGGATTTGGAGTCGCTGTCGAACGGAAATATCCAAAAGCGTGGAAAAGTAAGTTTAATAAGCAATGGGAGGAGGATTTTCCCAAGCTTAAAGTCAATATCATTACTGATTTGACGGTAAACCGTACAGGTTTAACGAATAAACCTTTAATTTTGAAAGAGAAGGAGTCCGAAAGTTAATGAAAGTCATCCTGATTGTAGTTCTTTTTGTACTACTTGCTTCTCGAGATGTGCCCGGAATGAGGAACAAAAAGTATCGTAAAGATCTGCTTATATACAGTTTTTTGATGATGATAGGGATGACCTTGAGTTTTCTTGCTGTTTTCCATGTTTACCTTCCGATCTGGCCGCATAGTTAAAAGGAGTATCGTACATCAATAGCACAAGAAGTTGAATGAGGGGGCGTCCATCAGGACGTCCTTTTCATGTTTCTTACGTTAGTTGAATGATAATTAAGGAATCCAGAATAAACCAAACTATGATAAAATAAAACCTAATTCATAGAAATACGCATAGATTCAGAGTTTGCTAGGGAGCGGATTTGCAGGAGCGCGCCATCAGGAGGTACAGGATATGAAAAGAACGTTAGCCGTAAGCGATATACATGGCTGTGTGGATGAATTCAAGCAATTACTCGATAAAGTAAATTTCAATGCCGAAGAAGACCAGCTCGTGCTGCTTGGTGATTACGTGGATCGGGGGCCGCAAAGTCGGGAAACCGTGGAATTCGTTATGCATTTGGTGCGCGAAAAGGGAGCGATTGCGCTCAAAGGGAATCATGACCAACGTTTTGTAGATGTTCTGGGGGACGTAGATTCATTGACGGAAATGAAGTTTTTTGAACATGGAGGCATCCAAACATTTAAAAGCTTCTGCGGGGCCGAGGATCTTGACTTGAAGCAATCGAAAGAACGAATCCGAGCAAAGTTCAGCGATCATATTTCATTTCTAAATAATCTTCCATACTATCACGAGGACGAGACTCACATTTATGTTCATGCTGGGCTTAATCCTGCATTTTTGGATTGGAAAACCCAACCAGAAAGGGACTTTTTATGGATTCGAGCTCCTTTTGTTCAGCAGCGAACCGTTGTAAAAAAAACAGTCGTTTTTGGGCATACGCCGGCTAAGGATATTCACGGAAAAGCAGATGTTTGGTTCGATCGTGATAAGATCGGCATTGATGGCGGATGTGCATACGGCTTGCAAATCAATTGTCTGGAAATCAAGGGCAGAAATCAGTACAAGACCTATTCGGTTGCTTCCAAAGGGAGTTGGAAATAAGCGATGGGATCGCATCGGGCGAGTCCTTTAGCAAGAAAGATCAAGAAGCGTTATTCTAAATAGCTTACACTTTGTTTAGAATGCTGGAGGGGGCAACCGATGGACACCGATTACTTTGTGCAGATTCAGAAGATCGCACATACGGAGAAGAAGTTAATCGATATTGCCCTCGACAATGGGTTCCAGTCCCACGAGAATTTCACTCGAGCATTTAAAAAAGTTTTTGAACGTACGCCGATTGCTTGCCGTAAACAAGGTATATTGACGCCAGTTTATGCGAAAGTGAATGTGCTGCAAAGAAAATTCAACCCAAAGCGGAGAGACTTTGAGCTACGCTCAAAGATCCCTATATTAGGAGGAATTCGAATGGAATATCAAGTGAAGACGAAGCCTGCTTTTAAACTGATTGGCTATGAACTGAAAACGACTAGCAAAGAGGGAAGAAACCTTCGTGAAATCCCTGCATTCTGGGGCTCGTATCTACAGGAGGGCAAGGGGAATCGCATTCCCAATCGCGTACATGCAGATTTACAAGTTGAGTTGGGCATTTGTACGGATTTTAACATGGAGACTGGGGATTTTTGTTATATCATCGGAATGGAGGCCACAGGTTTCGAAGGAGTGCCAGCCGATCTGGTGAGCCGTGAATTTCCGGAGGCAAGGTATGCGGTGTTTACAACACCGAAGGTGACACAGGATCAATTTTCTGCATCCATTCAGAGCACGTGGAAGTCCATTTTCGAAGAGTGGTTTCCTCATTCCGGCTATGAACATGCAGGTGGCGCAGAGTTCGAATTGTATGATGAACGCTGTAACCCATCCAAACAGGAGCTCATCCAAATGGACATTTATATTCCGATTAAGGAAAAATAGAGCACCCTGCTTGTAACAAATAGGAATCATTTGTAATCAAAATGACATCTGGTTTTCATCTGGTTTTAAGGTTCGGGGCCTATACTGAAATTCGACCCCCTTTTTAAATATATATACTTGAAGACCCGCAGCCCGTTGCTGTGGGTCTCTTTTTTTGCGTCTGGGTTTGGAGACTGGGCTTCACGGAAACCAAGGTAAAACGACTTCGTTACCGTATTGATTAGTTGCGGTCACCTTAGGAAAATGAACCTAGTTTAAGTAAGGTGACAGGGCAATTGTTAAGAAAAGACAGCAGAGCAAAACGTGTCTATTTGCAAGTAAGCAGTGGCAGGATACGATGATATCGCCGGCACAACAGCAGGCTCACATTTGGAAAGGGTGAACACAACATGGAGGAAAGAGTGACCGGCTTACATAAGAAGCTAAGCCAGCGGAAGCCAATTCCAACCAAGCCGATTCCGTCCACATTCCGAGGCCGCTTGATACGGGATCGACATTTGTATCTGATGCTTCTGCCTGTGATTGGATTTTATCTGCTATTTAAATATGCTCCGATGGCTGGCGAGATTATTGCCTTCAAGGACTATCGATTCGCCGACGGCATCTTCGGCAGCAAGTTTGTAGGGCTTAAACACTTCACAAGCTTATTCCAAAGCATCGATTTCTGGAGAGTATTAAGAAATACGTTGCTGCTTAATGTGTACAGCCTTGTTTTTGGATTTCCGGTGCCGATACTACTCGCGCTTCTGCTTAATGAAGTACGCAAAGAATGGTACAAGCGGACCGTTCAGAATCTGCTCTACTTGCCCCATTTCATCTCATGGGTTGTCCTTGGGGGTATCTTCATTGCTATGCTTTCACCAAGCACGGGTGTTGTCAATTTGGTGCTGACGAAGGTGTTTGGCATCGAACCTATTTATTTCATGGCTAGCTCCGGCTGGTGGCCTGTTGCTTATACTTTATCTGGCATATGGCGGGAAGCGGGCTGGGGCACAATTCTTTATCTGGCTGCAATGGCCTCGATTGATCCGCAGCTGTATGAGGCGGCCAAGATGGATGGCGCATCGAAGCTTCGTCAGATTTGGCATATTACATTGCCGGGCATTCGCAGCACAATAGCTATCCTGCTCGTTCTCCGAATGGGGCAGATGATGGATGTGGGGCTTGAGCAGACACTGGTTCTGCAGAATATGTCCGTCTTGGATGTTGCGGATGTAATTAGCACATACGTGTACCGTGTCGGTTTGCAGAATATGAACTACAGCTATACAACGGCTTTAGGGTTGTTCCAATCCGCAGTGGGTTTGATACTGGTCGTTGGCGTAAACAGATTGACTCGAGCGTTTGGAGAACGGGGGTTATGGTAAGCGATGCAAAGTTTATCTAAAAAGCAATCCCTCGTAACCCGTCTAGGGACATCAGCAAATTATGCGATACTCGGTTTTCTTTCGTTAATTGCCTTATACCCGTTCTGGTATGAGGTTGTATCGTCCTTCAGCAGCAGCAGGGCTATTACAGCGGGTGAAGTGACGTTGTGGCCGGTCGAATTCAATGCGGAGGCCTATAAGCGTCTTTTTCAGGATGGACAGCTCTTTGTAGCGATGTGGAATACGGTGCTGGTAACCATAGTCGGCACAGCGCTCAATATGATACTTACTTTACTGGCTGCGTATCCGCTTTCCAGACG
This sequence comes from Paenibacillus sp. J31P190, assembly GCF_059692075.1. Taxonomy (NCBI): domain Bacteria; kingdom Bacillati; phylum Bacillota; class Bacilli; order Caryophanales; family Paenibacillaceae; genus Paenibacillus; species Paenibacillus sp. J31P190. The sequence continues at coordinate 623,132 of NZ_JCAUAS010000001.1, read as the reverse complement.
AAGACTGATGGGGCGTAATGGGCTGCTTATTTTCATCACCTTCACCATGTTGTTCGTTTCGGGGGTAATCCCGAATTTTATACTCGTTAAATCATTAGGACTTATGGATACCTATTGGGCGTTATGGCTTCCCTCATTAATCAGTACGTACAACATGTTTGTGATGAAAACGTTCATGGAAGGCTTGCCGGAGGAAGTGGAGGAATCAGCGTCTATTGACGGCGCGGGGGATTGGCGAATTCTGGTTCAAATCATTTTGCCATTATGCAAACCGATCATAGCTGCTATCTCACTCTTTTATGCCGTAGGATGGTGGAATTCATACTTCAATGTATTGCTGTATGTTACCAAAACAACCAAGCAAACCTTAACGCTCAAGCTCTATCAAATGATCCTGCAGGTGGATCAAAATCTACTGGATCGTGCATCCGGCAGCGAGGGTGTTGCGGAGATGACGCTTACTCCCGAAGGGATTAAAGCGGCAGCGATTGTCATTGCAGTCACGCCCATTCTGGTCGTGTACCCGTTCTTACAGAAGCATTTTGTCAAAGGTGTCTTGATTGGATCGGTCAAAGGCTGATATCTTAGGGCAAATAGTCCTTGATATATACCACACAATATTTAGGGGGATGGAACCATTGAAAATGACTAAACATGCGTGGAAACCAGTTCTTGCAGCAAGTATGTCTTTAGCAGTATTAGCTGCTTGTAGTACGAATACGACTAAAGAGGGGAGCAGCTCAGCAAAGCCTCAAGGAAGTGCAGCAGCTACGGTAACAGCGGCCGGTCCGAAGAAAGAAATCAGCATTTCCGCTTTTGATCGTGGAACAGTAGCCGCAGAGGAAGGCAGTTACGAGAGCAACCGTTGGACAAAGTGGATGAATGAGAATTCGCCGGCTAAGGTAACCTGGGTGCCAGTTCCTCGTGCGCAGGCTCAACAAAAGCTGAGTACCTTAGTAGCTTCCGGGAGCGCACCTGATCTCATTTGGGAGTATGACCGCAACTATATTGCGCAATTGGCTAACCAAGGTGCCATTCAACCGGTAGATAGTTTTATCGAGAAATATAGCAAGACTTTGAAAAAGTATCTGCAGGAGCATCCTGAGCTTAAATCAGCTTCGACGATTAACGGCAAGATGTATGCGGTCACAAGCAGCAGAAGTATAGATGGGATTGCCAACCACGGGATGTGGATTCGTCAGGATTGGCTAGATAAGCTGGGCTTGAAGGCGCCGACGACAACGGAAGAATTGATCGAGGTGGCTAAGAAGTTTAAGGAATCAGACCCGGACGGTAACGGTAAAGCAGATACAGTGCCTATTGTGTTTAATGGCAACGGTGTGCAAATCATTAGAGCTCTCTTTTTCGTGAATGAGAATCAGTGGTATTTGGAAGAGGGCAAGCTCAAGTTTGGCAGAACGTTGGATCGTTACAAGGATTCTGTTGCCTATCAGAAAACATTATTCGATCAAGGCTTGCTGGATAAGGAGTATATCACGGATAGCAACTTCCAGCGCGCACGTCAAATGTTGACTACTGGCAAGGCAGGTATTTATTTTGCTGGTTGGGATATTCAGAACGAATTCATGGATCTCAAGAAGAACGTACCGGATGCCAAGATGGTTCCATTGGAACCAGTAGCTAGTAAATATGGAAGAAACGGCTTGTACCAGGAGCTTCCGGCGAATATTCTAGTAGCCTTTAACAGTAAAATGAAAGAGGATAAAATCGAATCAGCCGTTAAATTCCTCGATTGGATGATGGAGAAAGGCGATATGGCGATGAAGTTCGGCGAGGAAAACGTCCATCACAAGCTAGTGGATGGTGTTATTCCGCAAAAAATCGACGCTGATAAATTCCGTAAGGAAGTTGGCTACGCTGCTGAGTATGCGATTGTAACTGATTTCAGTCTGAAAGCCGAGTGGTTCCCGGTCATGGCTGCTCAGGATGCGCTCTCCCAGGAATATGCCAAATTGAAGACACAGTCGCTAGGTGTGGCACTCAAAAACAAATATCGAAGAGACATAGCTTTTAGCCCGGATATTCCGGAAGTAAGCCAACTGATCGCCACTTTCCATCCGATTGCTACGCAAATTGAGGTGAAAGCCGTAACTGGAGGCAGTGCATCAACCCCAGAGGCTGCTATGGAAGAGTCGCGTAAAGAGTGGAAGCGACTTGGCGGAGACAATGTGGAGAAGCTTGCACAGGAGTGGTATGAGAAGAATAAAGAGTTCTTGAAATAAGGAGGAATTTTTCCGGCATGAGCGTAAAAGAGACTATTCTTGATCATAAAGCACTGTTGATAAAAGCAATCACAGCCAAAGAAAGCGAGTACGATTCTCAGATCTATATGCTTCGTCGGCCTTTTCATAGCCCGGGGTATCATACTACGCTAACGGCGAAAGATCACCCGACGACTCATCCGACTTATCAATCGCTGCTCTATGCAGTCGGCTTGCTGAATACGGAAATGAAGGAATATGAACAGAGGGCCTATGATATCATTGGCCGTCTGTTATCCTTGCAGGATCGCAATCCGCTAAGTGATACTTATGGGATATGGCCTTGGTTTTATGAAGAGCCGCTTACACAGATGGCTCCTCCTGATTGGAACTGGGCAGACTTTTGCGGTAAAGAGCTGCTTCTTGCGGTACTGCGTCACGGTCATAAGCTGCCTGAAGCGCTGAAAGATCAGATTCGCGAATCGGTAAGCTTTGCATGCGACGCGATCATCAAGCGGAATGTAGGACCGCACTATACGAATATTGCGATTATGGGGGCATTTGTGACCTTAATCGCTGGTGAGCTGTATGAACGGAAGGATTATGCTGATTATGGGCTGGAAAGGTTGGAGAAGCTGCAGCAATATACAGCAAATCTAGGGACCTTCCAAGAATTCAACAGTCCTACCTATTCTGTCATTGCCATTGTAGAGCTGTCTAAAATTCGTGAGTATTCCCTCAACTCTCGCGCGAAGGACGTAACTGCTGAATTGTTAGACATGGTCTGGCGAATGGTGGTGGAGCATTATCATCCGGTCTCCCAGCAATGGGCTGGTCCGCACAGCCGCAGCTACAGTACCTTACTGACGAATAAGGCTAAATCCTTCCTGCAAGTCGCTACCGATAACAAGCTGGTTTTCTTTGCCTCTGATGATTTGGATTATGATGCGGAGTGGTTTGGCAGCAGAATCCAATGTCCGAAACAATATGTTGAACAATTTACACGAGTTGAGGTACGTGATCTTAAGCAGCCTTATTATCGCAATGAGGAGACTGGATTCGTGAAATGGGCGGAGACTTACATCACGCCGCAATATGCGATCGGAGTGTTTAGGAAAGAGATCATGTGGAATCAAACAAGGGGGATGGTCGCTTATTTTGATAATGGTGGGCAGCCCACTTATTTGCAAATGCGCTGCTTACATGATGGGTACGATTATTGCTCAGCTGTTCTCAGCGTTGCAGCGAGCCGCAGCCATCTGTTGTTAGGCGTAAACTTTCTGACGAACGGCGGGGATACACACCCAAATCTGGATCGTATTCAAGGTCGTATAGAGGCAACGGATTTCCGGATTCGAATGGAATTTGGCGGTTGCTTGGAGCGTATGAACATTGAGCAGGAAGGCGCTGTGGCGCAAGTGCAGATCAATGGACTGCCACTGCGCTTCGAAAGCTTGTATGCTGCCTTTGAGAGTACTGGAGAGAACCAACTGCGCTGCGGCGACAAAAGCGTATCCTCCGCTACCGCTGGTTGGCACTGGGAATGGAACAAGCTGGGAGACACCTATGGACTAGATCTGGTTATTTACGCAGGCGAGCGGCAAAGCATAGACTTCCAAGCTATGGACAAAGCTGCGTTCTTATTCTCGTTAGCTATAGGTGACTCGGTGAACGAATTGCCTCTGATTGTCATTGAAGAAGAAGCTGAGCACGTGACAGCAAGGCAGGATGACAATCGTGCTGACAGTTCGCAGCAACAACTGTCGATTTCCTTGAAGCCGAATGACAAGCATCCGAACTAAGGAGGCAAAAAAAGGAGCTCGCCAATTAAATGGCGGTCTCCTTCCTTTTTTCAAGCATTTCGGAGAGCAGCATTAGCACTAATCCCTGTCCATAAAGCGTTGGATAACATGGAATTGTGTTATAAGCTTCAATCGTCGGCATAACAGGTGTTCCGCCCGACACGCCGGTTACTTCCCCGCTAGGCAGAACTTTTGATAGAATACATTCAGCAGCGCGATAGGCTGCTTCTTTGGTGGATGCGTCCAACAAACCGCGTTTCACGGCTAGTAGAATGCCGCAAGCGATACCGGCGCTGCCTGAAGTCTCTGGATAGTAATCAGGTTGATCCATGACGGTGGCCCATAGGCCATCTGCTTGTTGATAACGGATGAGTCCTTGCATCATAGCACGGTAGCGCTCTAAAGTTTCTTCGGGTACTTGAGTGAGGCCTTCGAGTTCTTGCAGGATCATCGGCGTTGCGACTGCGATCCATGCGTTAGCTCTAGTCCAGCGTGCAGCGGACATATGATCCTGGGCAATGCAGTTCCAACCGTGGAACAACACACCTGATCTTTCGTCCTGAAGCAGCCGCAAGTGAAGGTCAAGCTGGTTGACAGCTTCTTGCGCATAGGCGGTTTCACCGGTAAGGCGGGCAAGTCGCGCTAGGAACAGATCAGCCATGAAGATCGTGTCAGCCCATACCTGCTCCGGGAAGCTGGCATTTTCGGTAACGGTATGCTCGAAGGCACCTTCCCTTGTACGAGGAGCTTCAGTTAGCATCCACTTCCCGATGCGCTCGGCAGTTTCCAGGAAGACGGGGTCCTTCGTGTGGCCATAAAGAGCAGGAAATATGGCGAAGGGGGCCATGGAGTTAATGACCTTCAGATGCTCCGATTTATGCATGTTTTGGCGTGCCCATAAGGTCAGATGATCCAGGATCTCCTGTTTTTGCGTGCTTTCATAATAAGCTAGTATCGATATAACACCGACACCGGGCACCCAGTCCCAATGATGAATATCCAACCCCCAATTTCCTGAATGATCAGATAGCATGTAACCATAAATTTGGCTCGCGGTTTGTTCGAGATGAGCAGATGCAAGTGTAGTTGGCATGTCATATTCCTCCTTGAAAGAGTAGTGGCATAAGTTCACTATACTATGCAGGATGACCGTGAGGCTTGGCGTATGCTCTTATTGACTTGGGGTATTGTCTACGAAATAGAACCGAAGGAAGTGAAGGACTGTGAGCGGGGTGAAATCGGAAAACATAGAACTGGTGGAGCAGCCTGATGCCATTGGAGCGTCAATAGATGAGTGGACGAATCTGACACTCTCTGCCTTTCCCGTTCATTGTTTGTATCGAACGACGAGCTTGTACCAGCGCAGCTTCCATTCGCATAGCGGATTCGAATTTTATTTATGTATACAAGGCAGCGGCAAATATATTGCCGGTGAACGGATTCATACACTAGGACCGGGAAGCTTCACGGTTGTAAGGCCTATGGCCATGCATAGATCCCGCCCGGATATAGAAGTACCCTTTCATCGCTATGTCCTTGCCGTGGAGAAAAGCTATCTGGAGGGGCTGTACGAGCGAGATGGGCAAATAGCCGCTTGGATCGAGCAGTGGCTTCCAGAGACGGGCAGCGATTCCCTTCATGTCCAATTAAATGCCCGGCAATTGCTGGGCTTGCAGGAAACGCTTAGTCAATTGGAGCGGGAAATCCGGGAGCAGCAGCCGGGATATCCCCTTGCTGTGAAAGGGCTTCTGCTGCATATGTTTACTCAGTTAGGCCGTTATCAGACGGAGAGAGGAATTGTTCAGCCGGGATCGGAAGACCGGAAGAGGGTCGTCGAAAGCATACTGAGCTATATGATGGAGCATTTCCAGGAACCTTTGCGTATAGAGGATTTGTGCGGACAGTTTCACCTTTCGCGATCCTATCTTTGTAGAATTTTCAAACAGGATACAGGGGTCTCCGTCAATGAGTTTCTAGTTGCTTACCGTATCAACAAAGCGAAGGAGTGCTTGCAGGGAAGCGATCTGCCCATAACGGAGGTTGCAGCTTCTGTAGGGTTTCAGGATATTTCCCATTTTTGCCATACGTTCAAAAGATTGACGGAGTTAACGGCAAGCGGATATCGGAATCTGCACCATTCCATATAATTGAGTCCGTTAAATTGCACGATTGCAGCATGGGATCGAAAGAAATGCCACCTCCGACAAAAACTGTCTATTGTGATTTTAACTGCATTTGATAAGGTTAGTTCATTATTCCCCTCCAGGGCAACTGTAGTAATGGTACAATTGAAACAAAACAATGCGACCGAGCGGAGGTCCACCATGAGAACCAGCATATCCGGAAAAGCCATGATGATATATGGTATTGTATTCCTCTTCATCATCGCCCTGACCTTCTGGTTGTCCTATGCCGGCACCGTGGGCAGGCTGCAGAAGGACTTGCAGGATGCTAATCTTGCGCTGCTGAAGCAGGTTGATTCCAAGATAGAGGCTGCCTTTCGCCAGACGGAGAAGGATCTGCTCTCTATGGCCGAAGGGCTGGAATTTGTTTATTTTATGAATAACAGCTACAGTGATGACGGTCACAGATATAGCATCTACTACACATTGACAAACAGATTGAGGGAATTTATTTCAAATAATCCGAATTATTCCTCAGTCTTTGCGTATTCACATATCAGTGGCGACTTAATGACAGAGGAAACCTATTTAAAGCAAGCTTCGTCAGAGTTCAATTGGTTGGCCCAGTACCTGGATATGCCTGAATATTTTAAGTGGCTATCGACTCAGAAGGTATGGGATGGTCATGAGACCCAAGATGTGATTACCTTGGTCCGCAGCTTTCCTAGCCTTAGCAGTCCTGGCTTCAGGAAGGGTCTAATGGCTATAAGCATCAAAGAGGCTCAGTTGTCTCAGATGATTAAAGCGATCTACGAGGATGGCCACGCTGGTCAATTTTTCATTCTGGATGCGGAAGGAAATGTCGTCACTCATGATGATAAGAACCAGCTATACCGCAACATGAAGTCGCTGCCGTATATAGAGACGATATTAAGGGATCCAGACAGCGGATCCTTCAATGTGAAGCTGGACGGGATTCAGGAGTCAGTTTTTTACCGGACGAGCGAATACACAGGTTGGAAATTTGTCAGCATAATGCCGGAGTCCACGGTATTTGAGCCGATCAAGGTTACACGCAACCTGCTGCTCACTTTTGCCGTCGTGATGTTCTTTTTGGCATTGGCTGCATTATTTTATGTGAACCGCTGGACCTTTAAGCCGTTGGATCGTTTGGCAGGTAAGCTGTCCGGCGTGAACAAGCGTAGAGGGCAGGGAGCAGAGAGTATAGGACTCAGAAACCTGGAGCTTATATTCGATGAGATGGTTACAGACCGTGAGCACTTGGAACAGCATGTCAGGGATTCGAAGCCTATGCTCAAGTGGAAGATCATGATGGATGTATTGAACGGCAACCGTTCCGATTTCCATGCGATGTATCATCATTTGGAATTTTTGGGGATTCACATGTATTCGGAGCGCTTTATCGTGTGCACGGCTGAGATAGGCAAGGAGGGAGAACAGCTTGCCCCGCGGGACGAAACGTTGTACACCTATATGTTCTGCAATGTCGCGGAGGAGCTAATTCGAACCGAGCATGCGGGTTTGGCCATTGATTTGGGTGGTGGCCGGGCGGCTGTTCTTCTCAGCTTCGCAGAAGGTGATGCGGAGCAAAATCATTTGAGAACATTAGTCATACTTGAACTCATCCTTGATATCATGAAGAGGCAGTTTGGCTTAAGCGTAACGGTCGGAGTCGGCAAATGCCGCATGGAGATGAAAGAGATACCGAGCTCCTTCGATGAATCGCAGAAGGCGCTTCATTATAAGATGATCTTCGGCAAGCATTCAGTCATATCGGTAGACGACTTGCAGCCGCCGGACCGACAGGATTATTACAAACTTAGCCGGATGATCGATCCGGTGATGGAAGCCATGAGGCAAACAGATCGCGTCAAGATGCTCGCATACTTATCGGATACATTCCGTGAAGCGGTTGCGAGCAATCTTCCTCCGGAGCTGATCAGGCAGCTGTGCTACGATCTTGTGATGAAATCTTTGCAAACCGTCAAAGCCATTGGGATTGAGCCGGAAATATCGATGGGTTCCCTAAGCAGCTTCTATGACCGGATCGGGAAATGTGAGAACTGGAAGGATGCGGAGCGGCTAGTCGGAGATACGCTCGAAGGCTTGGTTTCACAAATTGAGGAAAAGCGCAATCAACGTGGGAAAAATGAGACGATCGAGCGAATGCTGGACTATATCCGAGAGCATTATCAGGAGTATGATCTGTCCTTAGACCGGTTGGCGGAAATGTTTCATCTCACTCCGCCTTACATCAGCAGACTGTTTAAGGATCACACGGAAAGCAATTTTATTGATTACATGATCGAGATTCGCATTAAAGCGGCAATGGAACTTTTGAAAGATAAGTCTATTAAAGTTAATGACGTTTCGGGAGCAGTCGGATATGCAAATACGAGAAGCTTCCTGCGCACCTTCAAAAAATATACAGGCTTAACGCCAACGGAGTATCGGGAACACATGTCGAAGCCTGTACCTTCGTAAGTCGCAAATAACGGGTATCACCTGCCGTCTGGTTGGGATACCCGTTTGTTTATGCGCGTTTGGAATGCCTTAGTACAACAATTAATGCCAGTATGAGAAAAATAAGCGGTAATGCCGCGGTGCTCATACCTTGACCTGATCGGACATGAGTTAGCATGGCGCCGGCCATTATAACTACAATAGTGCCAGCGGAGAAAAATGCGATGCGCGGCTTCCAGAAGCCAATAATTAGCCCAATCCCAGCCAATAATTCAATGGCTCCAACGACATACATGGCGTTTAAACCATACCCATAGGTTACTGTAAAAGCTTCCGCCTGCATGGGATTAGTGGATAATTTCAAAAGGCCAAACATTAAAAACGCTGCTGCCAGCAAACCTTGAAATAGGCGAGTCGTCCATTTCATATTAAAAAGAGACCGAAAGATAGCTGAGCGAGCCGACTTCATAGCTGTGATGAATCACTTGAACGGGACGTTCTGGGTCACCGCTGCCCATTGTAATAAAGAGCGGAATGAAATGCTCTGGTCTTGGGACAGCCATTCGAGCGTTCGGGGCTAAAGTGGCGTAGTCGAACAGCGCCTCCAAGTTCTGCGTTTGCATATTCTGAATGAGCCATTCGTCGAAATCAACAGCCCAAGCATCTGGCTCTTTGGCATCCCAATTGAGAGCTCGCAAGTTATGCACAGTAGCACCGCTTCCGATAATCAGGATATCCTCCTGATCGAGGCCGCGCAGTGCTTCGCCGATGCGATACTGCTCTGCAGGCGGCAAGTACGGATTGACGGACACTTGAATGACTGGGCATTCTGGTGATGGAAACATCCGTAATAGCGGAACCCAAGAGCCGTGGTCAAGCCCGCGCTGTGAATCCAAATTCACAGGGATACCTTTCGCTGTGAAACGGTCAGCGATCATTCGAGCTAGCTCCACATCCCCTTTGGCAGGATATTTGATTTGAAACAGTTCATCCGGGAAGCCGCGGAAATCGTAAATGGTGTCGTATACGTCATTGGTGGACGAAATAGTGAGTACCTCTGTTTCCCAATGAGCCGTGAAGATGACAATAGCTTTCGGGGAAAGCTTCTTGCCATAGTCGAGCAGGAATTGCGTGCAAGCTGTATCTTGAATAGCCATCATGGGAGATCCATGCCCTACAAATATAGGTGAAATCATGATAAAAACACTCCTTCAGAAATTACTTTTCTTCAAATTACTTAAATTCACTTAGTTACTTTATGTAACTGATATTACGTCAAAATATTAGTTTCGTCAAGTAACTAAATTACTTTTTGTAACCTTGTATATCCATGTCAACTTACTCTATAATAAATAGACATATAGAGGTGATAAATATGGAACGCAACTTATTGTGTCCTCGTTTCGAGAAAGCTGTAGAAATCCTCAGCAAGCGCTGGACATCGCTTATCGTTTTTCAATTACTATCAGGCCCGCAGCGGTTCATAAATATCGATCAGGCACTTCCGAATTTGAGCGGCAAGGTATTGTCGGAGCGACTGAAGGAGCTTGAGCATGAAGGTATCGTTAAGAGGGTAGTATTCCCAGAAAGTCCCGTTCGTATCGAGTATTCACTAACAGATAAAGGGTTGGCGTTGGCTCCGATTTTCGGTGAGATTACGAAATGGTCACAAGAGTGGCTGCCTGTTCAGGAGTAGGAAGTGCAAAAAAAAAGGTCATCCAACCTGTGGAATCAGCAGGGTAGATGTCTTTTTCGAGTAAGCGCGTGGTTCATTATGCGAATAAGGTAACTAAAGTTGCTTATTTTTCTTAATAGCCCCAGTTATGAGTGCTTAAGCAAGTTAGGCGTGCTTATTGTTGGCTAATACACCCTGGAAGTCTTTGTTTATTAGCTAATAAGCATGTCCTGAGGTCTTATATGACGAGATGCACTAATATTAGAATGAATAAACAAGCTGAACTTGCTTATTCATCTCTAGCTAAACTGCTTTTCGTAGAAGGCTCGGTTAGCTCCGATTTGTAATTCCCCCTAAAGTATACAGACCGCTCATCTCCTAGTGGAGAGAGAGCGGTCTGTATACTTTATTTTATTATTCGTGTTTCGTAGGATCGACTAATTCCAAAGCGGATAAAGCATTTCCGCCTTCCTCATCGTCCGATTCAACGAACCGTTTGAGCACATTTAACTTGTTTTCCCAATAGCGTTCATAATAGGATAGCCAACGCTTCAACTCCATAAGCGGTTCCGCCTCCAGCCTGTATCGGGTCTCGCGGCCGACTTTGCGTTCTTTCACCAACCCGGCATCAGCCAAAATGCGAAGATGCTTGGACACTGCGGTGCGGCTCATCGGGAAATGGCCGGAGATAACCGTTACAGGCATCTCTTGATCGCCGAGCAGCTGCAACACCTGACGGCGGGTAGGATCGGCGATCGCTTGAAAGACGTCATGCTTCTGCGAGGGGACTGCCATCTTAAGCCTCGACGTGAGCAGCCAGTTTCTTCGCCAAGCCAACCCAGCCCATTGACATGGTCTCGCGAACAACCGCGTGAGGTTGACCGAATTCCGTAACTTTATCCGCATCCCAGCCGGAGTGGATGAGAGTGAACTCCGTTTTGCCTTCTAAATCAGTCAATTCGAAAGTCAGAGACCAATCCTTGCCCCAAGCGAAAGACAAACGGTTCGGCGGGTCGAGCTCGGTTACTTTACAAGGGGATTTGCCAAAAGGTCCTGCTTCCAAGTGAAATTCATAGCCAACCTCTGGCTTGAAGTCATTGGGCATGAGCCAAGCTGCGATGCCATCAGAAGTTGCTACGGCATTCCAAACCTTTTGAATCGGTGCGTTAAAAACAAGTGTTTGCTTGATATCCGGCAATGTGCCTTGAGTCTGATTTTCCATAAATAAAAAGCCTCCAATAATTAATTTTTTTAGGATTTCGTTTTTACTTTACTCTTATGACGCAAACGCAGGGCCGACCATTTATCGTCCACCGCAACATTGCTTACAAGACGATAGTCCGTTTTCTCATCCATCAACTTCCACAGAATGTCACGGTTAATGTCGGTTTTCACCTTCGAGCTTTGCTTCGGATAGGTTATCCAGAACACAGCCTCTTCGTTCAAAAGGGCAATCGCTTTAGGTGCCCACTCTTCCACCTCAGCGGCATTGTTAACAAAAAGCTGAACAAAATCGTAGGTCCCATTCGGCACCTCATTATCCTCAATGCCAAGCTTATAGCCTTCAGGTGCCTGAAGAACGAGAGCTCGTCCTTGCTTGTAGCGCAGCTTCTTCAGCAATTCGTCCTGCATCGTAAGTCATTCCTTCCTATATGTCCTTTTCGTATTGTATCCAAAAGACTAGGTTTTCTAAAGGCATTTACAATACGAAACCAGATGGTTACACAAAGGATTATACGAAACCTTTTGGTTTCGTGTCAAGGGGGGGTATTAAGGGGGAATGCTGACTTAATGTTTCTGTTCTCTTTTTCAACAACTCTGAAATCATGGTATAGTTATCAAAAACAAGAGTGGAATAAAGGAGAACGATATGATACGTTTTGCTGTTATTGGAACCAACTGGATTACGGAAGAATTCATTCATGCTGCCCGCGAAACGGGGGAATTCGCCTTAACTGCCGTATACTCGCGTACAGAGGAGAAAGCTGCAGAATTCGCTCAGAAATTTGAGGTTTCTCATATCTATACAAGCCTAGAAACGTTTGCGCAAAGTAAGGAATTCGACGCAGTTTATATCGCGAGTCCGAACTCGTTTCACGCTGAATACGCGATACTTTGTATGAATCATGGCAAGCATGTCATCTGCGAAAAGCCTGCAGCATCCAATACCGCTGAGCTCTCAGCGATGATTAAAGCCGCACAAAGTAATAAAGTGGTGTTCATGGAAGCTCTCAAGTCCACACTGCTTCCTAATTTCAAGGCGATACAAGATAATTTACATAAGCTGGGGAAAATCCGCCGTTATTTTGCGAGCTATTGCCAATATTCCTCTCGGTATGATGCATATAAGCAGGGAACGGTCCTGAATGCTTTCAATCCCGCTTTTTCCAATGGCTCGATCATGGATTTAGGTGTTTATTGTATTTATCCGTTGGCGGTGCTTTTTGGCGCTCCTGAACGTGTACAAGCAAGCGGAGTCCTGCTGGAGTCGGGTGTAGATGGGGAGGGCAGCCTGCTGCTGAGCTACAATGAGATGGATGCGGTTATCATGCACTCCAAAATTTCGAGCTCCTACCTGCCTGCGGAGATTCAGGGTGAGCATGCGACGATGGTCATCGATAAAATCAACACGCCTGAAAAAGTTGAAATCCGCTACCGAGATGGTTCTGTGGAAGATCTAACGCGGGATCAAGCTGTAAGAACGATGCGATATGAAGCGGAAGAATTTATCCGGCTTATTAAAAGTGGAACATTGGAGTCCACGACGAACTCACATGCGAATTCCAGCATAGCCATGGCCATTATGGATGAGGCTAGAAGGCAGATGGGGCTTGTTTTCCCTGCGGATCGTAAGGCGGGACAGTTCGAATAAGTAAGGTAGTGAACCTTCCTTGCAAATAAATCAAAGCATGCCAAAGCACCACTCCGCTGCTAGTGTGGAAAGAATAACGGTTTACGCCGTTTTTGTGCAAGAGTGGCTATCAGGGTTGAGTAAGTTCGATACAGGCAAGCGATGTAAAGTGTGCTACAGGCAAGCGAAGTAAAGTGTGCTACAGGCATGCGAAGTTGTACTTTGTACAACAATAAGCAAGATAATCGTCGTTATCGTATCAATTGTTGCAGAAAATACAACATTTCCTCCCGGAATTAGCTCAATTGGGTGAAATACGGCGAAAATGTTGTACAACATACAACAACAGCAGCTTGTTGTGAAGAAATCGCCGAAATTGTTGTACGTTGTACAACTTTTGCCCATTAAAGCCGGTAAAGATTGAAATATAGAAAAACAAAATCAATCACAGAGTAAAATTCGTTTATTCATAGTCTCATTCATCAACACCGAGCTCCGAACGCCAAACACCAAACGCCAAACGCCAAACACCAACTTCAGCACCAGCACTAAAGCTGATACCCACAACAATTCATTCCCTACTCGCGGTTGCTTCACTTCTCCCTAATACCATCCTCTAATATGTTCAAATGTTGTCTCATAAGTAGCTACAACTACAAATGGGACAACCCTTTTTTCACAGATAAGAATTTATATGTTTTGGGGTGAGCGTAGCTTATCCCTTATTTATCTGAGTTGGGATTAAGGTCGAAATGCCTGGACTTGAGGGATTTGATTGGATGATATCCAATGATGTCTCATGACATTGGCGGTTGGGGTTAGTTTCATTGGATTTATACAGTGGAATATGTGGATATGGCTCTGAAGAGCTCGTTTTGGAGCATTCTGTTGGATTGACTCCAATGAAATGGGGTAACTAAGGTGAATGAGCTCGATTTGATTGTATTTTATCCAATGGAGCAAATGAGGGGAGATTGTCAATTATGCCCATGAACAAGATATTAACCGTAGGGAAATTGAAGTAGCGCTATCTCGTGGACCGGATCTCGGAGTATCTGAGGCTCATTGGGCCGTATGCCGAGATGCAGATGATAGAGGTTCCGGACGACAAGGCACTGGAGAACATGAGCCCTGCTAAGGTACTTGTGAAGTAGGGCTAGCAGCTGGCCTTCGTGATCGGCGGATCGCTAGTTATTGAGCGAGTTGCTGAGCCGTGTGTGGATACTGCCGCACCAGCTGATGCGGTTGGTGCTGGTGGAGCAGGCTTAATGAGTGATACGGATAATAGCGATGAACCATACAATAAGCAAGGCAATTTGTTGGATAAAATTGTATCGAAACAAGGATATGAATATAAGCAGATGCGCGTTAAACCTAAAAAGGACCGTCAGGATGATTCTTTCCTGACGGTTTTTATCATTCTATTCCAGAGACCCGGAAGGACTCCTTCCCGTGATGATAGGCCTTTTTGACGCTGATAACATGCGTTCCGAACGCTTTCGAATCAAATGATACATAATGCCAGCGAGGAGCCATACGCCTCCCATCCATAGGGCATCTTTGTCGATCAGAGACAGTAGATAGCCAATGAACCCGGCGCCGATCAACGGCATGACGAGAAAGAGGAACGTTTGCTTCGGCGAGCGCTGCTTGTCTTTGATGTATTTTTGAGCAATAACGGAGATGTTTACAAAGAAGAAGGCCGTCAATGCTCCGAAATTCACGAATTTCACAGCATTATCTAGCGATATAACAAGAGCGAGCAGAGAGACGACGCTGACGATCACGATGTTGGTAACAGGTGTGTTGAACTTAGGATGAAGGGAACCGAACACCCGCTTAGGAAGAACGGAATCGCGCCCCATTACAAAGAGGAGACGAGAAACGCTAGTTACTGATGATAAGCCTTGGGTGAAAATAGCGAGTATAAGCACGGTGATGAAGACAGAGCTAAGCGCGGCTCCGCCGACGAGCTTCACGATCTCGAAACCAGCTGAATCGATATCGACGAAGGTTAAATGTGGATAAACCAGCTGTGTCAGGAAAGACGGCACCAAGTATAGAATACTGGCTGCAATGATGATGATCATAATGGCCCGAGGGATCGTTTTCTCGGAGTTTTTGGTTTCTTCCGACATGGTTGTGACCGTGTCAAATCCCAAAAATGAGAAGCAGATCATCGAAGCTCCAGCAAGAATGGTGGAGAAGGGGACTTCGGTTTGCAGGAATGGCTGCAGGGGATGAACGTCCCCAGTGATACTGCGGAAAAGGAAAAAACAGAAAACCGCGATAAAAAGAATCTGAATCCAGACGAACAGCTTGCTGATATTTGCAGAAAACTTAATGCCAATAATATTTACGATGCCGAGGACGATATTGAGCCCAATGATCCAGACATACGCCGGAATGGACGGGAATTGTGCGTGAAGATAGATGCCGAAGGTAAGGCAGGCAATGATGGGGGAGAAGAAGTAGTCAAGAAGAAGGGCCCAGCCGACCAGGAAACCTAAGTAGGGATGGATGCTTTTCTTCGTATAGGTGTAAGCGGAGCCTGATGTGGGAAAAGATTTGGACATAACTCCATAGCTGTAAGCGGTGAAGAAGATGGCAACGAAAGCAAGCAGGTAAGCCTGCGTCAGCATACCGTGTGCATTCTCATAAGCAATGCCATAGATGGAGAAATAAATCATAGGCGTCATCCATGCCAGCCCCATGTAAACGACTTGAGACAGGTTTAAAGATTTGCGCAGTGTGATTTCTGATTTCATGATGTTGACACTCCCTTATCCTTGTTTTCTGGTGATCGTCCCGGGCGGGGCGTATATGCAAAAAAGCCAAGGAGATATCTATGAAACAGATATCCTCCCGGGCTTTTATCCCTCCGTGAACACAGGGTTAGCTGTGCGTTTTCTCTTGGTCCAGACCGAGCTGCTTGCACTCGCGGAACCCTAGAAAACCATGTATGTGATGAATCATTACTTACCTATTAGTGAAAATGGCGTTTTACTTGATCGTGTTAGATATTAGCTTTGTGTGTAAGTTAATATAACACATAGTTAATCTCATGAGAAGTATTTTTGATAAAACAAGGAATTAATCTAGAAGTTATTGACACATATCATCAACGATGTTATGTTTAGTAACACAAACGAATACGATTGTTTACTAGGGTTCCGCCGGTTATAACCGGGCTGGTCCGAGAGTAAACCGCTCTTGTATAAGGGCGCCACGGAAGGATAAAAACCTGGGAGATATCACCAAGACATTTGAGTCTTGTGATGTCTCCCTTTTTGTTTAACGACATGGCGAAGGAGATGGGTAGCATGGACAACATTTGGAGTAAAACAATAGGGCCGGGCGGCAAGTGGTCAGGAGCGATTGGTAGAGGGAAGTTGATTCGTTTTACGGCGCTGGAGGCGGGCGCGAATGTGTCTATACAAGTGTTCCACGCGAAGGATCTTACGGAGCGCTACAATATGCCGGATACGCTGAAAGCCCAGCATACAGCCCATTTGACACGTGGAAACGTACTGATGAGTGATAATGGCCGAGCATTAGTGAGCATTGTAGAGGACAGTATAGGTTGGCATGATCCGTTTAGCGGATACACAAGCCGTACGGCTACGGATGCCAAGTACGGGACGACGAATTTCCAAGAGCAGCGGAATGAGTGGCTGCGGAGCGGACAAGAGAACTTTGCGGTAGAGCTGGTACGTAATGGCCTTAGCATGCGCGATATGATGCCGGTTGTGAATTTATTTTCCAAAGTGTTTTGTGATGACGATGGGGATATGCATTTCAGCAGCACTCACTGCCCTGCAGGAGCGACGGTTACGCTGCGTACGGAACTAGATTGCTTGCTCGTCTTATCGAACACACCGAACCCGCTTGACCCAAGAACAACGTATCCATCCGTACCTGTCAAAATGGAGGTGCTTTCCGCATCGCCTGTGGGTGAAGATGATTATTGCTTGAATTATCGCCCTGAAAATCGCCGAGCTTTTGAAAATACATGGGAATATCACACGCTGTTAGGAGGAAATTAAATGGCTGTTTTTAATCGAGTAGAAAGCCCTCGCCTCACCCGGGATGCCATCTATAGCGAAGTTATTCAAGCGGGAGACGGTTGGATGCGCGTTTTGAAGCCAGGACAAGTGCTGCGCATTGTCGATCTAGAAGGGAATCAGGCGGCTGATACGCTATTTTATGATGCGGAGAATCCGGAAGATCATTATAGTGCAGTCGCGACGATTGCAGGCCAAAGCAATATTTATCTCAGCACAGGCTCTGTCCTTCGGGCAGAATCTGGTAAGGAATTGCTCAAAATCGTAGCCGACACCTGCGGGCGCCATGATACGGTCGGGGGTTCGTGCTCAGCACAAAGCAACACAGTACGCTACTCGCACGATAAATTGTCCATGCATAATTGTCGGGATACGTTTATGCTCCAGCTTGCTCAGCACGAAAGCGGAGCGTATACGAAGCGGGATTTGGCACCCAATATTAATTTCTTTATGAATGTGCCCGTCACACCTGATGGTGGATTGAAGTTCGATGATGGTGTTTCCGCTCCGGGTTGCTATGTAGAGGTCCAGTCGCTAGGCAGCTCTATGGTGCTTATAAGCAACTGTCCGCAGCTTAATAATCCTTGTAACGCCTATAATCCGACACCGATTCAGGTTCTTATTTGGGAGAAGTAAGTTCCTTTGCTTAAGAGGAGATAGATGGTCTACGAAATTCGAAGGGGTGTGGATACGATGTTTACTAAAGTGCTGATTGCTAATCGTGGCGCTATCGCTGTGCGCATTGAGCGTACTTTACGCAAGCTCGGGGTTGCGTCCGTTGCTGTATATACAGGGGCAGATCAAGATAGTTTACATGTGGATGGTGCGGATGAAGCTGTTCTGATCGGGGAAGGACCGGCGAAGGAAAGCTATTTGAATACAGAGTTGATTTTGAAAACAGCGCTGGAAACCGGTGTGCAAGCGATTCATCCCGGTTACGGCTTTCTGAGTGAAAATGCCGACTTCGCTCGTGCTTGCCGTGAGAATGGCATTGTGTTTATCGGCCCTACACCTGAACAAATGAAAATGTTCGGACTCAAACATTCTGCGCGGGAAATCGCTGAAAGGGCCGGCGTACCGATGCTGCCCGGAACACCGTTGATTACAGAGCTGGATGAGGCATTAGTTGAAGCTGCGCGTATTGGTTACCCTGTTATTCTCAAAAGCACAGCAGGTGGCGGCGGCATTGGGATGCGTGTCTGCGCAGATGAGGCTACTTTAAGAGCTGCTTATGATGGCGTACGTCATTTGGCAGAGACGAATTTCAAAAACGGCGGTATGTTTCTTGAAAAATATATCGCGAGAGCGCGTCACGTTGAGGTACAAATTTTCGGGAATGACTTCGGTGAAGTCGTTACGCTGGGTGAGCGGGATTGTTCCATTCAGCGTCGTAACCAGAAGGTCATTGAAGAAAGTCCGGCTCCAAGTCTGTCAGATGAAGTGCGTGAGGCGATGTTCGCTTCGGCGAAGCGTCTTGCTGCTGAAGTGGGCTATCGCAGTGCGGGTACCGTGGAATATCTTTATGACCCGGAAACGTGTGAGTTTTATTTCCTTGAGGTCAACACCAGACTGCAGGTTGAGCACGGTGTGACGGAAGAAGTGCTGGGCATTGACCTTGTCGAGTGGATGGTGCTTGAAGCGGCTAATGAGCTTACAAATATTCAATCGCTTATCCGTAAGCCGGTAGGGCACAGCATTCAGGCGCGGATTTATGCGGAGGACTGCCTCCAGCAGTTCCGTCCGAGTGCAGGGCAGTTGGATCGTGCTGTATTTTCGGATAAAGCAAGGAATGAGACGTGGGTTCGTGATGGTCTTACGGTCACAACCCTTTACGATCCGATGCTGGCTAAAATCATTATCCACGGTGTAGACCGTTTGGACGCCATTCGTAAATTGATCGAAGCGTTAGCGGAAACGCGCATGTATGGAATTACAACGAATCTGCAGTATTTGCAGGCTCTTCTTCAAGAGAAAGATTGCGTAGACGGGAACGTCTTCACGCAATTGTTGAATACGTTTGAGCCCGTGGAACGGGCTCTGGAAGTTATAGACGGCGGGATCCAAACCACTGTTCAGGACTTCCCCGGCCGCATCCGTCACTGGGATGTAGGTGTGCCGCCTTGCGGACCGATGGATCCGCTATCGTTCCGTATCGGCAACAAGCTGCTTGGCAACGCTGACGATGCCTGCGGATTGGAAATGACGCTGCGCGGAGGTTCTTATAAGTTCCGCAGCGACATGTGGTTCTGCGTCACTGGCGCAGATATGCAAGCGGAGCTGGACGGAACGGCTATTGTAATGTATAAGCCGATGTTTGCGGCTCGCGGTCAAGTGTTGAGCTTCGGCGAGGCGAAAGAAGGCATGCGTACTTATCTTCTAATCGGCGGCGGCTTGGATATGCCGAAAATTCTCGGCAGCTCCTCCACATTTACGTTGGGAGGCTTCGGTGGTCATGGCGGTCGAGCGCTGCGTACGGGAGATGTGCTGGGTGTGAATGAAGGCGGAAGTCCAGTTCAAGAGGCGGCAGAGCTTGATCTGGAGCATCGTCCTGTGATGACGCGAAAGTGGACGATCGGTGTGATCCCTGGACCTCATTGTACAGGTGAGTTTTTACATGCGGAGTACTTGGATCAATTGACGGAAACGAGCTGGGAAGTTCATTTTAACTCCTCAAGGACAGGGGTTCGTTTGAAAGGGCCTGCTCCGCTGTGGACGCGTGAAGACGGCGGGGAAGCGGGACTTCATCCATCCAATATTCACGATAATGCGTATGCTGTCGGTACGCTGGATTTGACTGGGGATATGCCTATTCTTCTGGGACCTGATGGCCCGAGTCTTGGCGGTTTCGTGTGTCCGGTGACGACGGCGTCGGCTGAATTTTGGAAGCTGGGTCAGCTTCATCCGGGTGATACCATTCGATTCCACTTGCTGACACTTCCAGAAGCAGAAGCTTTGCGCGATCTACAGGAAATCAATTTGCGTGCGATTGGTGAGGGGGATTTCGGACGGCTCGTGCTTGTACAGCCTCCTGTTGTTAATGAAGAGATTACGCCGGAGTATCCGCGTCTTTTTCATGAAACAGCTAATCGCAGATTTCCAATTACGATCCGCTGTTGTGGCGATCAGAATTTACTCGTTGAGTATGGCGAGCTTGAACTGGATTTGCTGCTGCGTTTCCAAGTGCAGGCTTTGATGCAAGCGATTGTGGAAAGCGGCTCGATTCCGGTGCTTGATTTAACGCCAGGGATTCGGTCCTTGCAAATTCACATCGACCCTTCGCAAATAACGGTAAGTGAAGCGTGTAAGAAAGTTGTTGAGATTGATGCAGCATTGCCTCCATTGGAAGAGTTCCGCGTACCATCGCGTATTGTTCGTTTACCGCTTTCTTGGGATGACCCGGCGACACAGCTGGCAATTCAGCGTTATCAACAAGGGGTGCGTCCAGATGCGCCTTGGTGTCCGAGCAACTTAGAATTCATTCAACGCATTAATGGTTTAGAGACAATTGATGATGTTAAAAAGATTGTTTATGACGCTAATTATTTGGTGCTTGGATTAGGTGACGTGTATTTGGGGGCTCCTGTAGCTACGCCTGTCGACCCGCGTCATCGCCTAGTTACAACGAAATATAACCCGGCACGAACATGGACACCGGAAAATGCCGTTGGTATCGGCGGTGCATACATGTGTGTGTATGGGATGGAAGGCCCGGGCGGTTATCAATTCGTAGGGCGTACCATTCAAATGTGGAATCGCCTGCGCTCAACGGAAAGCTTCAAGGCGGGTAAACCTTGGTTATTAAGGTTTTTTGATCAAATCCAATTCTACGAGGTCAGCGCTGAGGAATTGCTTCAATTACGTGAAGACTTCCCGAGAGGCCGATATGAAGCAGATATTCAAGAAACGACCTTTGATTTAGGAGAATATTTGCAATTCTTAAGCTCCATTGAAGAGAGTACGGAAACTTTCCGTAAGCAGCAGCAAATGGCTTTCAAAGAAGAGCGCGAGAGTTGGAAGGCGAAGGGATTGGCTGAGTACGTTTCCGAACAGGAGACTGTCAATGAAGGACCAGAGGATGAGCTGCCGGCAGGGACTGTTGCTGTACGCGGAATTATGCCGGGAAGCGTGTGGAAACTTCTTGTATCTCAGGGTGAACAAGTGAAGAAGGGTGATCAATTGGCAATTCTGGAAAGTATGAAAATGGAGTTCCCGCAGCATGCGCCTTGTGATGGATTTGTTTCTATGATTCAAGTGAAGCCAGGAGATCAAGTTCATGCAGGACAGTTGATTCTCGGTATTGCACAATCTGCTTAAGGAGAGAGGTGTCTGTAGATGGCTGAGACGAACAAGGTGGAAAAGATCGAACAGAATGAGATGAATGGAAAGAACGGAAAGAATGAAGAGAGCCGAAGGAATGAAAAGAATGAAAAGAATGAAAAGAATGAAAAGAATGAAAAGAATGAAAAGAATGAAAAGAATGAAAAGAATGGGGAGAATGAAAAGAATGGAAATAATGAAAAAAATGGGAAGATAAAGATGATTGAAGTGCCGAAGGAGTTAAGTATCTCTTGGCTCCGGGAAAAGTATCGGAATCTTGTATTGACTCCGCACGAAGTGATAGCGGCCATTGTGCAGCGATCTTCGGATGATGCGGGTATGAATATCTGGATTACACCGCCGACGATGGATGTCATTCAGCCTTATTTGGAAAGATTAAAATCGGTTTCTATGGCTGATGCGCCGCTGTGGGGAATTCCGTTTGCGATCAAGGATAACATTGATCTGGCTGGGGTGCCGACGACAGCTGGCTGCGCGGAGTATGCATACACGCCGTCGGAACACTCAGGCGTCGTGGAAAGATTGATTGCCGCAGGAGCGATTCCGGTCGGCAAGACGAACTTGGACCAATTCGCGACGGGGCTTGTCGGCGCGAGAAGTCCTTACGGTGACGCGCATAACGCGCTTCGCCCGGAATTAATCAGCGGCGGCTCGAGCTCCGGCTCAGCCGTCTCGGTTGCTCGCGGTCAAGCCGCGTTCTCGCTTGGCACAGACACGGCAGGCTCGGGACGCGTGCCTGCTGCTCTCAATCGATTGGTTGGCTATAAGCCGAGTCTCGGAGCTTGGCCGACCAAAGGGGTAGTGCCTGCCTGTGCGAGTTTAGACTGTGTAACCGTCTTCGCGCACAGCTTGGATGACGCGCTCGCCGTAGACGGCGTAGTGCGCGGGCTTCACGCGGATGACCCTTGGTCATGCAGTGTAACAAGGGAAGCGGCTAAGCTTCCGGCCAAAGTTTTTCTGCCGGAAGGTGAGTTAGGTTTTTATGGTCCGTATGCTTCGGAATACCGAGATGCATGGGATGCTGCTGTTGAGAAATTAAAGGGATTAAGCGTTAAATTGAACATCCCGGTTGAATATATTGATGTTACGTTGTTCGCCGAAGCGGCGGCAATTCTGTATGAAGGCCCATGGGTGGCCGAGCGATGGGCGGCCTTGGGCAGCTTCATCGAAGCGAATCCGGGCATCGCGTACCCCGTCACGGAAAAGATCCTCCGCTCGGGCTCCGCTGCCGAGTACGATGCCGCATCTGTGTTCCATGCGATGCATAAGCTGCAAGAGTTCAAGCTGGAAGCTCGCAAACTGCTGAAGGATGCCGTGCTTGTCATGCCTACCTGCGGGGGGACGTGGACGCGCGAGCAAGTTCTTGCTGACCCGATTAGCACGAATCGGGATATGGGACGCTACACAAATCATTGCAATCTGCTTGATTTGTGCGGGGTTGCTGTGCCGGCGGGTGATGCGGCACCGCAGACCCCTTTTGGCATCACGTTCTTCGCGCTTGCTGAAGAGGAGAGCTTGATCTGCGGCGCAGCCGAGCTGTTCGTGGCGGGTGCTGTTGACGCCGAACTGGAAGCGGCTGCTGAAGCGAGTGCGCCGCGTGTTGCGGGCTCGGCGGCGGAAGAGGTTGCCGTGGCAGCGGCGCCGACGACGCTAGTCGCGGTCTGTGGCTTACACATGCGCGGCTACCCGCTGGAGAAGCAAATGCTAGGCTGTGGAGCGCGGTTCATCCGTGAGGATGAGACCGCAGCGAAGTACAGCCTGGTGAAGCTGCCAACCACGCCGGCGAAGCCGGGGCTGGTCAAGCAGCAGCAGGGCGGCGCAGCCATCCTGCTGGAGGTTTGGGAAATGCCGCTGGAGGCATTCGGCGGCTTTGCTGCAGCGATCCCAGCTCCGCTGGGGATCGGGAAGGTTGAGCTCCGGGACGGCACGGAAGTCCCGGGCTTCGTTTGCGAAGCTTACGCGGCCGCGGGCGCGGAAGATGTAACAGCTTTGCGCACATGGCGCAAAGTGGTGCCTTTGTAACGGGCAAGTTGCGCCTACCAGCTGCTGAGTTTTGGCACGACTCTGAAGTGAATGCCAACACGTATCCAAAAGGACTTCCCCATTAGGGGAGGTCCTTTTGGGGCAGAGTTGTTCTTAACGGAACGACAAACCTCTAAAGTGGATGAAATGAGCTGAAAATTGAATTAGCGGAACGTGGAGGCGTTATCCGATGGAATTTGAGCTATTCGAAGCTAAAAACAACGCAATAGCGTCACTACGTTCCTCATATACTTGAATTAGAACAAAATTCGGGTAAATAGCGTCACTACGTTCCTCATGTGCTTGAATTAGAACGAAATCTAGGTAAATAGCGTCATTATGTTCCTCATGTGCTTGAATTAGGACAAATTCAGGTAAATAGCGTCACTACGTTCCTCATGTGCTTGAATTAGAACAAATTCAGGTAAATAGCGTCACTACGTTCCTCATGTGCTTGAATAAGAACATAATTCAGGTAAATAGCGTTTAGCGTCATTACGTTCCTCGTATACTTAAATGGCGTCACTACGGCGTAAATAACGTCTCCCGCTCTGCTCTTTATCGCATGTTGTATAAACCGCGTTCATAAAATAGAAAGGATGTTATGAGTTTGAAGGGGGATGCAATGATAAATAACGTATTGTTTTTCTCCGATATGGGGGTCGATGACGCTGTCGCTCTTATGTATGCTAGCTTTACGAAACTATAAGGCTATTGTGACGCAAAATATGAGTGATTCAATCAACAGGGTGGGAAAGGTGCCCCTCTTTAAATCAATTTTTGATGTTTATTACGATTTTTATAAGACATCTATGCCCCAACTTCAAGGTGCCCCGACGCATGACTTACTTCCCATGATGGCTCTTGTTAATCGACATATGTTCCAGTGGATGAGTCGACCGGTTCATGTTGTTACCCAAGAAGGAATCACGAGGGGGCAAAGTGTTGCCGATTTTCGACCCAATGCCACCGCCCAGCCGAATACAATAAGGATAGCGCTAGATTTGGACTATAGACAGTTTTATTGGAATTTTATGACTAACATGACAGATAAAAAAGGATAATCAATAGCTCCATAAGGGCTTGATTATCCTTTTTCTTTTTCTAATGCTGCCTCTAGATATTTCTTATGCTCTTTGTAACGGCTCAACTGGAGATTCAGCAGTAGCCTTGCTTCCTACGCTTGATCTTCTAAAAGATAAGATTGTAATGACCATGGCAATCCCGACGCCGATCGCTCCAATCCAAGTAACGGACGCCAAAGATATCTGACCAACTACGACGCCGCCAACGCCGGCACCAGCTGCCATGGCAAGCTGCATAACCGAGCTGTTAAGGCTGAGCATAATGCCTGAAGATTCGGGGGCTAATGTAACTAAATTATATTGCTGCGTAGGTCCGGACGACCAAGCGGCGAAGGACCACAAGATCAGCAAAGGAAATACGACGCTTGGTGAGTGTGCGGCTAAAGTTAACAAAATAAGGGTGATGACATGCAACAGCATACCCGATGTTAATGTTCGCTTAACTCCCCATCGATCCGTGCTGTAGCCCCCGAGCTTGGAGCCGATAAGGCTCGCTATACCGAATGCAAACAAGGCGGTACTTAGCGTTTTCTCACCCATACCGGTAATCGTTAAAAGATAGGGCGAAATGTACGTATAAGCGATTGAATAGCCGCCCAGCCAAAAGAAACTAACCGACAAGGCCATAGCTATTTTTGGATTTTTCAACAGAGCCAATTGTTTACGCAGCGGTATAGCCGCCTCTCCCTGTAAGGAAGGGATAGTTAGGGCGATAACGACCATTGCTGCTAGGCCAAGGGCGCCGATTCCGCCAAACACCATTTTCCAATCATATGAAGCGGCAATCATTCTGCCCAGCGGGACCCCGACGATCAAAGAGGCAGTGAAGCCCATAATGACAGTTGCGATCGCACTGGCCTGTCTTCCTTGAGGAGCAATCATGGCCGCGATGCTCAATGAGGTTACAACGACGACCCCGGCTCCAAGAGCCATCAAGACTCGAGCGCTGACGAACAGTCCGAATCCTGGCATGACAAAGGCCAATCCATTAGCAATGACGAATAAACCAAGCGCATAGAGGAGTAGTTTGCGCCGGTCCCAACCTGAGGTTAAGGCCATGATGATCGGAGTTCCGATCGCGTAGACGAGTGAGAAAACAGTAATCAGTTGACCTGCAGCCACTAATGAAATATCCATCGAGCTCGATATTTTATCCAGAATTCCCGCTATAATGAACTCGGATGTTCCGACTAAAAAACTAAGGAGTGCTAAGATGTAAATTTTCCATGTTTTTGACACTTTGAAAACCTCTTTCGTTTATATTTTTATATTTCTAGATTCATTGAAATATGAATTAAAAAAAATATATTTGCAGCAGTTATGAGTAGATATTTTTATATTTCTAAATATGTAGAAATATAAAGCGAAAAAATTAATTAAGCAAATAAGGTACGAATTTTTTAGCGTTTTCCCAATTCACGGTGAAGTATACGAAAGTTCCTTTTTTTTGGGAGTCCAGCAGCCCGCAGTCTGTTAATTGTTTCAAATGATGAGACAGTGTGGATAAGGCCACTGATTCCAAGCGGTTTTCAAGTTCTGCGGGGCATAAATTACTTTCTTTGATCAGGATCTCAAAAATTTTGTAGCGAGTAGGTTCGCCTAACGCTTTATGAACTTTCACCGCTTGCTTGGCTTCCAAACTGACATCAACCATCGTAGATTGCTCCTTTCTGTTGTTTCTATATTTATCGAAATAAGAATATCATGCCTCTGTGTAAAAGTAAATACCTGCGCGTTTTGCCTTGCAACCAGCGCAGTGGGCTTGTGCCGCTACATGCAATGCGACGAGAAAGAATGGACTGAGAAGCAGCTTTGTGCGTGAGAGCGCGGAAACCGAACTTTCAATTTGTGTGAACAGAAATAGGCTCGGAAACCGAGCCTAAAGTGCGCGAAATCCGTGATGCGGTCGGAAAGGTAGGCTGAGAAGCCGTTTTCCAATACTACTTAGCCATCAAAAACTCATTCGTATATAAATCCTTGACCGGGATGTCGTCCTTAATCATGCCGGCTTCTTTCATCTGGCTTACGAGTGTTTTCCAACGATCTTCGGACATATAGCCAACGCCGTGAGTTTTGGCGTCACCGCCGAAGATAAAATCTTTCGCAACAGCTTGCGCATCCTTCAAGTGTTCCACGTCGTAATCTTTGTTTACTCCGTTGAGTGCATTGTTCACTTCATCAGCATGAGCATAATAGTAGTCCCAGCCCTCGGTTGTTGCTTTTAAGTATCTTTTGATCAAATCTGGATTCTTTTTGATGAAGTCATCGGTTGCTATGACGACGTTGCCGTAGGGGTTATAGCCAAGGTCGGCATTGAGGAACCAAGCGACGTCGACACCTTGCTTTTTCAGGACGTAAGGTTCATTGGTAGCAAAGCCTTGCGTGATGGAGTCTTTATCTGCGCTAAAGCCAGCGAGGGAGCCAGTGTAATTTTGAACTTGGACTTTATCGAGTTTATATTTGTAGCTGATGTATTGCCAGAAGGGGAAACCTACAGCTGTGTATACTTTGCGCCCGTTCAAGTCTTCGATTTTCTTAATACCGGAGTCTTTGTGGTAGATGAGGTTCTGTGGATTGGTCTGCAAGTTGGCATAAATCACTTTAACTGGTATGCCTTCTTTGCGTGCTAGTACGACTTCGTCGGCATTAGCCATGGCGAATTGCACCTTACCTGAAGCGACTAGCTGAATGTTGGATACTTGTGGCCCGCCTTGCTGCAGAGTGACGTCTAGGCCTGCTTTCTCGTAAAAATGTGCGACCTGCGCGGCATAGTGTCCGCCCATTTCCGGTTGTGCGAACCAGCTCATCGCTTGGGTGACTTTATCTGGTTGCTTAGAAGCTGTTGTGGCCTTGGAGCTCTCTGCTGGCACAGTTCCGCTAGTTGATGTTGTTGTAGTTGCGGTTGTTGAACTTGTACCGGCTGTTGTACTTGTTGTTGCCGTTGAAGTTGAACCAGCTGTTGAAGCTTTATTGCTCGTTCCGCAAGCTGTGAGAAGGATGACCATGGCGATGGCGGCTGTACTGACCTTTGTTGTCTCCAGTAATTTCATTGAAATCTCCCCATTCTCTCTCGGTTATTTGCACTCTTAAAGTTACCTTTTAAATCTTCCAAGCACTCTGCAGTTGTCTCCCAGCAACTGGCACACCTCGAACGCTGACGATCTCACGTGGAGGGGCGGCAGCTACCGCATGCTCAGCATTTATCGCGTCAAGCAATATGAAATCTGCAGGGTCTCCTATCTGGAAAGCTGCTGCCGTGGAACCTAAGTAAGGATAAACGGAACGCAGCCGCTCATCGTCATTCCAGTGGTTCATGTCCGCCATTCTTCGGCCTCTAGCAAGTTGGTCGGTAAAGCCGAAGGGTGTCCAAGCATCCAAACCGGTATGGTCGGAGCCAACGTAGACTCTCACACCTTGCGAGGTTAATTGCGCTACGCGGGGCATCGCTGAATCGATAGGGACGCTGGTGATAATAGCAATGTCCAACGCGGCTAGCCGCTCAGCAACCGCCAAGGATTCAGCTTCTGACACTTGGCCTAGGCAATAAGCGTGACTGACCGCGACTTTGCCCCTTTTACCGCTTTGCTCGGTGTAGTCCATAATGCGCTCTAAGGTGAACAGACCCAGATGCCCGGGATCGTGCAAGTGAATATCGACTTCCGCGTCATGAGCGACACATAGCTCGAATATGGCACTCAAGCAGGCTTCGATATCCCGGTCAACGCCTGCGGGGTCAACGCCCCCAACGATAGATGCCCCTTCTTCGAGAGCTTGCTTGATGAGGCTAACCGACTGTGAACGGATTAATCCTTGTTGAGGGAAAGCAACGATTTCTATGTCCATCCTGCTTTTGAACTCTTCCTGCAGCCCTCGAACCATCTCCAAATGCGTCAGTCCAATCTCAGGATCGATGTCTACATGGACACGAAGTCTTGTAGTTCCGAAGGTCAGCATTTGCTGTAAAATGGCGCGCGCACGCTCCTTCTGCCCGCTTTTCATAGGCGCAAGCAGATCCTTTTCCATTTGAAATTGTTTGAATAATGAATCGACCTTTCCTCGTGAAATCCACTCTCGATCCGGGAAGGCTTTGTCCAAATGCACATGATAATCTTTAAAAGTAGGTAGCATCAGCATCCCTTGCGCGTTCCAGGTAATTTTCTCCCGCTCACTCGTTCCGGGAACGATTTGGGCAATGACGCCTTGGTCCAAATAGATGTCGTGCAGGCCTCCGTTAACATGAACGTTACTTAACCACTGCCCCATGAATGCTGCTCCTTTCATCCTAGCTCCAACTCTGCTAGTGCTTGCTAGTTTGCAAATAGTTTCGGAAAAGAAAGGCCAATTTTAAGCGCAGTACATCACTCATTTTTTTGAAGTCCATCTGCAGGATGTCAGCGATTTTCTCAAGTCGATAAGAGACTGTATTGCGATGAATGAATAAAAGTCGGCTCGTTTCATTAATGGAACCGTCATATTCGAGGTAAACTTCGAGCGTTAAAGCCAGCTCCTGATCAATATGCTTGTTATTGCCGTAGATGGGTTCTAGAACGTAATTGTAGTAGCTGCGCATCGCTTCCTCAGAAAGGTGCTGGAACAAAGAGAAGAGCTCGATAGATTCATGATGCAAAACGGTTTGGTTCATACGCAGCCTGTGGGCCACGCGGCTAGTTTCCAGACATTCATTATAGGCGTCGTACACCAGCTCCGGATGAGCCTTGGCTCGACTAACCCAGCAATTCAAGCCTGAAACGGAAGTTCTTGTTGTTAAGCTAGATAGGCAGGTTGTAAGGGCGGCGATGAATTCTTTCTTATGGAACAACTGCTCCTCCGGTAAGGCGAAGATCGAAAGCAATCCATCGGCGATATAGAGGTGCTCAGACTCATAATGCTGCATCATGGGGTGATAAATGAGCTCCTGACGCACTTCATTCAACAGCCTTTTGGCAGTTGGATGCTCGGGTGGGACTGTTGTGAACACGCACTGATAAGTGCTGGAAAGCACACTGAAGTGATAGCTCTTGCAGCTTTTGATAAAATCATGAAAGGAAAGCTCTCTCCCGAAAAAGTCCGTAAACACTTGACTAAGCGCATGCTGCCGAGAGGGATCCTTGCTCTTTTGAATATCCAAACCAAGATGATACGTTAATATTTCGGCCGCTTGGTGAAATAAGGCTTCCTCTTCTTTGAGCGTGAGCGGAGAATTCAGATACACTTTGAAAAAACCGGTGCAGCCTTGAGGGTCCATCAAAGGAATGCGAAAGCACCGCGTATCTCCGAAACCCTCCCATTGCACGGTTTTGTGCCATGGCCACTGATGCAGCAGGATTTCTTCCGCCCACGAGGTGTTATGAAATAAGACATTTCCACTGTGTCCGAACACGGCAATGGGCTGCCCCAAAATACCCGAAATCATATGAAAAATATCCGACGATTCCTTATGTCGCAGTGCAAACTGCATGAGCTGCTTTTGTTTTTCCAGAATGGTTTGCAGTTTTTTGGTCGTTTTGGAGTGTTCGGCGTTGAAGAGGGCATCCATCTGATCGGAAAAGGTGAATTCATACGGCAGCTCAAGAATGGGGATATCTAATCGATTCGCTTCATCGAACAATTCCTGTGGAATTTGAGCCCAGTAGCGGCCTACCTTGATGCCGAGGCCAGCGCCGCCGCGCTCGTCTAACATGCGTAATAGTGTTAAAGCCACTTCCAGGTGGTCCTTCATGGCGAAGGCGGTGGTAAACAGCATCTCGCCAGACTTGACCCAATCGCCGGCATCGGGAGCATCCATCACATTGACGGATCTTAAAATCCGGGACACGCCTTTCTGCCCAGCGACCAGCTTCGCATGAGATAACGGGTAAATCGTTAGCGCTTCTTCGACGGTCAGATGCATCAGGATCCCACCTTTCTTTAATAAAGGGCCGCATTCTCATGGTAAAAGGTTGTTTGCTTCACAGTGGAAGCGACCAGCTTGCCTTTCTTCCATACGTACCGCCTAGGGGCGCGTTCGTAGACAACACTTCGTAGGTCAAATGCATCACATAAGACAAGATCTGCGTATGCACCAACTTTTAAGCCATAATCATCGATCAAAAGGGCTTGTGCGGCGCGAGTTGTTGCCATCTGGGCGATCGTGATCACGTCCTGTTTGGAACCCATGTAGGCGGTTTGGGCGAGAAGTAGTCCTGTATCCAGGGGGTCCGCGGTGCCGAAGGGGGTGAAAGGGTTTTGAATATTATTGCTTCCAAAGATGACATTAGCGCCTTGCTCTAATAGTAAGGAGACAGGAGTTAATCCGCGGCGGGGGCGATGATCGTCACCTCGGCCGTTTAAATAGAGATCTGTTGCTGGCAAACACATGACGTGAATACCGGCATCTGCAATTGACTTGCAAATTTCTTTGGCTTGCTCGTAAGGGAGGGATCCTAGAGATGTGAGGTGTCCAACGCTGACGCGCCCCTGCATGCCGTACTCGTGCGTCATTCGAATGATCGTGAGAATCGCCAGCATCTGCGGGTCGTCGGAGAAATCCACGTGCAAATCCAGAGGCTTATTGAAGGTATGAGCTAAGTTGAAAACAATACTCAGATGTTTTTCGAGATCCGGATCTTGGTACGTAATGCCGCCGACCACATCGGCTCCATCCTGTAAGGCTGTTCTCAACAGTTCTTCTGTACCTGGCTGTTTAATGATACCTTCTTGAGGAAAAGCGACGATCTGTAAGGTTAGGGCGTCGTGATAACGCTCTTTCAGCTCCAACATGACTTCGAGGCCGATGAGGTTAACGATAGGGTCAATCTCTACGTGACAACGCATGTGTGTTACACCGTGAGCTATCGCTTGTTGAATCACTTGTACAGAGCGTGTCTCAATATCTTCTTTCGTGAACGTGCGTTTCAGCTCCAAGGTCGATGCCATGGCTTCCTGTATCGTGAGGGCTTCATCTTTCATTTGATTTAACAAAAAAGCTTTATCCAGATGGATGTGCGGTTCTATGAATCCAGGGAGTAGTACGCGTCCGTGTGCTTCTATGATGTTTCCTCCGCGGTAGGAGTCAGGCTGATGCTCACTCAGGAAAACAATCCTTCCCGATTGAATACCGACATCCATGAATGTGCTGAAATGAGGATTAGAGAAACCTTGGATGATCAAATCTGGCTCCATGCCGCTTCACCTCGTGACTGTGTTAATTAATCTAACGTTTAAAATTGATTTGTTAAGTGAATTATAGGTCCGTTATGTGAAATAGGTCAATTTAATGTCAGGATAATTGTATATTTTAATAAAATAAGTCCTGAAATTGTGATTTTGTAAATTTGAATGTAGGAATAACTCACATATCATCCCTCTTTTCTCGTTTTAAAATAGAGCTCTCTTACGGGAATTCTGTTCTTCAAACCGTCATCTTTCCAACCTGCAATCTGACCTCAGTTCTTTGTCCCTCTTTTTACGGCTTCATGCTGATCATTTCGAGCTTATCCACAAAGTTACCCACAATATCAACATGTCCACAGAGCAGGCTGTGTATAATAAATCAGACATTCTATGCACATATCCACAGGACAAGTTACCCACAGCTAAGACGGCTTCTAACACGGAGAAGAACTCCTGCAAATTGACGCTATTGAGCGGATTCAGGGTATTTTCTTGGATGGTTTTCCCTTGTATGGCAAGTAGGTGTATGGTAACTTAGGTGCAAGGTTACATTAACTACCATATGGTTAAAAAGTTGTGGAGGTATTATGAAGAAAATTTTGAGCATTTATTTAACGGATCTTAGGAACTTGTGGAAAGTGCCCACAGGTCTTTTTCTTATGATTGCACTATCCATTTTACCGTCTGTGTATGCCTGGATTAATCTAGAGGCGATGTGGGATCCCTATGCCAATACGTCTGGTATCAAAATTGCTGTAACAAGCAAAGACCAAGGGGCAGTTGTCGAGGATAAATCCATTAATATCGGTAATGAAGTTGTGGATAATTTGAAAAATAATCATTCCCTAGGTTGGACGTTTGTGAACGAGCAGGAGGCTCTGAACGGTGTTGAGCGAGGGGATTATTACGCAAGTTTGATCATTCCGGACGATTTTTCGCGAAAAATAACGAGTATTGTGGATGGATCGATGGAAAAGCCGGAGATTTTATATACAGTAAATGAGAAAATCAATGCGGTTGCGCCCAAAATTACGAGCAAAGGCGCTTCCAGTGTGACTGCGCAAATCAGCGAAAATTTTATTAAAACGGTGAGCACGTCTGTTTTGACGCGAATGAAAGAGCTCGGTATCGATTTGGAGAAAGAGCTGCCGACAATTCGGAATATGGAGTCAAGGATCTTTGAGTTGGAAAAGCGCTTGCCGGAGATTACAGCTATGGGAGATAAGGCGCTTGAGATTGAGCAGAAGCTGCCCGAAATCAAGGAGAAGGGGCAGAAAATCGTTGAGCTAGAGAAACGGATTCCCGAAATAGATCGAGCCGGAGATACGATTCTAAAAATTGAAGAGCGATGGCCAAAGATTGAATCTGCTGCGCAAGAAGTACTGGTCATTCAGCAGAAACTGCCGGAGATCCAGCGGGCCGCTGATCGTATCGCAGAACTGGATCAGAACTTCGGCAAGGTCGAAGAGGCTCTAAACACAGCGATTGATAAATCACGCAAGGCGGACGAAATAGTTACCGCGGCGTTAAACACTCTGCCTAAAATAGAGGCCATTGCTGCGCAAGGTGGTGCGTTTGCAACCCAATTGGCCAGCTTTTTACAAAATAATGATGCGGCGTTCCAAGCGCTTATCCCTGTCGTGAAGCAGAATTTGATCTTGCTTCAGCAAACTGCCGATGCGGTAACTCAGCTTACTGGCTTGCTCCAGGATGCTAATCTTGATCCGCAGAAAGCTTTGGCTGCTATAGGGCTGCTCACGGATCGCCTTACTGCGGGAGTGGCAGTCATCGACCGAACAGTTGACCTGCTTACGCGTTTGAACACTTACTTACCGAATGGCCCGCTTACCGATTCCATAGACCGTTTGAACAGTGTTAAAACCAAGTTCAATAACCAACTTCAAACGTTAAGTAAGATCCAATCGGCCATTCAGCGCGGGGAGAAGCCTGCGAAAGACCTTGTGGATAATTTGAACACATTGTCCAAAGAGGCGAGCAGCGCATTAGGCAATATCTTGTCGCGCTATGACTCGGAAATTGTTCCTAACATCACCAAAGCACTGGATCAGATGAAATCTATCGCCCAAAATTCAGCTGCTGTGCTGCAGACACTGCAGTCCCAATTGCCGAACATCAAAGAGATCTTAGTGGACGCGCAGAGCGGCATTCATTTCGCACAAACTCAGCTCGATATGCTGCAAAAGGATCTGCCGAATATCCGCGCGAAGGTACATGAAGCGTCAACGACCCTTCAGACCAAAATGAATGAGTTCACCAACGCAATCAATGAAGCCGCGCCGTTCGTTCGCAATGATCTTCCCAAAGTCGAGCAAAAGCTGCATGAGGCAGCAGACTTTGTGCGCAATGATTTGCCGGCAGCTGAGGATGAAATCCGTAAATTATCTGATCTGTACCAGACGAAATTTCCGGAGGTCGAGAGTGCCGTTCATTTAGCGGCCAACCTTGTGCGCAACGATCTGCCAGCATTTGAGGTGGCAGTCCGCAAGGCTGCGGATCAAATCCGTAAGGTAGAAGGCGGGGGTAGTATCGAAGAAATTCTGCGACTGCTGCAAAATGATATTCAGAAGCAAAGCGATTTCCTCGCGAATCCTGTGCTGATTAAAGAAGATAGGCGCTTCCCTATTCCGAACTATGGTTCGGCGATGTCGCCCTTTTATACAACGCTATCCCTGTGGGTAGGCGCTATGCTGCTTGTTTCGATGATGCGAGTAGATGTGGATAACCCGGACGGCCTGCTGAAGCCGCACCATATCTACTTTGGACGTATGCTCATCTTTCTGACGGTTGGATGTCTCCAAGCCATTATCGTCACGCTCGGCGATATGTACCTCCTGGGCACATATGTTGTGGATAAGTTTTGGTTCATTATCTTTGCCATTCTCATCAGCAAAGTGTTCATAACCATCACGTATACATTGGTCTCCGTATTCGGGAACATTGGCAAAGGAATTGCGATCATCTTCCTTGTGCTTCAGTTTTCCAGCTCTGGAGGAACTTTTCCGGTTAGCACAGCATCGCCTTTTTTCCAAAAACTTAACCCGCTCGTGCCGTTCACTTATGCGGTAGGTGTCATGCGCGAGGCGGTTGGAGGCATGCTGCTCTCCGTGGTGCTTAGGGATGTGTTCTACCTCTGCGTGTTCATTGCGATTTGCTACGTCATTGCTCTGGCGCTGAAAAAGCCGCTTAGCGGCTATACGAAGAAAGTTGCGGAAAAAGCGAAGCAGACGAAGCTGATTTCATGAAGATAGTTAGACGGCTGAGCGTGCGCTATCTTTTTCTAAAAAAGAAAGGGGATGAATGGGTAAACCCGCTTTGCGCACCTTCCAAAAAGCTTGCCGACGCATCCAAAGAGCTCGACTACTTGAAAGATAAAGAGGTCCCCTTGAATGAGGCTATTGCTACAACAGAATCTTTCTTAGGAGACAATACGTCCAATCGCTGGATTATCATCGCCATCTTTGTTGGTTTGATCGGGGCTATCTTATATAGAATTCTACGTTATAGGAAACGATTTAACAGAAATAAATAAGCATTTACTTGCTTCACTAGCCTTTTCAGACTTGTGCATAGTCACAGGTCTTTTCTGTGCATTTTTCCTTTTTGCAAAAATAGAACTTAGACTTTGGTCTAGGTTTTTTCGCGACCTTTGGCTAACGAAAGACAGTACCTTAGTGCGTTAAGAAGTTAGTAGATCTCTTTTATAATGAAGATAACGTAAAGGAGAGCGAGGAATTGATGTGAAAAAAACTTCGTGGTGGTCGTATATAATGGCTTGCAGCGGCTTGCTATTGATCCCCCTAGTGGGTCTCATCTACATTCATCTGAATCAGGCGGACGGGGTGGCTTACAGCCTAGTTACTGATTTGGATCGGCAAATTCCGTTTATGAAGAGCTTCGTTATACCTTACCTGTCTTGGTATGGGTTTCTGTTGGTTGGGTTCTTATATTTGGCTTATAAGGATCG
Organism: Paenibacillus sp. J31P190; assembly: GCF_059692075.1. Taxonomy (NCBI): domain Bacteria; kingdom Bacillati; phylum Bacillota; class Bacilli; order Caryophanales; family Paenibacillaceae; genus Paenibacillus; species Paenibacillus sp. J31P190. Next base: position 587,329 of record NZ_JCAUAS010000001.1, on the reverse strand, counting down.
CAGCATGTACTATAAAACACTTTTTCAGTTCATAATGGGTCTTCTCCTGTGCTATGGGGTATATGCTATATATCAGACGACTGTTCCTCGGCCGGAGCTAACCGGAAGCGATTGGCTGCTGCGGATGGTACAGTGGGTGTATCGCTCAGATCAACCGTTTAACTGTTTCCCAAGTACGCATGTGTTAACTTCGTATTTAATGATGAAAGCCTATTTAAGATCAACAACTATATTTTGGCCCTATAAAATAGCTGTTACGAGCATGTCACTGCTCATTATTGTATCGACGCTGCTCGTAAAGCAGCATGTTCTTCTGGATATCGTAGGTGCTGTACTGGTTTCAGAGGGTGTCGTGTACGTTGTGGAACGTTTTAGAATTAGTTTGCTGAAAGATTCGGTGGCTGTGAATACGCAGCAGCGAAAGTTAGAAGGGGGACTTAGAAGATGAAACGTAGGGACAAACTATTAATCCTAACAGGCAGCCTAGGGGACGGGCATAATAAAGCAGCGCAAGCGATTCTGGAAGCTGCACGGTTTTATAAACCGGATGTGGACGTGAAAGTGGTTGATTTCCTAGAGTGGACGCATCCTTACCTGCATTCGGTGGGCAAATACTGCTATATGCAGTGGGTGAAAAGTCTGCCTTCGGTTTACGGGTATTTGTACCGCAAGACGCGAGAGGATAATACATTGTCCCATATGTTCAAAAAGATGAAATCGTTCAGCACCGATAGGATGCTGGAACTGCTGGACGAAGAGGAGCCGACGGAAGTGGTGTGCACCTTTCCAGGAGCGGCAGCGGCGATGTCGTACTTAAAATGTAATGGACTGACCACGGTGCCTACTGTGACAGTGATGACCGATTATACAGATCACAGTTACTGGGTTCATCCCGGTACGGATCGTTATCTGGTTGGTGCCGAGCATGTGAAGCAATCACTTCTGCGTTACCGGATTCCGGAACAACGTATTATGGTGACGGGTATTCCGATTCGAAGGCCTTTCACACAAACGTATGATCGTAACGAGCTTCGTGATAAGCATGGTTTGCATCGTGATATGCCTACTGTACTGGTAATGGGCGGCGGGCATGGTTTGATTGGCAAGCAGTTCAAGTCTGTGCTGCAATCAGATGATTTGGCGGTGCCGGTGCAGTTTGTATTCGTATGCGGACGCAACGAGAAGCTGAAACAGCAGTTAGAGGAGGAGTTAGGGGGCGAAAAAACGCGTCATCGCGTGATGGTAACAGGATTCGTGGACCATGTCCACGAGCTGATGGCTTTATCCGATCTGATCGTAACGAAGCCGGGAGGACTCACCGTATCTGAGGCGCTCGCACTCGAGCTACCGATGATGCTGTACAAGCCGATACCTGGTCAAGAGCAGGATAATGCGGCATTTCTTGTTGGCCTTGGAGCGGCGATTGAAGTGAAGAATGCCGTGGAGCTGAAAAGACAGTTGCTTGAGGTTATCGCCAACCAGTCTTTGCTAGTAAGACTTAAAAAGAATGCCAAGCTTAGTCAGCAGAACCCAGATGCTCTTCACGCGCTGAATGCGATATTGGATACTCACCACCATTTCATCCCTGCACTAGATGGCCTGCAGCTAGCCTATGCAAATGTGTGATGCATTGGGCCATCAACAACGAATGTAAAGTTAGTATTGTTTTGGGAGTCCCTTTGTCCCTCTTTTTCCCCTTCGAAAAGCACCGTACTTTGGCTCAAAATGTACAGGTGCTTTTTTGCTGTCAAGTTTGGTGTCAATTTGAGGATTGCGGAGATTTTTCTGGTTTAAATCTGTAGATAGGGGATTTACTTGACAAGCCGTTGTTGTCAACGTAAGTGGGAAACCCAGTGAAAATGGACGGTTGGCTGCTGCCGCTACTTGCGCTTCGCGCCGGACCGTGGCCAGCCCCGAGGTCGGCGCCATTGCCAGTACCACGTCCGGAACCATGACCGGCGCTAAGGCCAGTGCCGTGTCTGGCACCACGGCCGGTACCAGGGCAGTACCGTGGCCAGTACCGTGGCCAGTACCACGGCCCAACGCCGCGCACTTGAGGCTCATAAACTATACGATCCTATTTATCCTCATGCATCGTGACCACGATGTCTTGCTCGTAATTTCCAAATTGCTTGCCGAACAAAGTGATGCCGCCGCAGTTTGTTGAGTCTTCTAAGGATGCAATTCGAAATTGGATGTCTTTTGCAAAAGAAATATTTAAGTCTTGGATGGTAATGTCAGAAATCTTCGTTCCGTCCAAGAAAGAGCCTTGCGGATTGACGGTGATGATTTTCAAAAGACCGTGCTGAGTGAAACCATTTCCCCACCAATCCGGGGATAGCACGCCTCTTTGCTTGCCAAAATCACCAGGACTCGTCCACTGACCTAGGGGAGTTTCGTTGATAAAAAAAGAAATATCGGATGGCCAATTCTCGTTAAACCCCGGGGCCTCCGAACAGATTTCAAAAGAAATTTCCATCGAGCGAAGCTTCTGATTGCTGTGAAAAAAGTTAGGAATTCTATATTCGACATAGCCGCTCCCGAACCAGAGGATGCCGGCATGCACATGCTGGGGGTCCGCGAAATATCTGGGGTCATCAATGACACCAATGATTTGCGTAGGCGAAGCCAGGCCACACGTAGGCCTCACTTCGAAAGATGAGTATTGGCCAACCGGAATTGAAATCGTATTTGTCGGATGTTCATATGGTCTCTTTGCTTTGAACTGAAGTGTCGCAAGCTCGAGCTGTAGATAACATACTTTCTGTGTCCCACGAACACCTGTCATACTTTCGGACGTAACAATTCCGGCTTGTTCTAGCTTCTGTATATGCTTAGTCACAATAGCGGATGAAATCTCCAGGCGCTGTGATAATTGCTTGATGTTCAAAGGTTCTTCACCCAGCAGCTCAATGATTTTCACTCGCGTCTCCGAGGAGAAACATTCTAGGAAGTACATATTTTTGGTCGAAACCTCTATTTGCATAGTGGAACCTCATTCTTATGTTTTTATTCATTGTATAACTTGAAGGTTAATTAAACAACGTTAAAACAGTATTTAAACAGCGTGTTCTACTCAACTTGCACTACATTGTTGCATTTCGTGGGTCTTAGCAGAGTACTGCGACGTTTTGCTCAATTCCGATGCCTAACTCAGATCCTTCCACTCGCCAGAATGATGTATTTTGTGCAACAATTCGCCGGTTTCCTTGGACAAATTGGCTTTTTGTTGTACTGCATAAAACAATTTGGTGGGAATCGCTCAGAAATAGGCGACTTAAGCTCAAATTGTTGTACGAAATACAACAGTTGCAAGCTACAGTGGCGTGAGGCAGATGTATTGTTGCACTAAATACAACTTGGACTATCGTGAACTCGGAAATCAATTATCGGGTCCAAACTGGTGGTGGAAACCCAACTGCTAGATGCTAAGTAAAGTTATCCGAATTGATGTGTGTTTGAGCAGCGGATGCTCAATATCATTGTCCCCAACTGGTGGTTGATACCCGACAGTGAGACCGAGTAGTGGAAATGAGACGAATACTTGTTGAGTCTGTGCATCATTGCTAAGTACGAATGCATCAGACTTAAGCGACTAAATCAAATTCTGCCACGCTCCCTCCTTCAGCTTATAGTAACAGGTATATTTACCGCCTGTTATTGAGCGCAGGAGGCCCTTTTCGACTAAACAATATAGCCATTTACGTGCTGTACGAAAATTTACGTCACTATTCAGGATGATGTCTTTGGGACGAATCGGCTTGCCTAGGTTTACTGCTAACCTAAGGACTTCCTTTTCTTCTGGAGAGATGGAAGTGGCTGCTAAATTGCGGAGGAGATGGGGGCCGATGACCAGCTGGAGCAGCATCCGGCATACTTCGGGCCGGTTCTGGATATCGTCGAAGGAGAAATGAATCATTGTCCACCCCATTCCAGTAAGGAATGTATCTCGGTTCAGAGCGTAACTGAATTTCTCGCGGTCCATATCTTTGATATGGCTTTGATAGCCGTCGCACTCAATGTCAAAACGACCGAATGGGGTGAGGTAAACGCCTCCTTATAAAAGAATAAAAAACGCCCTTGCGCCACATGGCTCAAGGACGTTCTTCGTCTAGCAAACATTATAACATTTTCTTGTAGATAAGTGAAAAGACTCTTGCAGAGAGTGTAAGTATTCACTAACAGGGTATCTTTTTAATTTTCTATCCCAGCGCTTTACAAGAATCGCGCTCAATGAGTTTTCCATAGATGGAAATCTTCGCAGGGCTTCCGCCGAAGTCAATTTTGCGAATGAGAAAATCCACGGCTTCATAGCCGAGCTGTTCCCTCTGCACCTGGATCGTCGTTAAGCGAGGAGCGATCATTTGAGCTGCTTCAATGTCGCCAAACCCAACAACAGAGATATCCTCTGGCACCTTGTAGCCTTTGGAAATAAGGGTCTGGATGAAGGAAATCGCAATGCGATCATCCGCACAAAACCAGGCTGTTGGCATGGAAGTCATCGCATCGAGATGATCTGCTAACTGGGCAGGGGTGGAATTTTGCTCCTCCAGCGGTGAGAGATTGACGATACGGTGATTCATATCGATTGCCAGCTCTGCATCGGACATAGCATTTTGGTACCCGGACCAGCGTTCTTTGAAGCTCTTCGACGTACTAATCGCACCGATAAAACCAATCTCTTTGTGACCATTGTCAATAAGATGGGTGACGATTTTGTAAGCCTCCTCGGCATTCGCTGTCACAACGGCGTCAAGCTGTAAGCTGTCGTAATAGTGATCCACCGTAACGAGGGGAATCCCCAAGTCAAAAAGCATTCGAACATAATTAAGGTGAAGAACACCAACTAGGAGTATGCCTTGAAACTCTATTTCATGATAAAGCTCCGGCAGGTTGAGTTGATCCTCCATTTCTTGTGTGACACCGCAGATAATGGCGTTGTAGCCATTATCTTTGGCTCTTTTTTCTATGGACCAGAACACTTCGTAGTAGAAGATTTTATCATTCCGAATGTTTTCAGGGATTAAGACGAGCAGGTTGCCGCGTTTCTTTTTCGTTTTTGTATCTGTTCGGTAGTTCAACTGATTAGCTGCTTCGAAAATACGATAGCGTAATTCTTCGCTGACGCCAGCTTTATTATTAAGAGCCAAGGAGACGGCATTCTTGGAAATGCCCAACTTATCGGCAATGTCTTGCATGGAGGTTTTCGAGTTCATTTATGTATGGCCCCTTGAGAAGTATGTAGATCCTGTTTGTATTCTATAATTACAGCAGTCCATTTGTAAAGGTAAATCAATTAATTTATTGCTTTACAAAAAAACATTGTCAATGTTGTTATCTAGAGCATTAGTTTCTATTAATGAATTCCTCAAGTACATCTAACTTTACAGATGAAAGCGGCCCTGAATTATCGAAATAGAGAATCGAAGAGGGATCAATTACCCATTTGATTTCTCTGAGAACGAGCGACTGGCTAAAATGCTTCCAGTTGTCCAGCTTCCAAACATCCAAAGCGGATCCTCTAGTTCGAATCCGTTCTTGGTAGGCATTCTCGCTTTGTAAATAGACAAAAACAACCCTAACGCACACATCGTTAATCGTAGCACCAATATTCGAAAGTTCCTTTTCCAGCCATAGTGGATCTGCCAGTTCTTTGGTGAAAGGTCCGACTACTATGGCATCCAATCCTAGCTCGAGATTCTCAAGTGCTGCGTCCATCGTTATGCGGTATCCCAAATCGCGACAGTATGTCTTGTATGTGGGGGAATCCCGGTCGTTCGGGTCTTGTCCGGCAAGGGTCATGATCACTTCTGCCGCTGGTCGGAGAAGCGTATCCATATCCAGAAAAGCTCCGCCGTGCTTGCGTGCCCATGCTTTGGCGAGTGTCGTTTTCCCTGCACCGGCAGGACCTATGAAAAATATGAGTTTTCGCATGCCTAACCTCCGAATAATGATTCCCTTTAAGGGGATTTGTACGAATATTGTAACATATGGGGCTCAAATCACATGAAATTCAGCAAACGTTCAGCTAATATTAAGGTTCTATTAAGGTTTAAGCCATATTTACTTCACACTTATAAAGTAAAATACATAGCACAGGGGGCTAAAAACCATACTGGAAGGAAAGATAGAGATGAATAATAAAAATAAACCACTTGTCGGAAGTGGAAATAAAACAGCAGCCCTTTCTTTGTCAGCAACTGGAACCCAAAATAAACAAGTTCATATTTTGAGCAAATCGATTCCACAAATGACCATCACTTCTGATAGTATTTCTGAAAAAAGGGCTAATGATTGGCCTACCCAAGTTTGGAAAACGTCTACACCAGAGGCGCAAGGGATGAACTCGGCTGGGCTAGCCAAAATGCTCGAAGTTTTTCGCGACCAGCAGGTACATAGTGTGGCGGTTATTCGTAACGGACATTTGGTTGCTGAAGCTTATAATGAGAGTACCCAAGCTGATTTGCCGCAAGATGTGAAGTCCGTGACCAAAAGTGTGACGTCCGCCTTGATCGGTATTGCCTTGTCTGAGCGTAAGCTGATAAGTCTGGATCAGAGGCTTGCTGCTTTTTTTCCTGAGTTAGAAAGTGATCCGCTGAAGTCAAAGATCATGTTAAAGCATTTGCTTAACATGACCTCGGGGCTAGCGTGGAACAATGAAAATGAACAATCCTCAACCGAAATGATGTACTCATCGGACTGGGTGCAAAATGTGCTGGAACGTCCGGCTAAGAATCAGCCTGGTGCAGTATTTAACTACAGCAATGGTGATGCGCATCTACTGTCTGCTGTACTGCAAAAGGTAACGGGTGAGTCCATGTTTGACTATGCCAAATCCCGCCTGTTCGAGCCGCTAGGCATAACAGATGTAAACTGGAATCATGATCCTGGCGGCTGTACGATTGGGGCTTGGGCTCTGGCTTTAACGTTAAGAGACATGGCCAAAATTGGCTATCTGTATCTGAAGGAAGGCCAATGGGAAGACAAGACCATTTTTCCGAAGTCATGGGTCCGGGAGTCTGTGACTAAGCGCATATTCCTCAATTACAGTAATGGTACACAAGGCGGTTACGGCTATTATTGGTGGTCCAAGCCTTTGGCTCAGGGGCTAGTCAGAGGAAGCAAAAAGCAGCATGAAGTGTTCTATGCATCTGGTTCAGGCGGAAGACGCATATTTGTTGTCCCTGATCTGCAATTAGTCGTTGCAGCTACTGCGCATTCGGCGGATGTGGACATGCCGGAAAATCTGCTGAACCATGTGGTTCAAGCGATTAGATCGGATAAGCCGATTCAAGAGAATTCGGATGCTTTTGCTGGGTTGGGTCAGGCTATTGAGGCTTTTAAGTTGGGATTAGAGTAGTAGATAAAGCTATAATAGAAATAATGAAGGAGCTGCCGTGGCAGCTCCTTTTTGCTTTTGCAAATTAAGTGAGTGGTAGTCGTAAAAGTTCAGGGATATAATGGAATTAATTGAATTTATAATTTAGGGTTAAAAGTTATAAGAAATCGGTGCAAATCAGATTTATAAGCATTAATAACTACAAAAGAATTGAGGACAATATATGAAAGCTCCTTTTAAGGAAATTTTAAAATCGGAAGATGAAATCAGAGAACTAATAGGCTTTCCAAGTGATCTTGTAAAGCAAAAAGTAATTAACAGTCTAGATAAACATTGTCAGGATTTAATAGGTTTATCACCTTTATTATTTTTATCGACTTCAGATGAGCATGGTTATTGTGATGTTTCACCAAGAGGAGATGCTCCCGGTTCGGTACTTGTTCTTAATGAAAGATATTTTGTTATTCCAGAAAGACCTGGGAACCGCAGGATTGATTCACTAAGAAATATATTATCGAATCCTCATGTTGGAATCATCTTTATCATTCCTGGGCTGGAAGAAACATTAAGAATTAATGGGCGAGCATTTGTGATTAAAGATGAAGGAATTCTAAAGCAGATGAGAGCTAAAGAAAAATACCCTTTATTAGGAATTGGAGTAGAAGTTGAAGAATGCTTCATTCATTGTGCTAAAGCATTCAAACGTTCTGGTATTTGGGATAGTAAGTCTTGGCCAGTAGAGGACTCTTTACCATCAATTCCAAGAATATTGTCAGAACATGTGAATTCAACACAATATACCATTGAAGTAATCACTAAGGGATTACAAGAGAGCTATGAGAAGAGACTGTATTAAACTCAAGAAGCGCTTCAGTTTATAGAGCAATATAACATATATTTTGAAGATAATTTAAAATAATATGAGGTGGAACTATGCTGGATGAATTCACGAAGAAACGATTGGAAAATGTATGGAAATAAAGATTGCGAAAGTTTGAAGACCCGCGACAATGCATTTATAGAACTGAGGTAAACCATGAGGAGAATGATTTGTCTTATTCTTTCTGTATTCGTACTATCAGGTTGTCATACATACACTCTTCAAGACGCAAAGAAGAATGGGGATATTATTGTAGGTCATCTGGGGCCAACGAACTTTGAAAAGATTGATTCTTTTATTACAGATTTTGATAAGCATAAAGCATCTAAACTTAGAATTACTAGTTACTCAGTGGAAGGGGATCCAATATTGAGCGATCTCTCTTATGATGGGAAGCAAATTAATTATATTTTTGATAACTCAAGAGATAAACATGGTGGGAAACAAAAAGGGAAAGATACAACCCCGTGCAATAATATTGAAAAGAGAAGTGTAACGAGAGAGGACAGTACAAAAGGATTTGAATATATCTTAACGGGTTGTAAGGAGATTATTGGTTTCCACTCGGGCGATAAAAATGAAATTTTCTTAATGTTTAAAGCGCAATAATTGTTTCGTGGTCTGCATCCTTCAAGCTCCCTCAAAGGGGCTTTTTTTTGTTCCCGAGGCAAGATGTAGTAATATAGGAAGAACAGCAAGAAGAAGGGGAGTTTATTCGTGGGGATAAGAAGTTTTACGGATTATAATTTGAGTGAAGATATCGTACGGGCGCTTCAAAGCTTAGGATACGAGCAGCCGACAGATGTGCAGAATGAAGTGATTCCTATCGCGCTGCAGGAGAAGGATCTCACGGTTAAGTCACGAACGGGAAGCGGGAAGACGGCGGCGTTCGGCATACCGATTTGTGAATTGGTGGAGTGGGAAGAGAACAGGCCGCAGGCGCTGATTTTGACACCGACGAGAGAGTTGGCCGACCAAGTGAAGCAGGATATCACGAATATCGGGAGATTCAAGCGGATTAAAGCGGTGGCTCTGTATGGGAAGCAGCCTTTTGCCAAGCAGAAGATTGAGCTGCACCAGAAGTGCCATGTTGTTGTTGGGACGCCTGGCCGCGTGCTTGATCATATTCAGAAAGGGACGCTGGACCTGGAACGGCTGAAATATCTAGTCATTGATGAAGCGGATGAGATGCTGCGGATGGGCTTCATTGAGCAGGTGGGAGCGATTATTGATGAGCTGCCGACGGATCGCATGACGATGTTATTTTCGGCAACTCTCCCGAATGATGTGGAACAATTATGCCATCGATACATGCATAACCCTATTGATATTGAGATTCAAACGCCGGAGGCGTCCAAGGTTCAGATTGAGCATTCTATCATAACAGTTCGTGAAAACGATAAGTTTAATGTGCTTAAGGATGTTTTCGTGGTGGAGAATCCCGATAATTGCATCATTTTCTGCCGGACGCAAGAGCATGTCGACTACTTATTTAGACAGTTGGATCAGCTAGACTATCCGTGCGACAAAATCCACGGTGGTATGATACAGGATGATCGATTCCTTGTCATGAATGCTTTTAAAAGAGGGGAATTCCGTTTCTTAATTGCCACGGATGTCGCGGCGCGAGGGATTGATGTGGAGGATATCACGCATGTCATTAACTACGATCTTCCGCTTGAAAAAGAAAGCTATGTCCACCGAATCGGAAGAACCGGACGTGCAGGGAAAACAGGCAAGGCGATTACGTTTGTTACGCCAAATGAGGACAAGTTTCTAGCTGATATTGAAGGCTATCTAGGATTCGAAATACCGAGAAAAGACGCTCCAACGGTGGAAGAGGTTGCTCTTGGACAACCGGCTTTTGATCAGAAAATGCAGGCCACACCTGTCATTAAGAGAGATAAAAGTGACCAACTGAATAAGGGAATCATGAAGCTCTATTTTAACGGTGGCAAAAAGAAAAAGATTCGGGCTGTAGACTTTGTGGGAACTCTGGCCAAAATTGAAGGTGTGACGGCTGACGATATTGGTATCATTACGATTCAGGATAATGTTTCGTATGTGGATATTTTGAATGGTAAGGGCCCGCTGGTGCTCAAAATCATGAAGAATACGACGATTAAAGGCAAGCTGCTCAAGGTGCATGAAGCGAATAAGTAGATTTACGATCCGATTAGCCTCTTAGGCTTATCGGATTTTTTGCCGTTTGAGGAATGACCACCGCCATGCGGCGGTGCTACAACGCGCTCTCAGAATTCGCGCGCAAGGGGAAAAGGGGGATTGGGAGGCTGGCCCGATGGCCTTATCTCGGTCTATAGGAGCGAAAGTTGTACAACGTACAACAATTTCGGAGGTTTCACCGCCCCTAAGTTGCTGATGTTGTATTCTGTACAACAATTCAGCCTCATTTCCTTCAAAAAAGCTGCTTTTGGGAGAAAATGTTGTATTTTCTGCAACAATCGCAGGGATAACGCGGATTAGCCAGCTTATTGTTGTACAGCATACAATATTGCTTGCAGAGCAGAATTGTATTGATCAAATATGGCTTGAGCCCAAAAGGGGGAGAAGGAGGAGCCTACGCTCTTTGCTGGATAATGCTTAAAGTGTGCAACTTAACTTGCTCCGCATCGATCGAGACAAATGGCTCATTCTTTAGAACAGCGTAAGACATTCATCCTTGTATCCCCGCCAAATTGCATCCCACAGGTTAAAATTTTACCCAAAGGGGTCAATTAATTGACTTACCGATCCTTCTCCACCAAGGTAGACTAGAGAAAACACGACGTGGGGTGAATTTCATGGCTACCAAAATACATGCACAAGCAGGCACTATTCCATCCGTACAAGTGAAGCGGAAGCGGTCCATGCAGCAGGTGCGAGAGGATCTGGTCGGATACGCATTCGTCAGTCCCATGATACTTGGATTGTTTATCTTTACCTTATTTCCAATCGTAGCGTCCTTTTTTCTAAGTTTTACGAATTGGAACTTTGTTGCCGGATTTTCTAAAGTGAAATTTCTCGGCTTAGATAACTTTGTTAAGCTTGTTCATGACTCAGTCTTTCTTTTATCCCTTAAAAATAACCTGATTCTTATGATTGTCGTGCCGTTAACCTTGATCTCTTCGCTCGTTCTGGCGGTTATCATCGATAAGAAAATTCATTTTAAAGACCTATTTAAAGTTATTTATTTCATTCCTTATATTTCGAGTGTTGTTGCTGTAGCTATCGTGTTTCAGGTGCTATTTCACCCAACCTATGGACCGATTAATCAGATATTAATCGACTGGGGGATGGCGAATCCGCCCAAATGGCTAGCTGATCCGGATTTTGCTTTATATTGTGTGATGGGACTTATGATCTGGGTGAGTATCGGATATAACATGATTATATTTATGGCCGGTCTTCAGTCGATTCCGAACGATCTTTATGAGGCAGCGGACATTGACGGGGCATCCAAGTTAAAGCAATTTTTTAGCATAACCGTGCCGCTCCTATCACCAACTACTTTCTTCTTACTTGTAACAGGCATTATAGGGACATTTAAAGCGTTCGATGTTATTTCCGTTCTAACAGGCGGCGGTCCTGCGAATTCAACTAGTGTAGTCGTATATCGTTTGTATGAAACAGCTTTCGTTAATCTACAATCCGGGTATGCCTCCGCTATGGCTATTGTGCTGCTGGTGTTTGTCCTCCTGATTACACTCGTTCAGTGGTTTGGACAACGTAGATGGGTCAATTACTAGAGAAGAAGGAGGAGTGACCGATGGACAAGTTTAAAAATGTGAAAAAAACGCTGCTAACTATCCTCATGTTTATCATAGGCATAGTGTTCATGTCTCCCTTCTTATGGATGATATCCGCATCTATGAAGCCGGAAGCAGATGTATTTCTATATCCCATTCAGTGGATCCCGAAGCATTGGAATTTGATTGAAAATTATAAGGCGGTTTGGTCGACGAAGTTCTCCTTGTATTATTGGAATTCTATCAAGGTTTCGGTCTTAACTACGGCGCTTTCCGTCCTGCTTTCTGCCATGGCAGCCTATGCCTTCTCGAAGATCAAGTTTCGCGGCCGTCATGTGCTTTTTATTCTCGTGCTGGCGATCTATATGATCCCCAGTCAAGCGATACTCGTTCCGCAGTTTCTATTGTTCCGCTGGATGGGCTTGTTCGATAGTCACTTTGGTTTAATTTTGCTTGGCTCCTTCAGTGTTCTCGGGACTTTCATGCTGCGCCAGTTCTATATGGGCATTCATGATGAGTTTATCGAGTCTGCGCGCATGGATGGAGCGGGTCATGTTCGAATTTTCTTCTCTATTTGTACACCGCTTGTACGACCGGCGATCGCGACATATGCGATTCTGCGTTTTATCTGGACATGGAACGACTACCAGAACCCGCTCATTTTCTTAAGAACGAAAGATTTATTCACACTGCCTCTTGGCATCCGATCCTTCGCTGATTTGAATGGAGAGTTCTACTCCCTTATTATGGCTGCTTCTGTATCGGCAATCGTACCTTTACTTATCATTTTCATCATTGGTCAAAAACAAGTTATCGAGGGAATCTCGATGGGTGGGGTTAAAGGCTAAAGGTTAAAAGGTCAAAAAATGAGTGCATGAGGTTAAAATAGTGCCTCGTGTGCTCCAAACAAGTTTGTTACGATCGATCATGTAAAGGTTTTCAAAATAACGAATACAACTTGGAGGGGTTCCTATGAAAAAGAGTTTATTAGTACTAAGCGGTGTCCTAGCAATCAGCACTGCATTAGCAGGCTGTGGCAAAGGAGATACACCAGCAGCGGATACAGGTAAAGAAGCGGCAAGTGCGGCTCCTAAAGCTCCGGTTACAATTAAAGTACAAGGCTGGTACACCGAGGCTCAAGGGAACTGGAACGCGACTGTTGAAGCTTACAATAAAACGCACCCGAACGTAAAAGTTGTTTATGAAAGCATGTCCGAGAAGGGCGATTCCCAAGAAGGGATGAAAAAGCTTGATCTATTAGCCGCTTCCGGTGAGCAAATGGACGTTGTTATGTACTCAAGCGCACCCGAATTCGCTCAACGCATAGGAGCAGGTATCTTGGAGCCGCTTGATGATTATTTGAAGAAAGATAACATTGTTGTTAAAGATGAATATAAACTTGATCCAGTCGTAAACGGCAAATATTATGCTCTGCCCGGTAAAATGGCTGAATGGTTTGTTCTATTGAACAAAGATAAATTGGATGAAGCGAAACTGCCTGTGCCAACAGAGTGGACCTGGGATGATTATGCGGAGTATGCTAAGAAATTGACCAAGGGTGAAGGCGCAGCCAAGCAGTACGGATCCTACTTCCATACATGGAAAGAATACGCGGAATTAGCACTGAACAGCGACACGGATAACGCTTACCTAGTGAAACCTGACGGTACACAGAATATCGATAATCCAAAGGTTCGTTTCTCCCTCGATTTACGTAACAAAATGGAAAATGCGGACAAAACATCCGTTCCTTACTTTGAAGTTGTATCGCAGAAAATGGCTTACCGTGACGTTTTCTATGCTGGTAAAACAGCGATGTTAGCAACAGGTAACTGGATGGTAGGAGAACTGGCGCTGAATGCGAAATTTAAGACAGTGTTTGCTCCATATCCGAAGTACGACGCGAAAGATGCGAACGGTCTAACGATTGGAGGCGCGGACTTCGTCGGTGTCGCAGCAAATTCCAAGAATAAGCAGGCGGCATATGACTTTGTGAAATGGTATACGACCGAAGGAATTCAAACACAGGGTCTGTTCTTCTCTGGTTGGAAGAAGGCCGATTTGGCTAAGAATGTAGATTCGATTCTGAAAAATGGTAAACCAGAACAAGCTGCCATGATCGATAAGGATTCATTGCTAGCTACGTTGAAAGTAAATAAAGCAACGAAGCTTGTTATTCCTCCAACATATGCGCTGCAACAAGAGAAGGAATTCTTAACGCAAGTTGAGCTGTTCTTGACAGGCAAGCAGGATCTGGAGAAGACGATTCAAACGGCAAAAACGAAAATTGAAGATATCCGTAAGAGCAATGCCAAGTAGTAATTAACGAACCGTGCACCATTCCTGATATAATTGAAAGAGGAGGCCTAGGGCTCCTCTTTTTCCCATTTCATCGATTCAACCGAAAGGCAGGAGAGTGCAGTGCCGAGCTGGCTTCGTACCTTATCACTACGCAATAAATTGGTGCTGACGATTCTGATTTGTCTCGTTCTCCCTTCCATCGTTTCCATGAACGTCTCCAGTCTGCTAACACGGGATGCTGTGAGGTCGCAAGTGGCTGATAACTCGCAGGAATCGATGCGGATCGTCAATCAAATCGTAAACGGACAAATGAAAAATATGCTTTATGTGATGAATTTCATTCAATTTGATGAGGATCTGCAGCCTTCTATTCGAGAGTTAGGCCGGGCAAATGACCAGACGGATAAAGGGGATGTCTTGGCTAGCAAACAAACGATAATCAAGAAAATGACAACGGTCATCAATTCATTTGGTAATTTGTACGTCACACTTCTTTTGCCCAATGGTGAATATGTGGCTTCGTATTCAACCTTTGCTTTTAACCCGAATGAATTCCTGCAAAAAAGTTGGTTTAGCGATGTGGAAAAGGCGTCCGGCTATAATGTCAAATGGATAGGCGCTGAACCCAATTATAGTCAAGCAACCAATCAACCTTATTTATTGGCGGCAGCAAAACCGCTACGTACAAATGGACTAACGTACGGTTATGTGGTTGTTGGGCTGGAATTAAGTACAATTCAACAGTTATTTGATCAATATAAAAATAATGAATCGATGGTCATTGTTGACGGTCAGGGGCGTATTCTGGTTGATAAAGACTCCACCACCATCGGCCATCCGTTTCCTTACTATGATCAGCTTCCGGCACAGGATGGATCTTCTTTTGTAAAGGTAGATGGAGAAGATTACATATTGCATAGCAATCATTTAACACCCGAATGGAAGCTTGTTAATATGAGTCCTTATAAAAGCGCTGCCCACAAAATTGAGTCGTTCCGAAAGACTGATTTTCTGATTCAGTTATTCTTTTTAATCCTATTCGCTGTAGTGCTCCTTTATATGGTGCGTACGCTTACCAAACCGATTGCGCGGCTTGTCCAAACCGTAGTCCGAATTGAATCGGGTCAACTGAGTGAGCGATCCAACATCAGCGGGGGAGATGAAGTAGGGCGGCTTGGTTATGTATTCGACCGAATGATCGACCGTATTGAACGGATGTTAGAAGAGAACCGCCGCGAACAAGAGCTAAAGCGTAAGGCGGAACTAGCGATGCTGCAGGCGCAAATTAATCCGCATTTTTTATTTAACGTACTTAATTCAATTCGTCTGAAAATCATGATGAAAGGTGATTCTGAGAATGCGGAGCTGATCAGTTCGTTGTCATCTCTATTACGGATGACGATCAACCGCAACAATGAATACATTTCGCTGCATGAGGAGATTGAGATTAACGAGCATTATATTCGACTTTTAAATTCTCGGCACGGTGATCGGGTACAACTGCAGATTTCTGCAGCTTCAGACACCCTTCTTTTTGAAATACCTCGGTTTTTATTACAACCGCTAATTGAGAATGCTTATATACATGGGCTTAAAAGTAAGTCAGGGGAAATTACCATAGCCTCGAGGATTTGTGAGGATGGGAGGTTGCAAGTGGAGGTTAGAGATTCGGGTGTCGGAATGCCCCCTGAACGTTTAGCAGCACTTCGCAATCATTTGGATGTCGTTCCTACCCAGCAAATTCAAGAAACTAGCAGCCCATCCTTGTCAGGCATCGGTATACACAATGTATTTGAACGGCTTCGTTTAATATATGGTCATCGTTTCGATTACGAAATCGAAAGCGGACCAGATCAGGGAACGCAGATTGTGCTGCGATTTCCTCAACAGGCAGGAAAGGAGGGTTAACCATGTACTCTGTTATTATTGTGGATGATGATTTACCTGTGCTTGAATTTCTGAAGGCTTCAATTAAGTGGGCAGAATTAGGGTATACGTTGACGGGCGCTTACGAGAATCCATTGGATGCGCTCGAAGCAGGACGCCAGGAAAAGACGGATGTGCTCATCAGCGATATTGGCATGCCTGGCATGAATGGGCTGGAGCTCATTGGGCATCTGCGTGAGGTTCATCCTCACGTGAAGGCCGTCATTCTATCCTGTCACGATGATTTTCACTATGCGCAAACAGCGATGAAGCTGTCGGTAAGCGAATATATCTTGAAGGAAACGATGAATGTTGGCAATATTTCCGAGTTGCTGGGAAGGCTGAAGGAACAGCTGGACGCGGAGGTCCAAGTATTGTCGAAGAGCCGCAAACTCGAGAAGGAGGCTTATCAACACCGCGGGGCGACCAAGCGTCAATTTATCCGCAGTACGGTGAATGAGCCCTTGTTTGATGCGGAAGAGTGGACGCTGAAAGCAGAAGGATTCGGTATTCGACTTGGAAAACAAGGCGTACTACCAGTCTTTGGTTACGCGAATCGTGTGAAGGAGGCAGACAATCGCTTTCAATCCAAGGATCTGTTTGAATACACCATCCAGAATATTGTGGAAGAGCTGCTTGTCGATCAGAAGGAGACAGCGCTTTTCACTTATGATACCGGAGAATTTGTTTTGTTGTTTCCACATTATTCAGAGCTTCACGTCAACAACAGCCTGAAAGTGGAGCAGACACTAAGACAGCTGCAAAGCAGCTTGCAGCAATACACGAAGCTTTCATTTACCTTTCTAACGGGAAGTCCAGTCAAAGATGCACGATCCTTGAAAGACCAGTTGATTCGAATGGTCGAAGGGAAGAATCTGCGATTTTATTTGCCGGAGTCATCTATCATTAAATTGAGTCATGTCAGAGATGAATTCGGGGACGGAGGGTTGCTCCTCGCACAGTACTCGGAAGCACTTGATGAGTTTCGTAGTGTCGTTTTCGATGAACGATTGGATATGATCGATGGGTTTGTCTCGAGGTGGATAGATTTTATCCAATATAACCGGTTTCGCCCGATGGAAGTAAAGGAATGGCTGCTGAAGATGATTCTCGACGTACGGATGCGCCTCAAGTCGCTGCAGCATTACCAGTCAACCTTCTCTTCGGAGCTCTTGCATCATGATGTTCATGAATTGTCGTCCCTCCGTGAGCTTGAGCTATGGCTCAAAGATTACCTTCAGCAGGCTATTCAATGGGCAGGCCAGGTATATCGCGAGTCTCACAACCGTGAAATTCTAGAGTGTCAACGCTTCGTATATAATCATCTGCATATGAAAATATCCCTCGAAGATGCAGCCACCTTTCTTCATCTGCATCCAAGCTATTTAAGCCGATTGTTCAAACGGGAAACCGGGGAGAATTTCATTGAATACGTTACACGGCTGAAGATGGAAAAAGCGAAGGAGCTTTTGGAAATTACCGACAAGAGTATTGAACAAATTTCCGATATGCTGGGTTACGAGAATAAGAATTATTTCGGTAAGCTGTTCAAAGCGCATACAGGATTTGTGCCGAATGCTTATCGTGGACAAACGAAAGCGAATCAGCCGTCTTAGCTATCGGAACCGGAATTTCTTGAGGCGTCGATGCTATTTGGACGGAAAACACTTGAAATCATGGGGGGAAAGGAACGTAGATGCTTTATTTGACCGAAAACATCCGAAATCTGGAGGAAGAGGAACTAGGGGGCATTATTTCGCGGTTTTTGCTTTTGGATCGTTCTTTTTTGATCAAATAGCGCCCTCACGTTCCTCTTATTCGATTTTATGCGCAGATTTCCGGAAATAGCGGCGCTACGTTCCGTTAGCTAGAGGTCGGGTGACTTTCCTTGCCCATAATATGCTTATAAAAGGCAGTGGCATACAAAAAACGGAGACAGTTGGTCAAGCAGATATAACCTGCCGTTCTGCTGTCTTTTCAATTTTTAGGGAAAGCCTTACTAACAGCTTCCTCTGTATATCATTGAAAGCGATTACAAATGAATCGAGTGATATTCATGAACAATCCTGCTCGACTGCTAGTGAAGTTTGCATAGGTTGCGAATTAAGAAATTGTAAACCTACACAAACGTCCTTATCTTTACAAAAAAATATCACTATCCCCTTTTAAATCATGGTAAAATTTAGGAGTATATTTGGGCTTGTCTGTCCATAAAGCCTCTGCTTATGAAGAAATTTTTTGACTCAGCAAATGCTAAGGAGGAATTGTAATGAGTAGGCTAGCAGGATGGAAAGCAAAACTTTTGAAAACAACACTTGCCGTAACAATCGCGTTACCGTTTCAAGTATTGGCCACAAGCAGTTGGCAAGCTGTTATGGCGGAAGGACCGAGTGATCCGGCTCCATTCATTGAAGCCAAAGTAGTTAATGAAAATGCAGGCAAGAAGGTTCTTTTCGACAATACGCATGAACAAACCGCTGGAGCGGCCGATTGGGTAATTGATGGAGCCTTCTCAGATTTTGCCAATGCTTTAGCGAATAATGGTTATTACGTGAAAGAGCTGCGCAAAACGACACCCATTACGTTGAGTGATTTGAGTGGTTACGATGTATTCGTCGTTGCAGAATCGAATGTTCCCTATAAGACGAGTGAGCAGGCTGCTTTGGAGCAATATGTGCAGGGAGGCGGCAGTATCTTCTTCATCGGAGATCACTACAATGCAGACCGCAATAAGAACCGTTGGGACGGTTCGGAAGTATTCAATGGCTACCGCAGAGGCGCATGGACGAACCCGGCTAGCGGCATGAACGCAGAGGAGACCGCCTCATCAGCCATGCAGGACGTAGCTAGTTCGGATTGGTTGGCTACACAGTTCGGTTTGCGTTTCCGCTATAACGCTTTGGGAGATATTACGGCGAATCAGATAGTAGAGCCAGAGCAAGCTTTCGGGATTACCAGCGGTGTCTCAACAGTGGCTATGCATGCAGGTTCAACGCTAGCCATTCTTGATCCGACAAAGGCGAAGGGGATTGTGTACCTGCCGCAAACGAGCGATGCTTGGGCGAATGCAGTTGATCAAGGTGTATATAACGGAGGCGGTATTGCCGAAGGCCCTTATGTGGCTGTTGCAAAAGCAGGTGCAGGAAAGGCTGGATTTATCGGCGATTCCTCACCGGTTGAAGATGCGACACCGAAATATGTCCGCGAGGATACAGGTGCGAAGAAGACGACCTATGACGGTTTTAAAGAGCAGAACGATGGTGTGCTGCTTGTAAATATGGTGAACTGGCTCTCGAAGAAAGAAAGCTATACAAGCTTATCTCAGGTTAGCGGCTTGCAGTTGGATCAACCAACGGCGCTGCTGCCTTTTGAAGATCCGGCTGCGTCAACGGAACCGCAGCCAGAGCCTTGGGCTGCGCCAAACGCAGGCTACAAATGGTATGACCGCAGCACGTTTAAAGCGGGCTCATACGGCGGACCTACGGCAACAGCCAGTGCTGCTTACAGCTTTGTGCATCAAGCGACACTACCCAATGCAGTGGACTTCCCCGTGCGGGTAGTTGTGGATAACCTGCCTGCGTCTACGACTGTAGCGGGGTTCAGTGTAGGTATATATTTGGTCACCGGAGGCGCTCAAATTGCCATGATTCAAAATGCAGACGGCACATGGCCTGCTGCATACGGGTACAGCTCCGCGTTTAGCGTGACCTCAGATATTAACGGACATGCTACAAAAGATTTGAAGGTTCGAATTAAGCCGGGAACGACGGCAGCGGCCAACTTGAGGCTGCGTCAAAACGGAACGAACTTGAAGACCGAAGGCGTTACGCTTGGCAACGTTCCGGCTGAACCATTACCAGAAGAGCAGAATCCGATTCCGGCAAAGATCACCGTCGCTGAGGCACGGGGGAAAGCTTCTGGAACATTGGTGACAGTTGAGGGCGTTGTAACTACGGAACCTGGATCTTTTGGCGGGCAATCTTTCTACTTGCAGGATGCTACCGGCGGTATGTATGTGTTCCAGAGCTTGAGTGGATTTCATCTTGGAGATACCGTGAAGGTGACAGCTTCGACCGCAGTATTTAACACAGAGTTCGAGTTGACGGATCCAGTGGAAATTACCAAAACAGGAGTCGCTGCTGTGCCTACACCAGCTGTTGTATCGGCTGTAACTAGCGATAATCAAGGGCAGCTGGTTGAGCTCAGCAATGTAACTATCAATAATATCATTAGTGCTGCACCGACTGGCTCTTTTGAATTTGATGCGGTTAACGGAGCGGTGAGCAATCATGTTCGGGTCGATGCACGGACTGGATTAACACAAAGCACGTTCCCTTATCAGGCAGGTAAAACCGTGAATATCCAAGGTGTCGCTGCCATTTTCAAAGGTGTATTCCAATTGAAACCAAGAGGATTGAGCGACTTCACCGCAGTGGCTGACACAGTGGCACCTGTGACGACGGCGGCATTGTCGAGTGATCCAAATAGCGAGGGCTGGTATAAAGAAGACGTGACGGTTACATTGACGGCTGTGGATGAATCAGCGGGTGCGATAGGGACCGAATACAGTATCAATGGTGGAACAGCAACTGCTTACACTGCACCCATTGTCATTCAAAACGAAGGAACGAGTACGATCGGATATTTCTCTACAGATGCTGCAGGAAATGTGGAAGCGGCAAAATCTTTACAGGTGAAATTAGATAAAACAGCACCCGTTGCTGTTTTGACGGAGTCCGGTCACGCTGTGGCAAATGTAACAGATGCGGATACCCTGAGATTCGATTTGAACAGTACAGATGCACACTCCGGTGTGGCGACGCAGACGTTGACTTTGGATGGCGCTGTGATTAACAGCGGTCAAACGTTTGCCGCAGGCAGTCTAGCACTAGGGGCACATACGGTGCAATACAGTGTAGTGGATGCAGCAGGCAATTTAGTGCAATCGACACAAACATTCAACGTTAGTGCGAGCGTTACATTCAGTCAAGCTACCCTTGCTGCTGACGCGGTGTCACTGAAACCGGGTGAAACGACGGCTACTCACCTTACAGGTACATTAAGCAATGGAGCGCCTGCTGATCTTAGCGGTGCTGTAGTTGCCTACAACACAAGTAATGGAGCGGTAGTTGCTGTTGATGCAGCAGGTAAAGTTAGCGCTTTGGCAGAAGGTACTGCACAAATTACAGCTAGCGTCACACTGAATGGAAAAACAGTACCAACCAACGCTGTGTCTATTACGGTTGTGAAGCCGTTGTCGGTTGGGGTGCCAGGTAAACCAGTTTTGTCAGATAACAGTGGTCATGCAACTGGATTAAAAGATGGTAACTACACAGTCACAATGAACATGTGGTGGGGGAATAACGGTTCCGTGTTTAAGCTATACGAAAATGGCGTACTCATCAGTACGCAAACATTAACTGACGCGTCTCCAGCAGCGCAAGTGGCTAAAGTAGATGTGAAAGGCAAAGCGAACGGTACTTACACCTATACAAGTGAACTTATTAATTCTTTCGGAACAACAGCTAGCAGTCCACTTGTGGTCAAGATTACAGACGCATTGCCAGGTAAACCGGTACTATCTCAAGATAATTGGGATGGAGACGGCAACTACAAGGTGACGATGAACATGTGGTGGGGCACCAACGCTACCGAGTATCGCCTATACGAAAATGGCATTTTGATCGAAACCAAGAGCTTGAATGCAGCTTCTCCAAGTGCACAAAGCGCGGTGTCGACGATTGCTGGCAGAGCCATTGGCGTGTATGAGTACCGCAGCGAATTGGTCAATGCGGGTGGTGTCACTTCGAGTGAGAAGATTACGGTGAAAGTAACGAAGTAAGTAATCAAGCAAGTAACAAAGTAAGTAGCTAATTAAGAAAAAAGTAAGTAACTAAGTTAGAGTTGAAGTAAGTAGTAACGAAGTAACAGAGGACGTCCTAGAAAAAGGGCCTTTAACGATTCCGGCTGGAGTTGTTGGAGGCTCTTTTTTTGTCTGAGTTGGGGGGAGGGAGAGGCCAGTAACAAAGCTTACCCCGACTCCAGTAAATCACCCGCCAGTAGCTAGAATTAAAGTCCAGCAACCCCATTCCCAACCCGTAATTTCCACGCATATCATCTCTAATAGTCAGCTTCCGAGAGTCTACAGTAACAGATGCAGAAAGTGCAGCAATTTATGAGTTATTTACCGATATGAGTAGATAAGATGCATTTAGTACATCAAATCTCAGCGATATAGCTGATGTTTGAATTAATTGGCTGAATTAGCTGCACTTTTTGCATGTTTTCTCATGAAATCGTCGGTAGAAATGAAATTAGCTGCACTTTTTGCATCAAAAGATGTTATCTCTGTCCCGAGTCCGGAGTGCCTACTACAATGTTCGTCCTCATGTTCATCTCATCTGCATTTACATCTACATTTGATTGACCATCTACAACCTCATACCAAACAAAGCCCCATATCTAACCTTATATATATCCTCATACCCATCCCCGTTTACAGGTAAAGAGCAAGCTACTCCAAGTAATCTAATAAATCTACACACGAGCTAATATTTGGTGGGGTGTCCTTTAGTTTCTCCACGCGTGACTACATTAGTATAATTACAAGCAGCTCTTCCGCAAACGAGTGTTCATCGAGCGATCAATCAAATACTCTGAGCCTGCTAGTCTACAAAATCCATGACCCCACGTGCGAGTTCGTATTGGACGACTCTGCCACCTACGGTTCGGCTTATTGGAGTTAGCCATCCTTTGGTGTGGAGGTATTGAAGAAGCCGCACGGCTGTTCGATGGTTTATTGCAAAATGTTTTTTAACATCTACGGGGCGTATGGGTCTAGCTAGCTGGTGGAGCAGTCGGATGACTTCTTTTTCAGCTAGTATCGCTCGGTTCGTAGGGGAGGGGGCAGACTGATAGCGGCTCAAGAGCATGAGGAGCAGGGTGATACATAGCTCTGGG
This sequence comes from Paenibacillus sp. J31P190, assembly GCF_059692075.1. Classification (NCBI taxonomy): domain Bacteria; kingdom Bacillati; phylum Bacillota; class Bacilli; order Caryophanales; family Paenibacillaceae; genus Paenibacillus; species Paenibacillus sp. J31P190. The sequence goes on along the minus strand of NZ_JCAUAS010000001.1, from coordinate 564,177 downwards.
CGAAGAGCAACATCATCGTAAGCGAAGGAGACGACTCGAAAGCCAAGGGCTTGTAGAAATATTTCTCGGTTTAACTCTTCGCAATATCGTTTGCGATCCATGTCCTGCACATGGGGGCCGAAGCCCTTGATTTCCCAAATGAATTTCACGTCACCGGATAGATAAGCAAAATCCCCGAAATACGAGCGTCCTCTCCAATCTATAACTTCATATTCAGGGTGCAAATTCTCAAAATGCCCAATTAGCGGAAACCAGACTTGTTCCAAGAAAAGTGCCTCCGCATGATGATGCCCGCGTTCAAGCCTTCCTTTACGTTCTCCGGATCTGCGGGAGATATGGGAGTCTATAAAGGCCTAGTGCTTCTCGTGAAAATGTAAACGATTCATACTTACAGCTCCTCTTCGGTATAAATAAAAAAAACGCCCCTGATTCATCAAAGATGAATAGGGACGTTCTTCGTCACTTTAGCACTTATTATAGTCGAAAGGTGAATAGTTGGCTATACCGGCTCTAAGTTTGTTCTTTCCGCTTCGCACACCTTTGTAAAAGTTACCTACTAGACAAAATCACATCTCGATGGTAGCGTAAATTTACTACGAATGAAAGTTTGTGATACGTGATGTCCAATCCTTTTGCTTCCCAAACGAGACTATCTGTAAGCCGTTCAAACCGTTTATGGATCGTGCTCGTACTCGGTTCACTGGCGTCTTTCGGCCCGCTCTCACTCGATATGTACTTACCCGCGCTGCCTGTGCTCGCGAATGATCTTCATACCACCACCTCACTGGCACAAATGAGTTTAACTGCCTGCATGCTCGGCCTATCGATCGGTCAGCTTATCGCCGGTTCGGTGAGTGATGTGCGCGGAAGGCGAATGCCACTCCTGATTGGGCTCGTTGTTTATGCGATTTCCTCGGTCCTATGCATGTTTTCGCCAACGATCTGGGTATTTCTGGGTCTGCGTTTCGTTCAAGGCATGGCTGGCGCAGCTGGCATCGTCATCTCCCGTGCGATTGTTCGCGATATGTATGAAGGTGTGGAGCTGACGAAATTTTTTGCCCTTCTAATGTTGGTCAATGGGGCTGCGCCTATACTTGCTCCCATCGTAGGTGGACAAATTTTGCAATTCACCTCATGGCGTGGCGTCTTCCTTGTTTTGAGCCTGATCGGTGTGGTTATGCTCTTTGCTACTGTGCTCGGCTTGAAGGAAACACACCCGCTAGAGCGTCGTTCTAAAGGCGGTCTCACCAACACGCTTCGAACGTTTGGCGGTCTGCTTACAGACCGTATGTTCATGGGCTATGCGTTAACGCAAGGACTCGTATTTGCCGGCATGTTCGCTTATATTTCGGGGTCTCCGTTCGTGCTGCAGGATATTTTTGGCGTTTCCCCGCAAATATTCAGTCTTTGCTTCGCGATTAACGGTATGGGTGTTATCATAGCCGGTCAAATCACGGGCAAGTTAGCAGGTAAAGTAAGCAATCATCGATTGCTAGCAGGTGGGCTTGCCATTGCCGCTTTCGGCGGTTTGTTACTTTTCATTTCTACCCTTATCGGGGCAGGGTTATATGCGATTTTGGTGGCTTTTTTCTTCATCGTTTCTAGCGTAGGACCTGTCTCTGTGGCAACTTCCTCCCTAGCTCTTCAAAATCAAGGGAAAACAGCAGGCAGCGCGGCAGCATTGTTAGGTTTGCTTTCTTTTATCATAGGAGGCCTAGTTGCTCCGTTGGTCGGTATTGGCGGCAGCCAAACCGCGGTTCCGTTAGGCATTATCATAGCTGTGATGGAAATAGGAGCGATCCTAAGTTTTATTTTACTCACCCGTAAAAAGGCAGCGGCATAATAAATCAAATAAAGGTTGCCTCTTCGATCTTACTAAGACCGATGGGGCAACCTTTTCGTATATAAAGGGATTTAGGTAATTGCGTTATTGAGGCTTTTGCAGCCCCGTTTTCAAACGAATACGCCATTTTACAAGTAATAAAATAGCTACTCCAATACACAATCCGATCAAGGTGTAAATCAAAAACTTTTCAACCCACATAAAAATGAGAAGCCACTGATCACCGAAAAGGTAACCAATACCGAAAAATACTACCATCCATAAAGCTGAGCCTGTGAAGGCGAATAAAGCAAAAATTCGGTATGGAACGCGGATGATGCCTACAAAATAAAAGATAAACTGTCTGATTCCCGGTATGAAATAACTGAAAAGCAGCAATTTGTTTCCGTACTTCGCGTAATACTCTCTGGACTTATCCAGGTGTGCGGGTTTCAAAAACAGGAATTTTCCATAACGTTCGATCAGAGGCGTGCCCAGTCTATATCCGATCCAATAGGTAATCGTCATGCCTATCATAGTTCCGACCCAAGCCGCAACCATGGCTAAGAACCAATGAAGCACCCCTTTATAAGCTAAAAAACCTGTATACGTCATCGTTGTATTTCCCGGAGGGATCGGAAGTGCAATAGCGTCTAATGGCAGACCGATCAACAATACCCAATAGCCATATTGTGCAAATAATTGTTCAATTAGTCCCATGAATTTCATGACATATGCACTCCTTGTAACCAAAAAAGAGAATATTAGTATTAGATGTTTGCTTAGTATACTACTTCAAGTAAAGCCATGAACCGTTTGAAAGTCAAGTTTTGACCAAGACCTAAGTCTAGTTATTGGTGCTTAAAGAGAGGACAGATAAAACCATAGCAATAAATAAAGGCTGCCGCTTTCGATCATAAAAGACCCGAAGGGACAACCTTTTTCTCGCATTAGGCGATTTCTTTTTGATAGAGAATCACATTGAAACCATCAATAACAGCAGGGCCCTGCAAAATATAACCATTTTTCTCAAAAAGCTTCTGAGCGCCGAATTGATTGGATAGTGTATCTAAAATTAGCTGTTTCATACCGAGTTCTTTGGCTCTATGTTCCAAGCGGTCTAAGAGCATTTGACCATAGCCTTTTTGCTGAAAGCTGGGATGTACGCGTAATCGCTTGATTTCGGCTTTGTTGTTGTCGAGGATTTTTAAACCTCCCATGGCAAAAACGGTGCCATTCTCACCTGTACCTACCAGGAATTCCCCGCCTGATTGCAAATATTGCTCATCAATATGTAGGATATCGTGATAGTGCTGATGAGTAGGTTCTACTTTTGCTTCCGAGATGACTAATAAATGAATTCTCCAAACATCGTCATGATCTAGCGTAGAATAGCGTCGAATTTGTATCATAGAATCTCTCCTCTTTGTTCTTGCTATAAATGTAATATAAACTAACGTAAAATCGATAACAAATCACGTTTTCTTATATAGAACCATAGAAAAACAAATAAATGCGAGAAATACATAACATATACATTACATCAATTAAGAGATATCAATACAATACACGCCATAAGTAAAAAGTTGCGTAAGCTTCCCATCCATTCCATCCTTCTGCAAGCTGTTGAATATGGGGAATTGTCGGCTTCTGATCTAAGCCAAGGACATGCTTCAGAGCGTTGTGCAAGCCAACGTCGGCAAGAGGGAAAGCAGCGGGGTTCCGCAAGCAGCGCATCAGCACATAATTGGCCGTCCACGGACCGATGCCGCGAATATTTAACAGCTCTTTCTCCATTTCTGCAAAATCGTTCCGCCTCAGCAGCTCCTCTTTAACAAGCAGCCCCTCAGCCATCAACTTGGCGACGCCAATTAAGTATTCAGCCTTTTTACCCGTGAACTGTAAGGCAGTCAAGGCATCAGGCGTGAGCTCGGCGATTCGCTCTGGTGTAGGAAACGCCCAGTACGTCCGTCCTTTCCAGTCTAGCCGTGTACCGAAGGTTTCAACAAGACGTCTTTTGAGCGTATAGGCAAAAGTCAGGTTGATTTGCTGTCCGATAATGCCCCAACTCATCGCTTCGAATAGATCCGGGATCCCCATCACGCGCAGCCCATAAAAGTCCTGAGTGACTTGCTTCAGCAAGGGATCATCCTCGGCTAACTCGTAGAAAGGCGTAAGGTCGGTGCCTAGGTCAAACCACTCCCACACATAACGAGCCACGTCTTCACGAATGGAGGGGGTAAGAGAACCGCCTGGACTATGGATAAGTTGAATGCGCAGCCGCGAATTATCCTCACTGTTGACAGCGATTAGCACATGGTTATCCCCAACCAGAAGCAGCTTGTAAATAGCTAAGTTATCCACATGGAATAGGCATTCATTGATTGACCGGGATAAGTAACCGAGATTTTGCTCATATCGAAAAGGGTCAGGAAGCGGCAGTGTAAGGGAACTCGTCTGCTCGTACCATTTTAGGATAGAAGGGTCAAAGGATTGAAGATGTGGCATGTTAAGTTCTCCTCGTATCTGATAAAGTTTCTTCCTCTATTATCGCTGAAGTCGGCTTTCGTAATCTTGCTTTCTCATCTCCCTTCCCTTACAAGAGCAGCATGGTTTGGGTATACTGAGCTAGTAGGGAAATGGAGCTGAGAGGAGCGGTAGTCATGCAAGAACGGTTTTGGAAAGCGATTGTTGCGAATGATGCGGCTTATGATGGTACGTTTTATTATGCGGTGACCACAACTGGGATCTTCTGCAGGCCATCTTGCAAATCAAGGGTGCCTAAAAGGGAGAATGTCCGGATTTTTGGAAACCGCCAAGCGGCTTTCTTAGAAAATTACCGTCCCTGCAAAAGGTGCAGGCCAGACGGCGTGAGGCTGCCTGATGAAGAATGGGTGTCGCTCATGACAGCTCACATCGATGAACATTATGCCGAGCCGCTGACGCTGACGATCCTGGCAGATCACTTTTATGCGAGTGTCTATCATCTGCAAAGGACTTTCAAACGCCTGCAGGGAATGACACCTCTAACATATCTTCAACAGGTTCGCATCGAAACGGCCAAGCGGCTGCTTTTAGAAACGAATGCTCCTGTGAGTGCGATTGGTGTTCAAGTGGGGATTCCGAATGCGGCACATTTTGCCACGATGTTTCAAAAAAAGACCGGTTTTTCGCCTACGGAATTCCGTCAAATAAAATCAATTTAAACATAACCGAGGAGGGATTGAAGATGCAAACTATGCGGGAGAAGTCAGAGGAACAAACTATGCAGGTGAAGTTAGAGATGCAAACCAAGCGGGCGAAGTCAGAGATGCAAGCCGAACGGGTGAAGTCAGAGATGCAAGCCGAACGGGTGAAGTCAGAGATGCAAGCCATGCGGGAGAAGTCAGGGACGCAAACCAAGCGGGTGAAGTCAGAGATGCAAGCCAAACCGACCAAGTCGCTCTACTGGGGAGTCGTTCGTTTGTTGGAGAATAACTTTTTGATGGCGGCTACGGATGAGGGGCTTTGCTATTTACAATTTCATGAGGCAGATCCTGCAGGCGGTGTAGATGAGAGTGCTTGGTTGGAATTAGTGAAATGGGCTCGTGCTCAGCTGCCTGAGCCTAACTGGGTAGAGGATGCAGAGAAACTGCAGCCCTATATCCATCAATTAGAGGAGTACTTGAAGGGACTACGCACGACATTTACATTACCGTTGGATCTGCGTGGTACTGCTTTTCAGCAGTCGGTGTGGCGTGTGCTTCATGAGATTCCACATGGGGAAACGTTTAGTTATTCACAGGTAGCCCAAGCGTTAGATAAAATGAGTGCAGTTAGAGCCGTAGGCACTGCCATTGGGGCTAACCCCGTTCTCATCGTGGTGCCGTGTCATCGGGTTGTGGGGAAGGATGGGTCGCTAACTGGTTACCGCGGCGGACTTCGGAATAAGGAGAAGCTGTTGTTGTTGGAGAGAGCAGGATTGTGATTGGATGTGGCTGCAGATACGCTAATCCATTGGAGTTTTTACAGTACTTTTTAAATCAGGCATGCAGAAAACCGATTCTATTGGAGTAAATCCAATTAAAACTCATAGAAACGGCAATTTTCATAGAAAATAATAAATCTCATTGGATTACCTCCAATGAAAATAAAAAACTAGAGGCAAATAAGAGATTACATTGTATTTTCTCCAATGTAATAGAGGAAATTAGATTGTCTACGTTGTCGCTCGAGGAGATGATCTCGAAAGGGATGGAGGTGAGTCTATGAAGAGTAACGTAAACCGGAAGACAGCGAAACAGCTGCTCACGAAAGCAAGCGGCTTTCTTAAGGGGTACACACACACGCTAAACCCCTATACCGGCTGCTCCTTCGCCTGTTCCTACTGCTACGTGAGGCAGATGCCGGTCGCATTATTCCGCAGCGATGCATGGGGGGATTGGGTTGATGTAAAAGAAAATGCGGCCGCGCTTCTAGCGAAGGAGCTGGCCAAAGCGAAGAGCAAAGGGCCGGTAACGATCTTCATGTCATCGGCCACGGATCCTTATCAGCCGATCGAACATAAGGAGCGAATCACTCGTTCGCTCCTTGAGGTGATGTCCGCGAATCCGCCGGACTTCTTATTCGTACAGACCCGCAGCCCGCTCGTGATACGGGATGCGGACCTATTAAAGCTGCTCGGCGAACGCGTAAGAGTCAGCATGACGGTCGAGACTGACCGCGAGGATATACGCCGAGCGTTCACGCCGTCCGCGCCGCCGATTCCGGCGCGGCTAAATGCCCTCCGCGAGCTCGCAGCTCGCGGCATACCGGTGCAGGCCACGATAGCGCCAGCGCTGCCGAGCTCGGAGCATTTCGCCGAGCTGCTTGCGGGCATCGTGGATCGGGTGTGCATCGACGATTACTTCATGGGCGATGGCAGCGGGGGCAAGCGCACGGAACGCATCGGCGTGCGCGCGATCTATGACGCGCTGGAGCTGCCAGACTGGTACAGTCGGGATGCGTACGAGCGCGTGCGCGAACAGCTCCTGCGGCATTTCCCGCAGGAGCGTGTGTTTGTCAGCCAACAAGGCTTCCTGCCTTGATGGCTATAACAAAGCCTCCTGCGGATTTCCCATGGAGGCTATAAGTGCGCTAGTCTGCTTGCGCAAGCAGAGGCGTCAGCCCTGATTGACTACGCATGCGTTGTTTAAATTCTTTAGGCGAGCATTGGTTATGGCGCTTAAACAGCTTGTAGAACTGCGCCATATTCAGTATGCCTACTTCAAAGCTTACTTCCATAATGCTGAGGTCCCCTGTGAGAAGGAGGCGCTCGGCTTTTTTGATCCGCTTGTAATTAACGTAATCGACGAAGGATATCCCCATCACCTTTTTGAAATACTTAATAAAGTAATGATAGCTCAAATTGAGCACACTGCACATGTCTTCGACCGAAATCCGTTCGCTCAGATGCTCGTCGATAAAGTCTAATGCCGGACGCACGCGAGAAATGCCGGAGTCCTCGGCAAGAGCCGAGAAATCTCGGTTGTCATTGCGCAGCATTAAAAGTAAGAGATTTTTGATCGCTGCACTGATCGCCAACTCGTACCCAATCTTGCGGGATTGCGACTCTTCGTAAATCTGCATGATGAGGTTGTAAGCAGCTTGCTTGACGGCTGCATTGCCTTGAAACAGCTCATTAAACTGCTCAAGTGGATGAGTCAGCTCCGAGAAGCAGTGCAGGTAGGGCATGGTGCTAAGGTCGAAATGCTGTTTTAGATCAATCTGAAAAACGATCTGTCTCAAGGCATCCGCCGAATGCTTATACGTACGATGAGGCTGGGAAGAGCCCAAGACCATGACATCCCCAGGCGCCATCACCGTAAAATCGTGCTTCGTTTGGATGCCGAGTTGACCTTCTATGACCACAAGAAATTCAACTTGCATATGTGAATGCCAACGCCAAGGAGTAGGAGGCCCGAATTGCGGGGTGTCAGAATTCATTTCCCAAATTTTCAAAAAGAGCAAAGGGTTCTGATAGATGACTTCTTCATTAACAATTTCGGTAAAGGTGCTAGAGCTATGTATAGGGTCCATGGATATGTATACCTCACTACTGTGAAAGACATTTTTGAATACGTAAAAAGTAGCGGAACGTAAGGTTTATCAGTAATGAGTATATCATTGTTTGAGAGGGAAGGACACTATTGAATAAGAATTAGGCAGGATCTTGCCTTTATTTTCGGCGAGGGAGTGACTATACTCAAAAGTATGAATGAATACGCTACCCTGGAGGGAATAAGAAGATGAGTCAGAAGCTTAGAGTAACGGTTTGGAACGAGTTCCGTCATGAAAAAGAAAACGAAGTCGTACGCGCAGCGTATCCAGATGGTATCCATACGGCGATTGGTGAAGGGTTGAGCGGAGCAGTTGATGTCACGTATGCGACATTAGATGATGCTGAGCACGGCTTGTCCGAAGAAGTTTTGAATAACACAGATGTCCTCATCTGGTGGGGACATAAGGCGCATGACGAAGTGCAGGACGAGATCGTAGACCGCGTTCAAAAGCGTGTATGGCAAGGTATGGGTCTTATCGTGCTGCATTCCGGACACTTCTCCAAAGTGTTCAAAAAGCTAATGGGCACTTCTTGTGACCTCAAATGGCGTGAAGCTGACGAGAAGGAACGTCTTTGGGTCGTTGCTCCGGGTCATCCTATCGTTGAAGGCATCGGCGAGTACATCGATCTTGAAGCAGAGGAAATGTACGGTGAGCACTTTGATATTCCTCAGCCGGACGAGCTGATCATGGTTTCTTGGTTCGAAGGCGGCGAAGTTTTCCGCAGCGGCTGCACATTCAACCGCGGCAACGGGAAGATTTTCTACTTCCGTCCTGGACACGAGACATACCGTACTTACTACAATGAGCAAATCCGCCGCGTTATCAGCAATGCGGTTCACTGGGCGGCTCCATCTACACGTGAGTATCCGAAATACGGTAACCACAAGCCGCTTGAAGAGATCAAAGCAAAAGTCAAAGCTTAATTGTGATGTGATAGGAATGCTCCCGGTTATCGGGGGCATTTTTTACGTTGCGATGGTTGCACGTATCCATGAGGACTTCCGCCATCAGGGTAGGGGACTAGAGCGAGGTCCTTTTTTGGCAGAGCTATCTTAACGGAAAGACAAGCCGCTAAAGTGGATGAAATGTCTTTTACACCTCGGAAACCAGAGAATAGCAGCTCTTCGTTCCGCGAAAATGGGAAATGAACCGTTTCGAGCAAAATAAGGTCTCTACGTTCCTCTCATTTGTATGAAAGCGTGCCAATTCCACGTAATTAGCGGCGCTACGTTTGTAATAATGATCCTACCTTAGGCAGTAGATTGTAAATATCCGTAGAGCGGCTGCCCCCAACTAAAAAAACCATCCTGTCGGATGGATATCCCCTGGATGGTCTTCTGCATCGTTTATTTCTTTATAAGATTCAACTTAAGAGCCTGCTCTTCCGTTAAAATAAATTCCTCCTGAGGCCATATCTCCTCATCTTTATCTCTCCCGAAGAGACGAAGTATCTCTGCCCAGACCCCTTTTTCCATGGCTTCCGAAGCTGAAATCATGATCTTCAAAGCAAACACCTCCTGGGATTAGTTACTTGTATCACCTTAACTCAGTGATCAAACTAATACGTTAGTATTGGAGCCATATCTTTTTCTTTCATATGATGCTCCCCCCAGGCACACATAGCATCGAGAATGGGTTTGAATGACCAACCATAATCGGTTAAAGAGTAGACCACTTTCGGCGGCACTTGATCATAGCTTGTTCTTTTCACCATTCCGTCTTGCTCCAACTCGCGTAGCTGTTGAGTAAGCATCTTCTGGGTAATGTCTGGCATTAACCTTTTTAGCTCGCTTGTTCGTTTGTCCCCTTTGTCCAAATGACACAAAATGACGACCTTCCATTTACCACCGATCACATCAAGTGTGGCTTCAACTGGAACATTATAGGCCATAGTCGTGAACCTCCTTTTGAATAATAAAGGTACTTTATAGTATCTATCTACCTTAAATGTATCTATGCTACTTGAAAGTGCGTACTTATCAAAAAGTTCGTATACAAATATAATAGCACTCAGAGCCGAAATGTTAAAGTGTAAAGCCGTGCACTTCAATTATAAACTAGGAGAATATCATGAGCCAATCATTCGTGCAGTCTGCCTCTAATCATAATCGTGCCATTTCATTGAGCTTCCGTGGAACAATAGAAGAAAGCACAAGCGATCAGGAATCGGTTCCCTGTTGCTTGTGCCTTTTTGTCCTTATGAAACTTTTGGGACGCTAGATTTGTCCGCATGTTTTCCTGGCTCGATATGAAAGGATACGCCATCTCTCTGGTTCACCGCGCGAACGGCCATGCCATGATGGTCCATAATTTGTTTCACGATGGCGAGGCCAAGTCCGAATTGGCCATCGCCACCGGAGCGGAAGGGCTCAAAAAGGCTATCCGCTATGGCTTGATCAAGAAGGGGGCCGTCATTACTTATACAAAACTCAGATAAAGAGGGTTGCCCTTTCGTTGCATTCGCATTCTCGAGTGACAGTGATTTGACCAGGATGCGAATGCAGCTTTTGGCATAGCGGAGCTGGTTATCGAGCATGTTTTCCAAGGCGATTTTCCACTGTTCCTGATCACCGATTAGTGTAGTGTGAGGAGCGAGATCCATCTCCCATTTGATTTCAGGACGACGATACCGCAGCCGCTCAACCACATCTTCAATGACATCATTGATCTCAAAAAGTTGAAAAGGCTTCTCTCGGGCGGTCAAATAGTTCAGCTTATTCAGCAGCAGCAGGTCGCGAATCCGCTTCTCCAGCCGCTCTCCCTCTTTCATAATAACGCCAACGCTTTCATTGAGGGTTCCCTTCGGATAAACGCCGTCTTGTATGGATTGCGCATAGCTGCGAATCACCATCACAGGCGTCTTCAGCTCGTGTGACGTATGCTGCAGGAAGAACTGCTGCGCCCGATCCTGGCGCACTAACCGCTGCCGCATGGATTCAATTGCTTTGGCTAGCCGGCCAATCTCATCCTTGCGGCTTGTTGTGATAGGCTCATGCCAGTCACGTTCAGCCATCCGCCCGACATGGCGCTCCATCTGAACGAGTGGACGTGTGAAATAGCGAGCTATTCCCAGACAGGGGAGCCAGCTAATGACGATAAGACCTACCATCAGCAGCATGAGCCGGCCAAACATCGTCATCACAAGATCGTTGCGATAATTTCCCCAAGCATACGAGACGATGAAGTTGGGCTTCGTTAGATCACCTTCTTTGCGAATCACATAGAAGATACTTTTGTTCTCAATATTCCGCGTATATTTCTCTACGGGCAGCTGTTGTGCGAAGGCATCTTTCTCCATAGCCGTCACAAAAGGCTCGCTAATGGTAGCGCTCGAAGCCCATGTTTGATTGCTGGCAGCAGTACCGCTTATCATGAAATGCTGAATCGCGGGTCCGCTAAATGTAGCTTGAAGAGGAGCAGTTGCCCGTATCGCCATAGTTGAATTAGGGAGGATGTTGTTGCCTTCATTGAGGTCCATTTTCGGTACGACCATAATTCGCTTGTCCATAGGTATACCCTGTATAATACCGGAGGCCTGTAGTTGAATGGTTGGCTCCACGGGGGTTGCAAATGTCGCCGCTTTGGTGCTTTCCACACGAAGACCGCTCTGTGTATCGAGTAAAATATCATACAGCTGCTCAGTGAAAAATCCCTTCAGTGTCCAAGGAAGCAGGATGGCGAGCAGTGTAAAAATCAGAAGTGTTAAGGAGGCGAATGCTCCCCATAATTTGACCGCAAGAGGCCAATTTCCCAGACGCATTCTCATGCTTTCACCATCCTATATCCGTAACCATATACGGTTTCAAGTCGCAATTCCGGCAGTTTCCGGCGTAATCTTCTTACCAAATCGTCGACGACGCGATCCGTACCGAAGTAATCGATGCCCCAGACAGCGGTAAGCACCTGCTGACGTTCAAGCACCTGACCATGGTGATTCACCAGGTAAAGCAGCAGCTCGAATTCCTTCGACGTAAGCTCCGGGTTCGTTCCATCGGCGTCGGTCACGATGCGGCCTTGCTCATCGATCAGATAGGGTCCAACGGTCAGTTTCACGCGGCGTTCTTGGGCGGCTGTGAGGGATCCGCCAAGTCGCTCCCCATAGACGCGTTCAAGCAATTTACGTGTGCGTATCACGAGTTCCCGCGGTAAAAAAGGCTTGGCCAGATAGTCATCACTGCCTAGCTCCAGACCAATAATCCGATCGATATCTGCATCCCGCGCGGAGATAAAGATAACAGGCTGCATCGGTTGATCCGCCTTGATTTCCCGCATCAATTGATAACCATCCACGCCGGGCAGCATAATATCGAGGACCCACAAGTCCGGCCGCTCCGAGATTGCCTCTCGGGCTGATGTTCCGTCGGGGAACGAGCGCACTTGCCACCCCTCTTTCTCTAAATATGCTGCCAGGACGCCTCTTAAATCCTCTTCATCTTCTACTAGATAGATGTGATACATGTGCATAATCTCCTACTTTCCTGACTACATAGGGAAAAAGTGGAGCCGATCCGCTTAAAAATGCGGTCGGTTCCACTAGATTCAAATAGCTAAACAATCTTTATTTCTCAGCTGGTGCTGGAATTTCTGTTTTCAATTTCTTCGTCAACTCGCGAAGATCTTCGGTTTGCTTCACATAATCCTTCAACAATTCAGGCAATAAGCTTTTAATCGCCGCGGCATCATCAGCTTCCACCGCTTCTGTTAATTTCTGCTGGCGTTTGAAAGATTCGGGTAGCTCCGCTTTCATTATATCACCAGCCACAGCACCCTCAAGTGGAAGTGCTTGGGTAACCAGTTGCTTGATCATGATATCTTTGGTAGGCGGCGTTATTTTACCCTCTGAATCGATGGCAACAGAAGGAAGGGCAGGCACGGCAGTAACGGAAGCTGGGAACTCTTCTAATTGAAGGGCGTCGTCTTCAGTCAGGACTTTCTCATCTGTTTTACCGGTCACAGCATCCTTCTTAATGATCACTTTTTTAGCAAAAGTAGGCTTTGGAAACTCATTTTCTACCTGTTTGCGATCTTCCAACGCTTTCTTCCAGTCGGATAAAGTTTCTGGTGCATAGGTACTGGCAAGCAGCTTCCAGTAGTTTCGCTCATGCGATGGCTGCATCAGTAGACCTGAGCTAGCACTAGTCGTACGGAACGCCATGACTGGTTTGCTGCCTTCAGGTTGTGAGATTTGAATGCCTTGGATCAATTTCGTTTCTTTGTTCGTGTCTGCTGCGGATGCAGTTACGGCTCCGAATGCGATAGTTGCGATTACGGCTAGCAAGCTAGTTTGAGCTGCGCGTTTTTTCCATTGTGTTTTCATTTTAGAAAACTCCTCTCGATATATGTAGCTTGTAGGGAATGTTATTCATTTCCCTTACACCCTTACTGTACCGAAAGATTATGGACATCCTATCGCAACATTGTGGGAAATTATGTGTAGAAGCTTATGGATTGCGATAAAAACGGTTAAGATGGGAGTATTCAACATTTTGCTAGGAGGATTAGGATGAAGGAAATTGAACTGGGTCTGAAAGAGCGATTCAAAGATCTACCCGCAGAAGTTGAGATTGAAAACCAAAAGTACTGGATTTTGAAAACGATGAACCTGACAGCTATCGCTTAGTGTCGCGCAAATGTCCGCATGCTGGGGGATTGGTAGAAGAGGAAGGTGGGGAACTGGTATGTCCCTTACATGGTTGGGAATTCGATTCTCATACAGGTGTGTGTCTGAATGTGCCTTCGAAAAGTCTAAACGCGTTTACCGTTATTGTAAAAGATGGGCTGCTCGTCGCCCAAATGTGACTAGATTTATTGATCCCAGAGTAACTTCAGAATGCGATGAAGAATGTAAAAAAGAGCGAAACAAATTGCGAGAGAATGTTTGGCAGTTACATAAAGGGCTATAATGGCAACTGCGAAAATAACGAGTTCGATGAAAAATTGAAGAGGCTGAGAGACGGTTATTGAAGCTTTCGGTGAAACGAACATACCCCATAGGATGGCTGCAAGCAGCGGAGTGCCAATGCCCAGAACGCCTTTGAGCCACCCTCCTTTGCCAACTTGAAATCCCCAATAACTAAGGGAAGCAAGGATGCAAAGTTCTAACAAAAAACGTAAGCCCAAATTGGCGGCCTTCATCATGATCATCATGATAACAACACTCCCCTTCAAGGATAAACTAATTATAATAATATATTAACTAATGACGTTAGTTTATGCAATCTTTTTTCAGAATTTAAAAATACCACTGCAGAACGTTTTTACGTTCCGAAGTGGTATTTGGTTTGATTTTTACCTATTCAAATGCAGTTTACGTGTGTTGAGCATGCCGTCCAGACCCGTGGGATCTTGACTCACTTTATATTGGACGAAAGCTTCCGCAGCCTCCGATGTTCGAATACGCAATGGCTTCGGATCCAACTCCGTGACTAATTTCACCATCACCTCTGCAACTGATTCTGACGTTTGAGGCACCGAATTTCGCTTGGTGAAGGTGTCCAAATACTGTGTAATCATCGGCTTATATTCATCCTCTAAAATGCCGCCGGTTTTTTGAACGTGACCGAGGACGGTGCTGTTAAAATTGGTTGCAATCGCGCCGGGCTCAAGCAGCGTAACATCGATATTAAATGTCGGCTTGTAGTAGGTAGCTAAACTTTCTAACAAGCCCTCAACGGCAAATTTAGCCGCGCAATAAATCTCATTAAAGGGTTGCCCGACCAAGCCGCCAACACTTGTTGTTGCAATCAGATGTCCAGCATCGGACTTGCGAAGCAGCGGAAGCCCTGCACGAATCGTATGCATAACTCCGTACACATTCGTATCAAAAACGTTATGAATCTCCTCCATCGTCGCTTGCCCCAAGGCTCTCAAAAATCCAAAACCAGCGTTACAGAACAAAACGTCAAGGTGACCGTGGTTCTTTTCGATTACGGCAAACGCATGTTCCATCGATTCAGGACTGGTGACTTCCATTTCGATAAAATGAAGATTAGTCTGATTGCCGTATTTCTCTTGATCACGTTCTACGTTGCGCGTTCCTGCGTAAACCGTCCAACCAAGCTCAGAAAATTGCCTTGCAGTAGCTAATCCTATGCCGGATGAGGCTCCGGTAATCGCCATAATTTTATTCATTCAAAACACTCCTTTTGTGTTTATTCCTTAAACTGTTTATTAACTAAACAATATAATGTTTAAACGTATTAGTCAAGATGGAAATGAGAAAACCTCTACCCTCGGCCATTCAAAGATGAGCGACCGCGTTTAGCGAGGAGAGACTTTGGTCTACGACCAAAGATCCCTATATTATGTTTTATCGCCAATAAGAAAGCGGTTTTCGTGATCCGAAACTTATACCTTCTTATATGATGAAAAATCCCAACAGGAACGTTGGGATTATAGCGGTAATTTTTCTAAAAGCTGTTTGAGTGAAGCCAATTCATCCTTGGAGTAGGGGGTGAATAGCTGTTCGATTTTGTTATTATACGCATCTAAAATACTTATTATCAGTTCATTTCCTTTATCCGTCATTTGAACGAGCTGGCTTCTGCGACTAGTGGGATGCGGCTTGCGTATGACCAAACCCTGCAATTCTAATTTATCTAACAGCTGAGTGATAGCGCCTCTGGTTAACCCGAATTCATTGGAGATATCCACAGCGATGCATTCAGGATGTTTGCGCAGATACTCCATGACATACATCATAATCGGTGAAATCTGAAAGTGAGGCAGCACCTGCATCAAATAGGAGGAGATGACATTTTTTATTTCGCGAAATTTGGTCGTAATCAATTCTTGATCATTTTCCATAGGGAGCCGCCCTTTTTGTTTAGTTTCTATACATTATAACAAAAAAGTGACCCACGGCAACGGGCCGCAGGTCTAAGTATATATTTTAAAGGGGGGTCGAACTTTATTATAGGCTTAGTTCATTAAAATCAGATGAATTTCAGATTTCATTTTCATTACATTTTTGCAAATGGTAAAATAGAGCTAATGAAACACATCCAAGAATAGTGTTGCTGGAGCGGAGGAACCATGTTTTGAAACATTATTCTATGCGATCGCATTTGACCATAACTTTCGCTATTATGGCGATGATTCCGATTCTAATTCTAGGCAGTTTTCAAGTTTCTCAAATTACCCATATTACGCAAGAGTCCAATCAGAATCAGCGGCAGACCACCTATCGACTGGGGGATGCCGTCCAAGATTACATGTACTATCATCGAAATGCGGTTGAAACGTTGGCTGCCACAATTACAGCATCGGACGCCACCTTCCGAACGCGCGAGAGTTTAACGCTGAAGCTGCAATCGCTGCAAGAAAATTTGGCTGGCTTCACGGGTATCTATGTTGTAGATCAAAATGGCATCATCAAAGCGACTCATACGGCAGCGAATGCTTCACTCATTGGCGCCGATGTCAAGGAGCGAGATTACACCAAACGTGTGCAAACCGCACAAAAGACCATCATATCCTCCTTATTCCGGGGACCAGAAAGTTTGAATCAACCGGCGGTCGCGATTGCTGTACCGGTATATAAAGGAAATAAGCAAGCTGATGGCTTTGTGCTCGCCGTGCTCGAACTGGCTCCCATTAAGGAGCTTGTTACCAAATATGATTACGGCAAAGAAGCGTATCCAGTTGTTCTGGATCACGCAGGGAAGCCCATCTATCATCCGAACGCAGCGCTGACTGAATCCATGGCGGATTTATCGAAGGAGCCTGTTGCCGAAGATGCCCGAGTCCAGCGGCAGGGGGAAGGAACTTATCAATTAAGCACCTCCACGCATAAAGAACAGATTACTTACAAAGCCATTCCTGAAATCGATTGGATTGTGTGGGTAAGTAAGTCTAAAGCCGCAGTTAATGCTGCTTTCATCGAATCTCTCCGTATCACGATATTGCTGCTGGTATTCACGCTTATTTTGACCGTATTGCTGGGCAGTTTTCTGGCGAAACGGCTGAATGGAACCATTCATGCCTTGGTTGGTTACACGCAGCGTCTTGCAGGAGGCACCTTCGCCAAACCGGATAGCAAGGTTGTTCCTCAAGGCTCACCTCTGGAACTTCAATTACTGGCTGATCATTTCTTCCGGATGGCTGAGCAGATTAAGGAAAATCAAGGAGCGCTTCTGCAGCTCAACAGCGAGCTTGAGAATCGTGTTGAGGAACGAACCCAGCGGCTACAGGACGAGCATGCGACCTTGAATGCCGTTCTGGAAAGCATGTCCGATGCGGTTGTCCTGATCGACGTGAAGCATAATGTTGTGTATGCCAATCATCGGATGGCCGAAATCTTCGCAATTCCAATGTCGGAGTTGGGGGCAATGAATGAGGCTGCGCTGTTTGAAAGGATTGCTCTTTTGCTGCCCGAACGTCAAGATGAACTCCAGATGCTTACTGCTGAACCGAGGGTGCAGGGTGCTTTTACGGTGAAATCCGAGCATGGCAAAGAACGCTTTATGATGGTTTCAGCGTTTCAAGTGGCTAGAGAAGGGCGAGTTTTTGGCCGCGGCTATGTGTGGCGTGATATGACCAAGGAGCATGAAATCGATGCGCTTAAGAATGATCTGATTTCCCTTGCATCCCATGAGTTTAAAACACCAATCACAAGTATACGCGGAGGTGTTGAGACGCTGCTTCGTGTGGATGCCCAGTGGGAAGAAAGCTTTAAACAGGAGCTGCTGGAGGGGATTCATGAGGACATTGGGCGCATTCAGGATCTGATCGATGAGTGGTTGGATATCTCGAAGATCGAATCGGGCGCTATGCGGATCAATCCGCAGCCACTCCGGCTGGAAGCAGTTGTAGAAAGTGCCAAGAGAAGGCTGCCACAGCAGGCGAATTATGAGCATACCCAATTCGAGGTAGATTTAGCGGATCAGACTCCGCTGGTCTATGCAGACAAGCTGCGGATGGAGCAAGTTCTGGTGAACTTATTCACGAACGCGGTTCGATATAATGAGCAGCATCCTGTTATTCGGATTACGGCTCATGTCGATGAGCGCTATGTTCATCTGGAAGTTCAAGATAATGGCATCGGAATCTCAGATGAGCATGTGGATAAAATATTTGACCGCTTCTACCGAGTTGATGTGTCATCCAGCCGTCAAACGGGCGGGACCGGACTCGGACTCGCGATCTGCAAAGGGATCATGCAAGCGCACGGCGGAGAGATCCGCGTAGTGAGCAAACCTGGTGAGGGAAGTACATTTATCCTCTCCATACCGAGGTTCCAAGGGAAGGAGAGCTGAAAGTGAACAAGAAGAAAATTATGATCGTCGATGATGAGCCGAAAATCGTGCGATTCGTTGCAGCGAACCTCAAATCGTTAGATTATGAAACATTGGCCTGCCAGAGCGGCGCTGAGGCGTTAGAGAAGGTTGAAGGATTTGATCCGGATTTGATTTTACTTGATCTGATGATGCCGGGCATGGACGGATTCGACGTTCTCAAAAGGCTGCGCTCCTACTCCAGTGTGCCAGTCATCATGCTGACCGCACGGAGCAACGGGGCGGATAAAGTGCAAGGACTTAACCTAGGAGCGGACGATTATTTGACGAAGCCGTTCTCGTTAGATGAGCTATTCGCCCGTGTGAACGCCGTGCTTCGCCGGATGGATGGGCGAATGGCAACACCTGTCTCAACGAGCGAGATCATGCTTGGACCCGTGACGGCTAATCTAGCTCAGCGTCGAATCTGGCTGGGAGATACTGAGGTTAAGTTTACGGAGACCGAGTATAACTTGTTTGCTCTGCTCTTGCAGCATGCGGGCAAAGTTATGACCCATGAACAGCTGCTGAGTGAAATCTGGGGAAGTGAATACCGCGATGAAGTTGAATATTTGCGGGTCACGATAGCGAGAATTCGCCAAAAGATTAAGAGTCTTGCAGAGGGACAAGAAATTATGGAGATTATTGTAACCTACCCTGGGGTGGGCTACATGGCGAAGCATGAATGATGGAATGAGAGCATGCATGCGTGCGTGTGGCAGCGGGATAAGTAAATTTCCATTAAGCAAGATCACATAGCAAAAGCCCCTTGCCCGTTATCAGGTAAGGGGCTTTTGGTTTCGCATCACATGCAAAATAAGCTGAGAGTGCCGAAATGGACTTCTGAGTGTCGGAAAAGTTACACGTCAGCGGCTGAAACGATGTTTTTTATCGCAAAAGTAGGTGTTTTGCGTTAAGAGGACACCTAAGTGATGTAAAACATCATAAAATAGTGTCTGAAGGCCATCATTTTGATGATAAAGCCGCTGAGACGATGATTTTCATCATTAAAGTTTATTTATGTTGTGATCGGCATCAAATAAGAGTCTCTGGAGACTCCTATTTCCCACCATTAGCTACTTTTTCTCGAAATAGAAGCTACTAGGGGCTCTTATTTCCGCGCAATAATCCAGATTCTTTCAAGCTGGCATGAGACTATTTAACGATGAAAAATCACCTCACCGGCTCAGCAGCTGCACATCCAGAGGGTAATCAGGGATCTCGAAGTCGCGGACTGCGCCAGACTCCAAGTCAACAACGGTCATGCCGTTCCAACCGGTATCGGCATAAGTAACCCCGCCTGTGAGGTAGGCGTAACGACCGTCTGCGCTGGTGGCGACCATTTGGTGCATACGTGCCAGAGGAATGATTTTCTCGGTATGCGCAGCTATGTCGAGCACGGTTAAGTTAGGCTTGCCGGTTGCGCTGCCGGCAGCGCCGATGCCGACGATGAGCAGCTGCTTGCCGTCAGGTGTGAGGGCAACGCCTTCCTGATGCGTGTTGCCAGTTAAAGGCTTCGTCTCATACTTGCCGCTGACAGGGTCAAGAACGACAAGGCCGCGGCCTTGGTAAGGCAAGAGTAGACGGCCATCGGAACGAACCGCCGCATAATGGGGCTTCTCGAAGCCGCCACGACCATAAGGAGCTACGTCAAGGGTGCGAGCTTTGTTAGTAGCTAGATCGATAGCCGTTACGGAGTAAGAATCATGGTCGATGCTGTAAACTTCACGGCCATCGAGGCTGGTAACGACATCGAACGGTCGGATTCCGATGGAGACACTGCCTGTCATGGAGAGATTGGCCGTGTCCATGATTTCTAATTGGCTTTTGCTTCTGCTGGGTAAGTAAACACCTACGTAGACAAATCGACCGTCAGGTGAAACAGCGATGCCCATGCCACCGGGGCGATATTCGCCATATTGCGGCTTACCTACAGCTGATTGGTAGGGAACTAGGGCAACGCGTTTACGCAATTGGGTATCCACCACTGCGATACCTTCCGCTGTTGATACATAGGCGCGATGATTCGGTCCTTCCGCAATAGCAAAAGGAGATTGACCGACGATGAGTTTCTCGAAGCTGCCGGAAGTAGGATTTAAGAAAGATATATAGTCACTCTTGGAATGTGTAACCATCAAAGTGGTTTCGGAAGCATCAGGCGGAGTGATATTTGTTGGTTTTGGACTAACGGCAGGTGTTGTTGAAGGTACTGAAGGTGTAGGTGCAGGTGCTGCCGTTGCTCCGATGTTGGAGCCAACTGCCGCGTCGGGACGCGACCCGCAGCCTATTAATAGAAGAAGCAGCGTGAGCGGAGTCAATATTGTCAGGAATGAAAGGTTTTTACGTAACATGGGAATTCACCTCTAATTTGTGGGATGGGAATAATAATAGAACGAGAGCACCTCATTTAAGGTACCCTCGGATCTCTTTATCTTTTTAGTGTGAAGATTATTTGGTTAAAGTCAAAGTGACGCCTGTTGCAGTTGACCATTTACCCACTGGAGCAACGGTATAAGAAGTGCCAGGAACGAGTTGAACGTTATTAAGAAGAGCGAAAGTACCTACAGCGCCTTTACGTGAAGTCAGCGTGTATTCCGCAGTTAACACCGTACCGTCAGTTGCGGTAAGTGTAACACGGCGAGAGACGAAAATTTCATCCTTAGGATCTTGCGAAAGTGTGACGGCAATCGTCTTCGTATCAACCGCAGCAGCGGATTGGATAGTAAGCGGTTCGATTTCTTTGGCTGTAAAAGTTGGATTCGCGAGAGTAGCCCAGTCTGCCGAAACGGTATATTTGACACCGGCTTTGAACGTTTCGCCGTTAGGTAGAATAAACTTAGGTGCTTGTCGGCCATCGGTTGCTTGTGTGAATGGCAAGTAGTTCGCTGTCATTGTTGCGCCACCCTCAGGGGTAATTTGCACCTGACGGTTACGCATGGACGAAAGAATTTGATACGTTTTGCCGTTGTAGGTGTTGTTCTCGTCAACGATGAATGAGCCTGGGCGGCTTTTGCTGTAAGCTGCAATCACATAACCGTAATCAGCAACACCATCAGCCAAATGGGATTCAACTTCAAACAAATCATTAGCTACTTGCGCCGTGGATTTCAATGCGATTTTTTCCGTACTCGCTGTGAAAGTACCAGCAGGCTTACCTTTATAAGTCAGCGTGTAAGTTGTCCCGGCTTTTTGGGTAGGAACTGGAACGATGTAGGTGGATTTGGAACCTGTTTTTAACCGTGGAACATTATTGATCACCAGGCCGTTGTCAAAAACAAAGTTTTTGGACGCTTGATCCAGTTCCAATTCTGCCGCGGGAATCGGTGCTGAGAAAGTAACTTGCAGTGTTATGGCATTCAAGGCTTGGAGCTTAGTCACTTGAATAGGCGCTAATTGCTGCGCTTCAAAGATAAGAAGAGCGGCTTGACCGCGCGTCACTTGGTTGCCTGTGATAGATGCAAAGCTTGGCAGCTTTTCAACCGCTGTTTTATCGATTTTTAACACGTTAGCAATCACGTCTGCAAGTTGATCCGAAGAGATGGGTTGACCTCCCCGGAATTGTCCGGAAACCTCTTTCATCACACCTAAAGATTCAAGGGCAACCGCATAGGAATAGAACCAATCACCTTTCGTTACATCGTTAAAATGGTTGGTTGCGGCTGGGTCTATGCTTACATGAAGCGCTAGTGCGACCATTTTGGCAACCTCTGCGCGAGTTACAGTCTGATTGGGTTTGAAGGTGTTGTTCTCATATCCGGATACAACTTGCTGCTGCGCTAATTGTTCGATCGCTGTTTGAACTTGAGCTGTGTTGGCAGAATCCGTGAAAGGACTTGCTGCTAGTGCATTGAAAGGAAGAATTGCTGATAAACCTACAGTTGCTGTGATCGTTAATGCAGCTAATGTCTTTTTACTGTTTTTCATATATAACACTCCTATTCGATGATGTTTGATTGCGCTGTTGTTGCATCGTGCTGCTGTCTACAAGAACTAGCTTACACGTCAGGGCATTACAATCGAATAAAAATTACGTGCTGCACATTACAAAATCGTAAAAAATTTGATATCCCCGCTCGAAAAGCAATATAAAAAAATGGCCTTACAGCCGTAAAAGATTTGAGTATGTGCTCAGATCTTCTGCGGCTGTAAGGCCGTTGTTCGTTTTCAGAGTCTTAAACGCTAAGATCTGTAGGACTAGTACTTTTAACAATGCTGTGTGAAGAGGAGCCCGTAAGTCTTTGCGGGGGGAATACTTGGCGAACAGGAGCAATGATGAGCGCTGCAACTACAGCTTTGATGGCATCTCCTGGTAAGAATGGATAGCACGCCGCTGCCATGGCTTTGGCAAATGTATAGGTAGGCACTTTGTACATTAACCAAGGAACTCCGGCCAGATACAGAATGAGAGAGCCGAATACTTCAAGGACTAAGAAGGCGGCGATGTAACCCATGATGCCACTCATCCGAATACGAGGCAAAATAAGACCGATAAGCATAGCTGAAAAAGGCCAAATCATAATGAAGCCGCCAGTAGGTCCGAGGACGACGCCTAAACCGCCATTCCCGTGAAGCAGAGGAAAGCCGATGGCTGTGAGGATGACAACGAGTGCCATACTAAGGAAACCATAGCGTGCTCCCAGAAGTCCGCCGGCAAGCATAACCGCCAGAGTTTGCAATGTAATAGGCACGGGTGTCATAGGAAGAGAAATTTTGGCAAAGCTGAATAAAACGAGAATAGCGGCAAATAGTGCACTAAAAACAACGCCGCGAAGAGTGAGTTTCATATTGTTCATCGCTCCTGTTTCTGTTATTGTAAATGTATTGTCAACCAATTCGATCAATATTGGTTAACAATTCAGATGATAGCACATCTTTTGTGAAAGTGAAAGGAACATTTTACATATGGCAAACAGTGAGATTTTAGCCTCAATGGAGAAAGCCTCCGTTATTTATCGAACAGAATCTGGAGAAGGAAGGCAAGTGTGGTCCGATGTCTCCATGGATATTCATCAGGGTGAGTGGATTGTAGTCATAGGACCCAATGGCAGCGGCAAAAGCACACTAGCCAGCGTATTACTGGGCTTAGGTCCGCTCTCTGGTGGGCAGTTCGTACATAAGCAAGACCAGAATTGGCTAACTCGGGGTGTATTGCAAATACCGGATGCCCAGTTTGTTGGAGACACGGTTCAGGAAGAGCTGGACTACCTGCCGAATGGGCAAAATTTAAGCACAGAATCGCGTAAAGAATGGTACATGGAAACCTTGTCTGCTGTTGGATTGACGATCCCGATCGAGCGGGCGCTTAACACGTTATCCGGTGGGCAAAAGCAGTTGGTGAATCTCGCAGCAGCGCTTGCTGCTCATCCAACGATCCTTGTTTTAGATGAGCCGACCGCAATGTTAGACCCTGCTGCAAGGAAGGAAGTGCGCCAAGCTGTAAGGGAAGCGCATAAGCGGGGGACGACGATTGTGTGGATTACCCATCGTTTGGAAGAGTTGGCGGATGCTACGCGCGTCGTTGGTTTTGGAGAGGGACGGATAACTTTTGATGGGGAGCCGAGAGCGTTTTTGTATGGGGAAGGGGGAGAATTGCGGGGTATGACACCTTGTATGGAGTTAGGGTTTGATCCGCCTTTTGTGGTTAAGACTGCCATTGGTCTGATGCAGCAAGGCTGTCAGCTTGACCTCCTCCCGATAGATATGGAAGAGTTGGCTAAGGCGGTGTCGTCCTTATGTCCATAGCTCTGCAGGACATCCGGATAGATGCTCCGGATGACTCTAACAATCAACTGCTGAAAGATATCAGCTTCAACTTGTCGGATGGATCGCTAACCTTATTGATTGGTCATACGGGTTCTGGAAAATCAACACTGCTGCAGGTCATGGCCGGAATTCTGGAACCAACCTTAGGAATGATGACCCTTGATGAGCAGCCATTATGGCACAAACGAAAAGTAGACCAAGCCCATCTCCTTCGTCTAGGTCTAATATTTCAATTCCCCGAGCAGCAGTTATTCGCTCGCAGTGTACGCCAAGAATTCGCGTACTCCTTGCGTCCTTACCGCCTCGGGGCGGACGAACGCGAGCGCCGCATTCGCGCCGCTTGCGCTGATCTCGATCCACGCGGCGTCATCGCCATGGATCGGTCGCCTTTTTCGCTGAGCGGCGGCGAGCAGCGCCGGCTCGCGCTGGCGACAACGTTCGCCACTGCGCCGGACTGGCTCCTCATGGATGAGCCAACTGCCGGCTTAGAGGCGGCAGCCGTCCGCGAATTGCTGCGCATCATTCGCGCGCGCGAGCGTGGCGGCTGCGTCATCGCCACGCACGACCTGGACACGTTCTTTCCGCTAGCGGA
This sequence comes from Paenibacillus sp. J31P190, assembly GCF_059692075.1. Classification (NCBI taxonomy): domain Bacteria; kingdom Bacillati; phylum Bacillota; class Bacilli; order Caryophanales; family Paenibacillaceae; genus Paenibacillus; species Paenibacillus sp. J31P190. The sequence goes on along the minus strand of NZ_JCAUAS010000001.1, from coordinate 539,645 downwards.
CCGTGTCCTCGTTCTAGACCGCGGCGCGCTCGTCTTCGACGGCACGCCTTCAGAGCTTTGCCGCGCGCCGGAGGTGCTGACGCGCGCGGGGGTAGGCCTCCCGAGCTGCGTGGAGGCCGCTATAGAGCTGGCGCGCTATGGCATCGCCATCGCGCCGGACCGGCTCACGCCGGAGCTTGCCGCTCCGGCGATCGCAGAGGCGCTGCGCGAACGCGGCAGCGGCAGCCCTAGGCCGGCGCCGCAAGCGGCAGCGCCGAGCCCGCAGGCCACGCGCGAAGCTGGCGTGGCCTCGAAGCCGCCGCAGGCCGCGTGGCTGCGGGTCGACCCGCGCGCGAAGTGGCTGCTCTACCTGCTGCTCGTCATCGGGACGATGCAGCAGCGGCAGTGGAGCGGCCTCGCGGCATCCATGCTGCTCCTCAGCCTCGCGTTTCTCGGCCTCCCGCGATCCGTCCTTCGCGGCAGCATGAAGATCGCCCTGCCATTCCTGATCTTCATGTTCATTTCGATCCTTCTGGCAGGGCTAGACTGGTCAACCGCTGAAGGGCAATTTCCGCTTGGTTTCTCGGCGGAGCGTGGCTGGAGCACGGCACTCACGTTAACACGTTTGTTTCTCGTTCTCATGGCAGGTTATTGGCTAGCCGTCACGACGCCTTATGGTCAGCTCGTGCAAGGGCTTAATTGGGCCTTGAAATATTTCCGCAAATTTAAGCTTCCTGTTGAATCTTTTTCATTGGCCGTCTCCTTGATTTTCCGCTTCATTCCGCTCATCTTGCGGGAGTGGCAGCAGTTCTCAGCCATCGTAAGAGCTAGAGGCAAAGCATCAATCCGACCGGGTACTGTTCGTTCACGAGATATCCCGGCGCTGGTCGTCCCTTTGCTGCTCGCTATGTTTCATAAAGCTGAGCAAATGACCATTGCGATGGAACTGAAAAAAATCGACGGCAAACAGCTGCTGCTGAGGAAAAACACGTTACAGTGGCGAGGTATGGACACCATTCTCGTTGTCACGGGAATTCTTAGTTTTGCATTACTTATGTATATGCAATCATAAAGACGGGGGGCTGTCCCAAAAGTGCTCGCATGTTTGAGCATGTCCCAAATTTAAACAAAAGAACCTCCAATTCCACACTACTAAAGTGGGAGATGGAGATTCTTTTTACATATGAATCTGATTCTAAGTGGGGGCTGAAAAATCATAAATTGACTTTTGGGACAGCCCCTTTGTTCTTCTTGATAGATTTTGGGATAGGGGGTAAGAGGGTAAGACGAGAGCTTCCCCCTATTTAGCATGGTTTGCTATGGATTTTACTGAACTGAGTGAGGTTGCGGACACATGCATAATCTTTCGGTGATTGACTATAATTGCCTGGTTGTTGCAAAGCGCAATAACCTAAAACCAGTGCACAAGCTGGAAAGATATTTTTCATCGTTACAGTCGCGAGGGGAAGTGAGAACGTGTCTGTAACGATGTTTTGTATTCTTACAAATGAGAAAAAAGCAGTTTTATGCGCTGTGCACAAGCTGGAAAGATATTTTTCATCGTTACAGTCACGAGGGGTGTGTGGAATCGTGTCTGTAACCATATATTTCATCTTTACAGACGAGAAGATGGCGGATTGGGATCTAAACGAGCGAGTGAAATCAAAGAGAAGTTCGTTCCCCATGCGCAAGCGTAGGCTTTAGACAAGAACCTGGCCATCGACCAGGTTTTATTTGCTGCGCTTCACGCTGAGCTCCTCGCTGCGCTTCACGCTGGGCTACTCGCTGCGCTTGCCGATTCACACTCCCCGTCACTCACCCCGTCATCTTGAGACCAATCGCCCCGTATACTATACTTAGTTGAAGAACAGAGATGGCGGTGACGAGAATGGAAACAGCGTACACAATCTACGAGCAGCAAATGTTAAAAAAGCTGAAACGCTGGGAAATCCGGCAGCAAAGGGTTCCCAACCTGATGGAAAGAGCCTCCAAATCTGTTCAAACCAGCATCAATAATTTGATTCCTGATAAGGTTCATAAGACAATAACCGCGACCGTCAAAGGAATCGTGCAAACGACCCTATTCGGGATGAATTACATCCCCAAAAACGACCCGCTATACGGTGTTTCCTTAGCAGATAGCGATGCCAAAGCGGAGGAATTATTATCCCTATATAAAAAGATCGCCGCAGCAGAAGGAGCAGGTACGGGAGCGGGTGGAATTTTGCTAGGACTGGCGGATTTCCCTATTTTGATCGGCATTAAATTGAAATTTCTATTTGAGCTGGCGCATGCGTACGGCTACTCAACGAAAGATTACCGGGAGCGGTTGTTCATTCTCTATGTGTTTCAGCTGGCCTTCTCCAGTCCGAATAAGAAGCCGGGTCTTCTTCATACCATTAAGAATTGGCATACCATTTCTCATTCCTTTCCACCGGCTGAGGACTACATGAATCAAGTGGATTGGCAGCAGCTGCAGCAGGAATACCGGGATACGATTGATTTTCGTAAAATGCTTCAGCTCGTTCCCGGCATCGGGGCGGTGGTGGGCGCTTGGGCCAACTTTGGTTTGCTGGAGGAGCTCGGCGTGGCAGGAATGAACTGTTTTCGCTTGCGCAGATTACATGATAAAGCGGAGAGCGGCGGCGTCGAATCCAAATAAAACGCTTATTGTTCAAAAACTGGTCAAATTTATAGTGATTTTCGATGAGAAATAGCATATTATAAAAGAAAGAGTCGTTCATCGGCTCATCTTATAAAAGTATGTGATATTTTTCACAATTATATGTGATTTATTTCACAAATCGGAGGAGAGGATTTCAATGAGCAAACCGAAAGTGGTTATTCTTGGCGCAGGTTACGGTGGTCTGGTCACAGCCATTAGGCTTCAGAAGCGGATGAAAGCAAGTGAGATGGATGTTACCTTGGTGAACAAACATGATTATCACTATATGACGACGCATCTGCATATGCCGGCTGCCGGTACCGATCATCACGATAATGCCCGTGTGGCGATTGCGGATTTGATTGATGAGCGCAAGATTCATTTTGTGAAATCAACGGTAAGTCAAATTTTGCCCGAGGAAAAGAGGGTTGTGCTCGGCGATAGCGACCTCTCCTACGATTATCTAGTTATTGGGCTGGGGAGTGAGACCGAGACATTCGGCATTCCTGGGATGAATGAATATGCGATGTCGATTAAGAGCATTAACAGCGTGCGCTTTATTCGCCAGCACATTGAATATATGTTTGCCAAGTCGAAAATGGAGCCAAAGAGGAAAGAGTATCTCACCTTTGTGGTTGGGGGCGCCGGCTTCACTGGAACAGAGTTTGTGGGGGAATTGGCGGATCGGATCCCTGTGCTGAGCAGGACCTATGACGTCGACCCGTCCGCTGTGCAAATTATAAATATCGAAGCCTCTCCATCGGCGCTGCCTCCAGGTTTACCGGAAGATCTTGTCGAATACGGCATGGAAGTCATGCGCCGCAAAGGTGTTCAGTATAAACTATCCACACCAATTAAGGAGTGTACGCCGGATGGCGTTATTCTAGGCAATGGCGAGTTCATTCGTGCAGGCACTGTTGTTTGGTCGGGAGGCATTCGCGGGAATTCCTTGATACAACAAGCAGGATTCGATGTACAGCGGGGAAGGGTCAAAGTTGACGAATGCTTGCGTTCTTACCAGTATCCGGATGTATTTATTACAGGTGATTGCTCCATTGTGATGAGCCCTGAGGGGACGCCTTATCCTGCGAATGCCCAGATTGCCGTTCAGCAAGGCTACAACGTAGCGAGAAATCTTCTATCTGCCGTTCGCGGCCGTGACCTTAAGCCCTTCGCATACGATTTCAAAGGGACTGTGGCATCCTTGGGCAGAGGAGAGGCAGTGGGCTTACTCAAAGTGAAGAAAGTCAGAGGCAAATTCGCCGCTCTCCTGAAAAAGGTCATCGATGCTCGCTATTTATATCTCATTGGCGGCATCCCACTCATATGGAAAAAAATGATTTTCAAACAAAAAACAACAGCGCGCAATTATCACGTGCCGAATTAAATAAGACGAAAAGCAAAAACTGGATTGAGAAGATCAGAAATTAATCTGATTATCTCTCCAGTTTTTTTCTTGACCCCAGAACATTTTTGGCGGGTTAGGGAGAGTCCAAACTTCCCCCTTATTAGTTAGCTATTGATTTTGCTGAGCTGAGTAAGATTGTGGAGACATGCATAATCATTTGGTAAGTGACTTTGTGCTTTTGCTGTAAATTGTTTATTTGTTCGTTGGTTTGTTTATGGGCAAATGGGGGAATTAGAAAGGCAAGTTGTACAACATACAACATTACACGCATAAGTATTGTTTCAACATATACATCCTGGGCCTAACATGCTGTGCAACAACGGTTGCACGCACCAGTTCAAGGACGGCGTAAGCCGTTCATTTTGCCATGTATTTCAGTCGTATATTTCTGCCATGTATTCTGTCATGTATTTCTAGTCAGAGCTTCTTTGGTAGTCAGCACGTCTTTTGCAGTTAAAGCCTCTTCTGTCAGCACGTCTTTTGTACTCAAAGCTTCTTCCGCATTCGTCAGCACTTCTTTTCTCATGAACCAGCAAGCTATGAAAGCTACAATGGCGAAAATGATGCCTATTGCAAAAATGTGTTGGAACGCCTCTGTAAATACCATTTTGATCTGCAGCAGTAAGTCTGCTGAGAGCCCCTGCGGGATGCCGCCATTTAGGATTGTCGCGGCAGTTCCTTCAGGGAATTGGTCCGATAATCCCGATAAACCTCTGGCGATATTTCTTGAAAGCAAACTTCCGAAGATACTGAATCCTAGCGTGGTACCAATGGCCTGGAACAACTGAACCGTTGCAACCCCGACTCCGCTGTGTTCCTGCGCAACGGATTCCTGCACGATCAGATTGTCTGAACCGAAGAGAACGCCGATCCCAAGTCCCAAAATGAAGAACCCCGCGATAATGTAGATAACTGTTGTATCAACCTGTATGCGAGATAGCAGGACATAGCTTACGATCGGGAAGATGAACGATACGAGGAAGAGCTTCTTGTAAGCAACCTTCGTTATGAGATTACCGCAGAGAATACTCGCGGGAATCGCTCCCGCCATGAAGGCCAGCGACAAATAACCGGATGAGGTGGGTGACATTCCCATGACATTCTGCGCGAAAAATGGGAATCCCGACATGCCTCCCATGACACCAAGCATGGTTAGGAACACGATACAGGACAATACGACGACGGACCGATTTCTGAAGAGAACAAGCGGAATGATCGGCTCCTTGGCCTTCGATTCGATTCGGATAAAAAGTATGGTAAGAGCTGCGAATAGCGCCAATAAGCCGATAATAACGGGGGACGACCACGTATAGCCCTTGATGTCGATCAAAACCGGAGCTAGAAGAAGTGAGAGCATGGCAAGAACGAGTGTAAAGGCTCCTGCCCAGTCAATGGATTTTTTCTCGGTGCTGGCCGTTTCACGCAAGCCTTTGGAAACGATAAAGGCAGCGATAAGTCCTATAGGAATGTTGATCAGAAAGATCCAATGCCAGCTCACATTGCTTACGAAATACCCGCCTATCGTAGGTCCGATCAGCTGTGGCAGAATCAATAACGGACCGACAAGGCTCTGGACCTTGGCTCGCTGCTCCAGCGGAAATGTATCGCCAATGATAATCATGGCCAAAGGCATGAGTCCACCAGCTCCGATTCCTTGAACGCCTCTTCCGATTAGCAGTGTGGTCATCGAGTCAGCGAGCCCACTGATGATGGATCCGATCATAAATAGGGCGACACAGCTTAAATAAATCTTCTTGCGGCCATAAATATCGGCAAGCTTGCCGAAGATCGGCATGAACATCGTAATCGAGAGCATGTAAATCCCGGCTACCCAGCCGTAAAGTGTCATGCCGTGCAGATCACGAATAATGGTCGGTAGAGCTGTCGATACGACGGTTTGATCCAACTCAGAGAATACCAGGCCTAACAGCAGCCCGATTAGAACTAATGTCTTGTTGTTTCCTTGCTTTTTCATGATTACACCTCATCTTTAATTAAACTCCTCAACGCTTCTCTAAGTATAGATATTCAAGGAGTTTCACTCATCGGACGCAAGCTTTAAAAAGCTCTCGGTCTGGCGATGTATTTTTTAAACATTGGATAACGTAAAAAAAGCCCCTTCGGGCTTTCATGGTTTTGGATGTAATCATAGTTGAAGATGTTTCAATAAATCCATCCTATACTGCCTTGGTGTTACCCCTGTCCACTTCTTAAAAGCACTTTGAAAGGCACTTGGCTCTGAGAAGTGAAGAAGGTAAGCAACTTCTCCTATTTTATATTCCGGTTTAGCCAAATAACCAACAGCAAGCTCTCTCCGAGCTCGATTCATGATATCTTGATAGGTTGTGTTTTCCTGCTTTAACCTTGCCTGAATACTTCTAATACTCATTTTGAAAGCCATCGACGTCTCTTTTAAGCTTGGAAAAGGCATCGGCATGTCCTTCATGATCCAATTGTATAATTGGTCGGAAAATGTTCGACCTTGCATGAGTCTGTGTCTGGTTTCCTCCGCGAAAGCCTCGAAGGTCCCCAATAGCTTTGCGTCCGCTAATAAAATGGGGTATTCCAGAATGTCCTTGCTTATACGAATTGCATTCGAATCCTTACCAAACTGCGGCTTGACTCCCAGTACGGATGTATACGCGTCAATCTCCGTGGAGAGAGAATGGGTGAAATGCACTTCTTTTAAAGAAATATTTCTGCAGCTTAGCCTTATCATCAAATGGTATAAAGAACTAGCCATATCCTCTATGCAGTGTCGGGCCGGTTGCTTGTGAGGACGATTGTAGGACAACCCGATGATAACGTCATTCTCTTCTATGTGCCAATTGATATTGTATCCATCACATACGATCATATTATATTTTTGAAAAGCAGCTAAGCCTTGACCGATAGTTTTTGAGTGAAGCATCACATATCCTAGAATCCCCAAATCAGAAACTTCTATGTTCTGTCCCTGATGTAATCCGAACATGTCATCCGATGTGATCGCAGCGGCTAATTCCGTCAAACGTTCGAAATCCTCCTCCGACAACCGAGCTTCGGTGTCTAGAAGAATGGACTCATCTATATTTGCTCTTTTGCAAAAATCGTCTTTGTTATGTCCCTTGAACACAATCGCTTTGATAATCGGATAAACAAGGGATACAGATAACCCTGTGTAGTTTGGTAACAAATCCCGGGACCTCCATTCTGCACATAAGAATAAGATTTTGGCATGTTTGATCATACTTTTCTAGATCCAAATGGCTTATTCTTACTTTAACACGCACAGTGATCAAAGATGAATAAAAAAAGTCACGAGGAGGCAGGAATATGCAACCAAACATAGCCATTATTAATGGACATCCCTTTGCCAAGAGCTATTGCACAGCGTTATCGGAGGCCTACAAGAAAGGTGCAATCGCTAGCGGCTCGGAGGTACGCAGCATTCATATAGGCTCTTTGTCTTTTGAACCGAATTTGAAATACGGCTACCATCAACGGCTGGAGTTAGAAGAGGATTTGCTTACGGCTCAAGAGACGATTCGTTGGGCGGATCATCTGGTGTTCGTATATCCGATATGGTGGGGAACGGTCCCAGCGATCCTAAAGGGGTTCATCGATCGTGTATTTCTACCAGGCTTCGCCTATCGGAATCGCCCCAATTCCATGTTCTGGGACAAATTATTGAGTGGGAAGTCTGCTCGTCTCATAGTAACCATGGACACACCTTCCTGGTACTATCGTTGGGTGTACAAACAAGCAGGGCATCATGTCATGAAGCGTGGGACCTTGCAATTCAGTGGAGTCAATCCCGTCAAGATTACAGAAATAACTCCCGTTAAGTCTTCAACGGATAAACAGCGTGAAAAATGGCTGGCAGATGTTGAAAAGTTAGGTTTGAAGCGTTCATAGAAATGGAAAAAGACTGAAAAAATGCAGCTTGGCAGCTGTGTTTTTCAGTAGAAAGTATAAGTTTTATTACACTTCGCGTCATCAGTCTTGACAAACGCGCTCGTCCCAGAAGGACGACGGAGTCGTTTATCCTTGGTCGTTTCTGCCTTTATGTTCACGAATCAACCGTATTAAATTTTAAATTCCCGCTATTTCTAATATTCACCTCTACATTTAATGTGATTTTGAGGCGTGGATACCACGACTCTCTCCATTTCTTTAGTTGATCACGAGAAAGATCATTACGGAAATATTGTCCGTAACCAAATAAATCCGATTGATTTTCTTGCAGTTTGGCAAGCATCGCTGTAGCTCGCTTTATCAACAAGTTTTTGAGTTCTTCATTAATCAGTTCTTTACTGGAATTACCCTTCGTCTCCAAAAGCATGCCAATGACCTTCATATCCGTTTCCACTTGCGGTGTATCGCCGTCCCAATGATGATGATGTGTAAAATCCACGTCGATAAGAAGCACACTGGCATGCGCCATTACTTCTACATTAGCCCCCTGATAATCACCTTTCATAATGTTGTATATTAGCGTATCATCCGATGAAATCGTTCCTACCATAACTCCCCGACGCATGATGGCGGAACCATCTAACTTAAACATCGTACGCTCTCCAGGTTTAATGATAGGAAGAGCATAGTCTTCCGTATGTGAATAAACCCCTCGAAACGCTTCCCATAAGTACACAATAGAAGTATTGGGGGTCCAGCCAGCCAGCTTGTTGAAAAAATCATAGCTCGCTGTGCCCCCATCTGCTCCGCCTTGCTCTTTTTTGTTTAACATTTCGATTAAATCACCTCTATACACAGCAACCAGCGCTTTAGGTGCAATATCATGAGACCTAATAGCATATTCAAGCACTTCTTTTATACCAAGCTTAGCGGTTCTTTCATCAATCATCAGAAGTTTGAGATGCAGTAAATCAATACTGCTTTCTACATTTCCACGCATCCGATCCAAGGCTTCACTGATCGTTGAGGCTTCACCAGTTATGATTCGTGGCGTCATATTAGTTGAATCAACTTGAGGCACTCGAAGTCCCACTCTATACGTTTTTGCATCTGTTTGACTTATAGCCATCGCTACAGGCAGTATCCTTTTATTAATATCCTTATTGTCCCAACAGCCCGATAACAGGGATATAGCTAGGAGTGCTAAGACTGAACGAAATATGTATGTCATCCTTGGTTAACTCGCCTCCTTTGCAGCGCGCCAATAATCCCAATTAAGACTGGAAAGACCAAGATACTATAAGCTCGGAGCCCAGTATCCAGCCAGATTAGGTGTTCTGTTTCATACCAATCTGGAATCAGAAAACTAAGAAAGTAGGCAATTAGTGTAATAATTACACTCAGCCACTTATTGGATAAGGGAACAACGGTGCTCCGTAACATCTCAGCTATGATCCAAATTAAAACCGCACTATAAACAATTAGAAAAGCAATCGTAGAAGTTGTGTAAAAAAGCGTCATTCTCTCGAATATGGACCAGCTCATATCAATCGTATCCATTCCTGTGTGAAGAGGGAATTGGAATTGAATGACAGTCTCTTGTCCGAAAATGAGAAGGGGGATATAAACGGATGCCAAATATAAAGGAAACAAGCCAGCAATCAAAAGGATGAATACCTTGCGGCTGCGCGCGACATTTCGAAAAAAAGGGTGAATCATACCCAAAAATAAAAAACCGGAAAAAGCAAAAAAACTGGAATAATAAGCAGGATGCTTCAAAAAATCAAAGTTAGTGTTCCATATTGGCGATGCATTACGTATATCGAAATTTGTCACGGAGCTGCTGATTGCTATAAAAATCCAAGGTATGAACAAAAGCGAGATAATGACACTTGTTCTGAGCACAGTCTTGATACCACACCAGGCTGCAAACAAGCTCAAGAAGATGAAACAGAGTAAAGCCCCTATCGGCGTTTTTGGTAAAAATACGATGGTCATCATTTCTGAATAGATCCTAGATATTAATACCAGAGTTGCAAGGAAATATACCATGATTGGAATTAAAAGGATTCTTGATAGCCATGGGCCCAATACTTGTTTGCAAATCTGAACGATCGTCATGTTAGGAAAAGTTGAAAGTCCCCTTAGATATATCCACGTCATAGCTACTTCAAATAGGCAGCTTAATAGTATAGCTTCCCAATGACCGTTGCTTGTCGATTCAAATATTTTCTCAGGATATACAAAGAATATCAGCGCGAAATGTACAGTGATGAATGTTAGATAGACGGATATTTTATTAACCATCCTGGGGACCTTCCTTTACATTTACATTGACGTAGGCGACTTCAAATGTCGTGATAGAGGCCATATAGATGGATAGCCAAATGATTCCGCCAATCGTACCGAGAACACCAAAAATGGCGCTAAATACGATCAAAACATATTTTGATATTCGAATAAACAAGGCATTTTGTACCCCGTTCAATGTAAAATTCGCCAAAGCGGAAGCTGCCAAAACAATAATGAATAGATTACTTACCAATTTTGCGCTTACAACGGCTTGCCCGAGAATAATTCCACCTACTGTTGTTATCGAGGGACCTATACTTTTGGGAAGGCGAATACTCGCTTCAATGAGCATTTCTAGAACAATTAGCATAAAAATGACTTCCAAAAAGGCCGGATAAGGTACCCCTTCACGGCTCTGAGCAACCGACAAGGCTAGCTGGATTCTCAATACCTCTGGATTCACAGAGACCAAAGATACATATAGAGCAGGTAAGACTAAAGCGATAAACATGCCGATAAACCGAAGCATACGAATGGTAATCATTGTAATCTTGGGGAAGTTACGATCGGAGTTCAAGCACCAGAGATCTGTAATAATAACTGGCATAACAAAAGCGTACGGAAGTCCTTCGATAAACAGGATAACACGGCCATTTTTCAAATGGTCTGCGGCTTCCGCCGGCCGCTCGGAAGTTAGACAAGGGGAAATAAGGCTGAAATTTCCTGCTCCTAAAACTTTAATGATTTCTTGCAAATGTTTAAATTCCCTTGCTTTATTTGCCTCTAGCTTCTTCATTAAGGATGAAAGCAGCTTACGATTAACAGAGTCGGATAAATAAGCTAAGGTGGTTCTTTTTGGTTGTTTTGTCCCCATCATCATGGTATTCATGGTTAGTGTAGGGGATCTTAGCTCATCGCGGATCAGCGCCATATTGATGTCCAAATCCTCATTAAATGCCCCAAAGGAAGACTCAATCACATTTTCATTTTGTGGAACATTTATCGTTCTCTTAATCGTTGACGGAACGGGCTCGATAACAAAATTTTTTATAGGGTTATCGAGTAAATAAATAACTAAATTACCCTCCAGTAAGTTGTTCATCTGCATGTCGTAAGAAGCGTTTAATTGGCCATTCAATAGGCTTATTTGCTGAAGCCAATCACTGATTGGACTGGACTCCATCCAAGATAATAATTGATTCGTTTGTGCTAGGTTAACAAAGGGGCGAAAATAACAAAATACAACTTCCTGACCCAAAAGTTGCTTTCGTTCCATCACAAAATCACTATTTGATTCAAATTGAAGCTTAAGTCTGTGCATATCATTTGTTTCTGTTTGATTCATGTTATATCACCTGAGAGTAGGTTTCCTTGGATGGAGGAAGTTTATTCCTTGGTAATTTGATTGGGAAGAAGGAGCTGCCGGGGAAGCAACGATTTACATTGACGTTTTCCAAATTATGGATTATACTCGGATGGGTTAGTACCAGGTACTAATTTTGGAGGAAATTACTAGGTGACCAATTTGCCCAAGGCATTGTCGTTGAAGAGCTTTGAAAATCCAAAATGAAAGAAGATGCAAATTTGGAAATTAACTCTCGCCGTAAGAAGCTTTTGGCTGTTTATGCTGTCATTATTATCATTTTTTGCTTTCTTGCCGTTCCAGTTGATTATTACCTATTATCGAATAGCTCGTTTCCTTTTCCTGAAAAACAAGGTTATCAATCGATCTGGGTATCCAGGTTGGATGTTTCCTTTCAAACATCAAAGGGTGTGTATTCGAGTATAAGTTATAATGTGAAAATAAATGCGGTAAAGGCGTGGCTTCAGATTTTTGGCATAACCGTTTTGTTTAGTGTTGTCTATGTGATTCTTGGTTCTGACAAAAAGGATGATTCAAATAAATTGGAGAATTAGAGAGGCAAGTTGTACTGCGTACAACAATTTCCTTCATTTCTGCTTGGAAAGCTCAGAATGTTGTACAAAGTACAACTTTGCACGGATGTGTATATGAATGTCTCAGCATTACCTCTCTTGGGTGTAGCTTGCTTTGTACAAATCCATCCAAACTAGTTCCCCTCGTGCTGAAGTGGTCAAATCATTTCGTTTCCTTCAAGTTAATCGAATAAGCATAAATAAAAGCCCTTTCGAAAATCTCGAGGGCTTTTATTTATGCCAAAATGGATCGTGTATTCCGAAGGATGTTTCTCATAAAATCGGAATCAACTGGAACGCTTGCGATGATTTTTATTTTACGCTTTTTTACGTCTAAACTTTTCAACTGATGCGTGAGGACGGCACCAGTGAAAGGAAGTCCCTCTGGAAGTGGCACTTCAAAAGCGTAATCCTTTGTTTGGTTGGTTATTGGACAAACGAATGCAAAGCCAGTTAGCTGATTAAAATCTACTTCAGATAATACAATTGCGGGACGACGACCAGCTTGTTCTCGCCCAGCTTGTGGGTCAAAATCCATCCAAATTAGATCCCCGCGTGCTGGGATTATCAAATCAATTCGTCTCCTTCAACACCAAAATCTATTTCTTCATGACGTGGTGAATTCGGCTTAATTTTGGATAGAAGCGTAGTTAGATGATTGCGCAGTTCCTCGTTTGTTTCTTGTGGCTTAACTACGGGTCGAAGAAGGATCTCGTTATCAGCAGTCACCATAATTTGCAATTCTGCGCCTTCCTCAAGGTTAAGAAGCTTCAAGAATTGATTAGGAATACGGACTGCGCTGCTGTTACCCCATTTACTAAGCGTGGCAGTTGTCATTAGAATCCATTCCTTTCCATTATTGTTCTCCAATTATATCGCACTCCTTGCAATGTGTATATACATATGATATACATTAAGCGTTTATTTGATACTATCAATAGCACCATGCCTAGTGGTGCTAGTAGCCAAATGTTTAAAAAACCACGATGTAATAAGAGAATGGAAGTAAATCAATGAATCGTATGATTGTAAGCGTATTATTGAGTGAATGAAGTGGTTGGAGTTATCTTTTTAAGTTTTTTCAATCCTTTACTATGCTGCAAGAAGAGAGTAGTATTCAACTCGTACGTTACAGTTGAATATTTCGCTTAATTTTCTGATTAGAAAAGCGGGGGAACCACAAGTTTCATGGGGTGAGTAAAGGTGTTTAAGTATGACATCATTTAGGGCGATTCTCGCGGCCCGAACCCGACAGCTAACCTCGTAAGCGACCGTGGGAAGGAGAACATGTGTATAAACACAAGGTCTATCCTTGTGTTTTTTTGCGTCCTAAAACGCAAGTTTATGTCAGATAATAGGTTTAATTGGGGGAACTAACACGAATGACAAGCGATTCATTGAAAAAAATTATGTTTGGCAAGCCGCTTAAATCCAGCGAAATGGAATCCGAAAAAATGCAGGTTTGGAAAGCACTACCGATCCTATCCTCGGATGCCTTATCGTCAGTTGCCTACGGGACTGAGCAGATTCTTTTAGAACTCGCGACTGTTGGTATTGCCGCTTTTGCGTTCTCTTTGCCCATTGCGATATCCATTATTGCTCTGATAATGCTGCTAGTTTTGAGCTATAGACAAGTGATAGAGGCCTACCCGCAAGGTGGCGGAGCGTATATGGTTTCCAAAGAAAACCTAGGTATGGTTTGGGGCAGGCTGACTGGGGTTTCGCTGCTTATTGACTATACACTTACCGTTGCCGTTTCGATCTCAGCCGGTGTGCAGGCGATTACGTCAGCTTTTCCATCAGCGGTGCCGTACATTGTACCGATTACTTTAGTTCTTGTGTGGATCATGGTTTGGCTTAATTTACGAGGAACTTCGGAATCAGGTACGATTTTCGCTATTCCAACGTACTTTTTTATTCTATGTATTTTAGTGCTAGTGGGCAAAGGCATATACGATATGCTGACGGGATCCATTAATACGCATCCCATAGCGTTTGCTCCGAGCTCAATGACGAGCTCATTAACGTTATTCGTTCTTTTAAAAGCATTTTCCTCCGGTTGTTCAGCCGTGACGGGAATCGAGGCCATCTCCGATGCCGTTCCGCATTTTCGCTCACCATCCGTGAAAAACGCGAAGCGCACGTTAGTATCCTTAGGGACACTTTTGGCTATCGTGTTTGGCGGCGTAACGGTGTTAGCTCTGGGTTATGGTATTGTACCTGATCCTAATGGCCATACATCTGTATTATCGATGGTGACAGAGCAGGCTTTTGGTCGTGGGGCGATGTACTACGCAACTCAAATTGGAACCATGCTCATTCTGGTTTTGGCTGCTAATACTAGCTTCAACGGCTTTCCAATCTTAGCATCCATCATGGCACAGGATAAAAACTTCCCGCGTATGTTCTCCTTCCGAGGAGACCGACTTTCATTCCACTATGGTATTATCACACTTGGTGTGCTTGCCAGTATTCTTCTGATTGGTTTCAAAGGTAAGACCGATGCACTCATTCCTCTATATGCGATTGGCGTGTTTTTATCTTTTACACTTGCGCAAGGCGGCTTGGTTCGTAAATGGTTGAGAGAGCGAGTGAAAGGTTGGATCGGAAAGCTGCTCATCAATGGTTTAGGCGGGATCGTTTCTCTTGCTGTTTTACTCATATTTTCCATCACTAAATTTACCGAAGGTGCGTGGATTGTTATTATTATAACCCCGCTGCTGCTTTGGTTAATTACGAAAATTAGTCATCACTACGATGATGTAGCGAAGCAATTGCGTATTGATATAACGATTGAGCGGGTTTGCACGAAGGAGCCTTTGATTATTGTGCCTGTGGCGGGCATTCATCGGGTTGTGGCACAGTCCTTGAACTATGCGAAATCGTTGTCTCCAAACGTGATTGCCTTCTATGTTTCGTTCTCTGATGAAGATGAAGAATTGATGCAGGAGAAGTGGGATAAGTGGGATCCGGGCATTCGATTGGTTATTTTTAAATCACGTTATCGGACTATACTGAAGCCTCTTGCTGAATTTATTGAGAGAATTGACACGCACGTTTCCGAGAAACAAAACATTATGGTCATTCTACCGCAATTTATGCCGAAAAAATGGTGGCACCGACTGCTTCATAACCAGTCTGCTGCACGCATTCGTTCGAAGCTGCAAGCTGATAAAGATATCGTCGTGGCGACAGTACCGTATCATTTGCACGAGTAGAAGTGTACAATAATAGGGAGAAACTGAACTGAGGTGAACCCGTTATGGCTAAGAAAAAATGGTCGTCTACTCCTGCTGTTACCAGCATGCAAGATAAACCTGCAACACTTAAGGATTTACTGCGCCCTGAAATACTTGAGGGACTCAAAGCGCAGGCTGATGCCATGAAAGCAGAGGAACAAGCGAAGAAAGACGCAGAGAGAGCGAAGGCGGAAGCTGCTCGCAAAGCAGAAGAAAAACGGCTTGAGAATGATTTTGGACATCTGCTGAGTAAGAGCAGTCTGGATTGGCGTAAACACAAATGAGGGAGCGCACAGTGTGCCTCCTTTTCTTTCTTTTCGTAATGATAGCGTTGTCATCCTGTGAGATGGGCAATAGGGAGGCAGCTCAAGGGACTGCAGAAGTAAATGGTGCACCGACAGTGACAACAGTATCAACGCCACCAACAACTTCAATACCAACACCAATAGAAACACCAATAACAACAGGAATATCAAAAGAGATACCGATAGAAACACCAAAAGAGACCACGGCGGCACCAGCCCCAACAGCAATGGATAGACCGACGATACCATCGGCGGCTTCAAGCGACCTGAGTTCATCGCCTAGTCCGGATTTTGTGACTTTGGAAAAGACCTTGACCCAGCGTTACGGAAACGCTAAACCTAAGAAATGGGGCGAAAATGTCCCTGGTGTTCGGACACATCTTACTACCAAGGAACAAGTGATTGCGCTGACTTTTGACGCATGTGGGGGAAAGGAGGGCAGTGGGTACGATGAGAAGCTGATCGACTATTTGATCAAGGAGAACATCCCTGCTACCTTATTTATCAATGCGAGATGGATAACGGCCAATAAAGACATATTTGCCAAATTAGCCGCAAACCCGCTGTTTGAGATTGAAAATCATGGGACCGAGCATCGGCCCTTGTCCGTAAACGGCAGGTTGGCCTATGGTATCGCGGGAACCAAGAATGTGAACGATATTATTCATGAAGTGAAAGACAATGCTGACCAGATCGAGAAGCTGACTGGGCGGCGCCCTTTATTTTTTCGTTCCGGCACAGCCTATTATGATGATATTGCTGCAGAAGTTGTTCATGATTTAGGCTTTCAGTTGGCTGGATACAATGTACTCGGCGACGCTGGAGCGACTTTTAACACGGATCAGGTATTCAAAGCGCTGTTAAAAGCCCGAAGCGGTTCTATCGTACTAGCTCATATGAACCACCCGGAGAAGGATACCGCAGAAGGTATTATGAAAGCTATTCCTGAGCTTCAAAAAGCGGGCTACCGCTTCGTTCTATTAACTTCTTATACATTAAACTAAGCGATAGCTGCAGCAGCTATCGTTTTTTCATTTCAAAAAATTCACAAGCCTCTCGATCATAATACGTCAAATCACTAACACGAGTTTGTACGACTACTGTTTTTTCACTGAAACGCAATACAACCGCATTCGAATCCACAATGTGATCATCTTTGAAAACACGGACGACAGCCTGTCTTTCAACAGCATCTTGAAAATCTGTATCCGTTACTAAGCGTTGATTTCTAGCCATCCTCGGCATTCCCCTAACTTGGTTAAAATAGTTCTTCTATTGTACCACAAGGTGCCGCTTAACCCGAATTCACACGAACTCCTCCGCCCAGCCTAGCATACAATGTAGCACCAAATGCTGTATGGGCAGAGAGGATGCGTGATCTAGGGTGGTCATTCAATTATTACCGATTCATTGGGTCTATTTAGTATTTATCGGTTTTATTCTTACCCTTTTAATCAAGCGAAGAGACACAACGATGATTTGTGTGGTTGGTATTTTCGCGCTTGGCTTGCTGGCAACGGAAACGTTGAGCGGCTCCGTTTCTGGTATTTTCAACAGCTTCATTTATGCGACCAAAGAGCTGATGGGGACCATTATGATTATCTCTATTATTGTAGCGATGAGCCGTGTGCTCATTCGAACAGGGATAAATGAAACCATGGTCGCTCCGCTAACCCGCTTTATGCGAACGCCTGCTTTAGCTTTCTGGGGTATCGGTATCATTATGATGGTGACGTCATGGTTTTTCTGGCCGTCTCCCGGTGTCGCGCTCATTGGTGCTGTTCTGTTGCCTGTGGCCGTCCGTGTTGGTCTGCCAGCACTAGGTGCAGCTATGGCGATGAACTTATTCGGACATGGGATTGCGCTTTCGGGGGATTACATTATACAGGGAGCTCCTAAATTAACAGCAGATGCAGCTGGATTACCAGTGACTGCCGTCATGGAGGCAAGCATTCCGCTGGTTATCGTGATGGGGCTTGTCACGACGATCACCGCTTTTTGGATGATGCGGCGCGATATGAAGAACGGAACGTGGCGGAATGGCCTAGTAGCGAGTGGTCCAGGAGATAGTGGCTCACTTATTTCAGCTGTCGGGCAGGCTAAAGTTAATCTAGCGCCGAATCTGAAGAAAACTCTGGCGGTTATGATTCCTTTGCTCTTCGCTTTAGATGTCATTGCGATGTTCGTGCTTAATCTGCAAGGGGGAGATGCGACAGCTCTCGTTGGAGGCACCGCCGTATTCATTCTCATTGCGGTGACACTGTTCGCGCATCGGAATCAAGGACTAGAACAGACGACTTCTTACCTCATCGAAGGTTTTGTATTCGGTTTCAAAGTATTCGGCCCCGTGATCCCGATAGCCGCTTTCTTCTATCTAGGCGACTCCGCCTTCACGGAGCTGTTCGGCAAAATACTTCCACAAGGCTCGCATGGGATCGTGAACGATCTGGGTGTAGCACTTGCGGGGCAAGTGCCGCTGAACGGCGCGGTCGGCGCCGTGACGCTCACCGTCGTAGGCGCCATTACGGGCCTAGACGGCTCGGGCTTCTCCGGCATCTCTCTTGCAGGCTCGATTGCGCAGCTATTCGCAACCGCCATTGGCTCCGGCGCGGCTGTGCTCACAGCGCTCGGGCAAGTGGCCGCCATCTGGGTCGGCGGCGGCACGTTGATTCCATGGGCGCTGATTCCGGCAGCGGCCATCTGCGGCGTGAGTCCGTTCGAGCTGGCGCGACGGAATCTGCTGCCTGTGCTCATCGGCCTCGCGGTGACGACGGTTGTGGCGATGTTTTTGGTGTAGTAAGATGCGGCATCTTGCCCGTCAAACTAGTTGTAACAGTAAAATCTGCCACCCGCACCGACCAACTGACCAACTGACCAACTGACCAACTCACCAACCAAACCACCCAAGCCAACCAACCACCCCGTTCTGTCAACCGCACCCCGCCACCCTCTGGGCTCCTCCATAGGGTGGCGGGTTTTTCTTTCGCCAGCCGAATCCGCGAAATAAGAGTCTCCAAAGACTCTTATTTCCGTATAAACTTACCAAAAAGTAAAAATAGAAGTCCCTAGGACCTCTTATTTGCTCAGATTCTCTCGAATCCCAACAAATTCTGCCTAATAAGAGTCCCTAGAACCTCTTATTTCCACTTGAAGTCCACCAAATGCCTAAATAGCAGCCCCTAGGAGCTCTTATTTACTCAGAGCCACCTCGTTTCCTAATTCAGCGATATCGCAAGACAAGTGCAGGAAGTATCTACAAATTTCCATACAATGAACGGAAAACGTACGGGATCGGATTTGCCTATAGTCCACTTTAAGCAGTAAGCTTACATACAGTAAACTTGAATGGAAGTTGGAACTCAAGACTATAGAAAGTTGGAGATGAGATAGATGGAAGCCAAGTTTTGTATGACCTGCGGAGCCGCTTTGGAGTCGCGCGATGTGGATGGCACAATAAGAAGAGCTTGTACGGAGTGCAGCTTTGTTCATTGGGGTAACTATAGCATCGGTGTAGGCGCACTCGTGATGAAGGATGAGAAGATGCTGCTTGTACGCAGGGCACAGGAGCCAGGGAAAGGCCGATGGACCAACCCGGGTGGTTATATTGAGCAGCATGAGCTGATCCAAGATACGATTGAGCGCGAAGTGTTGGAAGAAAGCGGAGTCAAAGCGGTTGTCACTCGCCTAGTAGCCGTGCGCGATTTGCCTAGAAGCATACATAATCTATACATTGCATTTGAAATGGATTACATCAGCGGCGAGCCTCAGCCAGACGGCGTGGAGGTCGACGCAGCAGGATTTTACAGCTTGGCTGAGATGGAATCGATGAATGTGGCGGATTTTACACGCTGGCTCATTGATGTTGCCCTACATTCCAAAACCACTGGTCTCGTCGAAGATAAAGATCCAATCATCAAAATGGAAGGGTACGGATTGTACCGTGTCCCTAGAATATGAACAAAGCGATCCAGCTTCGCGGACATCACTTACTTTGCCTCTTAGGATACAGAGGGATGGGTTACTCGAAAGAATTTTGCGAAAATATGACGACCGTCTACGAAGAATTGCGTCAAAAGCCCGAAACGATGATCCGCATTGTTCTTGGACCTGATGATCTTTGTGCAGCTTTCCCGAAGGATCAAGAAGCGCATTGTGAAAATAGGACCGTCTATCAGCACGATGCAGAAATCATCACCAAGCTTGGCTTGCAAGTGGAAATGGAGTTGAGCTGGTCGGAGATTTGCGGGCAAGTGGCCGACCTAGTGAAGCCGAGCGACATTGGTCACCTATGTGCCACATGCCGTTGGGAGCCTTATGGTGTTTGTGCGGAAGGTGTGCGATTGATCGGGGAGGGTGGCGACTTGCCGCCCATCATTACCAAATAAGAGGGCTTGCGTGTAGACGCAGCCCTCTCTTTTTCATACAAAAACACTGACATCCGAACCGTTTTCCAGCTTCTCTTCAGGGGACGACAATACATTTGCAACCATAAGCAGATCATCTACAGGTCGAAGGATAGATCTGAGGAGTCTGCTGTCTTTCATCTCTGGCTGCAGCCACATCTCTGCCTGATCCTGGTCGAGTATCGCAGGCATTCTGCGTTGATAAGGAGAAACGAGTGAGTTCGCTTCTGTCATGAGCATCATGCACGTACGAAGCTCCTCTTCACCAGATGGAGCCCGCCAGACATCATACAGCCCCGCGATGCCAAAAGTGCCGCTGCGCATTTTGAACTTAATCCACTCTGTCTCTTTTCCCTCCGTCACGCTAATATAAAATCCACTGCAAGGAATGATACAGCGCTGTTTTCTGACGATACGCTCGAAGACGACATTGGTGAAGATCGAATCGCGGTCCCCGCATACGGCATCTTTTGCCCAGAACGGCATTAGACCCCAACGGAATTCATCAAGGATGCGTTCTCCCTTTTTATTCATCATTACAGCGGAAACAGATTCTGTCGGCCGCACTTCATAACGATTGGAGCTATACGATAGCAGCCGATCAATGCGGAATTGTTTAACAAGCTCGTTGACATCAGCAAGAATAGATATGGAATGACACATTTGTTTACCACCTCATTTGGTTTTGGCTATTATTTGCCTAATTAACCAAATACATGTACGAGGCTTGTCTTTTTATGAAATTAATCCTGCTTCCTCGCTTACACAATCAACAGCTTCAGCATCGTTTCCTTTATATTATGTTCCCGGAAAGGCTTAGAAACGAACTCTTTGGCACCCGCATGGATAGCCTCGATAATCATCGTCTTTTGCTCCAAGGCAGAGCACATCATAATGTTGGCGGCAGGGTCGAATTCTCTAATTTTTCGGATCACATCGATACCGGTCATGTCTGGCATATTCAGGTCCATTGTGGTCAGAATCGGAAAGTTGGCTTGATACGCATGAATGGCCTCGGCACCATTAGCTGCTTCTAGTACATCGTAACCCATCGTAATAATAATTTGACGTAAAATACCTCTAAGGCTTTGGACCGGATCAACAACGAGAATCTTAGGCTTCATGGTGTCTACCTCCCTGTGTATAAATATGATTTCGGAAGAGGCGACTCCTTTTATGAGGGTTTTCGGTTGGTAAGTAATGACATGGTTATTGGAGGCCAAAAAAAGCTAGAAGCTTTAGGGCTCCTAGCTGAAAACATTTATTCGGAAATATGCGAATGAATGCGGTTTTTCCCATTTCTTTTGGCGGTATACAAACATTCATCGACAAGCTGGAACCAGGCTTTTTTCATCGTGTTGCGATTATAGCTAGCGAGTCCGATACTCATCGTTAACGGTTGATCCGGCATCTCAGGAATTTCGGTACCCCGGATAGTTTCCATTAATTTTTCGCAAATATGTAAAACTTCCTCGTGTGATTTGCCTACAAACAGAACGGCGAATTCCTCGCCACCATATCGAAAAGACATATCGTCAGGGCCGAGCTCTTCCTTCAGAATGGAGCCGATCGTTTTGAGAACCATGTCACCGACCCAATGCCCGTAGGTATCATTAATCCTTTTGAAATTATCGATATCGATAAGAGCAAGCTCAAGCGGCGTATCATGGGGCATATGCGAAATTAGATGATCGGTATGCTCTTGAAAAGAGCGATGATTAAACAGCTCGGTGAGCGCATCCACTTTGGAAAGTCGATCAATCATCACATTTCGAATAAGGAGGTCCTGTTCGCGAACGACCGAATCTTTTAACTCAGTAATGAGAAATATCCCTTTGTTCATGATTGCAAAGCAGATAAGTGCCGTTGAGGTGAGGACGGTAATAGACACGATCACATCAGAGGGTGTTAGGGCATGCCCTTGATATACCTGACAAACTAGTAATGAAATTAAATATAGAATGCCTAAACTATAAGCGAAAAAAATATATTTCTTTTGGAAATAGATAGAGGCTAAAATAATAGGGATACTAATTAATTCGTAGCTGTTCATCAGCTCGGGAATACAGATAATAAAGATACAAACCATGGTCATGGTCCATGTAATCATGATAAAATCGCTGTATCGTTTCAGAAAGTGAACAGCCAAATAACCGGCTCCCATTAAGATGAGCTGTAGGCAGGCCGTAATGATTTGAACCTCCATGAACCTGTTAAACCATTGCGGAGGCTGATCATGCATATTAAAGAAGAATCCAAGAATAGCGACTACTTCGTAGATGAATAGGATCCACCATAAAATATGTATAAGCTTTCGATTCCATATATGATCATTAGCCGGAAGTTGTTCCATGTAGAGGAGGCCACTTTCCTTTCGGGTTAGCAATTATTGGAAAAACATTTTGAGCCTTATCAGATTATTGTAAAGAATAACACCCCGTTTAGGCAAGCTGTTTACGAAGGGGAGGGATTGTATTTTTTTGTAAATATAGATCAGGGTTATCAGGAGGGGCTATGGCAGCTCAAGGTTACGTACATGCATGGGAACATTATAAGGATGAGCTTACCTTGTTGGATAAAAAGCTTGAGCTTTTATATAAGCGTCGTCAAAAGCTAACGCCCGACCCGCAAACGGATTCGTTTCGCGGGATGTTCGTGTCCGAAGATGAGTTCATTCGCCTCCTTGGCGGGCAAAGTGGAGATGAGGGGCTTGATGGGGAAGAACTCGAGCTGCTGGCTAGTATTCAGAATTCGGAGGCGTTCATTGCCCTGCGACGTGAAGAAAGCCGTAGGACAGGCGTGTTCTTGCCTCTGTCGTATGTATCTGCTGTGTTTGGGCTTTCTCCAGTAGAAGAGCGGTTCGTTATGCTAGGACTCGCGGTAGAACTGGATCGCAAATATGAACGCATCTTCGGCTTTCTGCAAGATGACCTAACCAGCAAAACGCCTAATATTAGTCTGGCGCTGCAAGTTGCTTGCAGCAGCCCTGAGGACATGCGGGCAGCGAGAACGACCTTCATGGCGCCCGAGGGCAGACTGGCGCGCTATATGCTTCACCGCGAAGCGCAGGAAATTAGCGGCCAGACGTTATTGTCGAGGCCGCTGCTTTTGGATAAGCGAATCATCTCATTCATGCTGGATTCCGGTGAAATGGACCCGAAGCTGAAACCGGCGGTTCGGATGGTTTATCCGGATGACGAGCTGGCGCCTCTGCTTGTCCATGAGGATTTCCAGCAGCGGCTGCAGGGCTTCATCCAAGCCGCGTTCCAGGCTCCGGCGGCTGAGCGCAAAAGGCTCGCCTTCCACCTGTGGGGGAATGCGGGCGCAGGCAAGAAGCTGCAGGTGGCGCATCTCAGCGGCTTCTTCAATAAGCCGCTGCTGCTTGTTGATCTTGCTGATGTGCTTCTGCACGCAGCGAGTTTTGAAGATCAGCTGAGCGCGATTGTTCGCGAAGCGATCCTGCACCAAGCCGTGCTGTGCTTCACACGGCTGGAGGCGCTCTATCCGGAGGAGCCGGATCTTGCGGCGCAGCGGCGACTCGGCTGGTTTCACGAGCTGCTGGACGGCTACGGCGGCATGGTGTTTCTGCTTGCCGGGCGGTTCAACCGGCTAACGTGGAAGCCCAAGGAGCGGCTGCTCCTTGAGCACGAACTGCAAGTGCCGGACGAAGGCGGGCGTGAGCGCCTTTGGACGGCATTCGCGCGCGAGCTCGGTGTGAGCGCGGACGTGGACTGGCGGGTGATGAGCGGCAAATTCCGCTTCACCCCGGGGCAGATTCGCCGCGCGCTGACGCTGGCGCGCGGGTACTCCGCCTGGCAGCGAGAGCCAGCGCGGGAGGGCTCCGGCGACGTGGCTGAGCCGTACGCGCTGAGGGCAGATGCGCTCTACAAGGCGTGCTACCAGCAGGTGCAGCACAAGCTCGAGCGCAAGGCAACGCGCATTGAGCCTCGCTATGGGTGGGGGGATGTCATCCTCCCGCCTGAGCAGAAGGATCAGCTCCGCAATGCGTGCAATCAAGTGAAATATCGTGGCGTTGTCTACGGCGACTGGGGCTTCGAGAAGAAGCTGGCCTACGGCAAGGGGCTTAGCATGCTGTTCGCCGGCCCACCGGGTACGGGGAAGACGATGTCTGCACAGGTTGTCGCCGGTGAGCTTCAGCTGGAGCTCTACAAGGTCGATCTTTCGCAGGTAATCAGCAAATATATTGGTGAAACCGAGAAGAACTTGCACGAGATCTTCGAGGAAGCGCAGCTCAGCAATGCGGTGTTGTTCTTCGACGAAACCGATGCGCTATTCGGAAAGCGTTCGGAAGTCAAAGATTCGCATGATAAATATGCGAACATCGAAACCGCCTACCTGCTTCAGAAGATGGAGGAGTATCAAGGAATCACGGTGCTGGCAACGAATC
This sequence comes from Paenibacillus sp. J31P190, assembly GCF_059692075.1. Lineage (NCBI taxonomy): Bacteria > Bacillati > Bacillota > Bacilli > Caryophanales > Paenibacillaceae > Paenibacillus > Paenibacillus sp. J31P190. The sequence goes on along the minus strand of NZ_JCAUAS010000001.1, from coordinate 515,114 downwards.
TATTAAATAATATCGATGAAGCCTTCCTGAGGCGGATCAATTACGTCATTAAATTTCCTTTTCCGGATAGCGAATATCGTGAAAAGATTTGGTATTCCATGTTTCCGCCTGCGGCCCCGCTTAGCGAGGATGTCGACTTCAAATATTTAGCTCAGCGCTATGAGATCGCCGGCGGGAATATCAAGAACGTCGTCCTTTCATCGGCATTCCTAGCTGCTGAGGCTGGCGAACCCATTCGGATGCAGCATATTATCAAGTCAATTCGGCATGAGCTGCAGAAATCGGGCAAAATCCTTGCCCGCCAGGAGTGGGAAGAGTACTAATCATAGAAGGCGGGTTCGCGCTGCTGCGCAAAGCCTGCCTTTTTTTATATAACAAATTGGGAAATGGATGATTAGAATAGCAAGTTGTACAGCGTACAACAATTTCCTTGATTTTCAACAATCGAGTGGAAAACGCGGATTAGCTTGCCTAAAGTTGTAGAATGTACAACAATACTCGGATTAGCAAGCGAATGCTTAAACAAATACATTTTAGTCGTAATTTGCGCCCAAATTTTGCGGGTTTGCCGCCTCTGGCAAGCATCATGGAGCGAACTATAATCATCACTATGCACAAAATGGATTTCATCCTCTGTTTTGCTTTGACGGATTCTTATGACAATATGCGAGCAGACCGGGGACAAAAAAGAAATGACTGCCCTGTATACCGATTATGTTCGGCTTCTCGGTCGGGAACTCGGGATGCGTCCGTCGGAAGAGCTTATACAACTATACGACTTGTTGGTAAGCCGATTTTCCGACAAAAAATAAATAATTACTTCAATTAAAAAATCCGCGAAGGTTTGATGCTGCGCGGTTTTTTGCCTATTTATGGCCGAATCTTTCATTATTCTTTTATTGGGCTGTAATAGACTTACATTAAGAAAGCTATCATTACGTCCGTGAAGCCGATTTTTCACACTCGACGCAAAGTTAGTCAGCTTAGTTAAAGTGAAAGGAATGGATATAACCATGTAAACAAGAAAGCATCATTTGAAGGCGAAATTTCCTTGTATTCCCAATCCAACCATGCAACTTACAGATCTATGAATATTTCAGGATAAATAATATAATCCCTATAGTCATCCTAGTAAATTGCAATTATAATATAAAAAGGTACACATTATGACATAATCCTTACCATCTTCATTACATTACATAGGTATTTTGAGGCAGGAAGTGATTCCTATTGGCGATTATTCTGTAATTGCAGATGTAAGCGCATCTTTAATCAAGCTTCTCAGAGAAAATATGACCCCGGATCCCATTCCTCAACCAGAGATGATTGGGCTTGCTTCGCCTGTCGATAAAGGGGATTTCTACTTATCTCTCTATTTGTACAACGTCCGCGAAAGCGGCGATAATCGTCGTACTCACATGATTGCCAGAGGGACGAATGAAATTCAGTATCCGCCTATGGTTGTAGATCTTAGCTACTTGCTGACGGTACAATCACCTGCAGAGCTGCAGTCCAGAGCGCTGGATGAGCATCGGATACTAGGAAGAGCGATGCAAGTGCTCTACGATCATTCCATACTTCGAGGTTCTATGACCCTCGGAACCCTAGCTGAGCAAGATGAAGAAGTTCGCATTGTCATGGAGCCTCTTAAAGGAGAAAGCATGCTGAATATGTGGAACTTCGCAGATACTCCTTACAGACTCTCTGTTAGCTATACAGTTGGGCCTGTAAATATCGATTCAACCCGCATCAAGACAACCAAAAGAGTTTCGGAAACCGATTTTCGTATACAGGGTTAGGGGGCTTAGGTTGTGGACCACATTCGCGTATCGCAATTGAAAACCCGCGTATCTTTGGTTGTATGCGTCATCGATGCAATTACCTCACAAACTCCTCTTGGCAACACTACCATCGTTTATTTGGAAGGCATCCGTTCGAAAGCAATTCGTAAATCGAATGGTTCCTATATATTCAACGATTTACCGCCCGGTGATTACCGTCTTATGGTAAGCAACGAGCACTATTTTCAAGAACAAACTCTCATCACAGTAGGAACAGGCAATTTTATAGAGGTTGTTCAGTTAAAGCCGCTGCCTTCTTATCCTTTTTCGCAAGGAACAGGACTTATCCGAGTCATGCTGCAGGATGCAGCCGGAGCTCCTTTGAGGGATGCCCAGCTGCAGGCGATGATTCTATCGGAAGAGTGTGCCCGCGCTCGAATAATGGTAGACCAAGTCGACAAGGGAGCACTTGAAGTAACACTGGGTTCGTTTACAGGTGTTATTGCAGTTGGAGATTCTTACTTGCTTCGAGGACGAGGCCCTAAAGCTGCCGAAGAGCAAATTCGAATCGCCCAGGTACTGGAGCATCAAAAGCGTTTTCGTCTAGAGAAAAAGCTGGCTAAAGTATTTACTAGAGGTGCACTGCTGCTGCCCATCCAAGAAAGCCGAGTTACAGAAAAAGGAGAGGCCGTTATTGCTTTTCGCGGCAATCGGGTTCCGTCCTTTCAGACAGAGTTGACTATTACATACGGTGAAGATCGGCGGCATATTATGAAGGAAGTAGTAGTAGCAGAAGGAAAAACTACGAACCTTGGCATCATACGGCTCACTTAACCCTAATTAGTAGAATGGACACGTCCATCTTCTATACAAAAATGACAAGCAGAAAGGAGAGAACTGGTTTCATGTCTGTGGCCGTATTGATTTGCAAGAAGTGCCATCTGACTGAACTGGGGAACAATGGCTGACTATTTATCACCTGGAGTCTATGTGGAAGAGTTTGACAGCGGGGCGCAACCGCTTGAAGGTGCAAGCACAAGTACGGCCGGGTTTATAGGGCTTGCGCAAAGAGGGGAAATTGAAGGTGTCCCTCAATTGGTTACGAGCGTAGCTGATTTCCATCGTTTATTCGGCAGCTACTTGTCCGAGAATGAATTCGGTGAGTATCGTTTCCTATCTTATGCGGTTGAGCATTTCTATTTAAACGGGGGTTCTCGCTGTTATGTCATGCGTGTAGCGCCAACTGACGCTAAGGTAGCAACGAACAAAGCGGCAACAAACAAAGAATCCGCGATTCTGGAAATCGCTTCCAAGAACCCGGGAACATGGGGTAACCAAGTTCGTGTTGTGGTTGTTCCGTCCAGTAAAGCTAAGACGCAAATTTATGAAGTGCTGAGCGAGACCCAATATCGAGTGAAAAATAATGCTGGCTTCAATGTCGGTGATGTTGTTGCCTTCGAGGCCGCTGGCCAAAAGCAATACAACAAAGTTGTTTCTTCCCAAGATAACATTATTGAGCTTGCTGAAGCGCTTGATGGAGATGTTGTGGATAGCGGTCTGCTTCCATCCAAAGTGTTAACAACTAGCGAATTCACGTTGCATGTATTTTACGGCGATGAAGCAGAGACTTATGAGAAAGTGTCCCTAAACATCTCTGCAGCGAATCACATTGAGAAAATTGTTTCCCGTTCGAACATCATTACGGTGAAAGATTTGACAGACGGTAAGGATCTTGGTGCTGTTGCTCCTTTCGAAGTACTCTCTGGTGAGAGTGAAACGGTTGGCAAATTCCAGATCGCATTGTCTGGCGGAAGCAACGGTTCAATCGCGCAAGTGACTCCTGATATCTTCATGGGTGTAGACCGTGGACCTGGTAAACGTACAGGGATCCAGTCTTTCATCGACAACGATGTTGTTAGTATCATCGCGATTCCAGGTGTAACTGAGCCTACGGTTCAATTATCTCTCGTAGCGCATTGCGAAAACCTGGGCAGCCGTTTTGCCGTTCTTGATATTCCGCGTGAGAAAACAAAAGTTGCCGATGTCATGACGCACCGTAACATTTTTGACAGCAGTTACGCAGCGATGTACAATCCGTGGCTTCAAGTGTTCGATCCATTAGACAAAAGAAATATATACATACCGCCATCTGGCTCTGTTATCGGTATCTACTCCCGTTCTGACCAAACACGTGGTGTTCAAAAAGCGCCTGCCAATGAAGTCGTTCGCGGTGCAGTTGGTCTTGATTGCCAATATAACAAAGGTGAGCAAGATATCCTGAACCCACAAGGTGTAAACTTGATTCGTGCTTTTGCCGGACAAGGTATTCGTGTATGGGGTGCTCGTACAACGTCGTCGAACGGCTTGTGGAAATATGTGAACGTGAGACGTTTGTTCATCTTCATTGAAGAGTCCATCAAGAACGGCACGAACTGGGTCGTATTCGAACCGAATGATGAACAGCTGTGGGCTCGTGTACAACGAACCATTGATGCGTTCTTAACTCGTGTCTGGAGAGACGGTGCCTTAATGGGCGGAAGTCCTTCCGAGGCGTTCTATATCAACATCGGACGCAGCACAATGACGCAGGATGATATCGACAACGGTCGACTTATCTGTGTGATCGGGGTAGCTCCGGTCAAACCTGCCGAGTTCGTCATCTTCCGCATTACTCAGAAAACAAGAGAAGAATAGTCTGTCAAAGTGTTAGATATTTCTCATATTAGGAAAGGGGTATTATATGGCTGGCGAACGTAGGGATCCATACCGCAATTTTAGATTTAGAATTGAAGTAGAAGGTATTCAGCAAGCTGGTTTCAGCGAAATCTCTGGATTTGACGCATCCTTGTCGGTAATTGAATACCGCGAAGGAAACGAAACTATTACGCCACGGAAGCTTCCGGGACTTGCGAAATATGGCAACATCTCACTAAAGTGGGGTGTTACTGACTCCATGGACATGTATAACTGGATGTCGGAATCGATTCAGGGGAAAGTTTCCCGCAAAACGGTCACGATCATCGCAATCAACGAAGAGGGCGCAGATGTAGCGACTTGGCAGGTTATTGAAGCATGGCCGTCCAAGTACTCTGCTCCAAGCTTCAAAGGTACTGGCAATGAAATTGCCATTGAGAGCCTAGAGCTTGCCCACGAAGGCATGACACGCACGAAGTAAGGCAGCACTAGAGTAGGCGCCGGAGCATGAAGTCTCCGGTTCCTAACTCTTCTTTTTTTCATAATGCTAAGGGGGTAACATCATGGCTTTCAAAACGGAATATGAATTCGAGCTACCTAGAGGATATGTGGATGATAACGGTACGCTGCACAAGAGAGGCGTTATGCGGTTAGCAACAGCTGCGGATGAAATCCTACCCATGCGTGACCAACGCGTCCAGCAAAATCCGGGCTATTTAACGATCATCTTACTTACTCGTGTGATTACCAACCTAGGTGATCTGCGTGCGATTGATACACGTGTGGTAGAGAAGTTCTTCACGGCCGATCTAGCCTTCTTGCAAAACTTTTATCGTCAAATTAATGAAATGGAAGTGCCGAGAGTACACACAAGCTGCCCGAAATGTGAGCATGAGTTTGATGTGGACGTGTCTTTTTTGGACGAGATGGCGGGGGCATAACGGGTTATCCCATTGACAAGATCTATGAGGAAGCGGGCTTTATAGCTTACTACTTTCATTGGACGCATGATGAAATCATGTCAATGGAGCACCGGGAGCGCCGAACGTGGTGTGAGGAAATTTCCCGCATCAACCGCAACCTGAACGACGATGGTAAAAAGCAGCCTGACAATCCGTTTGATGTGTTCGGTAAGAGGTGAGTAACAAGTGAAACAGTCCAAAAACGAGTCCAAATTGCATAACGTAGGCGGCGCATTCCGGTTCGAGGTAGAGCTTGACGGACTCATCGTCGGCGGTTTTTCTGAAGTAACAGGCATGAAGTCTGAAACGGAAGTTAAGCCCTTATGGGAAGGCGGCGTGAACACGCACCCCCACTATATGATCGAACATACGAAGTATCCTAATATTGTGCTAAAAAGAGGCATCACCACTTCCAGCGAGCTCTGGGAATGGTACAATGGTGTCGCCCAAGGCAAAATAAAGCGTAAAAATGGCTCCATTATTCTACATAACCAGGCAGGTACGGAGATGTGCCGATGGAATTTTTTTAGTGCTTTTCCGGTGAAATGGAACGGACCTGATTTGAATGCCAGCAGCGGTAACGTAGCTATCGAGTCGATCGAGCTGGTGCATGCCGGTTTGAAAACCATTTTCAAAAAATAAGTGTGAGCAAAAAACTCAGTAAATGCTTACGATGCTAGTTTTGCTAAAGCAAAACTCAGTATATGCTTACGATGCCAGTTTTTCTGGCGAAAAACTCTTAGGGGGATTGTTTATGAAATCTCGACAATCGCATAAACCCCGAGTGAAGAGAACCAAGGGCATATTGCAGATTTCTGCTGCTAGCAGTAGTTCTGCAGGACGTGCAGCTAGGGAGTCCAAACAGTTTGCATCCGGCATTATGGGCAAATACGGATTTTGGCGTAACAACTATTTAGGTTTGTTAGCTCTTATTTTTAAACAAAAAGGAATTCTTACGGATAAAGAATTATCGACCTTAACGGATTCGAATGATCAATCTTGGGCTATCCAGTTACAACTGCAGCTGCAAAGTTTACAGCATCCCGAATCAGCGCCGCTTATTACGAAAAAGCATACGATTCGTCAGTTACAGCAGTTGATTGCGAATAGTGGTTACAGGCTTCCTTCACAGACGACTGTTGATCATTTATCAAGCCAATCGGATTCACAATCGTCTCACCAACAGATGCAAGTGCTTGCTGACAAGCAGAGCAAGAAAAAAGGACGAAGAAGCAAAAAGAATGCGGAACTCTCCGTAAATCAAATGAATCTTCAAGCTGCCGCTGCTCATGAGATTTTGGGTGAGAAGCAGGCGATGCCGCCAAAGAAATTAAATTCATTTAACTACGTTAACAAAGGGGATTCACCGTTAATCCAGCGGTCTATTCGGCAGATTACCGCTTCCATTGGGATGCTTTCTCATACCCAAAGCAGTAACCCGAATCAACAATCGCACTCGGTGAATAGACCTCAACATACAAATTTACATACGCAGCGCTCAAACGTGCTTAGAGCTGCACCTATGGATAATCATGTGCAAGTAGTCAAACATGTGGATGCTATTCGGCATACATCGCAATGGATAGAGCAGTTCCAAGAGGGGAAAGCGAGCGCTGGTTTACCTGATGCCAAGGCTGGTCATTCTGCAATTGCTCCTTCTATGGTATCTACAATTGGGATGCAGCCTTCTTATCAGTATGCTGCCAAGCTCTATTTAAATGGTGTGGGCCAAACACAAACGCTGCATGAGCAAAGACTTCCGCAGTATAATCACTCATTGCCTAAGCTTGGTGAGGGGCCATTTTCGAAATCGGAAGCACCTGCTTCTGTGCATTTTATTAGGAGCTTACTTGTCAGAAATACGGCTAATGCCAGTGACGAGGAGTATGTTTCGCCAACTGCTCTATTGACGCCAATAGGAGAGCCGAAGAGTAATGGGAATCGTAAGGAAGATGCTTCGACGGCCAGAGGCTTCCTGGCTGCTAGTCAGCAACCATTAGCTATTAATGCAGCGCGGTTGACTTCAACATTGCCTTTTGCTATGCATGCTTCAACATCAAGGGGAGCCCGGCAGAGTGTGCCGCATGTTTGGCGTAAGACGAATGAGCAAGTGGAAGGTTTTGGACAAGAGCGACTAACAGCTCAAGCGGTGCATCAAGATGATGCTCTGGCTTCAGTGAGAAGGCAAGAGCAAGAGGATCTAGTAGAGCGAATTCGTGAGCTAGAGCAGGAAATAGTGCAAGTTCAAACGCAGGAACGATTGCAGGAGCGAGATCAGGGTAACGAGCAAGGGCAAGAACGAGTGCAAGATCAAATGCAAGTAGAAGATCGAGTGCAAGAACAGTCGCAGGAGCGAGATCAGGGTAACGAGCATGGGCAAGAACGAGTGCAGGAACAAATGCAAGTAGAAGATCGAGTGCAAGAACGATCGCAGGAGCGAGATCAGGGTAACAAGCAAAGGCAAGGACGAGTACAGGAACAAATAGAAGAACTTGTACAAAAGCGAGAACAAGAACAGTTACAAGAACGACTGCGAGGGCAAGAACAGGGGAAATCGCAGGAATGGGATCGAGCTCAAGAGAATGAGCAGATTCAAGTGCATAATCAGGTGCAAAATCGAGCTCAGGATCAAATACAGGATCAACTGGATCAGGTACAGGATCGAGTACCGAATCAAAATCCAAACTATGATCAAGTACGGAATCAAGTGCAGCAAGAAGAAATTAAACACCAATCAGTGCAGCTAGAGACAAACACTTCTGCGGGTCAAAAGCTTGAGATGGGGACTGGGCAGCAGCCATTTTCGGAAGCTATCTCATTTGAAAATTGGGAAACTCGTTCAAGTAACAAGAGAAATCGAGGTTCGTCTATGATGGAACGCCTCATCAAGCTAGTTACTAAGCAAGTGGCTGAGCAAGGTATTGATGCAACTCCACGTGCAGAGGCTGCTTTTCCTTCCCAGATACATAGAAAACCTAGTGTGATGGAAAATGGACTAGAATCTGTTGTGAAAATTCAAAGCAACGAGAAATTGCTAAAGCAGTTGGTCCAACGACAAAAACAAAGACAAAACTCTTCTAATGATTCATTTGTTGGGAGTATACATACAGTTCCACAAAATAAATTAAAGGTGATCTCCGATCATCAAGCAATGACAACTCACATTCCGCGGATTATGCGCAGGGAGAATATCGTGCAAAGTAGTGCTGATAAGCTCCTTTCTATCGCGAGATTGGCTGCGAATCCTAATGCGGAATCGAGAATGCAGTCAAACTCTGAGGCAGTGACACTACAACCAACTAGGATTACAGGAACAGCTGCAAAAGCGCAAAGGAAAGCGGAGAGTGCACAACTATCATCCAATCCTAGTGCCAATAGAGTGACACTCCAAGCAGGAAGTCCCCGTGAGGGATACCTGGCTAGTCTGCAAGCCAGTTCTTTTTTACAAGATTCACAGCGTGTCCTCCGAGCTGCTTCGAAACCTGAAGAGCAAGATGAAACAAGCATGAAAACAGGGAGGAATTTCCCAATATCTGCGAGGTCAGCGATACTTAGGGTCCCGACACCAGATTCGCTGAGTGTTATGAAGTCGCTTGAGGGATATCGAGCTAGCTTGCAAGCCAGCTCGCGTATACAGCTGCAAGAAGTTGGGCGTGTATTTCGCAAGCCGGCAGGGACCGAAGTAAATAGTGAGCTAAGGAAGCAACAATCTGCGACACAAGAGGAAGAAAAACAAACTCCTGTGCGAAGCATACGCTCTACTCCAACTTTAGCTTCTGAACTAGCTGCAAAAATGGCCGAATCCAGTGTCAAAAAAAAAGGAACAAGCCTGAACTTTGCATCAGATGCTAAAAGGAAAGCTGATTCCGAGAATCAACTTCAACTTGATGGTATTCGTGCTAGCCTGCCAGCTAGTGCTCGTGCTCTTAAGCAGGAGGCTCGGCGGATTTTTCGGACTCCTGTTGAGTCAGCAGGTTCGGGACAGTTAGAAGAGGGCAGACAACAGGCAAGGTTGAACGAAGATAGATTCGGGACTAAGTCGCAGCGGGGCATATCCTCCCAAAGTTTAGCTTCTGAGATAGCTACAAAGGTAATTGAAAGCAGTTTGAAGAAGATTGGTCCTAGTCTTACTGTGAATGCAGGTCAAATAGGTGTACATCGCAGCTTCTCCCGTGATACTGAGTTATCAGAGCCAGCTTCCATTCGTGCGATTTGGAGGCAAGCTGAAAAAGGGCGGATAGGTGAAACGGGAACGAATATAGAGGCAGTTAGGGGAACCATCCGAGAAAGAGCCAGTGAAAAGCTGGGTAACACAGCTAGCAGCAAAGTTAGTAATGAAGTTACTAACAAAATTAGTAATGACAATACAAGTAATGAAATAGCAAACCATACCTCACTGGAACTTGTTAGAGGAACCATAAGCCGAGCCTCCGTGGACATGGTAAGAAGAACAGGCGGGCCGACGGGAATCGATCGAGTAAGAGAACAGCAAGCAGCGATACAAAGAAAGATCGATTCTGAGGTAATGACGACGATTCGAACAGGGATAGGCGAGGCCAGACAATCGATGACTCAAACGGGGACGGGTGAAGCAATGCCCCGACAGATGAAGACTCGGACAAGTCAAGGAGAAGCCGGACAAATAGCGGATGTTCGCACAGGTGCAAGAAAAACCAGTAAAACGTTGGAGTATCGAGCAGCAGGCGAAGAGGTTGCTGGGCAGACGACGAGTCAGACTGGCCGAGCCGTTTGGCGCAGGGCGCAAGTCGAGCATGTTCAGAGACAAGTCACTGTCGATGACGGCGAGCGCGAGCTGCAGGCAGGGAATGGTTCGGAGAATCGAGTGGAAGCCGGCGGCTTGCAGTCAGATTCAGCGGAACGAACCATCCGGGCTAGAGTGAGCGCGCTGGAAGAGGAGCGCGCTCAAGGGGTTGAGGCTGCTGCCGCTTCGCTGGCAGCAGGTAGTGCAGGCGGCGCGCGTGCTGCGAACGCGTCGATAGCTCGCCAGCCCTTGAGCATGACACCGCGTGTCATGCCGATGCTGGCGAGCAGCGCAGGAGCGCTTCGCGCTGCTCCTGCGGGTAGAGCTGCGGCTTCGCCTGCCGCAGCGATGCACCACCTGCCCGCCCACGGGACGGGCAGCTTCACCCAGGCGGCTGCCATCGGCAGCGCCGCCGCAACAGCTGCTGGCGCTCAGCGCAGCGCCAGCATAACCCACAGCAGCAGCACAAGCATGGCTGCTGCAACAAAGCCGCTGCCCACGCAGGTGCAGCGGCAAGCACCGACCGGCAGCGAGCCGAACGCCGGCCAACCAAACCAAAGCGTGCCGATGACTATCAGCACGCAAGCGGCGAGGCAAATTTCCTTAGCCTCGCAACAGCAGCAAACCACGCTGGAGCACAAGCAAACTCCAGCCGCAGAGATCAGCAGCGCGTTTGCCGAAGCGCCGCTGGAGATGGACTGGCTGCGCACCAAAGCAAGCGCAGACGAAGCACCTACCCCAGCAGCGCCGGTTCCTCAGGCGGCGCCGGAGTTAAGTGCGGAGCAGCTGCAGGAGCTGATGAAACAGCTCCCGCAGCTGGACATAGCCAAAATCGCGGACAAAGTGTACCGCGAAATTGAGAAAAAGATGAAGTTCGAGCGGCAGCGTCGAGGCATCTAATTATTTTTATCGTGAATCGTTAATAACGTTAAGTATATAGATAAAAGCAGAAAGGACAGAAACCTATGGCGCTCAAGAAAGCAATGATTATCGTTCACAAGGGAAGCAAAACAGAAAATGTACAAGTGATGTTCAATCCAGGTGAATATAAATTAGACACGAATAACAGCTATTCTTGGAAAACAGTGCCGGGTCTGTCCATGCCCATCGCACAATTTGTGAGCGGAGGGACAACGACGCTGACCATGGATTTTTATTTTGACACCTACGAAAAAGGGACGGACGTTCGTCTGCTTACGAAGAAAATCTCAGGTCTTCTGGATGTCGAAAAGGAGATCCATGCACCGCCGCTTTGCAGGTTTGTTTGGGGTTCACTGGATTTCAAGGGAGTTGTTGTGGGTGTTAATCAACACTTCACGATGTTTCTGGAAACCGGAGTTCCGGTTCGTGCCAAGCTGAGCGTGACCTTTAAATCCACGCTAAGCAAGAAAGACCAGCTTAAGCAGATACCCCGCCATTCATCCGACCGGACGAAGCTGAAGATGCTGAATCAAGGGGAACAGCTTTGGATGATTGCTGCAACGGAATACGAGGATCCAACCTTATGGCGAGAAATCGCCAAAGCCAATCAGATTGATAATCCAATGAAAGTCGCAACGGGACGCCGCATTTCGGTCCCGAGGCTGGATTAAGCCGATGCCCTTAGAATTAGAAACGAGCTCTTTTCCCTATGACGACTTGGCCAAAAAGTACAAAGATTTTTATGCGCCTTCCTATCTAATTAGCGTAGATGGAACGAAAATATCGGACACGATTGCCATTGATATTCTTCGCGTTGAAACGTCTATCGATGGAACGGCAGACTCCTTTTCGTTTCGGATTGCGAATGCGTACGATATTACCAATAATGAGTTCCAGTGGCTGTCTACGTTCTCTTTAGGCAAAGCCATTGAGATCAGTTTAGGTTATGTAGACAAAATGACCGCTGTATTTTCGGGACAGATAACATCCGTTGTTGTTGATTTCCCCGAAGAGGGTGCTCCTGGCCTCGTTGTGCGGGGGATGGACATTTCTTATCTCATGATGAAAGGGACCAAGTCTCGCTCGTGGAATAAGAAGAAATATAGTGATGTTGTTGAGGAAATTGCCAAAACGTATGGCTTCAAAACACATATTGATGCAACGACGACGGAATTTCCTGCGCTTTCGCAGAGTCAGATTAATGACTATCACTTTATTCAAAATTTAGCTAATTTGGTTAACTATGATTTCTTTGTTGTGGGGAAGAACTTATATTTCCGTAAGCCGCTGACGGCGATGACGGCATTGATGACGCTTGAAATGGGGAAAACCCTTCGCAGTTTAATGATTGACATGAATTTAGCCGAGCAAATCACGGGTGTAACCGTTCGGGCCTGGGATAATAAAGAACTGAAAGTGATCGAAGGTAAATCAGCTAGCATAACGAAGCTGGGTTCAAATAGCAAGACGGGCAAGGATATCTTGGCATCTAAAGGTGATTTCGTCGAGCATATGTACACGAATGTGTCCTCCGTGGAAGAAGCGAAAAGCTATGCGAATGCAATCCTGAATCGCCGGGCAATGAAGCTGATTAGCGGTAACGGGGAATGTATTGGGATTCCAGAGATTCGCGCCGGCCGATACATCAAACTCAGTGGTGTTGGGAAATCATTCGACCAGCCTTACTATATTACCGGGGCTACACACATTTTTGACGATGAAGGCTATACAACACGGTTTCAGTTGGGAGGAAATGCGGTCTAATGTTTAAAACTCCCGATATTACCTTAGGTGGCGTGTCTGATTTTGCCAGTCAGAAATTTGGTGGCGTCATGGTCGCCATTGTAACGAATAACACTGATCCTGATAAAATGGGTCGAGTGAAGCTCAAGCTTTCCATGCAGGAAACAGAGACCGAAACGGATTGGGTCCGCATCGCGACGTTAATGGGCGGTAAGGAAATGGGCAGTCTCTTTATACCTGAGGTAGGGGATGAAGTCTTAGTCGCTTTCCATCTGGGAGAGCTGCGAATGCCTTTCGTCATCGGCACGCTGTGGAATCCGAAGAATAAGCCTCCTGCGCCCGCGGATAAAAATGATTTGCGCATGATTAAATCACGCTCCGGACATGAACTCTCTTTTAACGATAAAAGCGGTGATGAGAGCATGAAGATTAAGACGAAAAAAGGCCAAATTATTGAGTTGAAGGATAAGGATGAGAGTATTTCGATCGCGGATTCAAGCGGGAATAACAAGATATTGATCAAGGGCGGCTCGGCCAATGAAATATCGGTTGTGAGCCAAACCTCGAAGATCACCTTGAACGCCAAAGGCGAGGTCAGCATTGAGAGCACGAAGGAAATCAAAATCAAATCCACCCAAATTAGCATAGAAGCTTCTGCCACGATGGCTCTGAAGGCTGGGGCAACACTGGACCTGAAGTCCGACGGTATCATTAATATTAAGGGCAGTATGGTCAAAATCAACTAACGGGAGGAGCGTGACGAGGTGTCGGAAGCATTTTTGGGACGAGGTTGGAAATTCCCCATTCAGGTCGATCCTGCAACAGGGCGAATCCGAATGTCTGAGTATGAGGAAGACATCGCCGAAGCGATCCGCGTTATTCTGGGAACCACACAAGGGGAGCGGGTAATGCGCCCGAGCTTTGGGTGTGGTGTTCAGGAATTTATTTTCGGATTAACGGACGATACAACGCTTCATTTACTCCAAAGTAATATCGAGGAAGCCATACGGAACTGGGAACCTAGGGTTCATGAAGTCGATGTACAAGCCATACCGGAAGCAGATGACCCTGCTAAGGTGATGATTCATATTTCTTATTTGGTACGGACGACCAATAACTTATTTAACCAAGTCTATCCGTTTTATTTATTTGAAGGATCGAAATAGAGAGGCTGGCTGCGGAAGCGATGACGATACGTACAGAGAGGAGGTGGAGCTGTGCAACCTCCCAAAATTGATTCCAGAGATTTACCCGATTTGATCGCGCAAATGAAGGAAATGGCGCCGTACTATACGCCGGAGTGGCGGTTCACGCCTGAAAATCCGGACCCGGGTTCCGCATTGTTTTTGATGTTTGCTGATATGTTTCAAGACAATATCAAACGGTTGAACCGAGTGCCTACGAAAAATTTGATATCGTTCCTCAACATGTTTGATGTGACGCTGCTTCCGGCCCGTCCGGCTCGAAGTTACTTAACGTTTGCCCTGAACGAGGGTACGAAGGAGTCCGTGTTCATCTCGGCAGGCACGCAAGTCGCCGCTGCAGCAGAAGAGGGCAGTTTCCTGTATGAGACAGCACGTAGTAGCTTGTTGACACCCGCGTTACTAACAGATGTATACATGACGAGCCGCAAACAGGATATGATCATTCGCATATCCGATGAGTTCGTCACGGCATCTCGGCAAGGATATGCAGCGCCGACGGCGCTATTCCGTTTGCAGGATGGCGACAATTTGCAGGAGCATGCCATTTATTTGGAGCACAGCTCTCTTTTCACCGTGTATAATACGGCTCGTATTGAAATCGAATTCCGTAACTCGAAGCGACGTTTTGATGAACTTTCGATGTCCAGCCAATTGGCGGATCCCGAGCTAACCGAGTGGCTGTATGCTACAGCGGAAGGCTGGAAGGCTTTTGACCACGTAGAGGCTAAGGGGAATCGGGTTATTTTAATGAAAGCAGTGGCAGGTGAGATTGCTCTGCGAGAAGTGAACGGGACATCCGGACGCTGGATACAATGCCGTTTAAAGCCGCTCATAAGCGGTGGTAAAACGCTGGCAGACAGCAGGCTGTCCATGGACCATATTTCATTTAAAACGGATTATGTCGATACACTGGAAACAGGCGGCGTTCGGCCTGATCAGATGTTTTACAATGATATTGGTGCGGACCCATCGGGGTTTTATCCGTTTGGTGATCAGTTTGCGCTTTATGGTTCTTTTTACATCGGGAGTCAGGAAGTATTTACGAAAAAAGACGGCGATATTAAGCTGAGTTTTGGGCTGCAAGCGATTCAGAATCGGTTTCAGCCGGAACTGACGGAACAAGTCGATTGGAAAATGGTAATGAAAAAATCCAAGTTCGATAAGCCGCCAGTTACGCACGTCACCGTTATGGAGGTTGCTTGGGAGTACTGGAATGGGGCAACTTGGTTGCGGCTGGATGTGGGGAAGGAAGCAGAAAAGCTGTTTTATTATCCACAGGAGCAGAAGGTGCGTAAAGAAATTAACTTCCGCTGTCCGGCTGATCTAGAAGCGACTTATGTGAACGGCAATGAAAACTGCTGGATCCGAGCGAGGATTTTACATATTGAGAATGCGTATGTGGCGCAAGCGATCTACCTTTCACCTTGGGTGGATGATGTATCCATAACCTATCAGTATGATGATCGTTTGTACCCAGCCGAACGTTGTTTAGCACTGAATAATACGGTGTTTGAGGATCGGACTCGGCATAGCCGTCAGTTAGAGGGCGGGTTTGAGCCCTTTCAACCGTTGGAGGGCCGTCATCCTGCCTTGCATCTTTCTTTTGATACACCGCCTGTTAAAGGCCCAATATCGATGTTCATTTCGGTGAAACAGCAGCGTTTCTCGGAGCAGGACATACCATTACTTGAATGGGAGTATTTGCGAGCTGGTTTGATTCCGGGAAGCCAAGCCGAATGGGCAGCGCTCAAGGTTATCGATGATACTAACGGTTTGACCCAGAGCGGTACCGTGCAGTTCGTTGGGCCATCTGATTTTGCAGGAGCGTCGTTGTTTGGAAAAGAAGGTTACTGGATTCGTGCGGTTAATCGCGATGATAAATATGATGATAGTTCCGGTCGGGTACAAATTCCAACCATTCAGGGCCTGTATATGAATACAGTTCAAGTGTTTCAGCAGGAGACGATTATCGGGGAAGTTCCCGATTCCAAAGGGCTGGAAGAAACGGAATACCAGCTAGCCAGAAGCGGGATTGTCTCCGAAGAGGTATGGGTGGATGAGACGGAGTTTGTGACAGAAGAGGAAATCGCTGAGTACGAACGTGCAGGAGCGCCTCTTATGGAGATAAGTCGAGATTCTGAAGGGAATTTACTTCAACTTTGGGTTCGTTGGACAGCTGTTCGCCAGATGGCGGATTCGGGCAATCGAGATCGTCATTATATGATCGATCGTACGTTTGGACGTATTCGTGTAGGTGACGGTATCCATGGCATGCGTCCGCCAAAAGGTGGTCTAGAGCAGCTGAAGGTAACTTATCAAGTTACGTCAGGACAAATCGGAAACGTAGGGGCTAGGCAGATTAACCAGATGCAGGACTCTATTGCTTTTGTCGGTGAGGTTTATAACCCAGAACCAGCGTCAGGCGGCTGCCAAGCCGAAAAGCTGGAGTCGGCCTTGCAGCGCGGCCCAGAAATGCTAAAGCATCGTGATCGGGCCGTATCGTCCAAAGACTACGAGTGGCTGGCGCGTGAGGCTTATCCGAACATTGCAAAAGTCACGTGCATTCCTAATCGTAACGCCTATATGCACAAAGAAATTGGGGCTATGACTTTAGTGGTGCTTCCAAAAGAAGGGCAAAAAGGAAGCTCCGCGTTTCCAGAACTGAAGAAGCAGGTAGAAAGGTATATTCTACAGCGGGCTTCCAGCCTGGTTGCTTTCCCAGAACGGCTGCAAGTGATTGAGCCGGTCTATATGGAAATTTCCGTTTCAGCGATCGTTGCTGTTGAGGGAATGGACGCTATAGTAGCTACCGAAATTCAGGCGTTGGAGAAGCTGAACAGATTCCTCGATCCGCTAACCGGCAATTTCGACGGCAAAGGCTGGCAAATTGGTCAACAAATCCACCCTTCCGTTTTCTACGCGTTGTTGAAATCAATTCGAGTAATCAGTCATGTAGAGAAGCTTTACATGACCGTATATAAGATTGAGGACGGTGAGCGTACGGAACTCGACGTGAACCGCCTCCCGGCGCTCCCGCATGGGATCATTGTGAGCGGTAAGCATAAGGTGGTTGTGAACGCGTTGTAGTGAGGGAGTCGAGGAGGGGGAAAGCAGGGGCCTGGGAGCCCGGAACCCCGGAACCCCGGAACCCCTAGCAATAAGCGAAGTACGGGGTTACTGACGAAAGGATTTCGGGAAATAAGAGTCTTTTAAGACTGCTATTTTCTGTTTTTAACCTAGATTTGCTGTAATAGAAGCCCCTAGAGACTCCTATTTCAGCAATTTCATATAAAAAGAGGGGATTTATCAGAAATAAGGGTCCTTAGAGACTGTTAATCAGCAGCTCAAACGGAAAATAGCGATAATAGGAGCCTTTAGAGACTTCTATTTGGTTGGTTAGGGATATTCTACATCGCTAAAGTTGGAATAAATGAGCTAGTTGGTGGGTTAGCGATGTTTTAAATCGTTAAAGTAGCTGATGAGTGGTTGTGAGAGAGAGTCGAGCAACCTTAACGATGTTTTGCATCGCTAAAGTTGGAATAAATGAGCTAGTTGGTGGATTAGCGATGTTTTAAATCGTTAAAGTAGCTGATTAGTGGTTGCACAGGAGAGTTGGACAATTTTAACGATGTTTTGCATGTCTAAAGTTGGAATAAATGAGCTAGTTGGCGGGTTAGCGATGTTTTAAATCGTTAAAGTAGCTGATTAGTGGTTGTGTGGGAGAGTTGGGCAATTTTAACGATGTTTTGCATCGCTAAAGTTGGAATAAATGAGCTAGTTGGCGGGTTAGCGATGTTTTATATCGTTAAAGTAGCTGATTAGTGGTTGCGAGGGAGAGAAGAGCGACTATAACGATGTTTTACATCGCTAAAGTAGGACTAAATGAGCTGGTTGGTGGGTTAGCGATGTTTTATATCGTTTAAGTAGCTAATTGGTGGTTGTGAGAGAGAGTCGAGCAACTTTAGGGATGTTTTACATCGCTAAAGTTGGAATAAATGAGCTAGTTGGTGGTTGTGAGAGAGAACTTTAACGATGTTTTGCATCGCTAAAGTAGGAGTAGATGAGCTAGTTGGTTGGGATTAGTAATAATCGAAGGAGGTGAGAACAAGTGTTGCCAATACCTAATTTGGATGATCGTATGTTTGAACAGATGGTGCAGGAGGCTCGGAAGTCGATACCGAAGCTTTTTCCGGAGTGGACGGATGAGAATGAACATGACCCGGGGATTACGCTGCTGGAATTGATGTCATGGATGACAGAGATGCAGCAGTATTACCTAAACCGAGTGACGGAGCGCAGTGAACGGAAGTTCCTGAAGCTGCTTGGGATTAGCCCTCGTGAAGCCGTTTCTGCGGTTTGTGATGTGGCGTTTGCTGGTTTACAGCAGCCGCTTGTGCTCCCGAAAGGGACACCGCTGCAAGCGATGGACCAGCGGTTTGAGACACTAGACACGGTGCATCTTGTTCCATCCGAGCTTGAGAAAGTGCTAGTCCGTACGGAGACGGCGGCAGGTGATTTTACATCCAATAATCACGCTAAGATTGCTTATTATGCTTTTGGACCTGAAGCGCGTAAGGGCGCGCATTTGTATCTCGGTTTCGATAGAGCGCTGCCTGAGCAAACGGAGATCTCGATCTTCTTTAAGTTATTTGACCGCTATCCGGTAACAGTGGGTCATGGTGAAGATGGGACAACGCCAATGATTTCGTCTGCTAAGGTTGCTTGGACGTTCGCTGGGGCCGGGCAGCAGGGGCAAAGCGAAAGCTGGCTGGCTATCGAACAGATAAGTGACTCAACGGTTCATCTGTCGCAAAGTGGCGAGCTCCGGTTTCGGATCACGTCGGAGATGAAGCCGATGGCTCTTTACCCTGCGGATGATCGCAGCCGATTCTGGATTTGCTGTACACTCGAGGAGGACGGCTATGAGCTGTCTCCGAAGATTGAGAAGGTTAGTCTCAATTCGGTGAAGGCGGCTGAGCAGGAAACTTTCAGCGAAGTCACTGCTTTTGACAGCTCAGGTGAGCCTGACCAGAGCTTCGAGGTAAGCTCGTATCTCGCTTACAACGGCCTGCACACTGTGCAGGTGCAGGACGAGCAAGGGCGCTGGCGCGACTGGCACATCGTCGCGGAGCTCGAGGACTGCGAGCCGGATGATCTCTGCTGCCAGCTGCAGCAGGACTCGGCTCAGCGCACCACCCGTCTGCGCTTCGGCGACGGGGTGAACGGATGTATCCCGCCGCAGGGCCCGCAGCGGGTACGGCTCATTGCCTACACGGCCGAGTTCGACTATGGCCGTTTTGTCGGGGGCAGCAAAGGTCTGCCCGGGCAGACCTTTGAAATCAGCCGTGGCCGGATGTACAAGCCCAGCAGCATGCTGCTGCAGGTTGGCTACCGGCCACGCGGAGAGCACGACGTCGTTTGGGACGACTGGCAGTCCGTGGATGACTTCGATAATTCGAAGTCCACGGACAGGCATTACGTCTACGACGCTGCAGCAGGGACGATCTGCTTCGGCAATAACGAAGCGGGTCTCACTCCGCCCAAGTCCGTGGAACCGAACATTCGGTTCCTGGCGCTGCAAGCGGGCGGGGGCGTTCGAGGCAACGTGAAGGATGGCCTCGTGACTGGCTTCACGGATACCAAAGGCGTGCGTGTGACGAATCCGTTCCCGGCGCGAGGCGGCCTCGAAGCGGAGACGCTCACGCAGGCGAAGCTTCGCGTGCGGCGCGAGCTCGATACGCCGACGCGGGCCGTGACTGGCGAGGACTACGAGGCGATCGCGAAGGCGACGCCGGGTCTGCGTGTCGCGCGTGTGAAGGCAATCCCGCTGTACAAGCTAGGTATGCGGGATTATCCGAAGGTCAAAGCGCCTGCACAGATGACCGTCGTGGTCGTCCCTTACAGCGAAAGCGATAAGCCGAAAGCAGGCAAGGGCTTCTTGCAAACGATCAAGCAGCATCTAGATCGGCATCGTCTTTTGACCACAGAACTACATGTGATTCCCGCCGAATATATTAAAATAACGGTTCACGCTGTCGTGGTGATGGAACCCAAGCACAAAGATGAACAGCGCCGAATCATGCAAGAGCTCAGACTATTACTGCAGCCGATGGATCATGGGCAAGGTTCAGAAGGCTGGCGTTTTGGCCGGACTGTCTATAAGGGCGATATTTATGGCGTTATTTCCCGGATTAAAGGGGTTGTCTATGTGCAGGACATTTGGATCGACGCTGAAGGCACAGGCTTCCATAAGGATGGCGCTGGCGACATTCATATCCCGCCTTATGCTTTGGTCTATTCCGGTGATCATGAAGTGGAAACCATTAGTCAGACGGATTTATAAGTCCTTATTTAGGAAAAGAGGTGTCGAACGATGCAGGATGGACAAACGTTTTTTTCACTTAACAAGCCGCTTGACTGGGAACAAGGATATGAAGCCAATATTCATATGCAGAGCGAAGGATTTTCGATTCAGCAAACAGAAAAATACAGCATTCACCGCATCGTTCGCACAGACGAGGTGGAAGGCATTCATCCTATTCAAGAGATGACGGTTGGGCCAGGTCGGAAGCTTTTTTTGCTAGACGAGGCTTCGAATGTGTGGATTTATGATGATGAAAGTCGCCACCTCGAGTCGTTATTTCGTCAGGGTCATCAGTTGTTTAGTCATCAAGCGTTGCTGGCTTCTATGTCAGATCTTCTGGTGATAGCAGATGCTCACGTTGAAAGCGAAAGAAGACTTGCGGTTTATTCGATTTCCAATGGACAGACCATGTGGGCCATCCATGATTGGGAAGGACTTGAATTATTTCCCCTCTCGGTTAATACGAGATTAACAACGGCAAATTCACTTTACGCGACGGTCCCTTTGGACATTGCGGTTGGTATGAATGGAAGTCCCGAAGTTCCTAAGGGCGGCCGGATCGGCATTGTACAGTGGAACGCGGCAGGTGAAGTGGTGCATGTGTATGAACATGAAACGCTCCGTCTGGAAGAAGCGGCTGAAATTACTGCACT
This sequence comes from Paenibacillus sp. J31P190, assembly GCF_059692075.1. Classification (NCBI taxonomy): domain Bacteria; kingdom Bacillati; phylum Bacillota; class Bacilli; order Caryophanales; family Paenibacillaceae; genus Paenibacillus; species Paenibacillus sp. J31P190. The sequence continues at coordinate 494,029 of NZ_JCAUAS010000001.1, read as the reverse complement.
TCGAGGACGTTATTACACCGCTGCTGCGGGTGGTAAATTAGTTCTATTGGATGCACAGCTCAGAACGGTAACGGTGTTCCATGAGGACGGTCGGGAGCCGTTTCATTTTAAGCTGGAGCAGGAAGGGCGCTTTGCCGGTATTTCCATTGATACGAATCATAATATCTATATAGGGGACAGCGGATACGCACAGCAAGAAGGAGTAACGGAGCGGTTTATTCTAAAGTTTCGCGAGAATGGCGAGCAGTTTGATAAAGTAACGAGCTTTCGAGGGCGAACGGATAAATTGCTGCATGATGGGCGCAATCGGTTGTATGTTTTTGATCGGATAAGCGGTCAGATTAGCCTGCTTGATCTTCGTGCCCGAACGATGCTGCTAGAGGGGACTCAGCTTCCGGAGGCCATCTATTTCTCAGCTGAGCTGGATACGACGGAGACGGAGACACAGTGGCATAAGATTCGTCTAGATGCCGATATTCCGGAGGAAACGCAGGTTCGTTTTTCCTGTTTTACATCGGATGAAATTGAAGGATTCATTGATGGCGAATACGTAAATTATACGGGCTATTTGACGGATCCAGGCATTCCAATTCGAGATAAGCTGGCTGCTACGCGAGACTTATGGTCGGAGCCCATTTTGAATCCGAAGGATGCTCTTCTGATGAATGCGAGAGGCCGGTATCTATGGTTCAAAATCGAGCTGATTGGCAGCGAGCAAAAATCACCTTACATCCGAAAGCTTCGGGTCTACTTCCCGAGAACGTCACTGATTGCCTATTTGCCGCCGATTTATCAGCAGGACGAGGAGCATAGCCCTTTTCTGGAGCGGTTTCTGGCGATGTTCAGCACGTTCTTTGACGATATGGAGGATAAAATAGACCGTATTTCCTCTCATTTCGATCCGGATGCGGTATCCGGCACTTATCTGGAATGGTTGGGCCGCTGGCTGGCTATCACGGATCATGAGGCATGGGGCGAAACGAAGCTAAGATTGCTGATCAAACAGGCTCCTGAGCTTTATAAATTGCGGGGAACTCGTGAGGGCATGATGAACATGCTTAAGATTTACACAGGGTCTGAACCGTTTTTGTTGGAATATTTTCAATTTAAACAAATGCAGGAGACGTCGGAGCTGCGGCAGCTTTTTGCCCAGTTATATGGGGATAATCCTTATTGCTTCTGTATTATGTTAAAGCCTGAATTCGTTCAGACTGACGCACAGCGGCTAACGATTGAGCAAATCATCGAAGACCAAAAACCAGCTTATACCGAAGGCAAATTAATCGTTCTACAACCGTGGATGTACGCGGACATGCATACCTATCTGGGCATTAATACTTACTTATCAGAGCCAACCTTGTTAACGCTAGATCAGCGTTCGTCGATGCCTTACAATACGGTGCTGATTGACGTAGATCGTGATAAACGAATGGACATACATACGCGCTTGGAATTGGATTCCGAAATCGAATAAACGAAATGAGCCTTGGAAGGTGAGGGGATACTTATGAAAAAAACACGCTATTACCCGTTTGAGCGCAATCGGTATTTCTATGGAAAGCTGCTGACAGTAAGGGATTTCGAGTCTGAGCAAAAGTATTTCAACGATAAGCGCAGAATGATGAACCGTTTGCTGCATGGTTCGGGTGTACTTACAGGTCTGCAGGTTGTCGCGGTCGATGAAAAGTCAGTTTCTGTAGAGATGGGAGCTGCGATTGACGCGCTTGGCCGGGAAATTGTCGTGCCTTCTCCGATGACATTGAAGCTATCGATGATGGACGGTTTCAGCAATAATCAGTATGCCAAGAACGTATACCTATGTATTGCCTATGACGAAAAAGAAAAAGAACCCGTTCACGCGGTCGCTAATTCTTCTATTCGTTCCGACGAAATTAATGACTATAATCGCGTTTTGGAAAGCTACCGCTTGTTTATCCGGGAAGATGCGCCAGATCCAGCCTCACTGCCTTTGGCAAATTTGTCCGATCAGACGGTCGTACTTTATCAAGATACTCACGTTCGCGTGCTTCAGACAACACCTCGTTATGTAAATCCGGGTCAACTCTTCGAAATGAAGCTGCGCTTCGAGAAGACTCTTAAGGCCGGCAGACTATCTTTTCAATATGAGCTGGCTGCTGAACGCGTAGAGGCTATTGAAGGAACAACGATTGTGTTCCAAGAGCCGCAGGATGGGCAAGAGAGCGAGTATGAAATGAAGGTGCTTTTGCGAGCGGATAGTACGGCTTCCGTGAAGGGCACGATTGGCGTTCAGGTGAATACGGCCGTTTTGAAGTTGGATGACAGGCAGTTGGAGCTGCAGACTCAAGCTGTTGGCGAAGTGCAGATTATTGGCGAATCCGTGCGGGAGCGGTTGATGTCGGACTTCGTGAAACAATCTTTGGAGACTTCTTTAGAAGCTCCGTCCGAGCCTTGTATTTATTTGGCTAAAATATGCCTTGTCCAGGTGGGACCAACCTATGTTATTGAAAGTGTCGAGCAAGTACCATTTGGCGAATACGTGTACAATTCTTCGGTCATGTACAGGCTTGGCAAAGCGAACGAGTACCGCGAAGAAACCTCCGGTCAGTTCGTAACGAAGTCCAAAGTGAAAACCTTGGCGCCAGGACAGCCTCCGGAATTCAAGGTTAACTTCAATAAAGCGATTAGCGAGCTTTCATTCGATTTAAGCATTCCAGCAGGCGGCGGCAGCGGCATTGCGGGGATGCTGAGCGGTGTTGTGGACATTCCGATCGAGCCTTTTACGAAGATTGCTGTGTCCCCATTCGGAAGAGCGACCAAAAGCTTCTTCTCCGGCGAAATCGCGCACGGACTCGGCGAGGGCAACGTGCTGATCATCACTAGCTTGGAAGAGAGCAGCGGTGAAGCTTTCTCTGAAATGCTATCCAGCGGGGACCGCGTATACGGCGGAGCCTCGGATGTGTTCAAGGGCAGCGAGTTTGAACCTGATGCGCCCGAAGTGAAGATTGGCACAATAGCCTATCCACAAAAAGGCACATTCCGTATTGGTGTGAAGGTACAGCAAGCTTCTGAGCCAGGGAATGTACGTGTGCGTTGGTGGGCGTATAGCGCGGAAATGGCCAGTACTGCGCGTAGCGGGGCAAGCAGTGGCGTTGATTCACTAGATGAAGCACTGTCGGCTATGAGAGAAGCGGCATCTGCGGGCAGCGGGGCTGAGTAGTACGAATGTACTCTCTCCTATAGGACATAGGAGGAGTTCGTAATATGGATGGTTCGTTAGGCTCAAAGGATTCACAAAAAAAACACGCCCAGTGAGGCGTGTTTTTTTGTGTTTGGTGGAGTCTCTGTAGAAACCCGGAATTTTCCAAAAGCTTAAGATCAATACGCTTAGATTCGCCGCAGTTCCTCTTTAACATATTGCATTAAAAGATTTTTGGATGATGAGGTATATTCCGTGTTGCGTAATTGCAACAGGCCGACCGGGATGGATGAATCCTTCAGTTCGACGTGTATTTTCACGACATTCGGGGGTAATGTTGTGGAATCAAGAACGGCTCCTACGGAAGGAATTTGCTGAACGAACCCGGGAATAGCCGAAATTTTGACTCACCGTATATAGAAAAGGAGTTTCGGTGTAATGAGAATATTGCTTTGATAACCGCAGGTAATATAAGCAAGTATTTCCACCAACGAAGTGAAAAGAGAACGGTCTGACCGAAAACTGATCGAAGCGTTGACCCACCTTGCATTTTACGCCGGATGGCCGCGCGCCGCCTCTGTGATTCAAGTTGCGAAGGATATATTCGAGGAAAATACAGAAAGACGGGATAAAGGGCAGTGTAACTAACCATTGCGGGAGCGCGCATCACTGGCAGCGATGCGTCAGGAGTTCAGCCCTCGTGGACTGCCGCTTGCGGTGGACAATATAAAAAATAAAGAGAGTGCTATCTTTGTTTATAAATTAACCTCTAATACATAATAGAACTGTGTAAACGTCAAAAAGCCCCTCCATCTTTTCAACAAGTTGGGGGGGGCTATTTGACGTTTGTAGAGAAGCATGGCTTTATATCTACCATAACGACACACAATCATCCCAAATTTTTTGTGTAGTGTGTGAGACTTGTCAACCGGATCAGGATCCCGTATTAGGTGCTTTGATTTGGCAACAACGAGCTGACTATCATTGACAACGTTTGCTTGTATACGGCATGAGCCGATTGTACATCTCCCAAGTGTCCACCCATGTAAAGATGAATAACGCCATGGAGCGAGGCCCAGACTATACGTACAACCGATTCCGTATCATACTGGCCGGGAATCAGTCCGTGCTCTTGTGCATGGTTAATCACGGTTAATAATTGCCGCATGGCTGTTACGGTGCCATGCATGCTTTCCTCGTCAGGTTTGAAATTTCCAAAGGCTCCTCCGAACATCAGCTTATAATAGCCGGAGTAACGCTGCCCGAATTGCCAATAGGTTTCGCATAAATTTAGAAAATACTGTACTGGATTAGCAGTTTGCGGCGTCGCCTCGAATTCATAAGCGAGAAGCTTACACCCTTCTAGATACAACTGCTGAGCCAAGCCCTCTTTATTGACAAACAAGCTATAAATGATTTTTGTTGAGCAGTCCATTTTCTGTGCTACTTTTCGCACAGTAACGGCTTCTGGTCCCTCTTCTTGCAAGAGTGCTGCCGCAGCATCAACAACGAGCTTACGCAGATTTTCAGTATTTTGCAAACGAGCTTCTTGGTAGGTTTTCAACAATCGTGTGTTCGCAGTGGAAGAAGTATCTTGGTCATCGCTCATCATCTTCACCTTCGGTTATCGTGTTTTCGTCAGGAAACAAGGTTTCCGACTCATACCAGAGATTTTATATAGTTGTTGAGTAGTTGTCAATGTGACGTTGGATATTCAAAGATCATATTGACTTTTTAAAAATGGGTGGTTACAATGAATTTATTCAGAAACACTGTTACCGAAAATGAAGATTCTTATTTTTCTTCGGAATCGGCGATTACTTCTAAGTAATTGGTAACACTGTTTCTTTACTAAAACGTTGTATCTAAAAGGAGACTAACACTATGAAGATTCAAGGAAAATGGACGCTTGTCACTGGAGCTTCTTCCGGGATTGGAGAACAATTCGCGAGACAACTAGCTAAACAAGGCAGCCACTTGGTACTCGTGGCTCGATCAACGAATAAGCTTGAGAGCCTGGCAGAAGAGCTTAGAAAGAAGTATGGCATCAAAGCTGAGGTTATCTCAATGGATCTTGCGAAAGAGGGCGCGCCCAGCGAGTTATATCGGCAATGCCAACTTTTGAATGTGGATATCGAACTACTGATTAACAATGCAGGATTTGCTACACATGGTTTGTTTGAACAAGTGTCAGGTGAGCGTCAACATGAAGAAGTGATGCTCAATGTCGCCGCTGTTGTAGATATGACCCACTTGTTCTTGCCGGACATGTTGCGCAAAAATTCAGGCGCAGTTATCAATGTGGCTTCAACTGCTGGATTTCAGCCGCTTCCCTATATGGCCGTATATGGGGCGACGAAAGCTTTCGTCTTATCGTTTACTCAAGCGTTATGGTGGGAAAACCGCGACCGAGGTATCAAATTCTTCGCACTTTGTCCCGGTTCGACGGACACCAGCTTCTTTAATGTTGTAGGAACAGAAGAAGCCTCTGTCGGAAAGAAAGATACGCCGGAAAGAGTCGTAGAGGTTGCTCTTCGTGCGTTGAAGGAAGGGAAAATATATGTCGTTCCGGGTGTGCAGAATTATATCGGGGCGCAGTTATCGCGATTCATAACACGCAAGCAAGGTCTTCGACTTGTTGGAGGCATGCTTCGTCCACGCGGAGGATCCGGCAATACTAATAATTATAAGAATACAGGTAATCAATCTGATCTTGCAGGGAGGACAATTCGATGAAAGCTATACAACTGACAAACGGCTTCGGCTTTGAGGAATTAACCATAACGGAGCTCGAGATTCCAACACCAGGCCCCTATGAGGTGCTGATCCGCATGAGGGCAGCTTCTCTGAATTACCGGGATCTAGTGATCCTCAGCGGATTAATGCCAATTGAAATCAAATTTCCCTTCATTCCATTATCAGACGGAGCGGGAGAGATTGTAGCCATTGGCCAAGGAGTAACGAGGTTTCAGGTCGGAAATCGAGTAGCGGGTAATTTGCAACAGCGATTCATGGCCGGTAATCCAAGAGCAGAAGTATTAAGAGACAGTCTAGGGGGTCCGTTGAACGGAGTAGCGGCGGAGTATGTCGTTCTACATGAAGACGGAATCGTACATATTCCCGATCACCTCACTTGGGAGGAGGCTGCCACCTTGCCGATCGCGGCATTAACCGCATGGAGCATGCTAATCGAATACGGTGGTTTGCAAGCGGGGGATACCGTGCTGCTGCAAGGAACAGGCGGGGTTTCTATCTTCGGGCTTCAATTCGCTCTTATGGCTGGAGCACGAGCGATCATCACATCGAGCAGCAACGACAAGCTAGAACGAGCAAAAGCTCTCGGTGCATGGCAAACGATCAACTATTCGGAAGTTCCCGATTGGGATAAAGCAGTGTTAGAACTGACTGGCGGCGTGGATCATGTTCTGGATGTTGGAGGAGCGGCAACGATGGTTAAATCCATAAATGCGCTTCGCATTGGAGGAACCTTGAGTATGGTCGGGTTCTTATCGGGCTTGACCATTCCAGAATATGATGTCACGGGCATCTTGCAGAAAGCCGCAACGGTTCGCGGCAGTCAAGTAGGCAACCGGAATCACTTTGAAAATATGAATCGTGCGATTGCCCATCATCGTTTGCATCCCGTCGTCGACCGTGCATTCCCTCTAGATCGAATTGGAGAAGCATTCGCGCTCTTGGCTGAAGGAAAACAATATTTCGGAAAAATCGTAGTCCAAATTTAAATCTCACTTAAAAGACATAGGAGGCACTCTAATGCCAAATGCTCAAATTCGTTCCGTTAAATCTACTGAAGGTGTGAATCGTCCAAAACGCTCATCACGTAAAATGCGCAGAGCGGGGTTATCGCTGCTTGCGGTGCTCCTTCTTGGAGTCATTATTTTCTTACTAGTTCCTTCACCTATCGAACCGGTAAAATGGCTGGCACCGACGGCTCCCTCTTTTCAGGAAGCGGGTCCTTGGAAACAGAACAACAAACTTAGCGCTGCTCAGCTAGTCACAGATGCCCCACAATTTCCGGAATTCATAACATTCGATAAAGATGGCCAGCTATATACAGGGGATTCGGACGGGAAAATTTACAAGGTTCCTTTCGATGCAGAGGGCAATCCGCAAAAGGCCCAAGTGTTTGCAGACACCAAAGGAACGCCTAATGGGCTTAAATTCGATGCAAATGGTAATTTGATCGTTACGGATATCAAGAAGGGACTGCTGTCTATTAACTCATCGGGGAGCATAGAGGTATTGGCCAATCAAGTAGACGGCAAGCCGATCTATTTAGCTAACGAGCTTGATATTGCCCGGGACGGCTCCATTTATTTTTCGGATACCTCGAACTATGGACGTGTGACATTCAGAGAAATTGCCGAGAACAAGCCGCATGGACGCTTGCTGAAGTACGATCCAATGACCAAACAGACGACCGTCCTGTTAGAAGGCCTCTATTTTGCGAACGGGGTTGCCTTGTCTGCGGATGAAGATTTCGTGCTTGTGGCAGAATCGTATCATTATCAGTTGACCAGATACTGGCTCAAGGGTCCAAAGAAAGGGACATCTGATATTTTTGCGGACAATCTCGCAGGCTTTCCAGATAACATTACGCGTGATGAACAGGGTCATTTCTGGGTCGGGATCTTTACGACTCGCCTTTCTTTTGCAGATCAGATGCATCGCAGCCCGTGGTTGGCTGGCATCATGGCCAAAGTACCAGAGTCGCTGCTTAGCGGCGCAAGCGCACCAGCCAAGCATGGGCTTGCTGCGGAGTTTGGTCCACAGGGAGAACTTATCGGAAGCTGGCATGATCCGGAAGGTTCGCTGAATGGCGTAACTACGGCTGCAAACCATAACGGATATTTATATATAGGAACGGCACCTGGAGGCAGTAAAGGCGTTCATCGCGTGCTTTTAACAAAATAATGTTGGAATCCGGGAGGGAACGAATCATTTTATATACTTAGCTACAAATTTAGTGATTAATAGGGATGGCAGAAATAAGGCTACCATAAAAATAATCAGCAATACATTAATAAAAGGCGATATCCCTCCATCGAAAAGGAAAGTATACGTCCACTTAAAACCGGTGAACAACAGAAAATATGTGAATATAAAGAAAATGGTTAATAGGATTTTCCTCATGCTTATTAAGACCGCCTTTTTGTTTGCTGTTTAATTTAAGGCTGTTCTATTTGATAATCAACGGTTTTCTCATTTAAGTACATTTCAATTTTTTCAAAGATAACCTTCCAGTTATTGCTTAGCGCTCTAGCATATGGCTATGCCCATAATTTATCAATCGACATTTTACACTTTCTTAACAATCTTCTGATCATGCCCAAACATAAAAATCCTATAATTAAAAGAGTTATAGGAGGTAAAAGATGAATGAATTCAAACGGAAGATTTCAATACCTGCATATATTGTTTGTATAATGCTATTGTTAGGCATATTTGGCATTTTCTCCAATACGTTGGTGGATCAAGCGGCTGTTGAAGCATCTGATAGATTAGCGGGAAATCAGCAAGAAGAATTACCACCCAAGGAGCTTAAGAAAGTCGTCTGGTGGCATTCAATGAGTGGTGATAACGGAGAAGTAGTGGACAGACTCGTTAACGACTTCAACGCGTCGCATAAGGATTTTCAGGTGGAAGCGGTGTTTCAGGGCTCTTATTACGATACCTTAACAAAGTTGAAAGCATCGATGGACTCGAAAATTGGACCAACGATGATCCAAGTGTACGACATCGGCACCCGATTTATGATTGATTCCAAAGCTATTACACCTGTTCAGAATTTTATCAGTCAAGATAAATACGACACTTCTTTACTTGATGAGGCCATTCTCAACTACTATGTAGTAGAAAATATTCAGTATTCTATGCCTTTTAATACATCGAACCCGATTCTTTATTATAACAAAGACTTGTTCAAGGCTGCGGGGCTTGATCCCGAAAAACCGCCAGTTTTTTATGAAGAACTCGCACAAGCCGCCAAAAAGCTAACAAAGGACGGCCTATGGGGTGCCCACTTTGCTACACACAGCTGGTATATGGAGCAGTTTATTGCTAATCAAGGTGCTGAACTACTGAATAATGGCAACGGTCGCGATGCTCTAGCTACCGCTTGGAAGGTGAATAACGAGGAGGGTGTCAGAGCCCTTACTTGGTGGAAGGGACTCGTTGACAGTAAGGTTGCACGCTACTCTGAACGCAAAAGCGACGATCCGAAAAAAGCGTTTGCCGACGGAAAGGTCGCGATGATCTTCGACACAGCGGCAGCACTGCGTAATATGCTGGATTCGGTTGACGGCAAGTTCGAAGTCGGGACGGGCTTTTTCCCCAAACCAGCCAATGTGCAAGAGGGCGGCGTTGTAGTAGGAGGAGCTAGCAATTGGATTATGAACAACAAGAGTGAGTCCGAACAAAGGGCTGCTTGGGAATTCATCAAGTATCTATCTGAGCCGGAACAGCAGGCATTCTTCCACGTGAATACAGGCTACTTCCCGATTACGAAGAAAGCATATGATCAAGAGATTGTGAAGGAAAATATGAAGAAATTTCCTCAGTTCAAGACGGCAATTGATCAGCTGAATGCTTCAAAGTTGAATAAGGCGACGCAAGGAGGCGTCTTGGGTGTATATCCTGATGCGAGGCAAATCACTGATAATGCCATCGACCAGGTGCTTAGTGGCCAACAATCGCCGCAGAGCGCACTCGATGCAGCAGCCTTAGAAATCAATCGTAAGATCGAAGAATATAACAATTCCTTGAAATAAAAAACGAAAGCCGGGGAATTTCCCTGGCTTTCGTTTTTACTTTCATGAGATTCTATCCACAAGGTTCGTTCTTCGGTATTCCCCTGGGGAAGAACCGGTGCGGTTTTTAAACATCCGGTTGAACGAAGAGATGTTTCGGTATCCGACCTGAATGCCAATTTCCTGTATGTTCAAATCGGTACTGAGCAGCAAATCCTGAGCATTTCTCACACGTGTGTCATGCAAATGCTCCATGAAATTGGCTCCGGTTTTTTCTTTAATATAAGTAGATAAGTAGGATGTGCTTATGTTCAATTGATCAGCAAGCGCATCTAGCGAAAGATCCTCTGCATAATGCCCTTGAACAACGTTAAGAACATGATCGATAATGGGGTCGTCTGCTTCTTTTTTATCACGAATGAATTTGGTGACTGCACGGAAATAGGCTTGAAACGTTACCTTGTACTCTTCTAATGTGCAGCACTCTTCAAGCTGAAGCATAATTGGTTTAAGCTGCCATGTGATACTAGATTCCACTTTATAGTGTTCAAGGATCTTTTGCGCTTTATCCGTTACAGCAAAAGCCAAATGTTTGAACATCTGCACGGATGCTTCCTTTTCTTCGAGCTTCTCCAGCCATGGTAGGAAGAGGTGCAGTGCCTCTAGTTCTTTTCCCGTCTTCAAGACCGTGGTTAGCTCCTGTTCCTGCGTTAATGTCAGTACGTAGATAGAACGCTCCGACCGATATTCGGTGACGATCTGGGTCTCTTCAAGAAGTCTGGCCTGCATAGCCATCTCTTTTACCTGCCGGTAGGCATGTCCGAATTGAACGGAATGTCCGAACCACGAGCTAACGGCGGCTGTTACTAAGCAATAGCGTCGGTCTCGATCCAGAAACTGCTTGAGTTCTTCCAGCATGGCTACGATGGACTCGCGTTCGTTGCCGGGGATGACAGATAGAAATTGATGAGGTTCCATTTGAAACGTAGCAGAATGGGGAAAACGCTCATTCGTAACTAACTTCAGATGCTCACCGATCGCCTGCGAAGCTTGTTCCCGGTTTACTGGCATATCGACAAAAGAGGCTGAGCGGAAGCGAAGCTCATAGAGAATGATGTTGAAGGTTTCCTCGGTTGCATGAATGCTGTGCCATTCGTTTAATTCATGATTGATGTTTTTCAGTTTATTGATGTATTGATAACTTGTTAACACGGATTGCTGCTGCTGCAGTTCTTGCTGAATCTCTTCTTTTTCTTTCAGTAATGTCTGAATTTTATGTCCGATGAGATCAAATTCACGGATTTGGCTGTGAGGCGTCTCCGTTTCATTGGGGGTAGAGAATGATGCAAGCAGCTGCCGAAAAGGCTTGTTAATTTGTTTGCTGAAAAATATAGAGACAACGAAAGCGATTAATAGAGAAGCGGCCAGAAGAACAATCATAATAGTGTCTAACCGAAGGATCTTTGCTGCAAAGTCTGGATTCGAAACCTTCAAGATGTAATGCAGGCCGCTGTCATTTTGATAGTCAATATAATAAATTCCGTCTTTAACGAGATAGTCCCTTTCCATATTTTCAGTCGAATTGGTCGACAATAACTGCTCCGGGAGCTCAGACGAATTATCAGCTGTTTGATAAATGACATCACGGTTCGGTCCTAGAATGGCTAGCTGCAGATTGGGTTGTTCTTTTAGAATCGAGTCTCGCAAACGATCTGCATCTATCATAGCAACCAGCATATTGTCGGTCTGTAAAGGTTTAATAGAATATGGAATCAACGTTTTTGCTTTAGAATTGACTGGCTGGCTTCCAAAGAATGCTGCCGGATGAAGAACAAAATTGCTTGTTCGCTGAAACTGTGTTTGCCAATAAGAAAGCGGATATAAGTCGCTGGCATAGAGGTCAGTAAACAAGTCTTCTTTGGTTCCAGAACCCTCTTTATTTATTGTAAGATCCGTGGATCGAAACAGCAGGATCATATTATCTAAATAAAGTTCGGAATCACTCACAATGCTTTGGATATCCTGTACAATGGGACGGCTGTTAAGTGTCGCGGTATCCTTCTTTAAAATCACTTGGCTGTTAAATGCAATGACATTTTTATCAGTAAATTCTTTAAATAAGACCTCTTTTACTTTATCAAGTTGAAACTGGTAACGCTCAGCCACTTGCTGCAGCATGAGACGATTTTGGCCAATCATCTCACTGCGCAGGTGGCTTTTCACTAGCCAGAATATGAGAAGATTGAAGAAAGCGAAAATAAGTATCAGGATAATAAAGCTTGCAAATATTCTTCGAAACAGCGATCTCCGAGTGGACAGAACGTTCATAAGTCGCAGGCTCCCTCTAGTCGTTACGGTATTTTGTTTCCGGCGAGCTACACGTTTATTGTAGTCTAAAAATTCGATTTAAGGTATGGGCTTTTTTTTGGAAGATAAACAGTTTTTACTTTTTTATGGCTTCACACAAGCTTAACAGACGAATCATAACAATCGTAAAAGACATGAAAAGGTGTAGATAGGCAACCTGAACGGGTTCCCATTATGATGGGCAAGTAGGAACGAAGCCCATGAAAAGGAGGTGCAGACTAGCGGTTAAAAATGGGCAATTGCAAATGAATGATGAGGGGAAAAGGAATGTTGAACATTAGAAAAAGCTTCTTTGCATTAGCTGTGGCAGTTATTGTTTGCATGACCTTAGCCGGGTCGGTATGGGCCCATTTTTCCTCAACCGGATACTCCGATATCAAGGTGGGTTCAGATACGATGCAATACCACCTTTCTTTTTCGGAACATGACCTTCTTCAGTTATTTCCTAATAAAGGGGATGGAGCAGACAAAATAAGCGATAAACAATTGTCTAATTCGCTCGATCTACTAACGAAGCTTGTCAGCGACGGTTTAATTGTTACGGGAGATGGTAAAGTTGGAACAGGGGTCGTTGTTAGCGCTAAGCATGAGAAACGAGCCAGCTTGGATATGATAGGCATCGATATTCACTATAAATTTGTTTCTCCTGTGAAGCGATACCTCGCTCAATATAACTTCTTTTGGTATAACGGGCTCGACAAAGATCACCGTAATTATGCAACCATTCATGTCGGAGGTCAAACAATCGAACAGGTATTGGGAAGTCAAAATTATATTGTCCAGATTCTAGGGCCAGGGTCAGCTGGAGGAGATCTCGGAAAAGCGGCGACGTCTGGGGGTGAGACCTCCTGGTTGAATACACTGCAGGAATATATCCTCATGGGGATGGAGCACATCTGGTCGGGGCTCGATCACATGCTGTTTGTATTCGGACTGCTGCTGGCAGCGGAACAAAAAGTTTGGAAAATTGTTAGGTTGATTTCCGCATTTACAGTTGGCCATTGTATAACGCTCATCTTGTCTTCTCTAGAACTTATGTACCTTTCTCCCAAAATCGTTGAACCGTTGATTGCACTTAGCATTCTATATATTGCGGTTGAGAATATTTGGAGGAAGAAGGAAAGTGGGCGTATGGTCGTCACGATGTTGTTCGGACTTGTGCATGGTTTCGGATTTGCAGAGGTTCTGAGAGGAACCCTATCTGGACAAATGGCGCTGCCTTTATTTTCTTTCAACCTAGGCGTAGAAATTGGACAGCTTGTCGTTGTGGCGGTATTAATTCCGGTGCTCCTATTGATCCGCCGCATTCCATTGAAAATTAATTGGAATTTATATGCTTCAGGGATCGTCGGTGTATTTGGGCTGATCTGGTTGATTGAACGAATCCTCACCCAATAAATAAATATATTTACTATATGATGACGAGAGGGCGTTAAAAAGTTGGTTAAGAAAAGATTAAAACGATTGATTTCAGGTGTAACCGTATTAGGGATGCTGTTCAGCATGCTGACACCTATAGCTAATGCTGTGGACAACGGCACAGTCGTCACCACTGTAGACTATTCGAAGGTACCAAAGCTGTTGATTACGGAGCTTGTTCCGGATTCTGCAAATGTCAGCGGGGCAGATGCTTATGAATTTATTGAGGTGTACAACAATACGAACAAATCAATGGACTTTAAAGACTATAATCTGGTATACCGTTATCCAGGAACTGTAGCGGCTTGGCCCGCTTATAACAACGGCAACCAAAACGGAAGTATTCCGATACCCTCCCAATCTTCAATCGTATTATGGGTTATGAACAGTGCCAATAAGAACCTGAGTGAAGCGGACTTCAACAATAACTACCACACGAATCTGAATGAGAATGGTAATCTTTTCCGTGTTGACGGCGGAGGCGGAATGGTTAATGGTCCTGCTGCCGATAAACCAAGAGACCTTGTCATTCAAGACAAATCCGGCACTGATATCTCGATTGCATCTTATCAAAATGATAATCAAACATTACCCGATAAAGGTATTTTTTATAAATTTCCCACAGATGGAACGAAAAATATGGTCATGTACGGCTCAGGAACGGATCCGATTCCGGCAGCTGCTACCCCAGGAGTCGTAGATTCCATTCAGGTTCCGTCCGTACCGTTGAACTTTTCTCAGTCTCCGGTCATCGACCACATGCCAGTTACCCAGGCGGATCAAAAAAATGATCTTATCGTTCAAGCACAGATCGCCAATACAGAGCAGGAAGAAACGGTTACTGCTGCTGTTTATTATCAAACGGGAACTCAGACCAGTTATGAGTCCGTAGATATGATGGCAACAGGCAACAATCATTATCAAGCTGCGATCCCTAAGTCAAAGCTGAGCGAGAGCCTCTTGAAGTATTACGTCCAGGCCAATGATGGTTTTAATACGGTGAAAACGAACGTCTACAATGTGGATGTCGCCATCGATAATTCAGACTATTCAAAGGTACCTCCGCTTCTAGTTACGGAAGTTGTACCTGATTCTACGAATGTTGGCTCCGCGGACGGATATGAATTTATTGAAATTTATAACAATACGAATCAACCAGTAAATTTTAAGGACTATAAAATGGTCTACCGCTACACGGATTCAGGACCGAGTGCGGATGTTATCTGGCCTGCAGACAAGGAAGACGTTATCATTCCTTCGAAAGGCACACTTGTCTTCTGGATCATCAACAACCAGAATACGAATGCTACCGTTGCTGACTTCAATGCCAACTACAATACCAATCTAATTGAAGGTACGAATCTTGTACGCGTTCACAGTGATGGTATGGCGAATGCCGCTAACCGAGGCCTTGTGATTGCTACTAATACAGGAATTGAAATTTCGTCTGGCTATTACGTATCCGGCGATTCCAAGGCAAACAAGGGGATTTTATATAAATACCCAACTGATGGAAGTAAAACGATGATTAAATACAGTTCGGCACTTGTTACTGCAACACCTGGGACAATGGATCAAATTCAAGTGCCTAATCAGGTTGTGAATACGATCCCCGATTCACTGAATCCTACTGTGGCAGATCTCACCAACCAGACAGAAATCGAGCAGTCGAAAGACCTCGAAATTATCGGTGAAGCCAAAGATGATAAAGAATTGAAAACGGTAGTACTCTATTATAAAACAGACAAACAGTCCAATTATACAAAGCAGTATTTGAAAGAGAGTTTTGCTGATACATTCTACCACTATAAGGTTTATTCTCCAGAACTCATTGGAGGATCCTACTTAGATTATTACTTCGTCGTTTCCGATGGAACGAATGAGGTCACTATGGGAACTAAGAGGATAACAATCGTTGGTGGCTCTGATCACTCGAATTTACGCCTTAATTTGAAAGACGGAGAAATTGTTGCGAAAACTAAGGTTATTAAGGGAACGGGTGAAGGCTTGAGCTCGGATGACCTGAAGCTTGCAATTGATGGGAATGAGTTAACGCAATCAACTTATCACGCCGTTGAACATGATGCTTATTTCGCATTCGATGTAACGGGCGTTAATTACTATTTTAAAAAC
Source organism: Paenibacillus sp. J31P190 (assembly GCF_059692075.1). Lineage (NCBI taxonomy): Bacteria > Bacillati > Bacillota > Bacilli > Caryophanales > Paenibacillaceae > Paenibacillus > Paenibacillus sp. J31P190. The sequence goes on along the minus strand of NZ_JCAUAS010000001.1, from coordinate 478,162 downwards.
GGAGTCACTCAGGGGCAGGAAATTCTCTCTATCTTCCAGGACCCGATTAATAGCTACACTACGCTGTCGATTCCTTTTCAAGCTGACCGATTGAAGCAAGGCAGCAATGTGATTTCCATCAGAGCGGGTTCGAAAGCTTCGCCCTTTGACGATCGAGCCGAAGAGAATAAAGATGATTTCGAAGTGAAAAATGTGCGCCTCGTGTTCAACGATGGCACGATTATTTATGATGTTAATCATAACGATCCGGCCAAAGTTATTAAAATGGGCGATAGCGCAGGAAAAAATCCAGTAGTTGATTTTAACTTCGTAATTCCGGATAGCCAGCTGGCATCCAAAGCCTATGCTTGGAACACGGCATTAATAAATGATGGCATTCATCAGGTTTCCTTAAGCAATGTCAACGTGGGTACAGTTACTTCCAATGTGACGGTGGATAACACAGCTCCGGTCATCCAGCCTTCTATTGAAGAAGGAATCATGTATCGCGGTGCCTTCACGTTGGATGCGGCGGTATCCGATGCGCTGGCTGGAGTAGACAAAGTAGAGGCTACCCTGGATGAACAACCCGTCAGTTTACCGAAGGCAACATCATCTGCAGAGCTTCTAGGCGGTGCGCATGTATTTAGCGTAAAGGCAACTGATAAAGTAGGGAATGTCACGAATGTGACGATCAATTTCCAGGTACCGAATGAAATTCCGGGTATGCCGGAACAAATTACGCCGGGTCAAGAAGCAACCGATGTGGATCGCAATGCCGTATTAAGTGTGAAGGTAACGGATCCGATGGATGACGATTTGAGCGTATCCTTCAAGCAAGGATTTAAATATGATGCAGGTACGCAGGAGCAATTCACGGGATACCGCCATGCATCTGACACGGAGCCCCCTAAACAGGAGAAGCCTGAGGGAGAAATGGCCTTTACGAAAGAAGATTACGAGAAAATCAGTGCGCCTGATGGCAATTATCTCGTAGATGATTCCGTTGAGAAATTCCCGTATCAGCGATTTGAGGTTTCTTTGGACGAGTCAATCCAAGGCACAGATAGCGTAGAAATTAACTGGAAAGGAAAGTCATTGGAAGGCCGCAAAGTCACCTTGTACGCATGGAGTCCCGGTAAACAGGTATGGAGTCCTCTGAAGACTACGGTAGCGGGAAGTGGGGATTTTGAGCTTCAAGCCCATGTAACTGCCGGTGATTTTGCCAACAATCATAAGATCCAAGTGATGGTGCAGGATGAAATTGCGGTCACTCAAACGAATAATACGCAAGCAGCTACCGATTACGATTTCTCATTTGTTTGGATGTCAGATACACAGTATTACTCGAAAAGCTTTCCTTACATTTATCAAGATATCGTTAAGTGGATTGCCGATCACAAGGAAGACAATAAAATTAAATATGTCATCCACACTGGTGACATCGTGGATAATGCAGACCAAGAGTACCAATGGATAGAAGCGGATAAAGATATGAAAGTCTTGGAAAACGCGCAGATCCCTTATGGTGTATTGGCTGGTAACCATGACGTAGGTCATCAAAATAATGATTACAGTTACTATGACAAGTGGTTTGGAGAAGATCGTTTTAAGAATCAGCCGACGTACGGCGAATCCTACGATAACAATCGAGGTCATTATGATCTGGTCTCCTCGAACGGTAACGATTTTATCGTCGTTTACATGGGTTGGGGGTATGGTGATAAAGAAATTGATTGGATTAACGAGGTTTTGAAAAAATATCCAAACCGGAAAGCGATCCTGAATTTCCATGAATTTATGCTCGTTTCCAATAACCGCGCACCGATGGCGGACAAAGTTTTCGAACGGGTCATCAAACCAAATAAGAACGTAATTGCCGCCCTTTCTGGCCATTATCACGATGCTGAATTGAAAGTCGATCCGATTGATGATGACGGAGACGGCTTACCCGATCGTAATGTCTATCAAATGCTTGCTGACTACCAAGGGGCTCCAGAAGGTGGACTTGGTTATATCCGACTTATGCAGTTTGATATGACGCATGGAAAAATCAACATGAAGACCTACTCACCGTATTTGAACGACTACAATTACTATGATCCTGCGCAATTCCCGGGTAAAGACGAGTTTTCAATTAATTTGGATTTGCAGCCGGTAACCAAACGTGTTGCTACGGACTATTTCGGAGTGAGCGTCTATACAGCAAACACGATCGGAAGCGTTGATCATGTGAAGAGCGGGCAGCAGGCCTCGGTCGTTTGGCGCAATCTTGCTCCGAACACAGGTTACCAATGGTTTGCTGTAGCAGCAGACGCTTATGGAGGCAAGAAGCAGTCGGATATTTGGAAATTCACAACGGTCAAGGCCGGTCCGGCCGACTTGACAGCACCAGTAACTAAAGCGACCGTAACAGAAGGTTGGACGAAGTCCGATGCAACCGTGACGCTGGTAGCTACGGATAGCCAAAGCGGCGTAGCCAAGACGCTGTACTCTGTGAACGGCGGAGAGTACGTAGAAGGCTCAAGCGTGACGGTGAGTCAAGAAGGCGTAAGCCAAGTGAGCTTCTACTCGGTTGACCAAGCCGGCAACGCTGAGAAGGCTCAGACGGTAGAAGTGAAGATCGACCGTACGGCGCCAGTCATCACAATGAATTTGAATGGTGAGTTTAAGCTCAACACGATGTTAACATTAAGTTATTCGACTAGAGATAATTTGTCGGGCATTGCTACCGATAGTATGACAATTAAGGCACCAGGTGAATCTATAGGCAAACCAATTGCTAATGAAAGTACAATCAAATTGGATAAGCCTGGAGTCTATACAATTACAGTAAACGCAAGCAATGCTGCTGGATTAAGTACTACGATTCAAAAACAATTTGTTGTTTACATTGCGGGCACCATTGAAGTAACGCCAACAGTAATCAAAGGCAATAATGGTGTGTTTACCGTTCGAGTGAATTTACCAGAAGGGTTCAAAAGCGAAGGATTTGATCTTAATACGGCTGATCTTAATGGCGTTAAGGCATTATCAAGCAATAATGGTTATTATAATCAAGCAAAGAACGGACAATTCAAGTTCGAACGCTCCGATTTTACTTGGACAGGACCAAATGAAAACCTTGAATTCCGAGGCTATGTAAATGGATTTTTGGTAATCGGTCAGACCATAGTGAAAGTACAAAAGTAATGTGTAAAGAGGGCTGGCAGGTGAGAAATCACCTGAAGAAGAAGCACTAAAGAAGCAGCAAAGAAAACGAAAGAACTGCTAGAACAGCATGGACAGTATAAGAAGACATAACCAAGCGGCGAAAAATAAGCGCAAAAAATCCCCAAGTTCACCGAATGTGAGCTTGGGGATTTTTGCACTTAACCTGTAAGGAGGAATGAAAAATATATTTGTTTCTTATGAGCGCCGTAGAATCTGATTTTGCGGTGAGTTTAATAACTAGGGTTATCCTACAGGCGTCGAACGAAGTGTCTGAGGGATAACCCTTTTTACATTTAGTTATAACTACTCGATAAAGCAACTGCCTCAGACTCCTTCAAGACCACAGCCTTCTTTCGCTTCTCTCTGCCAAACGAGAAATAGTAAATCGCAAGAATAACCAGTTGAAATACGGCTATAACTAAGCAGATATTGCTAAAAATAAAGCCAGATGAATAGCTGTAAAAGGGGTTCCAGTTTGGTATGCCTTGGGATCCAAGATCAACGATTCTACTGTATACGCCGATCGCAATTCCTTGCGAAATGAAGTTGACCATCGCCAGCATGCCCATCCCAACGCCAACTTGTTCCTTAGGCAGGGTTCTTGAAACCGAATTGGAAATCGCAATGACAATGAAAGATTGCCCGACGTTGCCAAGAATCAGAAAAACAGCAATGAACAGGGGGGATCCTCCGGTAAAAGTGGAGAGTAAAATAAAACAAGCCAGCAGTAGGCTTGAAGCCACATAAACGACAAACGAGTTGCCTTTTAGATCGGCGAGTCTGCCACCTCTACGTCCAAATACGGCGGAAGCAACGGCTGCAGGGACCATTGCGAAGCCGATCCAGACGGATGGCAACTTCTGAATATTTGCTAATAGCAGAGGGCTGAGTACATAGAGCGAGCAGCAAGTGCCGTTGATGAGAAATGAAATGGTCAGTCCGAGTGTGTACTTTTGATTTCGAAAGAGTTTTGGTGCAATAAAGGGCTCCCCAGTCGAGCAAATTCGAGCAATGAATAAGCCTAAAGCGAGTAAGCCGCCTAACAAAAGCCAGATTCCCTTCGTAACACTCAGCAGGAATAAGGCTATTGTGATGGCTAACAGACTCCCGCCAATCCAGTCAAATTTCCCTGTTGTCCCAGGCTGTTCATTTCCTAGATACTTGCGGTAAAAAGGGAGGGTCGCCAAAATAAGCAAGGGTACAGCGAATAGCCAGCGCCAGTGTAACGTGCTTACGATTAAAGCAGCGACAACAGGCCCGAGTGCATTACCGAAAGCCAAGCCTACCGCGGTCATGCCAAGAGCAGCACCTCTGCGTTCCGGAGCGAAATAACGCAAGGGTATGATCATCGCAATTGCCGGAATAACCGCAGCACCGGATGCTTGCAGACATCTGCCGACTAGCGCCATTCCGAATGTTTGTGAGGTCAGCCCGATGAGAGACCCGGCAGTAAATAATAGGAGTCCGAAGGTTACTAAATTTATTAGCTTATAGCGGTCTGCTAGCTTCCCGTATGTGACTGCGCCAATCGCATAGATCAGAATGTAGGCAGAAGAGAGCCAGCTGACTTGGGCAATCGTAAGGGAGAAGTCTTCACTAATCTTGGGCAAAACGATGTTGAACATGATGCCGCTCATCATGGATATCGTCAGGGTGAACATCAAGATACGCATTAATTTGTCGCCGGCTTGCCGCGGTTCTTGGGTTTGGGTAGTCATACGTTACCACATCCTTTTTAAAATTTGACTGTCAGTACTGACTGACATTTGGACTGTTAAAAAACTAGGGTTGTAAGGCCCTAGCAAAAATTTTTACGCTCTCTTGAATAAATGGCTCCAATGAAATGGTGGCGTAGTTCTTATGGCTATAGAGATCGTTCATGAACGCCCCGAAATTCATCATCATAAAGGAGAAGGCGTGCATCTCTGGATTCGTTGGAATCATTTTGCCTTTCTCGGACATTGTGATGAAATAATTCGTTAAGATTTCCAGCAATTGCAGAGGATGCTTATGCGTACGCTCGCGGAATCCGGGCAGTTGACCTTCTTCTTTGAGGCTGATCTGGATCAATTTGCGATTACGATTCATTATCTCATGATAGGTTTTACTAACCAGGAGCAGATCCTCCTCCAGATCCCACACAAGCTTTTCACTAAACAGCTTCTTCATCTCTTCAGCATAATGATAACGGTCAAATGCGGCTTCGAGGAGCTTCTGTTTACTGCCGAATTGGCGAAACAAGGTTTTCTCACTAAGACCTGCTTCCGTGGCAATTTCGAGGGTGGTTACCCCATTGTAGCCTTTAGCCGCGATCAAATTGAGTGCCGCTAAGAGAAGTCTATCACTGCTTCCCAGCTTGCTGCTGTCCATGTTATTATCCCTCTTCCGCAACAATGTCAGTACCCACTGACATAATAATAGGCTGAATATGGAATAAAGTCAATGTATGTATATCCTGTTATAAAATTTTTTCTGAAAAAATTACGCTTCTATCCGCAAGGTCCTCCTGTTTAGCCAAAAAAGCTAATGATCAGTATGCCGATCAAGATAAGAATCGAGCAAATAATTCGCAGTGTGCCTTGTTTTTCTTTGAGCACAACAATGCCCAGAATCGTAGCAAAGACAGTGCCAATCTCACGAATTGGTGAGATATGGGCGACAGGGGCATATTTCATGGCGAACAAAAATAACAAATAGGATCCGGGATTGAGGATCGCACCCAGTAAAATGATCTTGGCGTTCAGCTTCCATTCGACGCGAAGCTGTTTAGAAGCGAGTACAATCGGCGTTAGCGCAGCCATGAATCCGATATTCGTAACCTCCAATAAAGAGATAGCTGAGACATGCTGAAGGTTGATGCGATCAACAAAAACGTAGCATGTCGTACATAGGCCGACACTAAGGGCCATAAGGAACGGTTTAACAGTTCCGGCGGAGGCCTTATTACGGGTGAAAATACCGCTAAGCCAAATGAAACCAAAGACCATGCAGAGCAGGCCTATCCAACCATAAATTGATAAGGATTCACGAAGGAACAAGACGCTGCCAATGGGAATGAAGAGCGTGCTGGTGCCTCGCATAATCGGATACACCTGGGAGAGGTCGCCCATATTGTAAGTGCGTGCCAACAACAGGGAGTAGACGCTTTGCAAACATGCAGATAAAAGTAAGAATCCGTAGGCTTTTAGAGATAAGGGAGTAAGCCACAGCTCTCTGATTAAGTAAGGAAGAAGTCCGATTGTGGTTACCATCATGATGGACCATAGAAAGACGCTTTTATTCTGGCTTCTTTTGGTGAACAAGCTCCAGACCGCGTGCGTAAGACCTGAAGCTACGACTAGTAAAATTGAAACGATAAACAAGCGATCATCTCCAAACCTTGAGAGAAGTTAAACGTTGGGGTTGTGTTCGGGTTGATCCTTGATTACCGTTCCGTCAGCCAGTCGCAGCCAGGATTCGAAAGAACGATCGCCTTCGCGGAGTCGAATCATCCTGGCACCGCGAGGGAAGCCGTCTTTGCCATAGGTATTGTAGCCTGTTGCTCTTCCGTAACAGAGACGTACTCCGTGAAGCTCGCCCCAATAATCGTTGACGTGGTCGTGGCCGCAGAAGGTTCCGATGACATCGCCCATTTCTACCATGGCTGTAAATAGTCCTGAGTTAACGGGGGAGCAGCAGACATTCTCAAACTTGTTGCCATAGCACGTCTCATTCTCCCAAACTTGTTTATATTCCGGAAGCGGAATGTGAAAGAAAGCCAAGGCTGGGTATGCCTGCGCCCCTATGCTCGATTGGAGCTTACGAGATTCCTCCCTGTACCAGTCGATCTGATTGCTGCGAATCCAATCATAACCTTGGATATGCGGCAGCGGAGAGCGATCCCCGGAATCAAAGAAGTACAAAGCGGCAGCAGTCCGATCATCGGAGCCCGAAATGGACAACGTATAGTTGCCGACACCGTTAATTTCTTCTGGTCCTCGCTGGGTAACGGTATGGGAATGCTCCAGCACAGTATGCATGAGCTCTTCTCTAGTGATGGTAGTTTCTGTATCGTGGTTTCCGAACACAACTGCCCATGGAATACCGCGAGATTCGGCCGTGTGAACGGCATCGCGAAACGCTTGGTGCGGATGCTTGCAAACAGGTTCACCGGATGCCCCTGTATAAATGACGTCGCCTGTAAATACGACAAGGTCAGGATGCTCGGCGTCTAGCACTTCTTCCATTAGACGACGTGTTTGCTGATCCTCATCCCCACCATTTTCCCAATGTAAATCGGTGAACTGGGCAATCGTAAAAGTCCGATCTTCGCGAAAGGCAAGCTGATGCTGCACGATATTGTCCCCCTATAAGTTGTATTTTTGTAGTAATCATGTTGTTTCTTTATTAAATATTGTTGTTTGTTGGCTATTGTATCTCTGGTTTGCTATACTGTCAATGAAGAATTTTGTTAATAAAATGAGTGAATGAAAGAATGAAATCGCTTCCGAGAGTATGGATCGTGGGGACGGTTTTTTTCACAAAAAAGAGCGATTAGGCAAAAAATGCCGATATACTGTAGGGAGTAACAACCGTATCTTTATAATCAATCAACATATTAATTGTAAGTAAGAGGAGACTACATAATGACTGATAAAAAGGTTGAGTTACGGTGCTTGAATTCTTTGGCTAAAGTAATTGCTCATCATGAACTCGATTCCCGTTATTTCCTTGAACGAGCAACAACATTCAGCAATGAGATTTTCTCTTTTCAGGTAGCCTATCGATCGGAGCAGCTTGTCAAAGGGATACGAGTCACAATCGAATCACTACTTTCCGATTCAATTACGGTGCGAAAAGTTGGTTTAGTGCCAAGTGAATTAGCATGCTATGGCGATCATGATGATGATGTAATCAGTGATCAACCTGGGCTGTATCCCGATCCGTTGATGCCATTGGATATCAATGGTGAGGTCGCTTTACCTGGGAGCTGGAGCTCTCTATGGATAACGGTGGAGCTCAAAAATCAACATTCAGAGGGTGTGTATCCAATTGATGTGATTTTGTTATCTGCTGATGGCAATCGGATGGGCTCAGAACGTATCGATTTACAAGTACTAAGCGGTTCTTTGCCCAAGCAAAGGTTGATTCGAACCGAATGGTTTCATACGGATTGTTTGGCCAATCATTACAATGTGAATGTCTTCAGCGAAGAGCATTGGACACTTATTGAGCAATATGTTCAAACTGCGGTCAAACAAGGGATCAATATGATTTTAACGCCATTATTCACCCCGCCATTGGATACAGAAGTTGGCGGTGAGCGCACTACTGTGCAGTTGGTAGAAGTAGAGCATGATGAGAATGGGTACCGATTTGATTTTCGCTTACTGGAGAGATGGATAGCACTTGGTGAACGCTGCGGGGTTGAATATTATGAGTTTTCTCATTTATTTACGCAATGGGGGGCACAGTTTGCACCGAAAATCATGGCTGCGGAAAAGGGGCAGCTGAAGCGAATATTTGGTTGGGAAACAGACGCATCTGGAGAAGAATATGGTAGGTTCCTAGAGGCGCTTTTACCAGAGTTGGATCGGTTTATCAAAAAGCAGGGCATTCAGGAACGCGTATTTTTCCACGTTTCGGACGAACCGACCTTGGACAATTTGGAATCATATCGAGCAGCAAGTGCTCGGTTGAGCCAGTTGCTTCAAGGCTATCCTACGTTCGATGCGCTTTCGGACTATGAATTTTACGCGCACGGCCTTGTGAACACACCAGTGGTTGCCAACAATCATATCGATTCATTTATTAGCCATGGCGTGGAAAACCTTTGGACTTATTATTGCTGTGCGCAGTACAAAAAAGTATCAAATCGATTTTTTGCCTTTCCTTCGGAGAGAAATCGGATCATTGGATTCCAGTTATATAAATTTAATATACGAGGATTTTTACACTGGGGGTATAACTTCTGGTATTCGCAATATGCGCGTAAAATGGTGAATCCATTCGTCCAAACGGATGCAGATCGAGCTTTTCCATCTGGAGATGCCTTTCTTGTATATCCAGGAGAAACGGGACCTATCGAATCTATTCGAATGGTTGTATTTTATGAAGCTTTGCAAGATGTGAGGGCGCTTGAAAGGTTAGAAGGTTTGATTGGCCGCGAGAAAACGATTGCTATGATGGAAGAAGATCTTGCTGTGCCATTAACATTCAGCGAATATCCGCATGAGCCCGACTGGATTATTAAGAAACGTGAGCAGATCAATCAACTTATAGCATCGCTGGCTTAAGGATGAAGCCTATCCGTTGACATCGTAAGCGCCACCTTATAAACTGGATGAAAACAACAGGAAACATCACCATGTGGATATCATCGGTCAATAGCTGATGCTTACGATGCCAGTTTTCCTTACGGAAAACCCTTAGGAGGCCATTATGTCATTAACATACGAAGACCGCAGGATGACCATCCTGAACCATTTGGAGATGGAAGGGAAAGTGCAGGTGCATCACCTGTCTGAGATGCTGAATGTCTCGACAGAAACGGTGCGGCGGGACTTAGATCGGCTAGAGAAGGAAGGCAAGCTTCGCAAAGTGTACGGAGGCGCTGTCAAAATGCGCATGGAGCTTGTTGAGCCTCCCTTTCTCAAGCGGACCCAAATGATGAAGTCAGAGAAAACAGCGATCGGCAAGCTGGCTGCCTCTTTAGTCCAAGACGGCGAAACGATCATGCTGGATAACGGCACGACGACGATTGAGATTTTGCCTTACCTGAAGGATCGTACGAGTGTAACCTTGATCACCCATTCTGTTCCGATTCTCAATCTGGCCATGGAAACGTTCCGGGGAAGAATTATCTTCGCAGGCGGGGAAATGAACGTCGAGTATCAAGCCGCGACAGGCTCCCTGACAGATCAAATGCTGGATCAATTTAAAGTGAACAAAGCGTTTATTTCCGTTGGAGGCATCTCACTCGCGGACGGCATTACTGACTTTCATTTGGCTGAAGCCATCATTTCCCGAAAAATGATGCAGCGAGCCGAGGAATCTATTCTGGTAGCAGATCATTCCAAATTCGGTATGTCTACGTTCGCCAAAGTGTCAAAGCTCGAGGAAATCTCGATGCTCATTACCGATCCGGGCTGCTCGAAGGAATGGATCGATAAGATTGAGGCGCTTGGCATTGAAGTGCTGATCAGCGACTAATAGGAAAATCGCCACCAAACCGGCTCTCATAGCGGCGAAAGGGCGGTTTTTTCTTTGCAAATAAGGGCATTCTCAAAAAATGAGGATGGTACAAAAAGAAGCGACGTCAATTCCTAAGAAAACAATACGATTGAATAATCGACGATATACGACATGGTTAAGCGTGAGATATGCTTCTTTCACAGGGCTAATCCGCTTCACGGCGTTAGAGCCGGACTACGAGATAAGGGGAGTGTTACCATGAAAAGAAGACCTCAATTAAAAGTACTGCCGTTCGCGGCAACCATTCTTGCATTAACGCTTGCAACCGCTTGCGGAAACGCTGGATCTACAAAGGATGCTGCTAAGGACAGCACAGCGCCAGCCGCAACTGCTGATTCTAAAGAACCTGTGAAGGTGACATTATGGACACCAATGAATCCGAATGCGAAAGCAGTCGTCAAAAGCTTGAACGAGCTGTCTATGGTAAAAGAGTGGGCCAAGAAAACAAACGTAACGTTTGACTTCCAACATTCTTCAGGAAACACACCGCAAGATGATGTTCAGCAATACGGTGTCATGGTTGCTTCTAATAATTTGCCGGATTCGATGCTGTGGAATTGGAACAGCGTGCAGGGCGGAACCTCCAAAATGTTCAAAGACGGCACGATTATTAAACTGAATGATTTAATAGAAAAGAATGCTCCGAATTTGAAGAAAATTATGGACGCTAACCCTCAGATCGCCAAACAGATCAAGGCGGATAACGGTGACATTTACGCAATGCCTCATCTGAAGGTAGGACAATACGGTCAATACAAAACATTCAGCGGCATGGTCATTCGGCAGGATTGGCTGGATGAGCTCGGACTGAAATCGCCTGAAACGATGGATGAGTGGGAAACGGTGCTCAAAGCGTTCAAAGAGAAGAAAGGCGCTATTCCATTCACATTGAACAAATCCTATCCGATGTCATTTGCTGACTTCGCAGGCGCATACGGTGTTGCGGGCATGTCGACGATTGCCAATGCGAACAGCTTCTATATCGATAATGGCAAAGTGAAATTCGGACCTACACAGCCAGAGTTCAAACAATATTTGACGACGATGCAAAAATGGTACAAGGAAGGTCTGATCGATCCAGACTTCGCTTCCAATGACACCAAAACGATGGATGCGAAAGTAACTTCCGGTAAAGCGGGAGCGTTCTACGGTTTCATCGGCGGAAGCATCGGTACGTATACACCGGCGCTGCAGAAAACAGACCCGAAAGCGAAGCTTTCTGCTGTCCAATATCCGGTTTTGAAAAAGGGCGACGAGCCTAAATTTGTGCAAGCGTCATGGGAATACGACAACATTGGAACAGTTATTACGAGTGCAAACAAGCATGCGGCAGAAACGGTAAAAGCCTTGGACTATCTGTATAGCGAAGAAGGCGCAATGCTCAAAAATTTCGGTATCGATGGTCAAACGTACACGAAAGTAGACGGTCAACCGAAGTACACGGACCTGATTTTGAAAAATCCGGACAATCTGCCAATCAGTCAAGCGATGGCTAAATATTTTATCGCCAACTACGGCTTCTCCGGTTTGGATGATGACCGTTACAACGATCAGTATTATCAATTACCTGCACAAAAAGATGCTGTAAAACTATACGCTAAGTATGCGAATAATGCCTATAAAGTGATTCTGCCGCCAGTGGTTTTGTCTACGGATGAAGCGAAGGAGTCAGCGAAAATTTTGAACGATGTGAGTACGCTATTGACGGAGCAAATTACCAAAATTGTAATGGGTGCCGCAAAAGTTGAAGATTACGATAAAACGGTAGAGCAAGTGAAAAAGATGAATATGGACCGTGCTGTGGAGATCTACCAAGCGGCAACAGATCGTTACAACAAACGCTAAAAAGCTCGAGGGGAGCCAGCCTCCCCTTTTTCATCACACGTATAAGGAAGTGAGAGAACATGGCCCATTCCATTCGGGTTTTACTAGATGACATAAGAAAAAATCGCGCGATCTACCTGATGGTCCTGCCGGTTGTGCTGTACTTCTTCATTTTTAAATATTTCCCGATGTATGGCGCCGTTATCGCCTTCAAGGATTTTAGTCCTGCGAAAGGCATTTGGGGCAGCGATTGGGTAGGCTTTCAACATTTCAAAGATTTCTTTCAAAGCTATTATTTTATCCGCGTGCTGCGCAATACGTTTCTGATCAGCTTTTATAATTTGATATTCGGTTTCCCAGCACCGATTATTCTTGCGATCCTTTTGAATGAGCTTCGCCAGAAGCTTTTTAAATCGATTGTGCAGACGGTTTCCTACTTGCCGCATTTCATTTCGATTGTGGTCATTTCAGGGTTAATTATTGACTTCACGAACCGCGGAGGGATTGTAAACTCTATCATTATGTTCTTTGGCGGGCAAGATTCTGCCCTTATGAATAATGCAGAGAATTTCCGTACCATTTTCGTCAGCACGTCTGTTTGGCAAGAACTCGGTTGGTCATCCATCATTTATTTGGCCGCGCTTAGCGGGATCAACCCCGAGTTGTACGAAGCTGTTCGCGTTGATGGGGCAGGAAGGTTCCGCCAAATCTGGAGTGTAACGCTTCCCGGTCTCATTCCAACAATTATGATTTTACTCATTCTTCGAATTGGCGGATTGATGGAGGTCGGCTTCGAGAAGGTCGTTCTGCTATATAACCCAAATACGTACGAAACGGCGGATGTGATTTCGTCCTTTGTTTATCGTGAAGGGCTGGCACAAGGGAATGATTATAGCTATACAACGGCCGTTGGGCTATTTCAATCCATGATCAACTTCGTTTTACTTATTAGCGCTAACAGCTTATCCCGCCGATTCTCGGGCAGCCGGTTGTGGTAGGAGGAACTAAATATGAAATTAAGCGCAACTGAGCGTCTATTCGATATCGGTAATGCAATTCTGATGATATTGCTTATCGTCTGTACGTTGTACCCTTTCTACTATGTGTTCATGGCTTCCATCAGCGATTCCAATTTGCTAATCCAGCATTCGGGCTTGTTGTTGAAACCGCTGGGGTTTAACCTCGACGCTTTTCAGAAAGTGATTGCGAATCCAAACATTTTGACGGGATATGGGAATACATTGCTCATCCTGATTCTGGGCACAGCGGTAAATCTGTTTTTTACTACGCTTGGGGCTTACGCATTGTCCAGAAAGTTTGTGATGCGGAAGTTCTTGATGATCTGCATCGTGTTCACGATGTATTTCAGCGGCGGATTGATTCCGACTTATTTGTTAATCAACAACTATCTGCACATGGGGAATAGTTACCTTGCCCTCATCTTGCCCGTGGCGATAAGCACGTGGAACTTGATTATTATGCGAACTTCGTTCGAAGCGATCCCTGAGGGCTTGATGGAATCCGCAAAGATTGATGGCGCAGGTGAATGGCGCATTTTGTTCCAGATTGTAGTGCCGCTGTCCATGCCTGTTATTGCCGTTATGGTGCTCTATTATGGTGTAGCTCACTGGAATTCCTGGTTTAATGCGATGCTGTTCCTTCACGATCGGGAGATGTTCCCGCTGCAGCTGATTCTTCGAGAAATTCTGGTGCAAAACAGCACGGATTCGATGACCACTGGAACGGGGAATGCGAACGACACGCAAGCGATTGGGGAAAGTATTAAATACGCAACGATCATGGTGGCTACATTGCCGATTCTGATTGCCTATCCTTTTTTACAGAAATATTTTGTGAAAGGTGTTATGGTCGGCGCGCTCAAAGAATAACGACCAGGCCTGTTCTCTTCTTGGATCTTCAAAAAGAGGGCGGGATATTTGGTTTTTTCCACTTTCTGTGAGGGAATCACTAAAAATGATGATGATACAAAAATCGTAGATGTACTTGCGCTGTTGAAGATGGGATAATACTGCATACAGCATGAGTAAGGGAGGACTTCTTTGTGAAGCGGAGCGTATTTTTATTTTGGCTTTACTCGAACTTAACCATTCTATGTATTCCCATCGTCATCACGATGTTGGTCCTTTTTCAGTCGCAGCATTTATTGAACTCAGAGGTCGTTCGATCCAACAAAGCGCTGCTTAACCAGGTGAAGCAATCGCTGGACAATCAGTTCAAAGATATTAAGCGGATGGGTCTCCAGCTTTCCCTCGATCCTAAAGTCATTAAGTATGTTAATCAAGCTGATTTTAACACTTCGCAAGTCAAGATCGATACACTGGATCTGATCACTTCGCTTCGTTCGTATGCCGCCTCGAATGGGGATATTAACGATTTATATGTATATATGAAAAAAGGGCATTTCGGGGTTACGACCTCGACAATGAATCAAGATGAGCTCCTTTTCCAATTGCTCCATGCAGGAAATAAAGGCATCACCATGAAGCAGTGGAGCGACAGTATGGAGAAAATCTACTATGGAAATTTCCTTCAATTCGCTGACGATGACATGGTGTACATGCAGTCACTGCCGATTCAAAATGCCAGCGAAGCGCCGGCAACACTTGTCGTCATGCTGAACGCAGAGCGTTTGAAAGCAGCCATCTCAAATATCCAGATTGCCCAAGCAGGCAGTGTGTTGATACTCGATTCCACCAATAAGCTGCTGATGACTGCTGGCGATTCGGATCATGTATCCGATATTGATTTCGAGCAGATTCGCTCAGCGGAAGGCTCATTTAGTCAAAAATGGGGCAAGGAAGAGGTAACGGTTTCTTACGTTTCTTCGGTTGAAAATGAATGGAAGTATGTGTCCATCGTTCCTACGAAAATTTATTCAGCGAAAGTAAGTCAATTGCGCAGCTGGATTTATGCGGGCTTATTTATGTGTGTTTTTGTCGGTGGTCCGATGTCCATTTGGCTGACGCGAAGACATTATATGCCGATCCGCCGCATGGTGGATTTGGTTTCTCCGAAGGTGAAGTCCAATATCGAAGGGATTGGGAATGAATTCTCCCTGCTCCAGTCCTTCATGTCCGAAAATGAAGCTTTGCAGGTTACGGCAAACCGAACAATTCAGAAGCAGCAAGACGTGCTGCGCAGCCATTTTCTGGCACGGCTGCTTAAAGGCAGAGTCGAGAGCGGTTCTGCACTCGCGCAATCGATGGAATCGTTTGACCTGCGGTTCGAGACGAACCGTTTTGCCGTCCTATTATTTCATATCGGCGATTATGAAGCTTTGTTTGCTGATAGCGGGTCACGTGATGCAGAGTCCAAATTGCAGTATGTTTATTATATTGTGACGAACATTACGGAAGAGCTGATTGGCCGAAAACATACGGTTTTCACGACCGAGGTGGACGGTATGATCGCTTTTCTAGTTAATATTCAGAATGACGATGAAGTTCGGACGAAGCAGGAATTGATTGAGATTGCGCAAGAGGCGCAGACGATTATTCAGGGGAAATTTTATATTCAGCTGACGATAGGAATCAGTGATATTCATCCTCTTTTGACCGGCATACCCCATGGGTTCGATGAGGCGCTGGAGGCGCTTGAATATAAATTCGTCATTGGTCCGAGCCAAATTATACCTTTTGATCGGATCAAACGACCAAAGAACGAGCTGTATTATCCGCTGGATATGGAGCGGCAGCTGATTAATCATATTCGAACCGGGCAGTACGAGGAGGCCATGGAGGCCGTCAGTGAACTGATCGTAACGAATGTGTCGGATGGCACGTTGTCGCTGCAGCTTGGAAAGCTTCTTATGTTTGAATTGATCGGCACGATCTTGAAAGCTATCGAGCATCTCGATCAGGGTCCTAATGAACTTGCGGTAGAGAAGCATGCGCTCATTAAACAATTGACCCAGTGCGAGTCCTTTGTGGAAATTGAAGATGAGATTTATAAGTTTTTGAAAACCGTCTGTGACTATGTCGATTCCAAGAAGAAAAGTCATAATACGAATCTGAAGGATCAAGTGCTGAGTTATATTGATGAGCATTTGGCGGATATGGATTTGAGCTTGACCTCGCTGTCTCTGAAGTTTGAAGTGAATGCGCCGTATTTATCGCGGTTCATCAAGGAGCAGTCTGGGGAAACATTTATTGATTACGTTAATAAACAGCGTGTCCAGCTGGCTAAGCAGTTGATGACGGAGAACGATGATACGATTACGGATATTACACAAAAGGTCGGCTTCTCGAACAGTAATACCTTCATAAGAGTGTTTAAGCGCTATGAGGGGATTACACCGGGGCAGTTCAGGAAAGGTGAATAATGCTGGAAAGAGGCAAGAATAAGGCAAGAATTAAAGTGCCATTTTGTGTGCTGTGATACAGAATGTTGTCCGTTTATTGGCTATAATGAGTGAACTAACAAAAAACGACAAATTATTCTGGGAGCGTGTAAAGCATGAAATGGAAACTTAACATTGTGGTTTCGATAGCAGTTCTGGGTAGTTTGTTAAGTTCTGCGGCATATGCAGAGCCTAAGCATGATAAAGGTTCGGATCAATATAGTTCGAGTACAAGTTCGAGTACAAGTTCAAGTTCTAAATCAAGTACAAGTTCTAATGATCAAGTGGACGCGAAGTTGAAGGAGAAAAAGGGAAAAGAAGAAGAAAAGGAAAAAAGAAAGAAGGAAAAGAAGGATTCTGGGGAACATGAAACGGTGACTTCATCTACCTACGGCTCTCATGGACATAAGGGGTATAAAGGGTTACAAAACGCGTACGAAAATGTCAAAGATCGCCCTGCCGGTGCCATCATATCCAAACTGTTAGAAAAGTACAATTTGCAGTTAAGTGATACGGCAGATATTGGTTCAATTCTCGCGGACTCGGCCATTGAAGCTGAGAATAAGGGGGATTTGGACATAGCTGCAGAGATTCAAACAGAAGTGATTAAATCAGACTCTACGAACCTGACTGTATATAAAAAGCTTGGAGCACTGAATAGTAAGAGAGGCAAACTAGGTGTTAAAGCTTACGTTAATGGTCTTGAGCCTAACTTTGAAGTCCCGCCATTTATTAAAGATGGGAATACGTTAGTTCCTTTCCGAGCGATCGCTGAGGCTTTGCAGGCTACCGTTACTTGGAATCCAGAAGATAACTCGGTTACCGTAGTGAAAGATGGTGTCACAGTGAAGCTTGTGATAGGTGTTCATAAAGCCTTTGTGAATGGACAAGCCGTTGATCTAGAAGTGGCTGGAGAAGTCTATAATGGGTCCACGATGGTGCCGGCTCGCTTCATTAGTGAAGCGCTGAAAGCCGATGTGCAGTGGGAACCAGAATCACAAAGCGTCGTGATTAACGAGGTTGAAGCACAAACGCCGGACCTAGGCGCGGCACAGGAGTAAGTACAAGAGAACGCCTGCAAACCTGAACACAGGAGTACGGTACGCGAGACGCCCGCAAACTTTGAGGTTTGCGGGCGTTTTTATTAGTAAAAACCGGATGGACGCGCAGGTTAAAAAATACCCTCTTATACAGTTGAAGGGGAACCACGATGCGTTATTTCGTGATAAACACGTTGAAAATAGGATTAGCGGAACGTGGAGCCGTTATTTGGTGAAAAAGTAAGATTCGGAGACAAAAATAACAAAATAACGTCCTGTGGTTCCGCGAAACATGTCATTCTTGTGGTTTTGACCAAAATAGCGACTCTTAGTTCCGTTAAAGTACAAGAGGCTGCTGCGTGGCATGATGCTTCGGCTTGAATTCACTTGGCGACAGGCCGGTCCAGCGCCGGAATTGCCGCGAGAAGTGGCTGGCCGAATGGAAGCCGAGCTTCTCCGCAATGTCTGTCATCGGCAAATTGGTTGTGACGAGCAGCTCTTTGGCCAGATTCAGCTTTTGCCGGCTGACATACTGACGCGGCGATAGTCCGTACACCTTAGAGAAGAGCTTGCTGCACTGACTGCGGCTCAGATTCAGATCTTTCGCAACCCCCGCGACGGACGCCTCCTCGCAGAGACCGAGCGACAGCTTCTCTTCAATCGCATGGGCAACATCCGCGGTGAACAAGGAGGCGTTTTTGTCCTTCTTTGGCACATGTTTACTTAGTGAGTCGTGTTCGCGAAGCAAATTTAGCACGTCATGAATGATGAGCAATGTATATGAATGCAGCAGCAGCTTATCCTCGAAACGCAAATAGGGTTGCTGCTCTTGCTCATCGGTATCCTTCGACCGATTGCGATGCATGACGGCCTCTAGTTCGCTCAAGTAGAACTGAAGCTTGCTTTGCTCCGCATCCTGATGATGGATGTGCCGATAAGGAGTAGTCGAGAGCAGGCTGCGTATTTCGGTATCATCGAGATCGAAATGCACATTAAAGTAGCCATAATCTACAGAAGCCAAATTCGAAGATTGATGCCTGACGCCGGATTTGATCAGCAGCCAGTCTCCTTGCCGCATCGTAATCGATTCGCGGTTCATTTCTTGAACGACTTCACCCTCCGAGCAGTAAAGCAGCTCAAACAAATGATGATGATGCCGAGGGTAATGCCATCCCGGGGGCTTCAAGCCAAAATGGCATCCTACGACTTGTAAGGTATTGATCATATTCGGAAAACGGTACAAATCTTCCATGAAGAGCTCCCTCCGTACGTCATCTCTGTACACTCAATCATATCACTCAATTGGCACATTTGGTATAGAAAATGCTCCATTTGGAGATTGAGGATTGACCGCCTTTTCAGCGATGATTAGATCATTCATACACTATCGCATTCATTCGCCGGAGGGATAACCGTGTCCAATTTACAAGCTCAAAATAAGCAGTTTTTTTTAGATGGGAAGCCTATTCAACTTATATCTGGAGCTATCCATTATTTTCGTGTCGTACCTGACTATTGGGAAGATCGTTTAATCAAGCTTAAAGCCTGCGGGTTTAATACCGTGGAGACGTATATGCCTTGGAATTTGCATGAACCCGAGGAAAATGTTTTTAATTTCGCTGGCATTGCAGACGTGGAGCGATTCATTCGGAAGGCTGGCGAGCTGGGGCTGCATGTGATTTTGCGACCGAGCCCTTATATCTGTGCGGAGTGGGAGTTTGGCGGATTACCGGCATGGCTGTTGAAATATCCGGAAATGCGGCTTCGCTGCATGGATCGGGCTTATCTGGAGAAAGTTGACCGTTACTATGACGCGCTGATCCCTCTATTGGTCCCGCTGCTTAGCACGAATGGTGGACCCATCATTGCGATGCAGATTGAAAATGAGTATGGCAGTTACGGCAATGACACAACGTATTTAACGTATTTGCGGGATGGACTCATTAAACGCGGTGTAGATGTTATGCTGTTTACGTCTGACGGTCCGGAGGACGGCATGCTGCAAGGCGGGACGGTTCCAGGCACGCTTGCCACGGTGAACTTCGGTTCTAAACCGGAGGAAGCTTTTGATAAATTTCGCGAATACCGTGTTGATGAGCCGCTCTTTTGCATGGAGTACTGGAACGGTTGGTTTGATCACTGGTTGAAGCCTCACCACACGCGTGAAGCGGGCGATGTTGCAGACGTATTCGACCGAATGCTTCGCGCTGGTGCCTCAGTGAATTTCTACATGTTCCATGGCGGGACGAACTTCGGCTTCTACAATGGAGCGAATTATCATGACAAATATGAAGCGACAATCACCAGCTACGACTATGATTCGCCTTTGTCCGAATGCGGAGATGAGACGGAGAAATATAGAGCTGTCCGCAGCGTCATTGCAGGTTTTCTAGGCAAAGATGTTAAGGATTTTCCAGAATTACCTGCACCTATTAAGAAGAAAAGCTACGGTCGTATCACGTTGACTGAAAAAGCAGATATGCTTGACCATTTATCGCATCTCACTGAGCCCGTTAAGAGCACTTGTCCAGAGCCGATGGAAAAGCTGGGCCAAAGCTATGGATTCATCGTTTATTCCACACATGTATCTGGGCCTCGTACCGGTGAAATGCTGCACCTGCAGGAGGTGCATGACCGTGCGCAAGTTTTCTTGGATGGCGTCTACCAAGGCACGGTGGAAAGATGGGACTCGCGTCCACTCCAGATGGACATTCCCGCACAAGGCGCGAAGCTGGACATTATGGTCGAGAACATGGGCCGCGTCAATTATGGTCCTAAACTAAAGGACTATAAAGGCATTACAGAGGGTGTAAGGATGAACAATCAGTTCTTGTTTGATTGGACAATATATCCACTCCCACTGGACGACTTGACTGCGATTCCGTTTGGACGCACCGCTGAGGTGAGTGAAAGGAATGATCGTCCTGCTTTTTATCGAGGGGAATTCACCGTGGAAGAAGCAGGGGACACATTCGTTCGTTTAGACAGCTGGTCGAAAGGCGCAGTCTGGATTAACGGGTTTAACTTGGGACGTTATTGGGAGAAAGGGCCCCAGCAAACGTTGTATCTGCCGGCGCCATTACTGCGAATTGGACGCAATGAAATTATCGTATTTGAATTACATCATACGGAGAAGCCGGTCATTGAACTGACGGATACGCCGGATTTGGGATAACTTGTAATCGGAGGGATTGACAATGGCATCTACAATGGCGATCAAAAGAGTCATCATTCTTGGTATAGATGGAGCGGGGGCGTTTGTCAGCGAAGCGGATACGCCGTATATCGATGCACTCCTCCTGGGCGGAGCCAAAACGGATCATGCCCAAACCGTATTTCCCTCCAATAGCGGGGAATGCTGGGGTTCTCTGCTGCATGGCGTAACGCCGGAGAGGCATGAGTCCCATTTGAATATTAAAATGGAACGGAACTATCCAGTCGCCTCGGCAGCGCCTTCCTTATTTCAAATCATAAGTGAAGCCAATCCTAACAGTAAGATGGCTTCCTTCGTCTCATGGAAACCAATCCAGACAGGGATCATTGAAGAGAATGATGCGGTTTATAAATACGCTGCACCGGATGATGAATTGGTTCCTGCCATTGCCGCGTATATCCGTAACAATCCGGATTTTGAGCTGCTGTTCGTTCAGTTGGATGATGTGGATGCTGCCGGCCATCGGCATGGGTATGGCTCCGAGGAGTACTTAAAGGCGATCTCGCGCGCAGATAATCAAATCGGTAAGATCAGTAAAGCCATTCTAGATGCAGGAATGCTGGAAAACAGTCTGATTATCGTAACGACGGATCATGGCGGCGGGGGCTTGGATGCTTTCAATCATGGCAGCGATCATCCGAAAGACATGACGATTTCCTGGGGCTGCCGTGGTCCTGGCGTTTACTCAGAGGCTGATTTGGCTGGCCTGACTATCATGGACACGGCTGCCGTTGCGCTTTCTGCACTGGGCCTGCCACTCCCCGGTAATTGGGATGCTAAGCTTCCGAGCGGGTTGCTGGTGAAACCGGGGCAGCGCTAAAGATAAGCCACAACGACTGGAGCTAGCAAGACGCCGTATGGATTCAACGCGAATGAGTCATTCTCAAATTTTTCGTAAAGGAACCTCCAAATCCACTTCCAGTGGAATGGAGGTTCTTCTTTTTATATGGGGGATGGAAAATCACAATTTGGTTTTGGGACAGTTACGTGCGAGACGTCGGAATTGGAAACGCTGGCCCGGTTGTACGATTTCCGCTCCGTAATGATGTTTTTCATCACTAAAGTTTGAACGAGGAGGGAATGTGTTCCGTTAACGATATAAAACATCGTTAGATGATGTGGAATCAAGCTCATTAGTCCGATTTCCGCTCCAAACTGATGTTTTTCATTGTTAAAGTGTATGTGAAAGGGGAATCGCCATATTTAACGATGATTAACATCACTATATACAATGCAACGGTGGGAACAACCCAGCTCCAACACCAACACTCATCACTCGGCACCCAGCACCCAGCACCCAGGACCAGCATCAGCACCCAGCTCCAACACCAACACCAACACCAACACCAACACCAACACCAACACCAACACCAACACCAACACCAACGCCTAGTACCGCTTCGCCCAACCTGCGTGGGCTTCAAAGCCCAGCCTATTTTGCAATCAACAACCCCTTTCATCGAATAATGTGCTCATGAGAGGAGGGAATGCGTTGGTGCAAATAACGATCGCCGCTGTCGGAGATTTGTTAATGAAAAGTGAAATCATTGACTCTGCTAAACAAGGAGACGGATATTCGTTTGATTCTATTTTTGAACCCATTAAACCTTATCTAATGAACCACGATCTAACGATTGGTAATCTGGAGACGACCTTCTCTGGGAACAGGCAATTGGGCAGGATGGGAATCCGGCCCAAATGTAATTGTCCAATGGAACGAAGGAATCCGAGAACCGGGTATCCCGTATTCAATTGCCCGGATGCATTGGCAGCAACGCTGAAAAACGCAGGTTTTCATGTATTAACAACGTCCAATAATCATTGTATGGATGGTGGTGTAGTTGGCTTAAAGCGAACGTTAAAGGTCCTCGATCAACACGGGCTCAAGCATACGGGTACCTCCCGTTCCCTTGATGAAGCTAAACAGCATCTGATAATGCATGTAAAAGGGGTGAATATTGGTATTTTGGCCTATACCAAAGGGACGAATGCCATACCTGTTCCTCATCGTTGGATGGTGAGCCCATTTGATCGAAAAAAGATGATTGCAGATATCCGTCAATTGAAAAACAAAACCGATTTCATCATAGTATGCTTACATTTTGGGAAAGAGTATCAGACGTATCCAAGCAGAGATCAGAAGCAATTGATGCAGTTCCTTTTTAAACAAGGCGTTAACGTAGTCTTAGGCTCACATCCGCATGTGCTGCACCCGGTAACTCAGACCGTTGTAAAAGACAATGATGGCAAAGTGCGCAATCGAGTCGCGGCTTCCTCTTTAGGTAACTTCGTATCGTCGAAGCTGACAAAAAGTGAGAATACGATTCGAGGTATGATTTTGTCTTTGACTCTAACTCAAAATGAGAGTGGCGTCATAGATGTTCTTAAAATCGACCAAATACCAACGATAGTGGAGAAGAGGAAAGCGAGTAAGACTACGTTTACAGTTGTTCCATTAGATAAACATCAATAGGAGATTTTCTAGACTTCATATGATGGCATACAGTTGCTACAAAGAAGCAGTATGAAATTTATCCTGACTTCGGACAACAAAAGTGCGACTCCCATTGCAATCGCGTGGGAGGGGCACTTTTTTACATTGTAGAAAAGAACTAATTAATTTCCGCCAGCTCCGGAATAACGACGACTTTCTTCAAACGCTGGGATTCCATACCCGCAAGGATGGTCTGAAGCGCTCTGTACCCATCCACTCCGGTAATGTCATGGCCGTTGCCGGACAGAATACCATCGACAAAATGATGAATAATGCCCGAATTATGCTGCTCCCCTGCCTTATTGCTTTGCAATGCCCCGACTTCATGGAAATCTCTCATACCATCTGAGTATTCAACGATCACTCCGAAACGGTCATCGGTTCCGATTTTCAGTGTGCCTTTTTCGCAGTATAAAGTAGTGGCGTTAATTTCATTCGCATAGTTAGTCCAGCTGGCTGTTAACGAGCCTACGGTTCCGCTGGCTGTTTTCAATAAGATCATCGAGTGATCATCGACGTTCGTAGGCTTATGCAGCGTCGAGCAAAATGCCGTGACCTCCATGATACTATCTTCCAACAGCCAGTGGATCAAATCCGCTTTATGGATGCCTAAATCCCCTAATGCTCCGGAAAAGGCGTGCTCCTGGTTGAAAAACCAGCTGTTTTTGCCATCTATGCTCCAATGTTCGGGTCCAGAATGACCAAATACCGTGCTAAAGCTTAACACCTTGCCTAATTTTCCGGATTGTAAAATGTCTTTCGCTTTGCGATGTGCAGGCATAAACCTTTGATTGTGGCCGACCATCAAAAATACATTCTGTTCTTTAGCCGTGCGAATCATTGCTTCCGCTTCTTTCAGAGAGGTGGCCATCGGCTTTTCAACCAGTACGTGCAGGCCCAATTCCATGGCTTCAATGGACACGGAGCTGTGAAGATGATTCGGCGTACAGACGGAAACGGCGTCAATCCCGCCACTCTGCAGCAGTTGTTGATGTGTTTCGTAGGCATTCGGTATACCAAACTGCCTAGCAATTTCTTGTGCACGTTCCAAATTAGGATCACATACAGCTACAATGATTACGTCCTTATGTGCAAGGTACTCAGGCAAGTGGCGCCGCTGTAATATGGCCCCGCATCCAATCAGTCCTACCCTCAATTGTGATTTCACAATTCGACTCCTCTCTTCCGATTTCATCATTTTAATTTCGTCCAATCAAACAGGACACCCATGGCCGAACTGCGGTTTTTCACCAATGAATCGTACACCTGCGGGGCCTCCAATGGGGAAGGATGATGGGTAATCAAAGGTAACACGTCCATTCGTCCCTGTGCGATATAACTTAAAAATAAGGCGGCCATTTCGGGGTGATTCCAACCTTGGTAATTCATAGAGGCATGGATGCCTAGAATGGAAACGGAATTAGACACAACATTGCGGCCCATTCCCTGCTCAGAAGGTGTAGCTGTATCTCCCAGCAAAATAACTCGTCCCAAAGGCTTGACGAGCCGAGTGGCTTGGGCCAAAACGGCCGGATGTCCGGTAATATCGAAGATAACATCCAGCATCCTGCCACCCGTTTTATGCTTGATTTCTTCATGTGCTTTTCCCGCATCCATGGGCAGCAGATGTATGCCGGGTCGTTGCCCAACTAGCTGCAAACGGCTCTCTGCAGGATCGATGGCGAAAATTTCTTTGACCCCAGACAGATATAGATATTGAGTAACCAGCTGTCCGAGAATTCCTAGACCGATGACACCTACCGTTTCTCCTAACTGCAGCTCTGCTCTTCTTACGCCAAGCTGTGTTGTTTTGGAAAGATTGATCCATACGCCCTGCTCGGCGCTTATATTCTGCGGAAGAAGATAGGCGTGCTTGGCATCTGTTTTGAAATATTGCGTATGCGAATTCTCGACAAACACGCGATCCCCTTTTTGTATCCCCTTAACTTCAGGGCCAACTTCAAGCACTTCGGCTACCATGCAATAGCCGGGATAGAACGGATACTTCACCCAGTCCGACCAGTTGGTTTCGGGGTCAAATACACCTCTAAGGCATTGAAGCTCTGTCCCTGTACTAATCAGGGAACATAGAGCGGTACATAAAATTTCGGTTTGACCGAGTGTAGGATCGAACGTTTCCTTTCGGACCTCAACCTTTTGTTTTTCTGTGAAAACGATACGCAGTGTTTCCATTTCCTTACCTCCTCGAACGGGTTCATTGACCCACGAGATTAGTGTATAGGCATCGGACTTACAAAAATAGAGCACAACTTTGCTGAAGTTTAACACTTATACAGGTAGGGTGGCTGGAAGCATTTTTAAATATTTTTATCAAACAAACGCTTGTATTGGGCGGGGGAAATGCCCGTGTATTTCTTGAAAAGGCGGGTAAAGGTTTGGAGGTCGTTAAATCCGAGGGTGCTGCTGATCTCGGTAATGTTCAATTCTTGCATTTCCAAAAGCGATTTCGCTTTTGCGATTTTCATTTCCCGATGCAGAAGGATCGGTGATTTGCCGAACATCTCTTTGAAGTGGTTGCTTACGTAGGTTGGGTTCATATGTAAATCCTTGGCTAATTCCGATAAGGAAAGCGAAGCCTCGGGCTGAGTTACAATCTTCAATAAGATGGACAAAAAGCTGTGAGACTGCTGTCTCAAATCCGTGATATTCGTACTTCCCAAAGCATTGTCCAATAACAAATAAAGCAATTCAAGAGATTTTGCTTTTTGCAAAATGATGTTAGGGATATGGCCTTCCCTTGTGGTGGAGAGAATGAATTCGTCGAATACGGCTTCGAATTTTTTGTGATTTTTCAGCGGATAGATATAAGGGATCTGTAAAAACGGCAGCACATCGATCACATTCTGAATCTTGTAAGTAAAATGCCACCAGAGAAACTCGGTTTCCTCATCGCTATCTTTATATTGGTCGTGTTCCAGAAAAGTAGGAATAAAAATGACGGATCCCGGTTCAATCACATAGATGTTGTCCTGAACTCTGAGTTTGGCCGAGCCTTTTCGCACATAGGTCATCATGTAATACTCTTGAAATACACGGTTCCGGTAGTTCATCTCGCGACGGCGATGGATATCAAACTTTAACACTTTTAACTCGGCTGTTTCCAGCAGAGATGAGAGCATATCATTCTTCATGCTAGTCAACCCCTATCTTAAAGTTGATTATATCATAACATCTGGTTCTTATTTGATGCTTATCTAAATCTACTTGCAGAAATAAAAGGACGAAATGTCTATGAAAAAAGGTTTGACAGTCGTTTTACAATCGCTTAACATGAATTATATGAACCAGATAAATACCAAAAAGAAAGGAGGGAAGAGATGAAAGCAGTAATTTCCTTGAGAGGCAAGGTTGAAGTCTTAGACATTGAAGAACCTTCCATTGAATCGAACCATGTGCGTGTTGAAACCTGCTATTCCGCAATTAGTTCGGGCACAGAGCTTCTGTTGAAAAACCTGATGACCGATACTCCCATTCAACTTGGTTATAGCGCGATGGGAATTGTGCGGGAAATTGGGGAAGGCGTCTCCCATGTGAAGGTAGGGCAGAGGGTCGCTTGTTACGGCTCTCCTTATGTGAAGCATGCGGAATTCTTAGTGGTGCCTAAGCATTTAGTTGTTCCCCTTCCAGATGAGTGCGGCTCCAAAGAAGCATCCTTCGTCGGACTTGGTGCGATCGCCATTCATGCGCTGCGGCAAGCGGATCTGCGTTTTGGAGAATCGGTTGTCGTGGTTGGACTTGGTATACTGGGACAAATCGTATGTCGGATTGCAGACGTTTCCGGCAGCAGGGTAATCGGGCTTGATTTGTTGACGGAACGCTGCGCCAAGCTTTCGGAAGCCTGTGCCGTACAAGTATGCGACAATGTAAAGGATGTTAATCGCACTATCGATTCGTTTCAACCGCATGAAGGTGTTGATGCGGTCGTCATCTGCGCCAATGGTGCCAATTCCGGCATGATTGATCAGGCCCTTCGCTGGATTCGCGACAGAGGGAAAATCGTCATTGTCGGCGATGTGAAGATGGACTTCGATCGGGAGCTGATGTTTGCCAAAGAGGCACAGGTGCTCATCTCACGCGCTGGTGGTCCTGGGCGATATCATGACAGCTACGAAAGCAAGGGCGTCGACTATCCCATCGGTTACGTACGTTGGACAGAAGGTCGCAACATGGCGGAATTTATTCGTTTACTTGCGGAACGACGGATTTCCATCCAAACACTTATCACGCATGAGATGTCTTTACCCTCAATGACAGTGGCTTACGAATTGCTTCGCGAATCTCCACGAGACGTATTAGGCGTTCTCATTGATTACGGGAAGGAGCAAGGAGGGGAAGCTGAGAAACAAGTAAGTGCTGTACCTGTATCTCTTGAAATGTTGTAATCACTGCTGTTCGTATACGATGATCCCCAAAAGAAACGCTCAAAGCCAATATTGTGCAAGTTGTTCAATGCCATTCATTGTTGATGCGTACCTCGTTTTCCTTCATCAAAGCCTACCAGTCCATGAGAGTATGATAGATATTTCTAGACATTTTTCATTTGAAAATAGCGTTGTCATGCACCGTGACTGGTCAGGTTGCGACTTATTCTCATTAGTTCGCTTATACACGAAATGTAAGCGATTTCACAAACATCAATCTGGCTTATCACCACACCCACTACCGAATCAGGTAGAATTTTGAAGAAGGATGATGAAAATGGCTATATCCATGGTTGGTAGAAGTGCGTTTTCCAAATGGTTGTTGGGATTGTTAACTTTGCTATGCTTAGCTTTTTACTTGCCCTCCAACGTACGAGCCGCTGAGGCGGCGGAGATCATTCCGGTGCCCAACTCCGGATTCGAACAAGATTTAGTATCAGGCAAAATTCCGGGCTGGGGTTATTTTTCTGCCGGTATACCTTCAGGGCTCTCTTTGTCAGAAACGATCAAATTCGCAGGCAATAGAAGCTTGAAGATGGAGAGAACTGGGGCAGTGGCAGGGGCGCTTGGAGCGGAAAGCGTAAAGCTGGCCGTAACGCCCGGAAAATCTTATGAGGCAGCAGTCAAGTTGTATATCGAAAACTTTACAGGAACCCCTTCTCTTTGGATTCGTTGGCATGACGCAGCGGGGAAACCTTTGAACAAACAGGCGACTTATAACATCTCCGCGCCCCCGTTAAACAAATGGCTGGACATTCAAGCCCAAGGTATTGCTCCGGCGGATGCAGCCTTTGCGACGGTCTTCGTGTATGCTTCATCGGGTACTACCATGAGGGCATATGTAGACGAGGCACAGTTTTACCGCGTGACCGATACGATTGCCGTGATCAATCCCGGATTTGAAGATCCTTCAGGAGCAACTATTCCTGGTTGGGTGTCTTCAGGTGCGCCTGCAGGCTCTGTGTCGATAAGTAAGACGGAGCAAAACAGTGGGTTGTCTAGTCTGTTGCTTGAAGACACCTATACGGATAAATCCGTTGGGCTGAGCACTCAAGCGATCAGTGTGAAAGAAGACGGCATATATGAAGCGAAAGCCAGCGTTTACTTAGTATCCGGAGGAGGCGTAAGCATTTATATCAAATTTTATAATGCATCAGGCAAAGAAATTGGAACATCCTCCGTTTCACATGGTTCACCGCTCAATACATGGAAGCAAATCAAAATAGAGGGCATAGCTCCGGATAACACGGCCACAGCGCAGGTTCTATTGTATTCCGGCGTAGCGACTCTCAGTAAAGCCTATTTTGACGATGTTTCATTTACTTATAAAGGTGACGCACTTAAATTACCGTTTAAGTATGGCAATCCTGTCGACTTGGGTAAACCGACGATCACGGCGTTGACTCAGGGGGGAACGATAGGCAACAATGAGGTTTATTTTGTAGCTAACGGCAATCCAGGGACTTTTTATGCTGTCGATGCCGCTACAGGGAAAATCAACTTCTCCCAGGCTGTTCCCGGCACAACACAAACTTGGGCAGTTACGGTCGGATCGGATAAGAACGTCTATTTTGCCGCTTCGCAAAATCGTGGTTTCTGGAAGTACGACCCGAAAGAAAAAGTTATTACTTCGGTGGGGAACGGAAATCCATCCGACAACTTTGTATGGGATCTAGATGCGAGCTCCGATGGCCTCATATATGGCGGTACATATCCGAATGCCAAAGTATTCAGTTACAATACAAGAACAAATGAGTTTGTCGATCTTGGCAGAATGCAAGGAACCGAGCAATATGCCCGGGGGGTCGGGGTTTCCGAGCGATACCTGTATACGGGAATAGGTTCGTTAAAGCATTTGATGCGCATGGACCGGATTACCGGGGAACGCACAGAGATCACGCTTTCATTTACTGGGAAACCTGACTTCGTGCACAATATATGGCCCTACAACGGACTCGTATATATTGTACACGGAACTTCGCTCTCCATCATGGACGAACAGACACTGAATGAGAAATTGCTGATACCCAATGACTCCCCAGAAGCGTTTGACGGTTACCTTTCTCCTCCGTCACCTTATAATTCTGATCTAATCTATTATCGAAATAAAAATTCAAGAGATCTGTGGACTTATAATGTCTCGACGAATACGGTGCAGCCCGTAACACCGCAAGTGAAGCTGCTGGACTATGGGACGAAAGCGATCAATTGGATTACATTGCCGGATAGCGGCGACAAAGTGTTGGCTACTTTATATGAGAATGGATACTATACGCTTTATAACCCGCAAGATAATTCTTTAAAGACCTCCTTAATAGCTATAGCAAAGGATGGCGTCGATGTTCAAAGTCTGGCAGCAGGGCCTGATGGCAAGCTATATCTCGGCGGTTTCATTGATGGAATGACCATATTCAATCAGTCAACGCAGAGCTTGGAGAGACAAATGTCTAACCCGTATTCTCCGCACCAAATTGAGGAAATCGGCTTTTTAAACGGCAAGACCTATTTCGGCAATTACGGCGGGGCGCGCATTAACCGCTTCGACGCAAGCCTACCCTATAATTACGGGGAAACGACAGCAAATAATCCCGGCCTCGTTTACACAATCCCGGATTTTCAAGACCGGCCCTATGCGATCGCTTCCGGCGATAACAAGCTGTTTATTGGAACGATACCGGTTTACGGGAAACTGGGCGGCAGTTTGACGACCTACGATGATACAACTAAATTGTGGAGATCAACCCGAAATGTTGTGCAGGATCAAAGCATCATTGCTCTTGCTTATAAGAATGGGATTGTTTACGGAGGCACGTCGGTCGAAGGTGGCCTCGGTTCCACCAGGACGGCTGCAACAGCCAAGCTGTTCAAATGGAATGCGGCCACAAACACCAAGTTGGATGAGTTTGTACCCGCTATCCCGGGCATCTCATCGTTCAAATTGCTCGGCGGTCTGTCTTTTGGACCTGATGGACTACTTTGGGGCGGAGCATGGGGAATTGATACTGAGGGTGCGGACATATTCGCAGTCTATGCGTTGAATCCCGACACCAACGCGGTTGTTAAGAGCAAGTTAGTTTACCCGGGGGCGAAAGGCGGCAGCTCATGGAGAGGCTTTTATTTACGCTGGGGGCAAGATGGCTTGCTGTATACGACCATTGCTCGCAACGTAACCGTATTCGATCCTGTCACTCTGAAATACCGTAAACTTACGGAAACGCAATCGAATCTGCTGGACCTGGGTGTAGACGGAAGCATCTACTATACATCGGGGCCAACGCTGTATAAACTACAAGTTCCTTTGGCCCAAGCTTCAATATCAATGGCCAAGGTTACGCTGGATCAGGGGCAAAGTGAGCCGATTATCAGTTCCGGCGTTCTGGAGAACGGACTGCCGGCCATCTTGGCAGGGGGCACCACTTCCTTCACAAGCAGCGACCCGACTGTTCTGTCCGTTGTTTATGGAGAGGTTAAAGCGCTCAAAGCGGGAACGGCGAACGTTTATGCTGATATTACTTTAGGTGGATCGACAATTAGAACGAACACGATCGAAGTTACCGTGACTCGCCCACTGGTTATTGATCCTATCTTTACTGCAGATAAGACAACACCGACCAACACGGACGTCACCGTAACGATCGGCTATCCGACTGATGCAGCAGTGAAAGAATATAAACTGGGCGCAAGCGGTGCATGGACAGCATACACAAGCCCTATCGCCGTTTCGGACAACAACACCTTATATGCAAGAGCAGCGGATGCCGCAGGCAACGTATCCAATGAAACGAGTTATGTGATAGGCAATATCGATAAAATAGCTCCAGTTACTACAGCAAGCGTATTGCCTTTGCAACCGGATGGACCGAATGGGACGTACGCAAGCCCGGTCACGGTTACATTGAATAGCGTCGATAGCTCATCGGGTGCAGCCAAAACTGAGTACAGTCTGGATAACGGGACTACATGGCTGCTTTATACAGCGCCAGTTACGTTTGATAAGCAAGGCCAGATCAAAGTGAGTTATAAGTCAACGGATCAAGCGGGGAATGTTGAGTCTCCTCAAATAGTTAGCTTTACGCTGTCTTCTACAGCTGTTAAGGTTCAACTCAAAGACAGCAGCGGAAATCCACTCAGCGGAGGGGTAGTCAGCTACTACGACGGGGGATGGAAGGATTTTGGCATAACGGATGCCTCCGGATCCGTAAGTAAAACGTTGCCGAATAAGAGCTACACCTTTTCGATGAAATATGAAGGTACGATCAAGGAAAAGGTACAAAATACAGGAACCGATACCGTGGTTGTGTTCCAGACCGTTAAAGTCAAGCTGCAATTGAAGGACAGCCAAGGGAATCCGCTGGATGTCGGCAGTGCGAGCTACTATGCAGGAAGCTGGCGGGCAATTGGAACTACAAGCGGCGGTGAGATTAGCAAGGAATTACTGCCTGGTTCCTATACGTTTGACATGACTTATGAAGGAACGCACAAGGAAAAGGTACAGAATACCGAGACTGACGCCGTGGTTGTGTTCCAGACCGTTAAAGTCAAGCTGCAATTGAAGGACAGCCAAGGGAATCCGCTGGATGTTGGCAGTGCGAGCTACTATGCAGGAAGCTGGCGGGCAATTGGAACTACAAGCGGCGGTGAGATTAGCAAGGAATTACTGCCTGGTTCCTATACGTTTGACATGACTTATGAAGGAACGCATAACGAAAAGGTACAAAATATTGGAACTGATCCTGTGGTTGTCTACCAGACGATTAACGTTAAGGTGCAGCTGAAGGATAGCCAAGGGAATCCAATCAATGGCGGCATGGTAAGCTATTATGCAGGAAGCTGGAGGCCCTTCGGAAATACAACCAGCGGAGAGACTAACAAGGAACTACTATCTGGTTCCTATACCTTTAGCGTGACATATGGAGCAACTCGCAAGGAAAGTGTAAATAACATCGCAACAAACCCAACGATACTATTTCAGCTGTGAATATAGTCTTACGATAGCTGCCGAAGGCGAGTTCTTACCACTTCGTAGGCTGTTAGAAAAATTAAAAATCGGGTAGGGGAGCGTTTGCTCCTCTACCCGATTTTTTTCTCGATATTTAGGCTATGAGGCAAGCCGAGGCTTATCCCTTTTTAGTATGATATGTGTTTTATTGTGCTGAGTGAGATTGTGATACATGCATAATGTTGTATGTTCGAGACCGCCATTCATTCGCGGTAGAATAATGTTGTAAAAAGTGCAACAATTGCTGCCTAAATCCAGCCTTCCACCCTTCGATGTTGCATATTGTACAACAATTTGGCCCAATATAGACCATTTCACAACAAATGTGCTCAAAATGTTGTACGGAATGCAACTTCAGTTACAAAATAGCCTTTTGGCTTGTGAATTGTTGTAGAGTATACAACATTGGTAATCACTATAGCCCATCTGCCCTCACGAAAGCTGAATGATTCTAAAATCACATTTTGGAGTTGTGAATACCAGTTGTGAATCAATCGACAGTCTCTGTTCTGAAACAATTTAGTCCTTTTCTCATGCTATAGAGCAACTTGTCTACCCTAGTGAGCGTCTCTCAGCCTTCGACAAACCGTCTCGAAGTCATCGAGCCGTGCCCAGTAAAGCTTGAGAATGTGACGCATGGTTTCCAGTTCGTGGAAAGTAACATTCATGTCGGTGTAGAAACTAAATGTCGGGATGATATCCCGGTACATGAAGAACCGTGAAGGTCGCGCCAACGTCTCTTCCCCGATCCACTCAGCGGCCGTTTTGACACTAGGAATGGTAAGGGTGGTTTTGCGAATATGCAGCTGTGCTTCGTTCGAAACGAGAAAATCGAGCATAGCTTGGGCTGCTTCCTTGTGCTTGCTCGACTTAATGACCGCAAGACCAATAATTAAGAGTTGAGTCTTCGCTTCCAACGAATAGGGAAGCGGTGCGATATCATACGTGAATTCTGCATTACGCAAATGGTTCAAGCTGTAATAGCTGGTCACAATCATGGACGTTTTTTGCTGCAAGAAAAACCGTTCGGCATCAGAGTCATTCTCCGACATATAGACGGTGTCTGGGTTCATTCCTTCAAAGAGCCCAAGGCTTGTTTGCATCGCTTTTCGAAAATTATCGTTGTTGAAAATCAGCTTGCCATGCTGATCGCGTTCAAAAACGACCTTGTTTTGCAGCAAAAAGAGCGGCCAGCGATTGATGGATTGCAGGTGAAACAAGATGCCGATTCGGTCATGCTTTTGCGTTAAGGCAAGCGCTGCTGTCTGTACATCGTTCCAACTCCAACTGCTATCCGGTTCTGGCAATGCTGCTTCCTTGAAATGATCTCGGTTGTAACATAAGACGATCGGTGAAAAAATAAACGGCTGCACGTACAAATGATTGTCTTTGGTGAACGGTCCCGACAGAAAGGGATACGTGCTATTCTTTCGTTCAAGCGGCTCTAAGATATCCGAGACTGCTCCAGTTTCAGTAATCGTTTCGTAGTTTTGGGTATTTAAGGTGATAAGGTCGAGCCCGTCTCTCTCCATGGCTTCTTTCACGTTCTGAGAAAAGTACGAATTCGAAAGAGGAATCATCTGGACGACAATATGCGGATGCTGTTGTTGAAACTTTTCGACCAGCTCTAATAAATTAGCTTCAAAAGCGAGAGTAGGGTAATAACCGAATTTCAGGGTAAGCTTTTCGTTTCGACCCGTCCCAACAACGCGCGTCCCGATTCGCGGCGCTTTTTCGATCATCTCTTGATCGAGTAGTAGCTCCAGTCCTTTGCGAACTGAGTTTTTACTAAGCTGAAACTGTTCAGCAAGTGTTAATTCGGAAGGTAAAAAGTCACCGGGCTGAAGTTTTCCGGTTGCGATGTCGCTCTGTAATGTCGTGACCATGTCTTCCAGTCGGGTTCGGAAGGTGGATCGTTTGGGTTTACCCGCCATTTATTTTAGAACCTCCGGGCCATTCAATGTTGGTATCTATCTGGGTTATATTATAGTATGCCAAGCTAATCGGACACAAGGTTCGTCATCTTGCTGTCATCATTTTTTTCTAACTAAATGTCGGATTGCATAAGATTCCATAGTTTTTCCGTATCATTTAAATACATCAAGTGTTAATTAACATAACAAACAGTTTACATCAATATTTGATTCATCGAAGGGGGGGTTCCATTGATCTCATTTCGTCAAGTAGAGAAGCATTACGGCGATTTCCATGTGCTCAAAGGAATTGATCTTCAGATCAAGCAGGGGGAAGTCGTTGTCGTTGTAGGTCCGTCAGGTTCTGGCAAGAGTACACTGCTAAGATGTATCAACCGTCTGGAAACCATCACAAGCGGTGAGCTTATCGTGAATGAGTACAAGGTCAGCGATAAGAAGATGGATATGAACAAGCTGCGTCGAGATATCGGCATGGTATTCCAGCATTTCAATCTGTATCCGCATAAGAAAGTGATCGATAACATTACACTTGCTCCGATGAAGGTGCATGGAATGGCTAAGAAAGAAGCCGACGAGATTGCAATGTATTTTCTGGATAAGGTTGGTATTCAGGATAAGGCGTACAGCTTTCCTTCACAGTTATCCGGCGGACAGCAGCAGCGTGTGGCCATTGCGAGGGGACTGGCGATGAAGCCGAAAATTATGCTGTTTGATGAGCCCACATCAGCCTTGGATCCGGAGATGGTTGGAGAGGTTCTTGATGTCATGAAGGCGCTTGCAAATGAAGGGATGACGATGGTTGTGGTTACACACGAGATGGGCTTTGCCCGTGAAGTAGCCGATCGTGTTGTTTTTATGGACAAAGGTCAGATCGTAGAAGAGTCGCCACCTGAGGAATTCTTCGTCAATCCCCGTGAAGAAAGAGCCAAATTATTTTTGAATCGCGTACTTAACCATTAATAAGGAGATGAACAAAACCATGATATCAAAAAAGTGGAATTTCATGTTTATGTTAATTACGATATTCGCATTGGTGGGGTGTGCCTCTAACGGCACAAAAGGAGGAGCATCAAGCACTCCGGCTAACTCTCCAGCAGCAAGCAGCGCTCCAAGCACTGCAAAACCGGCAGGTGGAGCGACCGTTCTGGATGAAATTAAAAGCAGAGGCAAAGTTGTCGTTGGTGTGAAATTTGATACGAAGCTATTCGGTTTGAAAAACCCGACTGGCGGCGAAGTTGAAGGCTTCGACATCGACATTGCGAAAGCATTAGCAAAAGAAATCCTGGGCGATGAGAAGAAAATTGAGTTAAAAGAAGTAACGTCCAAGACGCGCATTCCGATGCTCGACAACAAAGAAATTGACATGATTGTTGCGACGATGACGATTACTGAAGAGCGGAAGAAACAAGTTGAGTTTTCCAATGTTTATTTTAAAGCGGGACAGTCTTTGCTCGTCAAAAAAGGCAGCCCTATTAAGAGTGTAGCGGATGTTAAAAAAGGAACGAAAGTATTGGCTGTGAAAGGCGCTACTTCCGTTGCGAATATTAAAGCGAAATCCCCGGATGCCACTATACTTGAGTTTGACAATTACCAAGATGCTTTCAGCGCCCTGAAAGCAGGTCAAGGGGACACGTTGACCACAGATAACGCCATCCTCTATGGCATGATGGTACAAGATAAGAATTTCGAAGTAGTTGGCGAACCGTTCACGGATGAGCCTTATGGTATCGCAATTAAGAAAGGCGAGACTGCTCTTACAACTGCTGTGAATGATGGACTGAAGAAGTTGGAGTCCAGCGGTGAGTACGCGAAAATCTATGAGAAATGGATTGGCAAAGCGCCAACCAAATAAGAGTAACAAGAATAAAAGAAGAGATGGGTGGCAGCCGCTGCCCATCTTCTGTCTATGAGGGGGGAGCGCATGCCGGATTTCTCGATTTTTACCGATTATTTTGATATCTACATGAAGGGCTTCTTCAACACGATCATTGCCAGTGTTATTGCGTTAATTGGCAGCTTTGTGCTGGGTACGGTCATTGCTATTTTTCGTATCGGATCGGTGAAACCTCTGCAATGGATAGGAACTGCCTATGTAGAGTTCATTCGAAACATACCGCTCTTGCTTGTTGTCTTCGTGTTCTTCTATGGGCTGCCGTCCATGGGTATTACCCTTAGCGGATTCGTATGCGGGACCTTAGGCCTTACGGTGTACACGGCATCTTTTATTGCAGAAGCAATCCGAGCCGGTATTATGTCGGTGCCCAAAGGTCAATCTGAGGCAGCACAATCCTCGGGACTGACTTATTTCCAAACCATGTGGCATATCGTCCTTCCGCAAGCAATCAAAATTGTCATACCGCCGCTCAGCAACCAATTTATTAACCTCGTTAAGAACTCGTCCGTACTTGGCGTATTCGCAGGTTTTGACCTCATGTATTTCGGGGATCAGGTCGCAAGTGAGACTTATGCTACGTTCGATACCTATATCTTCGTTGCTGTGCTTTATTTGATACTCACGCTGCCGCTAAGTTACGTGGCCTTGCGCCTAGAACGTAAATTAGCTCGTACGGACTGACTTTAGGGGGAGGTGAACGAATGGATATCATGCATGCTTTCTCGGCTGATAATGTAAGGTTTGTATTTGAAGGTTTCTATATGACGCTTAAAGTCGCTGCGATCTCTATTGTGTTAAGCTTTATCGTAGGGTGTATTGTCGGTACGATCCGGTATACGAAGCTTCCGGTTGTTTCACCAATTCTGGCTATAGCAGTTGAGCTTCTTCGCAATTTACCATTGCTCTTAATCATATTTTTCGCAAGATTTGCCTTACCGGATATCGGGATTAAACTCGGACCCATGAATGCAACGATCTTGGCCTTAACGCTATTTGAAGGCGCGATGATTGCGGAGATTGTGCGAAGCGGCCTGACTTCCATCGATAAAGGGCAGATTGAAGCCGCTAGATCTTCAGGACTAGGCTATGTGCAAACACTTTGGCATATTGTTTTACCTCAGGGGTTGCGTCGAATGATGCCGCCACTCGTGAGTCAATTTATATCCCTGTTAAAAGATACTTCTCTTGCGATTGTTATTTCCTTGCCTGAACTGATGCACCATGCGAAAATAGTAATTGGACAAAACTACAGTTATACCATTCCTATTTTATTTTTAGTGGCTATTCTGTATTTCGCTGTGAATTATGCGCTATCATTAGCAGCCCGCAGGATGGAATCAAGGTTGGTATAAGAGGAATTT
Organism: Paenibacillus sp. J31P190; assembly: GCF_059692075.1. Lineage (NCBI taxonomy): Bacteria > Bacillati > Bacillota > Bacilli > Caryophanales > Paenibacillaceae > Paenibacillus > Paenibacillus sp. J31P190. The sequence continues at coordinate 440,175 of NZ_JCAUAS010000001.1, read as the reverse complement.
AACATCCAGAAGGAGTCTTGGCATCATGTTACATGTAAGTTGGGAAATGATGATATTCATCATCGTCGGAGGTTTTGTAGCGGCTTATGTAGATTCTGTCGTTGGTGGAGGAGGGCTGATTGCTCTTCCGGTTCTGCTGGCAACGGGATTACCCCCGGCTGTCGCGCTGGGAACGAACAAATTGGCGGGCACCATGTCATCTCTGACGAGTACGATTTCATTCATGCGGTCTGGGAATGTTGATCTAAAAGCCGTACGAGGTTTGTTCTTTTTATCTCTCTTAGGAGCTGTATGCGGAACGATGGTGCTGCGGCAAATACCTTCTGATTTCTTGAGGCCGCTGGTTGTCGTTATGCTTATATTGATCACCATCTACACGATTTTTCGCAAAAACTGGGGAGATCTTTCTACCTTCCGCCAATTCTCAACGAAAACAGCGATGTTAATGGGCTTCGCAGCATTCGGTTTGGGTTTCTATGATGGTTTCTTCGGACCGGGGACTGGTTCCTTTCTTATTTTTGTTTTTCTAATGTTAGGATTCGATTTCGTCAAAGCAGCTGGTAATGCCAAGGTCCTAAATTTCGGGAGCAACGTGGCTAGCTTGGCAACTTTCATGGTTCTAGGATCCATTAATTATGAGATAGGCATTCCGATGGGAATAGCCATGGTTTGTGGATCTTTGCTGGGCTCACGCATGGCGATCCGCAAAGGCTCAGCGTATGTTCGACCGTTATTTCTTACCGTTTGTATACTCCTCATTGGTAAACAGATATGGGATATCTTGTAGGGGGTGAAAGGCTGGGACGCTTAAAGAATGAAGGGCTGCAAATGATTCTCGTCGCTATTGTGACGGCCATAGCCGGAGAGTTTAAGATCACACCTTTCAGTGGCGAAATGTTTCGGATTGGTCTTGGCAGCAGCGCCTTTCTACTCAGTTTGCTTTTGATGAAGCACCTGCCTTATGTCTATACTGGTATCATTACCGGAATCACTGTTTTGCTATTTCGGACGTTGGAAGATGGTATCCTATTACATGGGGCCATGTCTTTCAGCGCGAGCGCGCAAACGCATTTATCAGCCGCCTTTTATTATATGGCCTTTGCGATTGCCATGAGCTTCATTAAACGGAATTGGGACCAATTCCACCCTTTTGTTCTTGGGTTGTTCTTATCGGTAATTGATCTTATGTCCAATGAGATTGAATTGCTGGCGCGCAGCTTGATTTTCCACTCGACGAATATGTTTTCAGAGCAATTAGTGTATATCACAGTTACGGCTGTCGTGCGGAGCTACTTCGTGGTAGGTATCTACAACAGTGTGACCATTAATCAGATGCGAGTCCTGCATAATGAGCAGCAGAAGCGTATGGAGCAGATGTTAAATACGAATACCGGTTTATATGGCGAAGTATTTTACTTGCGGAAGTCGATGGATACGATTGAGCAAATAACAGCCAAGAGCCACAATTTATATGAAAAAATCAATGGCGCGGGGTTAAAAAGCTACTCTCGTACCATTTTGGAAATTACCCAGCAAATTCATGAAGTCAAAAAAGATTCGCAACGCATCCTAGCAGGGTTGTTGAAGCTGTTCGATCGCGATTTCGCTTCCGATATGAGGTTGGCCGAAGTCGTGGAGTTCGCTATCAAATCCAACTTGGGTTACAGTGCGATGCTTGGAAAAAAGATTCAATTCAAAAGCGACATTCAAACGGACTATTGTTCGGATCAATATCTACCCCTTTTAACCGTAATCAATAATCTCGTATCAAATGCTGTGGAAGCCATTGAAGATCAAGGATCCATTCTTGTAAGTGCTTATGAACAAGGTGCTGAGACCGTCATAATCGTTGCCGACACCGGTGTTGGCATTTCTGAGCAGGATAGAGATATGATTTTTGCACCTGGATTTACGACCAAATTCAATCAGGAGGGCTTTGCCGCGACAGGGATTGGACTCTCTCATGTTCGAGATATTGTTCATTCTTTAGGTGGAGACATTCATTTACGCTCTGACGAGCCGGGTTTTCAAACCACTTTTGTGATTACTATATTGACCGATACGTTGAAAAAAGGAGCGTAGAGATCATGCTGTCATTCGGAATTGTTGACGATGATGCGGTAAGTAGACGGATGCTGCAAAAGATCATTGAAAAAGGCGGTTTAGGCGAAGTTGTAGGAACGGCTGGCAACGGGAGCGAAGGGGAAAGAGTCCTTCTGGAAACCACACCGGATGTCGTGGTCATTGATTTATTGATGCCGGATCAGGATGGAATTGAAACGATTATTCGATTGAAGGAGCAAGGTTATCAAGGGAAATACGTGATGATTTCGCAAATTGAAAATAAAGAAATGATTGGCAAGGCCTATCAAGCTGGTGTTGAATTCTATATTCAAAAGCCAATTAATAAAATTGAAGTGGAAGCGGTGCTGTCCAAGGTTAACGAGCAGTGGAACATTAGCCGATCCTTGCAGGAGATTAAAGAATCTTTAACCAAGCTAAGTTTATTGCACACAGGTACAGAAAGTATTCGTAAAAAGCGCGGCGTCCGCGAAATTATGCAGCCCATTCTCATGGATATGGGGATCGTGGGGGACACCGGCAGCCGCGACTTGATGGACATTATGGAACATCTCGCACGTCATCATAAAGCGGAAGGGATTCCGCCGCTCAAGGAGCTTTATGAAACTGTATCCAGATGCCACAAGGTGAAGGAAGCGGATGTTGAAAAAGAAGGTAAAGCCGTCGAACAACGGATTCGCCGTACCGTCATGGCGGCATTAACCCATATCGCCAGTATCGGATTGACGGATTACAGCAATCCCAAATTTGAGCATTATGCGCCTCTTTATTTTGAATTCCAGGATGTGCGTATGAAGATGAAAGAAATCGATGAGAACAGTAAACCGGAGAAGGGCAAGGTCAATATTAAGAAATTTCTCCAAGTTCTCTATCTTGAAGTTACGGATAAGATGCGCAGTGAATATTAAGAATAGCGCGGATAAAATTAGGGTAGATAAGAGCAAAATTAGGCAGTTTCTGGTTGCGAATTGACCGGTGGTTATGGTATTATTTTGAAATAATGAAGAAGAAGGAGGTGAAGGTAGGATGAATCGAGAGTTCGTGAACAACCGTGTGAGCCAGTTACCCATTGCGATGGCTGGCATCGTTCATGCAGCAGTCAAAGACGCGAGAAGTCTGTCCATTTATGCTCATACGGAATTACAACTCACGAAAAGACACCTACCTTAACCCTCAAACGGATCAATCCGAAAGGTCGTAGGAATTTTCCTGCGGCCTTTTTTTGTTCTTTGGTTGCGATGGATAGGGTCTTTCACAAATTAGGAGGATCCTTCATTATGTTAATTATTAACGGTCAAAATATAAAGAAATACCATGGTGCGCAGCTAGTTCTTGAGGATGTTACTTTTGAAATTCATCAGGGAGAACGAATAGGACTTGTGGGACGCAATGGCAGCGGTAAATCCACTCTGCTGCGCCTTATATCCAAGATGGAGAAGCCCGATGAAGGACAATTAACTGTACGAAAAGATACGCGGATCGGCTATTTAGCGCAAATCCCAACGGAGTGGGAGAGCGGTACGGTGTATGATGTGCTGGCAGCGAGCTTTCAAGAGGTACTTGAATGCCGCGGCAACATGACGGAGCTGGAGCAGCGAATGTCGAGCCCGGACGTCATGAGTGATGAGAAGCAGCTGGATCAGCTGCTTAAGAAGTACGCTCAGCTGCAAGAACGTTTTGAGCGGGAAGGCGGCTACGAGCTGGATGCAAGAATTGACCAGGTTGCGAACGGACTTCGCATTGCACGGGAGTTTTATGAGCGGAGCTTTGCCTCGTTGTCCGGAGGGGAAAAGACGAAGATTGCGCTCGCATCCCAGCTGATCGGTAAGCCAGACTTGCTGCTGCTGGATGAGCCAACGAATCATCTGGATTTGTTCGGCGTGGAATGGTTGGAGGAATATCTCAACCATTATGATGGCGCATGCTTCATTGTTTCTCATGACCGCTACTTTCTGGATCGGGTAGTTACGAAGATTGTTGAGTTGGAAGATGGTGAATCAACGACCTATCTGACTTCATATTCGGGATATGTGAAGGAGAAAGAAGTTCGACTGCTGCAGCAGTTTGCTGATTATCAGGAACAGCAGAAGGTCATCAAGAAGATGAAAGAGACGATCAAACAGCTGACGGAGTGGGGCCGAGTAGGAGGGAACGAGAAATTTTTCCGCCGGGCAGCTTCTATGCAGAAAGCGCTGGATCGGATGGAGAAGCTCAAACGGCCTGTTCTTGATCCGAAGGCAGCGGAATTCGGGTTGAAGCTGGACGACCGCTCAGGCCGGAGAGTGATTCGTTTCGAAGACGTGAATAAGCAATACGGGGATAAAGTGCTGCTGAAGCGGGCAAGCGGCTTGCTGGAATATGGCGAGAAGGTGATGCTCGTCGGGTCTAATGGTTCGGGTAAAACAACTCTGCTGAGGATGATTCTGGGTGAAGAACAGCCTGACCAAGGGGAGCTCGAGCTAGGAGCGCGGGTCGATATTGGTTATCTGGCTCAACAAGAGTATCCGGATAATCATAAAAAATCGGTGCTTACTTACTTCTGTGAGGAAGCGAAGCTGGAAGAAGGAGAGGCTAGGGGCCGGCTTGCTGCGTATTTATTTTATGGAGCAGATGTGTTCAAGTCGGTTAGTTCTCTCTCGGGAGGCGAGTGGACGAGATTGCGGCTAGCACTGCTTGTGCTGCGTAAGCCTAATTTACTTATTCTCGATGAGCCCACGAACCATATGGATATTGCTTCAAGGGAAGCGTTGGAAGAGGCGCTTGAAGAGTTTCCGGGAACCGTGCTGGCTGTGACGCATGACCGTTATTTTATGAATCGGCTATCCCGGAAAATATGGGAGCTGGATCAAGGGCGAATTACCGTTTACTTGGGCAACTTTGATGACTATAAAGTGAAGAGTGCTCAATTGAAGGGGAATCGCATGAGTGAATCGGCAGCGGTTGGTGTGAGAAAGTCGGCTGGTGCTGGGGCTAGGGATGGTGCAAATGCAAGTGCAAGTGCAAGCCTAGGTGCAAGAGCAAGCCTAGGTGCAAGAGCAAGTGCAAGTGAAAGCCTAAGTGCAAGAGCAAGTGCTAAAGCAAAAACAAATGCAAGTGCTAAAGCAAATGCTAATGCCAATGCCAATGCAAATGCAAATGCAAATATAAGTGTAAGTGTTAAAGCAAAAACAAATGCAAATACAAATGCGATAGCAAGAGATGCTAGGAGTGTTTTGCCAAGAGATTCTGGGAGTGCTACGGCAAGAAATAGCGCCGAAGCGGCGCCAAGAGGGAAGTCTAGAAGCTCGTCCGTGTTTACACGAGAGAGGCTAGAGAAGCAGATTGCGGATGGCGAAGCGCTATTGAACAATCTCGACCAACGGCTAGAAAATCTGGCGGCAGATGAACTTAGCCAACTGTGGACGGAAAGAGAAGCGGCGCAGGAGATGTTGGATAGACTCTATGAGCAGTGGATGCAGATAGAGGAGCAGGAATAGAAAAAGGGGGCTGAGGCTCCCTTTTTTTATGAGATATGAGAATTTATATGAAGTATAGATACTGGCACAAAGATTCTTGAATCAAATGTTTTTGATGGACATTGGCAAATGAGATGTATGGATGCGAGATCCTCTATGGGGTCTTTTTATGTGGTTCATTAAGTGAGTTAGGCAATTTAAATTGCTTATTTGTCTTAATATCGCCTGTTATGCTTGCGTAGGCACGCAAAGCTTGCTTATTGTTGGCTAATGTACACAAAATGTAACGTTTTGCAGATAATAAGCATCTACGGTAGTCTTATCTCACGAGAAGCCCAGATATTAGAATAGTTAAGGGAGATAAGCTTGCTTATTCATTCCCAGATAAATAGCTACCCGTAGTAGGAACGATGTTTGCCAGATAGTTTATAAGAGCGAATACGTGTAGTACCGGAAGCGGGTTGTAATAGCTCCATCTGAACAAGCTTGCGCAGGAGTTTACCGGCATGGTTTCTGCTAATATGCAGCCGCTGGGAGATGGTTTTTGGTAGGAGGGGTTCACCCGTTTGTCTGGCGATTCTCAGAATTTCTTTTTCTTCCAATGATAATGCTAGATCAGCTTGTTCATCACCAAACCAGCTGCCCATCATTTGGAGGATCAATTGCTGACATCGACGTGGCTTTTCTTTCATTTCATCATAGGCGAAACGGAGCACCTTCCACCCATCCAGAATGAGATGGTTTTGACGATTTAACTGGTCTGCAAATTGCCAACGGTTTATATCCTTATGGTGCGCCTTGTAGCCATCAATTTCTATACAAACCAAATGAGTTCCGCGAATATAAGCGAAGTCCAAATAGCGATCACCATCCTTAAAGTCCGAAATCGGATATTCGGCATGAAGAAAATCAAATCGACCGACCGCTGGCCACCAGACCTGCTCGAGGAACAACTTCTCAGCATGACCGTGGCCATCCTGAAGACGCCTATGAGATTCGCCTGACCTCGTCTGTAACTGCAATTGCATAAATTTCTCATAGCATGCTTCGAATAGCATATCAATGCCCCCTATTGATCATAACACCTAAAAAAGACCGCTATCTCCTATTGGAGAGAGCGGTCTGTGTGCTTCACGACCTGTGATCCTATCACGATTATTTTACACGAATAGATGACTCAGTGGCAAGATTCTGGGGGAAAAATGATTTAGGGACCAAGTCGCAGACATTTCACATGCCGCGCAGGCACTCAAACCTGAACCCACTGCACAGGGACCTCGATGCGCTGCGGAACATAATGTCCGTTGAACTGCTCAAGCAGCAATTTAACAGCCGATAAGGCCATTTGCTCTTCATCCTGCAAAATGTGCGAGATTCCCGGAATCTCAGGATCATCGAAGGAAACCAACTCGATCTTCGGGTTCAAGCCTTCTTCCTGATGCAGAGCATGATGCGTGAGCCTTGCCATCTCAGCGGTTAATGCAAAAACAGCCGTAATGTTAGGATGCTGATGCAGGAAATTAACAATATAAGCTGATGTATCGCCATTTCTGAGGATGTCGATGGGGACATGACACCACAGGCTTTTATCAATCAAAATGTTGCCATCAATATAAGCCTTCTCAAAACCGTGAGTCCGGTCTTCAACGGTTGTATTCGTATTATCGGGGGAGATGAGCGCGATTTGCTGATGGCCTTTGTTTAACAGGTTGGTAACCGTCTCATAAGCGCCGCCCCAATTATCGGAGGTAATCCGGTAAGTTTCTATATTTCTCAAATAGCGGTCAATAAACACAAACGGATATTTATCCAGGGATAAACGGAGCAGCGATTCATTATATCTCTCATCCTCCGTAGGGAAAACAATGATGCCGCGGATGCCTGGCGTGTTGGTCAATTCCTGAACCGAACGGGATTCTTCGATGGAAGATTCACGTGTGATATGCAGGACAAGCTGATACCCGGATTCCTTAACGTAATATTCGATATAGTCAACAAGTCTCTGAATGACTTTCGTCTTCATGGTAGGGATAATCAGACCAATATAATTTTGGGAAGAAGACGCTGAAGAACGACGCTTAGGGTCCACTATGATAGAGTTAGGGTTGACTGCCACGAATGTTCCCTTACCTTGAATACGAGTGACAAGTCCCTCGTCAACCAATAAAGCCAGGGCATTCTTCACGGTTATTTTACTGACCATAAATTCATCCATAAATTCTTGCTCAGAAGGCACGCGATCTTTGGGACGAAGCTCTCCGGATATAATCTTATCTTTAATGGATTGGTAGATTTGTTTATAGAGAGGAATTTTATTCACTCGTGCATCACCTGATTCTTCATAGTCTTAGGTTCATTTTACTCAGTAAATGTGTAAAAGGGAATACATAAAAGTCAGAAAAGTATATTTATATCGTTTTATTTAAATTTTATAACCAATTGTATATATAAAATTGGTAATACATACCAGTACAATCCAATTCAGCAGGTCCCAATTCTATTTCATAAAACGAAAATGTAAGATGGATTCTAAACAAACATTTCGCTTAAGATTTTATGTGGTTAAATATAATAAACATAATTTTATACCCAATTGATTATATAATTATAGGTTTTTATGTACTATAATTCGATTTGTAAAGCGCTTACACATTAATCGACCATTTGCACGATAGTTTACATGACAATCAAAATTTCTTTCTAGGGGGATTTATCGAATGAAAAGAAAGCTTCAAGTAACTTCTGCTGCCGTCTTGGCATCCATGCTTTTATTGTCAGCTTGCACATCTAATTCGGGTACGAATAATGGGGGATCAGCTACGGCAAGTCCGGCGGCAACCAAAAGTGATAGCGCAACCAAATCAGGTACACCTGTTAAGCTGAGCTTCTGGACGTTCAATGAGCTGCATCAGAAATTTTTTGAAAGCATGGCTGAATCATGGAATAAAACACATCCTGAACAGCCGATTCAAGTAGAAGCAACAACTTTCCCCTATGACGATAACCACAATAAACTGTTAGTGGCGCTGCAATCAGGAACGGGCGCTCCCGACATGGCTGACATTGAAATCAGTAAAATCGGTAATTTCCTAAAAGGCGATGTCCAGCTAACCGCGCTGAATGATATTGTTGAGCCGGAGAAGGCCAACCTTGTCATGTCTCGACTCGATAATTATGCGAAGGACGGCAAATATTACGGGATCGATTACCACGTTGGGGCGCAAGTCATCTATTACAATAAGGAAATTCTCGATAAAGCAGGCGTGAACGCCGACGATATTAAGACTTGGGACGATTATGAAAAGGCTGGCAAGCAGGTTCTTGAGAAAACCGGCAAGCCGATGACGACGGTCGAAACGACGGATCAATGGAGCTTATGGCCGTTGGTTGTCCAACATGGTTCGGACTTCCTAGACAAGAACGGTAACGTGACAATAGGCGACCAAGCGAATCTAGATGTATTGACTTACCTGCAGAAGCTTGTGAAGGAGAAAGTTGCCGTGGTGGCTCCGGGCGGTTTGCACCATGCGGAAGAATATTACGGCTTCATGAATAAAGGCGGTGCAGCTTCCGTCTGGATGCCGATGTGGTACATGGGTCGCTTTACGGATTACATGCCTGATTTGAAAGGCAAAGTCATCATTAAGCCGATGCCGGTATTTAAACAAGGCGAGATGCGCTCTTCCGGTATGGGGGGTACGGGTACGGTTATTACGAAGCAATCGAAGAATCAAGACGTAGCTAAGAAATTCCTTTCCTATGCGAAATTGTCCAAAGAAGGCAACATTCAGATCTGGTCACAACTCGGCTTTGACCCGATTCGCTCTGATGTTTGGAACGATCCGGCGCTGAAAGCGGACAATAAATTCACGGCTTATTTTGGCAAAAATCTGTGGGACGTTTTGATTTCTGTGAAAAGCGAGATCGCGCCTACGAATATCAAGGAGAAAACGCCGGCTGTCTCCGACTATATCAAGACGAAAACGATTTTCCAAGCGCTTAATGATTTGAAAGATCCGAAGCAAGTTCTAGACGATGCTGTGAAAAATATTAAGTAAATTGAACGCCTCGCGTTCCGTTGCTGGCTTTGCCCTAGGGACGCCCCTTCGGCAAAGCTTGCAGCGCTTCTAGAGAGGAGTGGTGATTAACGATATGAATAAGTTTCTGTATTCCTCCCGGGTAGCTCCTTATGTCTTTGTTCTGCCATTTGTGTTATCGTTCCTTATTTTCTTTGCTTATCCGGTTATGACCACGATTGTCATGAGCTTTCAAGAAGTTCTGCCCGGCCAAACCCATTTCATTGGGTTAGCGAATTACCGGAATTTATGGAGCGAGTCATTTTTCACCGCATTGAAAAATAGCAGTCGGTATACGTTCTGGACCCTGCTGGTACTTATACCATTGCCGCTTGTACTTGCTGTATTCCTAAATGCGAAGCTGACCAAGGCGAGCGCGTTCTTCCGTTCCGCTTTGTTTATCCCCTCCCTCACTTCGGTTGTTGTGGCGGGAACTATATTCCGGCTTGTTTTTGGAAGCTTGGATGATTCGGTGATGAATGCTTTCCGTCATATGCTGGGCATGCCTACGATTAACTGGCTGGCCAACTCCACGACGGGAATGCTCGTAATGGTTATTTTGGCGACTTGGCGGTTTACTGGCGTCAATATTATTTATTTCCTATCCGCGCTGCAGAGCATTCCGCATGAATTATATGAGTCAGCAGAAATAGACGGTGCCAACAAGTGGGACCAATTCTGGCGAATTACTCTGCCGTTATTGAAGCCGGTAGCGATCTACGTCATTACGATTTCCATCTATGGCGGCTATTCGATGTTTACGGAAAGCTTCATTCTCTGGAACGGTAATCGCTCTCCGAATGACATTGGTCTGACGATGATCGGTCTACTTTATCGTGAAGGCATCGAACGTAATAATTTGGGTTTCGGATCTGCAATTGGGATCACATTGCTGGGTATAACCATGATCTTAAATGTCATTCAATTGAAATTTTTCGGTTTGTTCAGAAAGGAGGACTAGGACATGCAGATACAACGACATAAGTTCCTTCAAACCTCCTTACTGCTCTTCCTGTTTGTGGTACTTGCCGCATTGGCACTATTCCCGTTCTACAGTCTTACGTTGGCTTCGTTTAAGCCTTCCAAGGAGATGCTGCGCTACGGACTCAATGTGAAGCTGCAGCCGGAGTTATTGTCCTTTCATAACTATGCCTTCTTATTTTCTGCATCCGCGAAGAAATATTTGATCTGGTATAAGAACAGTATCATTATTTCCATTGTGTATACCGCTTGTTGTCTGCTTTTATCTTCGATGGTGGGCTATGGACTCGCCATGTACCGATTTAGAGGAAGAAACCTTATTTTCCTCTTAGTCCTCTTAGTCATGATGGTCCCTGTGGAAATTATTATGCTGCCGCTTTATAAACAAATGATTGCGTTCCACTTAATCGATACTTACAGCGGTGTCATTTTACCTTTCGTCGTCGCACCGCTGCCGATCTTCTTCTTCCGGCAGTATGCTGCCGGGCTGCCCAAGGATTTCCTTGATGCAGGAAGAATTGACGGCTGTTCAGAGTATGGTATCTTTTTCAAAATCATGATGCCATTGATGGCTCCGGCTTTCGGGGCGATGGCGATATTGCAGGCCCTTGCGAGCTGGAACAGCTTTGTTTGGCCGCTAATTGTACTCAAAACTGGCAATAAACTGACTCTGCCGATTGGTCTGTCCAGTCTTGTAACGCCTTATGGCAATAACTACGATATTCTCATTGCCGGTTCTGTGCTTGCGATCGTGCCTATCCTGATCGTCTTCATCTTCTTCCAACGATTCTTTGTATCGGGTCTTACGGTTGGCGGTGTGAAAGGCTAATGACAGTCTCGCGGATGAAAAAAAGGGCGCTGCTTACGCTTGGTTTTGCGCTTGCAGCTGTGGCTGTAGGGGTTTCCTTTCTCCTATTCGGGAGTTCAAATACTGCCCCCTTAGAGTTTCCGAAGAGACCTGTTCAGTACCCGATGTATGACACAGGAAGCACGAATACGGAATCAAGCTGGCACACGATGAATACGCACGATCCTTCCATTTATAAAGACGGGGATACGTACTATGTGTTTTCAACTGATATAAAGGTTGGCGCCAATAAGGATCCGCTGCGGCCGGGGATCATGGTGAGACGATCCAAAGATTTGATCACATGGGATTGGGTAGGTTATGCGCTGGATGGAATACCGAAGGAAGCCGCCTCGTGGACACGGGCAACGAATCTATGGGCACCCGACGTGTTCAAAATGGGAGATACCTACTATTTGTACTATGCAGCATCTACCTTCGGAAGCAATCAGTCCATGATTGGACTTGCAACCTCCACTTCGATTACTGGTCCATGGACGGATCAAGGCGCCGTTGTGAAGACGGCCAAGGGAGATGAAGCGAACGCGATTGATCCTAATCCTGTGTTTGATGCAGAGGGCAAACCCTGGTTAGCGTATGGATCCTTCTTTGGCGGCATTTATCTCGTAAGACTTGATGAACACACCGGTAAAGTGATGCAAGGGGAGCAGCCTACGCGGCTTGCCCGCAGAGACAGTCGTACAGTTGCAGGTGCTGTCGAGGCGCCGTATATCATCTATCAACCGGATCAGAAAAAGTACTATTTATTCGTATCCTATGACTCTTTATCTTCCGATTACAGTGTAAGAGTGGGCAGATCTTCCTCGATTACGGGGCCTTATGAGGATTTCAATGGGCATCAGCTTTCGGATACGGGGTTTTCGCCGCAGACGAATGTAGGAAATAAGCTGATTGGCAGCTACGCGTTCAGTGGGAAGGAAGGCTGGATCGCGCCGGGCCATAACTCGATTCTGAAGGACGGCGATCGCACATTTCTCGTGCACCATGCCCGTGGCGAAAAAGATAAAAATTGGTCTTACCTCCATATTCGTGAGCTTCTCTGGACACGTGATGGATGGCCAGTTGCATCGCCTGAACGCTATGCGGGAGAGAAGATACAGCCTCTATCTCCGAAGCAGCTTGCAGGACATTGGGATCGATTGCCGATACCGATGGCATGGACGGGTACTGAACGATCTGAGCCTATTACCCTGCAGCCGAACGGAAAGATCGAATCGGCACAGGGTACCGGCAAGTGGACATTTCAAGAACCGAATGAGTTAACGCTGCAATGGACGGTTGTAGATACAAATGAGGGTGTCCCGACGACAGAGAAGGTACTTGTCTCGCCTGCCTGGGATTGGGAGAATGACAAGCCTACGCTTGTGTTTACAGGGATGAACGAGAAGGGCATCAACATATGGGGCAAATACACGGATCGCATCAAAGGAGAATAACGATGGAGAACATAGAAACCAGCTATATCAAACCGCTTTTGGAGCAGCGTGCTGATCCATGGATCTATAAGCATACGGATGGATATTATTACTTTACCGCATCAGTTCCAGAATACGATCGCATTGAACTACGGCGTTCCGCTACGATTGCTGGCTTGAACGAGGCGCACCCTGTTGTAGCATGGCGCAAATATAACGAAGGCCCGCTAAGTGCCAATATTTGGGCGCCGGAGCTGCATTTCGTTGCAGGCAAGTGGTATATCTATTTTGCTGCGGCCAGAACGACAGAAACGAAGGAAGGCCTTTTCGATCATCGGATGTTTGTGTTGGAAAATAGTTCGGCCAATCCTCTTGAAGGGGAGTGGGAAGAGAAGGGGCAGCTGCGCACCGAGTGGGAGAGCTTTGCACTGGATGCAACTTCCTTCGAACATAACGGTATCCGCTATCTTGTCTGGGCACAAAAAGATTTGAATATACCAGGAAATTCCAATCTTTATATTTCAGAAATGAGCAGTCCGTGGACCCTTCACGGCAAGCAGGTCATGATTACAACGCCGGAGTATGATTGGGAAATCATCGGCTTTAAGGTCAATGAAGGCGCCGCGGTTTTGAAGCGGAACGGACGCATCTTCATCAGCTTCTCCGCGAGTGCTACAGACTTTAATTATTGTATGGGTCTGTTAACGGCTTCGGAAGACGCCGATCTGCTGGATCCACGATCATGGGTGAAATCCAAGTCGCCTGTTCTGACCACGGATGAAAGCATCCGACTATTTGGACCCGGACACAATAGTTTCACCGTATCTGAGGACGGCACAAAGGATATCTTCGTATTTCACGCGAGAAATTATAAGGATATAGTGGGCGACCCGCTCTACGATCCGAATCGTCACACTTTTGTGCGTGTGTTGAAATGGCACGCGGATGGCACGCCGGATTTTGTTGGCTCCGTATCAGGCGCCTAGAACGGTTGAGCCAGTCTAGACCCTCTACCTCACTTCGTGAGCGTAGAGGTTTTTGACGTTTGGGAGATCCTTTCGCCACCGTTCCGACATGGAAGTCGGTAGTCCATATATGATAAGCTATACGTATTAAAGAAGGAGGCGATTGCTGTGATTCAAGTTTTCCCTGCACATACGCGTAATACAACCGATCTGGGCTGGCTTCAGAGCCATAAGAATTTCTCGTTCGGCGATTATTTTGATGAGGATAATGTAGGTTTCGGGGTTATGCGTGTTTGTAATGATGATGATATTGCTGCCGGTCGGGGCTTCGGTCCACATCCCCATAGCGACATGGAGATTGTTAGCATCGTTCTCAGCGGAGCCATTAAACACGAAGATAGTTTGGGGCATGTTGCGGTAACTGGAGTCAATGGCGTGCAGCGGATGTCAGCTGGAAGCGGCGTTATTCATGCCGAGTACAATGCGTCGGATACGGAACCGATGAGTCTATTCCAGCTTTGGTTCATGCCGTCTAAGCGTGGCTTGGAGCCATCCTTTGAGAATGTTACCTATGAGCCTGAAGCGTTGGTCAACGCACTGCTTCCAGTAGTTACGCCCGAGGGGGGCAAGCATGCAGCTAAGATACACCAGGATATGAGCATTTACCTCAGCAAGCTGGACGCGGGCAAAGAACTTGTGTTTAAACAAGGAGAGAATCGACGCATTTATCTAATGCTTATAAGCGGGAAGTTATCTGCTAATGATGCTGTTTTGGAAACGAAGGATAGCGCTCGTATGGAAGCTGAACAGACGGTTGCTATTCGTGCGATAGAAGATACACATTTCATGCTAATCGATCTGCCATAATGAATGATGAAGGAGGGCTATGCGGATGAAGGAAGTCTTTTTAATTAAACATGCAGTGGGCGGTCGAGCGTTCGTAGATACGGGAAAACATCCGATCCCCTACACATGGGAGCATGTTGGAGACCAATGGAAATTTACCGTGCAGATAGAGAAGAAGGAAGATATTGCTGAGCTTTTGAAATGGAAAGAGGAACTCAACGTTTTCCTATTTCAGGAGTTTGAGAATGAGTCAACGAAGAAATTATGGTTTTATGTAGGCGATGATTCCGTGCACTATTCGGAGGAAAAAGGCGAGTTAACCATAGTAGCAAAGTCTCAAATCGTATACATTCCTGATCAGTTTAGTGCGCAATTGTAACTCAACATAGGGAGAGCTGTGCAGGTGTCAGAGGCTTGCGGGGCTCCCCTTTAGCGGATTGGAGCAGCACCTATGAAAGTGCAGGATCAATTACTGGAGAAAGCTGTGCCTTTTATCAAGGAATGTTATAGTGAATTAGGTCAAAGCTCGGGCAACATCGAGGCTCGTCTTGCTGAAATTACCGAAGCCATTAGGTATAAAGGTTACTACGAACATACCCTTCAAGAGCTCGAGCATGGGGCTAAAATGGCATGGCGCAATAGCAACCGTTGCATCGGGCGATTGTTCTGGGAAACACTGACGGTACACGATGCTCGTTATATAGAAACAGAAGAACAGATGGCTGAGGCCCTATTTCGTCATATTGAAACGGCAACCAATGGCGGCAAAATCCGTCCAGTGATTACGATTTTCCCGCCTACGCATGATTCGGCTCAGGGAGCCTTTATTCATAATGACCAATTGATCCGTTACGCAGGCTATGAAACTGACAATGGGATTCTCGGTGACCCAGCTTCAATTCAAATAACTGCGTTATGCCAATCTCTTGGATGGCAGGGGGTTGGGACGCCTTACGACGTGCTGCCGCTTGTTGTTCAAATGGGAGATCGGAAACCGAAGTTGTTCGAGATTCCTGCTGAACTCGTCCTGGAAGTGGATATTACACATCCGGATATAGCAGCGTTCAATGATTTGCATCTCAAATGGTATGCCGTACCGATTGTGTCGAATATGTTCCTTGAAATCGGAGGGATTCACTTCCCCGCTGCGCCATTCAATGGATGGTACATGGGCACCGAAATCGGGGCGCGTAACTTTGCAGATCAAGCGAGATATGACATGCTGCCGCGTGTAGCGTCTGTCATGGATCTGGATACTCGGCGTGATGCTTCTCTTTGGAAAGATAAGGCGCTTGTTGAGTTAAATGTGGCTGTGCTGCATTCTTATCAACAGCAGGGAGTGGCGATTGTGGACCATCATACGGCGGCAAGGCAATTTAAGAGTTTTGAAGAGAAAGAGCAGAAGGTCGGTCGTGATGTCACGGGTGATTGGTCGTGGCTAATCCCGCCGCTATCCCCAGCGACGACGCATATTTTTCATCAGCATTATTCAAATGAAGTGAAGCTGCCTAACTTTTTTTACCGGCATGAGGGCTGAGCAATCGCTTCTAGAAGGGGAGAACTGCCCGCATGGCTTATAGAAATCCGGCAAGATTTAGAAAGATTTCGCTATGTCATAATTGTTGCTCGTCTCCGTTAAAGGAAAGCGCCAAAAATCGTGTAGTCAGATCCCCGTATATCGGGGATTTATTACATAAGAATTTTTAAGTTTCCGACGTAATCGGAGAACGAAATTCTTATTGGCGATAGACCTAATATAGGGATCTTTGGTCGTAGACCAAAGTCTCTCCTCGTTAAGCGCGGTGGCTCATCTTCGAAAGACCTCGATTGAGGTTTATCTTATTTGAAAATTGACCTAAGGACGAATTACTAGATTCATAGAATTGTGTTACTAGAATTGAAAAGAGGATTTTACTATGAAAAAAGGGCTTTGGTACGCCATTCTTGCCTATACCGCATGGGGGTTGCTGCCTGTTTATTGGAGGTCTTTTGAGTCTCTGCTTGCGGGTGAAATATTATCTCACCGTGTCATCTGGTCATTTGTATTCATGGCCGTTCTCTTACTGATAGGGAAAAGTGGATGGGCTGAGTTTCGCAAAATGGTTACGAACGGGAAAATGCTGCTCCAGATAGGGGTTTGCAGCATATTAATCAGCTCCAATTGGCTGATATTCATTTGGGCCGTCAATAACGGTCATGTCATTGAGACGAGTCTGGGGTATTATATTACTCCCCTAATTAATATCATGCTGGCGGTCCTGTTTTTGCGTGAAAAACCAAGCCGCAGTCAGTGGGTGGCCGTTGCTTTGGCGGGTGCCGGCGTTTTGCTGGCAACCATTGATTATGGCAGATTCCCATGGGTTTCTCTTTCACTAGCGTTTTCCTTCGGCCTTTATAGTCTTGTGAAAAAGAGAGTTTCCTACGATGCCTCTATCGGGTTGGCAGGGGAAACCGTCATTGTCTTCCCCATAGCAGTCGCATATATTGCCTACTTACATTTCACGCATCATGATTCCGCATGGGCATTACCGCCAATCTCTTTAGCGATGCTATTATTGTCAGGTGTTGCAACCGCTTTGCCTCTGCTATGGTTTGCTAAAGCGGCTGCTCGGCTGCCTCTTTCCATGTTGGGATTCATTCAATACATTGGTCCTTCCATTACGCTGTTGTTAAGTATCTTCTTATTTAAAGAGAAATTCTCACCCGTGCTTCTCATCAGTTTCTCCTTGATTTGGACGGCGTTGATTGTTTACGCATTAGCGTCGATGCGGGTGGCCAGGACTTCTGTAGCGAAGTAGGCATAGATAGAAAAACCGTTCGAGACATAGTCTCGGACGGTTTTGTTTTGTTTAGGTTCGTTTCATCGCCGGATAGCGTACTGCCCAAACCACCTACATGATGGCGCTGTCAGCTTGAGAAACGTTTGTTGTTGGAGCTGCCAGCGCCAATTAATCGAGTAAATAACGCCGATGGAGCTGCTAGAACCGTAATAGAGTAATGTCCAAGCTCTTTTCGCCGCTGAGAAGTGAGAAAGGCGAAGAGTTACCTGCTTATAACTGATTTTGAGGAACGAGGAGCCACTATTTTAGGAAATAAGTGTTAAAAATGAAAATGGCGGAACGTGAGGGCCTTATTTGCTAAAATAAGCACCAATCAAGAGGCAAAACAACGAAATAACGTCTTGTCGTTCCGTTTATCCCGGAATTCGAGCGTTTTCACCCAAATAGCGGAACGACGTTCCGTCAAATGGCGGAGAACACGAATATCAGGTCGGAATTTTATGTCTAGCTGCCCTTCCCATATGCAATACGTACCCGTTAGCACGTGAAGGACTTGAGGCAGCGCCTCTTATTTGGTAGAGCTGACCTGAAGCAGGTGAGCTTCTTTTGTTTTGTTGAAATGCGTGAAGGTGAAGATGAAATCACCTTTGTAATAGCTGTTCGTGTAGGTGCCAGCCCCTGCACCTACCGCGAGTTCCATGACGATGTAGCCGGCATCGTTGGGCTCGCCGCGCTTTTTGATGGTTTCGATGGCTGGCTGCAGCAGCGCCAAAGGCTTCGAGCCCCAAATGCTGAGGGAGGTGACAACGGCCTCCTTCGGGTTGCCCTTGGACGGCTCTACCAGCAGCGACAGCTGGTAGGCCGGATAGCTCAGCAGCAGCTTAACGCCTGCTGCTGATGCCGGATCGGCCGCGCCAGCTCCCGCGGCCGATGGTTCCACGGCGGCGTCGCCCGCAGCCGCCGTCTCCGCGGAGGCAACCTGCGGCGCCTCCTGGCCCGCGAGCATGACGCTGGCATCCTGCAGCGTCACCTCGGCTGGTTTGCCCAGCAAGTCTTCGACTTTCTTGCTGGACAAACCGATGAAGCTCTGCAGGCTGGCCTGGCCGCCTGCAAAAAAGCTCCGCAGCAGCGGCGCGCCGTCTGCGTCAAACAACGTGCCAAGGCCGTCATAGACGCCAGCCTTGAAATCACCCTTGTAGACGAGTTTACCCAACTCGTCATACGCTTCTCCGGCGCCGCTCAACACGCCGCTCTGGAACGTGCCTTTGAAGCGCGGCACGCCTTTCTCATCGAAGGCGGTGCCTTCTCCGCCATACGCGCCAGCGAGGAATTGGCCTTTATATTTGATCAGGCCATTCGTATAAAACTCGGTGCCATCTCCGGAATAACTGCCATTCTTAAAGCCGCCATCATAGATAAGAAGTCCCTTCGCATCAAAAAGCTTACCAGCCCCGTTATATTGTCCGGCTGCAAATTCACCCTCATATTGGGCGATGCCGCCCGATGAGAAGAGCTTGCCAGCCCCATTGTATAGGCCGCCGTTAAACAAGCCTTCATACAAAAGATCTCCGCTTGGCGCGAACAATTTCCCGGCCCCGCCGTATTTTCCATTTTGAAATTCGCCGATATACTGCACTTTCTGCTGGGGATCGTATTGGGTTCCAGCCCCGTTAAAGACATCTCCGGCAAATGCTCCTTTATATTGCAGGGTGCCGTTTTCGTCATAAAGGGAGCCGTTGCCTGACTTTTGCCCTTTTTCAAAATCACCTTCATAAGCGGGTTTGCCGTTGCTGTGGAAAAGTTTACCTTTGCCGGCATATTTGCCGTCAACCAGATCCCCCACATAGAGAGAATCCTTTTGGGTACCCACGACTTTGCCATTGCCTGAAAAGCTCGTAAGTTTAGGGGTATCTTTCTGAAGAACAGGAACGCGATTCAACCACTTATTTACGATCGCAGGTGGGCGAATGAAGATAAAAAAGATCAAAACGAGCAGGAACAAAGTGAGGAAAAGAAGCAATCTTTTGGAGACATAATAGGAGCCGATCAAAACGTAGTTTTTCAGCGACGTTTCGCGCGTCTGCAGCATGACCCTAAGAATCTGTTGAAACTTAATGATCGCTAGTTTGGGCAGCCTTCCGACTGTTGCGATGGCTTTCATGATATGGCCAATGAATGGTGCAACGACAGGCTTTAGCACTTTTTCAAGGGTTTTGACCGGCTGGATCTCCAAATCTTCTCACTCCTAGATGGAATTATTAAATGAGGTGTTTTTAAAATAGGTTATGGCACCTGAATGGTCATTTGCCCTGGTTGTTGAATTTGAATGACGCCGCCCCAGTTGCACATGCATTTGGACGTATTGTTCAGAGCGGGCATGTTCGCGACGAGCACAGTCGGTGACCCAGGAGCCCAAGGCGCAGCTGTTACTGGCACGCAGGGCATGGGAGTTAGAACTCCAAGTGCCGCCGCCGTTGCCGCAGCAACCATCGGATTCGCCATAGAATTGCACATCCCAAACGGCATAATGTTCACCATCGGCTTATTATCCATAATGTTGGCAATGGGCATAGCGGTCATCACCATGTTCGCCGGAAGCACCATTAATGTGCCAGGCGCCGCACCGAACGAGCATTGCAGCATCGCTCCACCGCAAACGAGATTTCCCATGTGATTCTCCCCTTCCTTGAGCAAACGCGCCACCGAGCTTCCAAAGCAGGGTATTAAGCATGTTTTAAATCGTTAAAGTAGTCGCAATCGTCTTACATTTAAAGTTGTTTTATATCGTTACCGCGGCTGGAAATAAGAGATCCCCGTCTTCCGCTCCATCTATTAAGCGCCCTTAGCTCAGCTGTCCTGTGCCCAGCTCAGATATCAAATTCCGGTCAAAGATTCGCTGTTTCCATTACTTTTATACTACTAGATAAGTATATGAGCAGTCTATTACTATATTCGATAGTTTTCACTATTTTTCTCCAAAAGATGGGTGCGGGAGCGGGGGAGATATTGTACTATAAGAGGAGATGGTTGAGCGGAGGGATTCATAATGATAGGGGTAAAATTTGTGAAGTTGGGACTTGTGCTGCTGCTAGGAGTGTCGTCGATTGTGGCAGCAGGTTCGGGAGTCGAAGCTGCAACGGTGAAGTCTTTAACCATGAGGGAAGCCATCGATCAAGGTTTGAAAATAAGTCCCCTATTGCGGGATGCCAAGACCGATATTTTGAAGAAAAAGATAGAGCTGGAGCAAGCGCAGCATGCGGTTAAAAATGAGGAAGCTAAGGCTTCCGGACTATTTGCCAAACCTCGCAATTTAGGTCAGGAATTATCGACTCGTTTGAAGGTGCCTGAAGCACGCAAGCAGCTTTATATCGCGCAGGAAACGCTGCGGCAGTCGATGAATACGGCCCGATTTGATGTGCAAAAAGCTTATTTAGCAGCTTATCAAGATGCAGTGGCAGAAGAAAATACTAGGAAGAAAATGGAAGAAGCTAAATCTGCATTGGAAACGGTGAAAAAGAAGCGGAAATTCGGTCTTGCAGATAGTACGGAACAAGAGAAGACAGATAAGGCGCTGGAGAAGTCGCTATCTGAATATAAACAAGCGCAGTTAACGGCCAAATCTAGTCGTCTAGCGCTGGGTAAGCTGCTGAATTTGGACATGGAAAATAAAGTCCAGCTCTCGTTTGAGCCGGATTACGCGGATTTGAATCAGAAGCAGCTGCCTGCCTACATCGCAAGGGCTCAAAAGTCGATGCTTAGTTTGCTGAAGGACACGGAGGACCGGCGGTTAGCGGATGAGAAGCTGAATACGACGCGTGATTTGTACAGCTCTAAGTTTGGATCGGCGCGAATGAAGGTCATGGACGGCATGTATAAAGCCAAAGATGTGGATATGGAGCTGTTCCTAGCTAGTTATGAAACGACGCTTTCACAAGTGAAGAAGGATTGGGAAGGCTTTTTCATGCTGCTTGGATTCATTCCTATTCCCAAATCGCTGCTTCAAGGGGAGTTTGACGGGCTGCGCTATTTGGACGATCTCAGGGATGCGCTTCCGATCGCGACTATGGAGCAGAATAAAGCGCTGCTTCAGGAGAAGGAAAGCCGGAATGCAGTCATTGCTGCGGTGCGGCAGTCATTTTTGGAAGCAAAAGGGGCCGAAGAAGGCTATGCGCAGGCCTTGCGTGATAAAGACAATGCGGTAGCCAATCTGGATAAAGCGAACCAGAAGCTGAAGCTAAGTCTTATGAAAACAGATGAGCTGCAGGCTTATAAGGACGCTGTCATTCAAGCAGATCAACAAATCCTATCTGCCCAAATGGGTTATAAAATGGCGCTCGGCAAGCTGGATTTGGATACCGGCGGTGCGGTTGAAAGAACGATAAGGAAAGGTATTTTGCCTTATCGTGACCTCGATGATGGGCTTGCAGCGGTAAAGCCGCAAAAGCCGAAAGCGCCTTTAGGCACTTGGAAACTGAGGCCTTCGGTGGGCACGCTGCTTAGTGATTTCAGTGTGAAAGTAAATAAAAAGCTGGGCGCTACGGAGTACGCGGTTTTTACGAAAGAAGGCCGTGCGATTGGGAAGCGGACGAAAATGAACAAGCCTGTGCGTAATTTATCGCTCAAGTTTAGTTCAATCGATCAGCTCAAGGTTGTGTTGTACAAAAAAGGGAAAAAGATCGACGAACTGCCTCTGGAAGGAAAAGGGAATTCAGGGCAATTAGCAGCTGTAACTGCCGAAGATGGAGCGGCTGGCAATTCAGGCAGCAATTCTGGTGGTGACAAAGGGGACGGAAACAGCGGCACAGGCGGAAACGGCTCAGGTTCAGCTGAAGAAGAGAAGGGGCTAGGAACTGTCATTATCGGTTCCTATAAAGTGCAGCTGGACGCGCTGACCCCAGCGGCCTATAACGCTGCAGCAGCCACGATGACGAAGTCGGGGCAAGGGATTTTTTATAAATCGGATGAGCCTGGGGCGGTTTGGATCGGCATGGATAACGCCGTAGACCCTAGCGCGCTAATCGATCCAAGCAGTTCAGCTGCGCTGACGAAGGAAGCAGCGGCTGCTTTGAAGGTTACCGTCGAGA
The DNA here is from genome assembly GCF_059692075.1 of Paenibacillus sp. J31P190. NCBI lineage: Bacteria > Bacillati > Bacillota > Bacilli > Caryophanales > Paenibacillaceae > Paenibacillus > Paenibacillus sp. J31P190. Next base: position 417,623 of record NZ_JCAUAS010000001.1, on the reverse strand, counting down.
TTACGAAGCCGGGAGCTATTGCTTCCTTGGAAACACCCGCACAACTGCAGCAGCAGATCGATACGCTGAAGAAAGATATCGTGAAGCTGGAAGCGGCCAAAGAAGCGGCTGTAACGGATTTGAAGCTGAACGAGATTGCTGATCTAGCGGTGCAGCTGAAGGATGCGCAGGCCCAGCTCGGGATGCTGGAAGCGCTGCTCAAAGGCGACAGCGGGGCAGCTCTCAAGCAGATGGAGCTGGTGAACAACCCGGACGCGCTGATCGCAGCGCTGTCCGAGGAGGCAGCACCGCCGGTCGAACCGGGCGGTGCAGACACTCCCGGCGGCTCAGGGCCGGCCGCCGGGAACGAGGCCAGCGAGGATCAGCTGGCCGATCAAGCCGAGCTCCAGCAGCAGAAGCTGGAGCAAGCCATCGCCGCCGGCGAGCCAGAAGCGGCAGCAGCTCAGCTGCAGCCGCTTCTGGCGACGCAGGCGCAGCTCGCGGATGCGCAGACTGGCGCATCCGAAGGCTTAGCTTCGCTCAAAGAGGCGAAGCAGAAGCTCCAAGCTGCGCTTAGCGCAGCGCAGCAGGATCCTGAGCGGGTCGCGACGCTGACCCGCTCAATCGAAGCCGTCGACGAAGCGATGCAGTCGCTGCTGAAGGATGCGCTGTTCACGCAGCTTGACGCTGTGCAGGAGCTGGCGGCTGCGCTGCCGCCAGCTTCAGCCGTGCAGCCGCAGCTAGAACAGCAAATAACCAAGCTGTTGGAGCAGCTACAGCAGCAAGAGAAGGCCGAATACACGCCAGAGGAGCTGCAAGCTCTGGCAGAAATCTCAACCACTTTGGCTAACATCACAACGGTAGACACAAGCTCTTCGTCTGGTTCTGACCCAGAATCCAGCCTTGTTCCTGTCACGATTCAACCCATTTCGGCAGAAAACGTACTTTCTCCCAATATTTTCATCAAATTCGACGTTCCGCCTGTTATAATAAACGGGCAGGCCTATTTACCTATAAGATCCGTGTCCGAATCGTTCGGTGCGGCCGTTGATTGGGATCAAGAAAGCCTTACCGTTACGGTAAGTACGGAATATGCGACCATCACTAGCCGTATTAATAATACTACGGCATATATAGACGGCGAGCCCGCCCAGATCGATGGACCCTCTTTGCTGCTCGCAGGAAAGACCTATGTGCCGCTAAGGTTCATATCCGAGTCCTTAGGACTTCAGGTCGACTGGCATGCACCTACTCAAATCATTCAGATTTCTAATTAAGAGGAGATTAAAGAGCGATGAAGAAATCGATTGCGGCATTGCTGCTAGTACTGCTGCTTCTGGGTGCTGCCGGTACTTATCTTAGTCTAAACCGGGATAGCTTTACGCTATGGCCCTTTAACCAAAGCATGCCATTCGATGGTTTGTCGAAGGCTGTCTCTGATCATCAAAACAATTTGTTCGTTATCGATAATGCCAAAAAAACCATTCACAAGCTGAACAGTCAGGGTGTTCTACAATTCTCCATCACAAGTGAGACCGGGAAGAACGGGGAAGTGTATCGCTTTAATGATATGGCTGTCGATGACCAAGGCTACCTCTATACCATCCGTACACTGCTAGATCCGTACGGCATTGCAGTCAAATCCGAGCAAATTGTTCGTTATAAGCCTGATGGTCAGTTTGATCGGAGTTTGTTTACAGAAGAATATGATTCACAAACGAAACGATACAGACTGGGGTCCTTACGAAATGTTCAGGTTCGTGATGGTATGGTGTACTTTTTCAACGATAAGGTAAATCAATTAACCTTATATCAGGCCCCAGTTGGAGAAATTTCTTCCTCTGAGCCGAAGTCCGTTTACACGATTAAGCTTCCGGAGAATAAATATGTTTCCGAGGCAGACGGATATAAGCCAGGAGAGATTTATTATTCAACACGCAGCGGGGAAATTTATCGCGCTTTTAGTGATGGACGCTCGGAGCTAGTTTATCCGCTACCGGGTCTTGACCGTACAAGACGTAATTTTCCGGAGAGCTTGCATTTGGATAATCAGGGACGGCTTATTTTCATCGATTTCAACAGCAAATCGATCTCTAGGCTTGATCCCAATCAGCCCTACATCATCGAAGGTCTTGTGAATGAGACTAAGGCCAAAGCTAACGGCGTGGAGCTTGCCTTTGATGCAACGACTAGCAGTATCGGCCAAGATGGCAGCCTCATTATTGTAGAAACAGCTCAAATTAATCGCCTTCTTCCGGATGGAACTATTACTCCTTCCATGGTAGAGGCACAGTATAGCGAAGCTGTGAAGACAAAGGCCATTCTTCTTTGGTCCATCGCTATTGCGGGGATCTTGCTTGTACTGTATGCCATCAAATTAGTTTTCTTCAACTTACTGCAGCGGCGTCTGCCACTTATGATGAAGCAAATTTTCATTTTAGTGCCGGTCATTGCAGTTTCGATGATTCTTCTATCTACCGTCATTTACACTAGCTTCTCGACGAAAATGGAAGAAGAAACGTTCAGTGAGCTTCTCTTATTGGCCAAAAACGGTCAAAACCTGATTGATGGCGATAAGCTAGAGAGCCTGACTTCACCTCTGGATTACAATGGGACTGTTTATCAATCGTTCCGTAAAAAGATTCAATCTGTCTTTGATAATAATGATCAAGATGATAATCAAGGCTTTTACAAAGCGGTTTATAAATACGAAAACGGCGTCATTTATCGGATTTTGGAAGATGATGACGGGATGCATATGTTCAATCCATTTCTACAAACACCCGAGAATCAACAAGTCGTGCTGCAAGGCAAGCCGGCCAAAGGCCAATGGCAGGATTTCTCCGGGGAGTGGAGATATGCGATTGCTCCTATTTTTAATTCAGAGGGTAAAATTGTCGGCGTTTTCGAAACAAGTAAAAATTTGGACGGCATCCTCAAGCATCGCCAATTGGTCCTCCAATCGATCATTCGCAACATTGCTTTTATTTCGATAGGCTTACTGCTCGTTCTCTTTCTGATGACCTATGTGCTGCTCTCTTCGATTCGTAAGCTTCGCAATAGCGTTGGGGAGATTGCCAAGGGTAATTGGGATGCGGTTGTAACGATCAACACAAGGGATGAGGTGTCAGACCTAGGCGACAGTGTCAACACGATGGCTGCTCGCATTCGAGAGTATATCACCAAGGTAGAAAATTTCAGCCAATCCTACTATCGCTTCGTGCCGCAGCAATTTCTGCGTTTTCTTAACAAAGAAAGCATTCTGGATGTCGAGCTTGGCGATCAGGTGGAGCAAAATATGTCCATCTTAATTTTCAATATCCGAGGCTTTTACCAGCTGTCCAAAAGGCTTTCGCCGGAAGAGAACTTCAACTTCGTCAATTCATTTCTGAAAAGATTCGGACCTTATGTGCGCAATCATCAAGGTCTCATGAATAAGTACCTGGGCGCGGGCTTCATGGCGTTATTCCCGAATCAAGCTGATGAAGCGCTGCGAGCTTGTATTGAGATGCGTAAAGAGCTGGACATCTATAATTCTCATCGAGCTAAAGTGGGTTATAAGCCGGTTGATTTCGGCATTGGTTTGCATAAAGGACCGCTCCGGCTAGGGATCATTGGTGAAGAACAGCGTCTGGAAGGCAATGTGATTTCCGATGGTGTTAATTTGGCAACGATGCTGGAGAAAATGACGGAACCGCTAGGGGCATCGATTCTTATTACCGATTATGTGGTTCAATCGTTAGAACAGCCAGACAGCTTCCACTATCGCAATTTGGGATTAATTCAGGTAGAAGGGGTCAAAGAGCCGCTTCATCTGTTCGATGTGTTCCAGGGTGATCCGGATACGATCCGAACTCTGAAGGATAAAACCAAAGCTTTGTTCGAGCAAGCTGTAACCTACTACCAAGTAGGGCGTTTCTATGATGCGCGCGAAGCGTTCTTAATGGTCATTAAGCAAAATCGTCAAGATAAGGCAGCACAGCTGTATTTCTATATTTGTGATGAATACTTCCAAAACGGTACAACAGCAGAGTGGAATGGGACATTATCTGTTTCTTAATGTGAAAGAGGCGATCTTGGCATGTATGTACAGGAATTAGCAACGGAAAAGGACGCATTGCGAATTACAAATTTCTATTTATCTTCGGATTCTTTTGATGACCAGCGGCATACACCGGGAGAGCTTGACCATTTCCGCAATGCTCCCCTGCTAAGCTTAACGCAGCGCAATCATCGTCATTGGTTTATTGAGAACGAATCCGGTGAGATTATTGCGGTTACCAGCTGCAAAGAAAATGAGCATCAATCCGGAGGATTTCTGTGGGATTACTTAGCTGTACACCGCGAGTACCGCAGGCACGGCTTTGCGAAGATATTATTTCAAGCGTTGGAGACGTTCGCCAGGTTAGCGGAAGGACGATATATTCTTACATACACTTGTGATTTGCCAGAGTACCAGCCCATCCAAAAAATGTTTAGAGCGAATGGTTTTGAATTAATCGGCACTTATCCGAATTACTATTATGAAGGTGAAGCCAGGTTGGCTTTTTACAAACCACTGTTAAACAACAAATGAAATAATAGATTGGACCTGATGATATGCAAGGAAGCTTAATCAGATGGATGGGACTGCGCACAGAAGATATTCGGAAGCTATGGATGATGCTGCCGATCTTTTATTTTAGCGGGATTGCTGAATCCTTGAACTATACCGCGTTCATGGCGCTTTTTAACCAACGATTCGGTGTGCAGTATTTACCTTATATCTATATCGTAGAAGCGGCAATCATGCCCCTAGAGGGCTGGCTCTTAGCGAAGCTGGCGAATCGGCTGCCTAAGGCCAAAATGATGACTACGCTCTACCTCATCATGATAGGATTGCTGCTCCTCAATGGTGCGGTGCTGCTTGGATTTAAGCTTGGCGGTATTGATTTCCGGTATTACTACCCGATTCTATTCTTGTCTTCCAACTTTGTCGTAAGACAGCTGACGCTGCTGCTTTGGAGTACAGCCTTTGATCTGTGTCCCACCCAGCAGGCCAAAAGGTTAATGCCGGTGTTCATCGCTTCGACGACGACCGGAGGTATTACGGCAGGCTTGATCGCCCACCAAATTGGTAAACTGCTTGGTACTGAAGCGGTGTATGCGCTTGCTCCAATATTGATGGTGTTCGGCTTCATCTTTTTCCGCAAAGCGTTGGCGCGGTATTTGGTGCCTTTGACTCTGAAAGAGGACAAACGGCTGAAGGCACAGGGCGAATTAAGTCCAAGCGAAGAGAAACAGCAGCCTGCTGGCTATTATGCGAAACAGATGCTGCGCAGTCCATTCCTGCTTTGCGCCATTGCTTTGATGACGCTTATGCCTGCGGTTTATTTTATGATCGAGTATCAGTACTTCACGGTTGCTGAGAGCAAGTTCCCCAAGGAAGGAGATCTAACCTCATTTTATGGATTAATTACCGCTATTCAATTCACGATCTGCTTGCTTCTACAAACGGTGTCTACCCGCTTAATGAACTGGCTGGGCGCGAGCAATATGCTGCTGGCGATTACGGTTATCTTCCTTGGCGGTTTTGGGCTTACCGCTCTATTTTTGAATCAATCGCTGGGGCTCGTTATGGTATCTGGCTCTTATGCCGTTTTTTATATTCTGCTGTATTACATTGCGGAACCGTGCTATCAGCTCTTTTTCAAAATGATGCCTATCGGAAAGCGCGACGGCTATCGTTATTTTGCTCAGGGTGTGGCTGCTTCGGGCGGGATCTTAATCGGTTCGTTGCTATCCTTGCTGCATTCGTTTGGCCTTATCCGGCTGTCTCCTCTTGCCTGGGTAGGTGTAGTTGTAGCGGCTATTCTCGTCGTGGTGGCTTGGTTCGGAAGGAATCTGTACATTCGTGAACTGGTCAAAAGTGTGCAATCTTTGCATGCAGATCTATCGGACATTGCGGGCTCCTTTATTGGGGGTATTCGCAGCTCCAAAGCTTTATCCTCCATGCTCGGCTATCTGAAGCATCCGAATGATTATGTGCGAGAGCTGGCTCTCGAAGTGATTGGTAAAGCGAAAGATTCCGCGTTCCTGCCGCAGTTGATCGGAATGATCGGTGAGGAAAGCTCAAGAATCCGCATTGCTGTGCTGCGGGCGATGAATTTGCAAGGGGCAACGATTCAGGATCTCGTGCAGGTCGCTTCGTTCCTGGAAGATGAGGACCCTGAGGTGCGTGCGGAGAGTGTGAAGTTGATTTCAAAGGCGACACATCTCAAAAGCCAATCGCATTTCTTCATTCGTGTTAAGCTGCTAGATAACCATCCGAAGGTTGTACATGAGGGTGTTAAGGCGCTTTATGCGCTGGAAAGTGAAGAAAGCTATCAAGCCTGTGACGAGGCGATTATTAAAATGCTCGATAACGGTGGTGAATGGGCGGTTTATGGCTGTCACACTGTCGCTGATTTGAAGCTGGATTCCTATTCAGCATGGGTGTTATCGCTGCTCGATGATCATCGTCCTGCTGTCAAAGTTGCCGCTGCGCACTGTATTGGCAAGCTTCAGCAGGTGGATGCAATTCCCCACCTCTTGTCAATGGTGCCGCTAGCAGATCAAGAGCTGCGCAAGGCCATTCTCGAAGCTTTCGTAGATATGGGGGCAAAGGCCCTGCCAGCCTTGCTGAACGGTGTGAATCATGTGAATCCGTTTATATGGAATTCGGCGGTTACTGCGCTTGCTGAGCTGCTGGATGAAAGTAAATTACGTTCAGAGTTAGTTGATCGCTGCGTTAGTCGAATGCTTGCTTCCACGCAGGAACGCGCTCTGCCGGCTGCTCTTCAAGAGCTGGGGATGCAGGGGCTTGCCGAGCTTGCCAACCAGCGCTGCGGGGAGCTGCATAATGCGCTGGTTGGCGGCGCGTGGGCGGTAATGGCCAAGTTCGTAGATGAGCGTGTGGTTACGACACTCCGCGAAGCGACTCAGGACGAGAGTGACGAGGTTCGCGAGAATGCCTTGGAAGTTCTTGCTGAGGGGCTCGGTGATCGCAGATTAGCCTTGGCCCTGTTGGAATTATTAAAGAAAGAAGCGGGCAGCAGTCGTGAGGTTATGACAGAGCCGCTGCTCATCTTGCAAGAAGCTAAGATTTGGTCAGATGATTGGCTTCGAGATATTGCTGTTTATGCACTAAGTTCACTGGAGCGTGCCGATATGAAGGAAGATCGCAAGTTTTTAACGATGCTGGATAAAGTTATTTTCTTGAAGCAGGTTTCCCTATTCGCGGACCTGTCCGTGGACGAACTTGGTTTAATTGCAGGAATTGCAACGGAAGAAGTACATGAGGATCTAACTTATTTATTGCGCCGTGGTGAGAGGAATGCAGCTATGTATCTCATCATTGAAGGCAATGTTGAACTGAGCAATGAGACAGGTATTGGGGAGACGGTAACGATTGGTGTACTAGGACCGAAGCAAGCATTCGGCGAAACGACGGCCTTAGACGGATCGCCTTCCTCGATTACAGCTCAAGTGATTTTCGATGAGGTGCGTGTGCTCACTTTGCAAGGGGATAGCTTGTCTCGGTTAGTGAGATTGTACCCAGAGATCGGGATTGGGCTGCTTCATGCTTCTAGTGCCAGAGTGCGGTTGCTCGAAAATATGCTTTTGAAAATGGCTTAAATAGGTTATTCGGCTATTCGGCTAGTGACTTCAGTAATCAGCGTCTGGGAGGTGAATGTCGTGTCAGCAGAGTCCATCGTTTTGAGCAATGATCTGAAGGAACTGGAACGGCTGGGTGTATTCTTGCGAGGCTTGTCGGGGACGATGGGCATGGATGACCATACGTTGTACCAAGTGAATTTAGTCTGCGACGAGCTTGTGACGAACATCATTCTCTATGGCTATCCGCCTGGTGAAACCCGTATGCATACGATCCGCATTGATTTGGGGCTTGTTCCTGATGGTTGGGAGCTTCGAATGACAGATCGCGGAGTGCCTTTTAATCCTCTGTTGAAGTCTAGTCCGACTGTGGATCAGAGCTTGGAGGATCGAGGGATTGGCGGTCTCGGCATTTACTTTGTGAAGCAGGTTATGGATGATATTGTGTATGAACGCTTGAACGAGGAAAATGTTCTAATGATGAAAAAATGGCGTATCAAGGAGGAGGGAATATCATGATGATAACCGAGCAAATGCAAGGCGATATCGTGCTGCTGAGCTTAAACGGCCGACTGGATGCAAATACATCCGCGAGCTTGGAATCGGCTTTTGCAAAACTAGTTGAGCAGGGGAAGGGCAAGTTCGTGTTTGATCTTCAAGGACTTGACTATGTCAGCAGTGCAGGGCTCAGAAGCTTACTTGCAGCAGCCAAAATGATTAAGGTGATTCAAGGCAAGCTGGCGCTGGCACGAATGAATGAGCATGTGAAGGATGTTTTCGACATGTCGGGATTTAGCCGGATTTTTTCGATTTATGAGACGGAAGCGGATGCTGTCCATGCGATTTCTTAGTACGATGGTCAGGAATCAATGTAAGGCAAATAATAGGGGGCACGCTAGATGAATATAGTTGTAGGTGATCTCCTCATTGTTTGTCTCGTGGTCGTTATTGCTTGGCTATTCAGCGAACGAAAGCGTAGAGCCGCAGAGTTGGAGCTTCAGCGGACAATGCAGCTATTCGATGTGAGCCTGGAAGTGAATTCAACGATCCGCAAGCAGGATTTGCTTGTGAAAATCATGGAAACCTCTTCCCGCATTATGAATGCGGAGGCTTCGTCGGTTATTTTGGTCGATGAGGAAAAAGGGGAGCTGTTCTTTGACCTCGCGCTCGGTGAAAAAGGCGATGAGGTTCGTGAAATTCGCCTCAAAATAGGTGAAGGCATCGCAGGCTGGGTCGCCCAAACCGGCAAATCGGTCAAAATCGACGATGCCGCGCAGGACGAACGCTGGTCGTCGAAGGTAGCGAAACGAGTCGATTATCCGACGCGCAGTCTTCTCTGCGTACCGCTGGTCAGCAAGGGGAAAATCATCGGTGTGCTGCAGGTGTTGAACAAGCGGGATGGCGCTCATTTCTCTGACCGCGATTTGCAGCTTCTCGAGTCCATCGCTTCTCCAACAGCCGTTTCTTTGGAAAATGCCATGCTGTATGACGCGCTGGAGAAGTCGATTCATGCATTGAAAACGACAACGGCCGCAAAGGAACGGATGGAGAGCGAGCTGCGCATTGCCACCGACATCCAGATGGGATTCCTGCCTCGCGGGAGTTTGTGTTTAAGGAGTAGCGGCGCTGAAGGTGATACGAGCAGCTCTGGTGAAGCGGGTGATCGTGAAAGTGATGCTGTAGTCGCTGTGGAGACACAGGCCATTATTCGTCCTGCTCGTGAAGTGGGCGGTGACTTCTACGACTACTTCTGTATCGGAGCGGATCGCTTGTTCTTCGTGCTTGGCGATGTATCTGACAAGGGAATACCTGCGGCATTATTCATGGCGGTAACCATGACGCTGTTGAAAGGGAAGATGACCTCAGAGATGACTCCCGGGGAGCTGTTGACGGCAGTCAATCAAGAGCTTTATAAGGATGACTCGACGATGTTTGCGACGATTTTCTGCGGTTTACTAGATGTACGAACAGGACAGTTAATTTATAGCGATGGTGGTCATTGTCCCCCTTACATTGTGAGAGATGGCGGTGAGGTTGAGTTTTTGAAAGGGGAAAAAGGCCTTCCACTTGGCGTCATGGACGACATGGTGTATATGAATAATGAGGTCGTGCTAGGTCTAGGAGATCGCATAGTTGTGTATACGGATGGTATTACAGAGGCCGAGGACCGACTTCAAGAACAATATGGCTTTTCCCGCCTCAAGGATGTATTAGTGAAGGAACAATCGAGTGCACCTGAGCAATTGCTTGGTCAGATGGTGATGGATGTGGATCTATTCACAGATGGTGCTGTGCAATCCGATGATATTGCCGTGCTCGTTGTGGATCGCTGTGCTATCAAATTGTAAACTCCGCTGTATAGCGTTGTGATATAGTAAGTAGACAGACTTCTTATACTCAGGGACAGAATTGTTGAAGTGCAACCATGATTCAATGAATGCTACCATCAAAAGCTCGCTAGGAGGGTTATGCCATGCAAAAATCCCATATTAACCGGCAACCAGATTCTTCTTTGCATACGAATAAAATCAATAAACCGAATTCTTCTGTTTCATCCGATTTGATGAATATTCAACGGGCAATTGGCAATCGCGCAGTGGGCAATATGTTGACCATCCAGACGAAAATGACCGTTGGACCAGTTGGTGATGCTTATGAGCAAGAAGCCGATCAAATGGGTAAACAAGCGGCTGAGCATATTGCTGCATCTGAAAGTAGTGGGGCATCTACGCCTGATGTTCAGCGCTCGGAAGGCGGAGAGTCTGAGGAAGAAGAGCTGCAGATGAAGCCATCATCAGAGTCAATTCAGCGCTCAGAAGGCGGAGAATCTGAGGAAGAAGAGCTGCAGATGAAGCCATCATCAGAGTCGATTCAGCGCTCGGAAGGCGGAGAGTCTGAGGAAGAAGAGCTGCAGATGAAGTCATCATCAGAGTCGATTCAGCGCTCAGAAGGCGGAGAGTCTGAGGAAGAGGAGCTGCAGATGAAGCCGTCATCAGAGTCGATTCAGCGCTCGGAAGGCGGAGAGTCTGAGGAAGAAGAGCTGCAGATGAAGCAATCATCAGAGTCGATTCAGCGCTCGGAGGGCGGAGAGTCAGAGGAAGAGGAGCTGCAGATGAAGCCATCGTCGGAAGGCGGCTTTGAAGCAGGTGCAGGGATTGAGTCGCAGATTAAAGCGAAGCAAGGAAGCGGGAGCAGAATGGATGCCAGCATTCAAGCGAAGATGGAATCGGCGTTCGAAACTGATTTTAGCAACGTAAATATACATAATGATTCAGAATCATCAAAAATTAACCGATCCTTAGGTGCAGAAGCTTTTGCTACAGGGAATGATGTGTTTTTCCGCGAAGGCCGGTACAACCCAGATACACGCGAGGGGCAAGAACTGCTTGGTCACGAATTAACGCATGTTGTTCAACAACGAGGCGGCAAGTAGAGTAGCTATACAAGCGCAATTTTACCCTAATAAAAGGAGATATGTACGGATGCCACAAGGAAGACAGTCCCTTACCCAAAAGCCGAGCACTTCGCATCAGCATGCACAGCAGACTCCAATGTCACAGCCAAGTACTTCTGCTTCACAAATGTCACCTGGGACCAATATCTTCATGCAGATGCAGCGTACGGTGGGTAATCGTGCTACGCAAGCTTACGCGAATCAGCTCATCCAGCGTACAGTCCCGGGAACGCAGCCTGTGCTGACTGTGCCAGCGCCTACGCAGACGTCAGCGCCAGCGCCTACCGTGGCGCCGACGGTGGCTTTCCACCGCCGCAGGTCAGGGACAGCAGCACCGTCACAACCTATGGCATCTACCGTAGCGCCAACCCAGACGTCCACCGTGGCACAGACCCCAGCGCCGACTACAGCAACAACATCACAGTCAACGACTACGGCACAAACGCCTGCGCCAACAGCTGTGACAACGCCACAACCTGGTACAGTACAAACGCCAGCACCCACTGTGGTAACACCAGTGGTACCTTCTGCCTCTACATTGCATCCTACGGGTGACGATACCAAAGACAATGTGGATATGACATCAGGTGTCACCTCTACTTTTAGTGATAGTTTCGGCAAACGTTCGGATGATTTGAAAGAGTCCTACGATAAAACGAAGGATGCTGGCACAGCGCAGCAGTCAGCTACTATGGGGGCAGTCGCCTCCACAGCAGATCTCGTTGGCGGGCCGTTCCAAATCATGAGTGCGATTAGAGAAACGCTTGCTGCTTCTCGCGAGCGCAAGGGACATGATAAACGTTTTCAGTATGCAGGTACAGGCTCGACTATGATCGAGGCAAGCGGTAAAATGGTCAGCGGCTCAGCTGGTCTTGTTGATAAGGCAGCTAAATCAACTGGCCATAAGGATGGTGTCGGAGGCTCCTCGTCCGTCAGTGACTACACAGGGACGGTAGCGGAAGCAATCTCCGCAGTTAAGAATACAATTATGGCCGTTAAATCGATTTACGATATGTATAAAAAGAGTGTGGACAATGGCGGTCTCGATAAAGGGGAAAAAGCAAGAGGCGTTATCGAGGTCATTAGCAATGCGATTCAGGCTGCGCAATCAGGCATCAAAGTGGCCAAAGGCATCATGGATATCATGGAGTCAAGTACAGCTAGCTTGACGGCCGTTATCCCGGGCGTAAGTATTGCTGTTAGTGGTGTGAAAATTGCGATCAAAACCGTAGATGTTATCAAAGCCGGCTTAAATCGCAGCGCCATGACAACATTGAAACGTGACTTCAAAGGCAAAACAGGGAATGCCGACGTTCTCAAAGAAAAACGCTGGTACACGCGAAATGCTGGTGTAGACAAAGCGAAGCTAGCAAAGAAAAAGCAGGATCTCGAAGTGCTTAAAGCGGGTGGAGATACATCAGCAGCTGAACAACTGGACGAAATCGCAAAATACGAATTAGCGAAAGAAATGAAAAAAATTAACGTGAAGCGAACAGATCGTGGAGCTATTCAAATTGGGCTTGAGCTGACGAAGATCGCTGCCGACATTGCTACGCTTACAGGGGTAGGAGCTCAGGTAGGAACGCCGCTGAAAATCGTTGCCACAGGTATTGGCGCAGCGATGCCAATTGCCAGATCCTTGAAGCAAGCTGGACGTGACCGCGCATCGAAAGCAGGCGCTTGGGGTATTACTAAAGCGATATTTAACGCTGATAAATCAACAGAGAAAAAGAAAGAAAAACGAGCCCATGACACAGAACTTATTTTTGATATGTTCGAGAAGCTCCCGCTTTACGATGAACAGGATGCAGCGTGCGTCGCACGCTACAAACAAGTTGAGAGCTTCGTAGAAGCAGCTGGTGTAAGTCTTCAAGCCTTGTATAAGTTCGATGGCAATGCAGAGAATCTGAAAAAAGCCATTATTGAAGCGATGGGCAAGAGAGAATAGGAGATTGAAGAGATATGCTGACAGAGCTTGCACATGCGCGTCATTTGGCGCAATTAGGACAACTGAAAGAGATTTTGGATGAAGCAGAGCTTGCCACGAATTTATTGGAGAAATCTGAAGCTATTCCGCTGCATGTGCTAATGGCAGGGTTTCAAGAGGATAGTAAGGGACGAGATCGATTCCTTCATTTTAGTTTTTTACCGTTGAATGATGAGGAAATAGTCGCTATTCAACTGCTGCAAATCTACAGTACGCTGCCGTTTCATCTTCAAGCGGGTGCTCGCGAAGAGGTAGCTGCGCTTTTACTGGAAGTTAATACTCGCTTACCAATAGGTCACTTTGGTGTGAATGAAGAGGGCGAGATCCATTATCGCTATGTATACAGCCTATCGGCTTCGCGTACGTTCGAGAGTGATGAAGTGTTAGAAATTCTTACCCTATTCGCGTATATGTGTGACATGTTCGGAGAGCACATCGAGCTGGTTGCCAGCGGTGAAGCAAAAGCAGAGCAGGTCATTCAATCCTTAAGATCATAAGAATGAACCAGGAAGACCTCCAAACCCACTTGCGGTTGGAGGTCTTTCTCGGATTGTCATTTCCTCGGAAATATTCGACTTATTTCACCTTGTTTTGCAGCAGCTCAATGATCTGCTTACCGGGATCTCTCATTTCGCCGCCAGCAGGACGATTTCCATTGCCATTCTTGCCGCCGGTTCGATCGGGTGCAGTAGCGTTTGGTTGTGCAGAAGCATCTGGTTTATTTTCTATACTTCCAGATTGACCATTTCGATTGCCTTTGCCATCGGCGCTGTTTCCGTTATTCCGAGGTCCATTTGCACCTCCGTTTCCTCGATTGTTCATACGAGCAGCTGAATCTTCTATAAATTTCTTCTGGGCATCCGTTAGCTTTTCAAACAGCTTGGTCTTGTTTTCATCGCTAAGTTCAGCTTTTGTGACGATTTCTTGAGCAACAGGCAGCATGGCTTGAGCCTGTTCTTTCGTAATAGTAAGTCCATCTGTTTTGTCTAGCATGAGCAGGGTCTGAAACGTACTGAACATTTGTCTTTGCGCAGCATTCATGACAGGTCGGTCTTGAGCATTTTGCTTGCCGTCTGCCTGGGATTGTCCATTTTGTTGTTGCTGCTGCGGTTGTGCGGAGCTTGCTGCAGCTGGTTGTGAGGATGACGCATTCCCACAACCGCTTAATAATACGGGGATAAGGATGCATAAGCCCGCTATTTTTGTCATTTTCATCATGCTATGTATCACTCCTATCAATCATCTTCTTCACAATCGTACACGACAATTATGAAAAATCTGAGAAGAGAAGCTGAATGATACATAAAAGTTAGCTTAAAATTTGCTGATAAGGGCATCCAGCAAATGGATACCCTTAAGTTAAAAAAGCATGTAACACAAAGTGTACAACCGCGGAGGTACTATCTATGCAGGAGCTTGTTGGGGAGTGCAAGGCATGCGAAAAGCCAATTTTCTGCAATGATGGATTTATTACCGGCGTAGTGTTAGACGATAACACTTTAATATGCTTTGAGTGTTTCAAAGGAGAGAGCGAAATCAGCAGCTAGAAGAATAAAAAAAGAAGCTGCTCAGGCAGCTCCGCAACTAAACTTGTTTCACACTTTTGACGGTTAAGTTGGGAATATCACTCTTCAAAGCGTACCGCCTGTTCAGCAGATAGCCGAAAAGGGAGGCCAGAGATTGCTGGAACAGCATTCCTAGTACAACGGGGACAGCGACAGGAGGCGGGAAGTAGGCAACTGCGATTACCGCGCCAGCACTAATATTACGCATCCCGCTGTTAAACGTAAGTGCTACGACGACGTCTTGTTCCCATCGCATGAGCTTGGCGGCCAGCCACCCTAGGATGTAACCAAGTGAAGCTATGAATAGAACAAATCCGGCTAAACCTAGTAATTTAGCATTAAAATCACGCAAATAAGGGGCGATTACGGAGCTGTTGATAGCGACAACGATGCCCATGGTTATTTTCGAAAAAGGACCTAGACGTCCACTCCATTGTTCTTTAATTTTGCCGCGTGTCCATTGATTCATCAGCATGCCAAGGATAGAAGGTAGAACGATCATCAGGAATAGACCTTTCATCATACCGAAGGTATCCAAATGTATTTTGGTGCCAATTAACGCAGAAAGTGTGTAGGGAACGACAAAGGGTGAAAGAATGGTGTCCATGAGTATAATCGATAACGTGAGCACGATATTTCCGCGATAAATGGCTACCCAAACGAAGCTTGAAATGCCAGTAGGTATGGCTGCTGCTAAGATGAGGCCAGTTATAGTCATGGGCTCATGACTATATACGACATGCCCGAAACCCATCGCAATCAGCGGCATCGCTACATGTAGAATCAACAATGTAGTTATGAGCGGAAGAGGCTGAACGACCACTTTGACGAATTCTTTGAAGCTGGAGCTTATGCTGCCTGCGAAAGTCATAAAGGCAAACAACCAAGGGGATAAATAGGTGAATCCGGATAAATGACTGCCTAGTAAAACACCGATAAGAACGCTGACAGGTGTGATCAGCGGTAAGATTTTTTCTAATTGACGATTCAATTGAGACAGCATTTAGGTGTACATCCTTCCATTAAACCTCATAGGCAGCTTAGTCTCCCTATTATAAGAGTTGAAAGGGGTAGTGACTAGACCCTCATTGTTATGGATGGAAATTGGGCGAGCCTTTTTAGACCTCTGGAGAAATGGTTAAAAGGGTGCTTAGAAATAAATGAAAACGTTTGCAATGAATTTGGCTATTGGATATAATTGGCGTACAAGCAAGGTGTTTACACTGTGTAAATAGGTTGTTTTTACGGATAGCTTCTGTATCGAGGAGTGTTTGCATGACAAGCAGATGGGAACAGGAATTAGAGGAGCAAAGAAATAAACGGCGGCAGGAAATTATTCTAGCTGCTCAGGAGCTTTTTTTGGAAAAAGATTTGTCAGGTGTAACGATGAAAGACATCGGACATCAATTGGGGATCAGCCGTGTGACACTTTACAAATATTATAACTCGATTGATGAGCTGGCGTTTGAGGTTCAGATGAAGGTTTTAGACGAATTATTTAGATATGTTGATTCTCACATAATCGGTGAACGAGCCGAAGAGAAAATGCGGAATTTGTTATTAGCTTGGCAGAACTTTACCCAGACTAGACCTAGCCATTTGCGTTTTATTGGACTGTTTGATCACTATTACCGGGAAAAGTATCCAACCCGCGAATTGGAAGAGAAGTACAGAATATTCATCAAAAATGTCTTTCCATCGCCTGTTCAGCTTATTCAGGAAGGCATTCAAGATGGTTCGATCCGTCCTGATCTTGATCCAGCCAAATCTTCAGCTATGATTGCAAACACGATGATGAGCATGACGCAACGAATGGCATCAAGGGGGAATATCCTTCGTGAAGAACAAGAGATCGATCCAGGCGAAATGATGCAGCAGTTAATTGACATGATTATGGCCTATCTGAAACCCGAAGCGACTTCAATCTGATCAAGTAAGTATTCATGAGAGGGGAGGTTATTAGTCGTGCAATTTCGTACGTTGCCTCTGTTCAAGTCACTGCGTTTTAAGCTGATATTTGGTTTGCTTATTATTGTCATCCCCATCGTGGCTTTCATGATCTATAACAACTTGTACGCAATCAAAGTTGTTCGGAATCAAGTGGCCCAATCGAACAAAAATTTAATCAGCTTATATATGGGACAGATCGACCGTAATTTGGATGAGGTAGATAAGTATTTATTCAACTTCGCTGCGCAAGACACGGGACTGCTGGTACTTGATGTGCTGCGAGATCAAAATGCGGATCGGTACTCTTTTACGAAAATTCAAATAAATAATAAGTTATTAAAAGACCTCCCTAGTTATAAATCAATGGATATGTTCTTTGTTTACTCGGAGCCGAATCAAGATTTATTGACAGTTATGAGTGATCAAGTCACCTACACCAGACAGGAAGCTGTTGAAAATAGCATTAAGACCATTTTTCAAGACCAACGCGATGGTTCAAATCAGACAAGTCTGAGAGAATGGTTCATGCTAAAGCTCGGAGATCAATACTTTTTGACCCGTGTGATCAAATATGGGAATGTCTATATCGGGGCATGGACGGATGCGAGTAAATTAATGGTGCCGCTGAACCTGGTCGATTTGGGCAACAACGGCAGGGCACTGCTGGTTACGGACCAGTTCGAGACCATGTCTAACCAAGCTTTTGTACAAGAAAATCAAATTAATTTGAACGATGTTGGAACGGATTATAAACTCACTGGAAAAAATGAAAAATTCCTAGTCGTTGGCGAAAAATCCGCGAAAGGCCGTTTCAGATTAATCGCTGCCATACCAGACAGCATCATTCTGGAGAATCTTCCTTTTCTTCGCCGAATAGTATCGTTCATTTTGTTGGGATCACTTATTCTGCTGCCTTTCATTTTGTTTCTTTTAAGGAAAATCATCTTGGTTCCGATAAATAGGATCATGATGGCTATGAGGAGAATCGAAGACGGGAATTTGGACGTCCGTATAACCTACAGCCCTTCTGTCATTGAATTCGACAAGATGAACCAATCCTTCAATCGCATGATATCACAAATACAGGAATTGAAAATCAACGTTTTGGAAGAACAATTAAATCATCAGAAGGCCGAACTCAAACATTTGCAGCTTCAAATTAATCCGCACTTTTTTTTGAATTCGTTAAACATTATTTATAATTTGGCGCAGGTGAAAGACTTTGCACTGATTCAGGAAATGGTTCTATGTCTCGTAGAATATTTCCGCTTTATGTTTCGGAGCAACATGGCATTCGTCGCTTTAAGGGATGAGGTCCAGCATACTCTTAATTACTTTCGTATCCAGGAGATGCGGTTTCCCAAAAATTTGACTTATGATCTTTCCGTACCGGACAGCCTGATGGACGTAGTAGTTCCTCCGCTTGTTATTCAGACCTTTGTGGAAAATACAATCAAACACGCAGTTAGCATGGATAAACAGGTTCATATTGGTATAACCATCGAAGCCATAGAGGTTAATAGAATTTGTATACGGGTGCAGGATACCGGAAAAGGATTTCCTGAAGATGTTTTGGCTCGGCTGCAGATGGAAATGGATATCGGTAACGGAGAAGGTCATCATATCGGGATATGGAATGTGCAGCGCCGATTGCGCCTGCTGTATCAAGATCAAGCCCAGATCACGTTTTCAAATGGTGCTGGTCATGGCGCAGTGATTGAAATTCTTATCCCATTTCATGAGAAGGAAAGAGGAGAAGTCTATGCTTCAATTGCTGGTCGTGGACGATGAAATTCATGCCGTACGAGGGATAAAAGCGGGGGTAGAGTGGGACCAACTTGGATTTTCAAGGGTTCATGAAGCTTTTAACATACGGCAGGCGAAGGAAATCTTTTTAACCCAAAAAATTGATATTCTTCTTTGCGACATTGAAATGCCGGAAGGTGATGGATTTCAACTGTTATCCTGGGTCAAAGAACACTCTCCGGATACCGAGTCCCTCTTCTTAACCTGTCATGCTGATTTCGAATTCGCGCAAAAAGCGATTCAATTGGGAAGTCTGGATTATATGCTCAAACCTGTCCGCTTTCCGGAATTGGAGAAAGCCGTTCGCAAAGCGATCGAACAATTGGAAAAGAAAAGAGGATTGGTCCAATTTAATGAAACCTATAAGCACTACTATCAGTTATGGGAATCGTACCAACCGATGGTTGTTGAGCGCTTCTGGCAGGATTTAATCCATAGGTCGATCCCTTCGAATAAGGTTCAAATCAAAGAAATTATGGCGAAGCAAAGTATACCTTATAGTGATACAGCCTTATTTGTGCCGATATGGGTCAGTATACAGCGTTGGCATAAAAAGCTGACGCTTCGTGAAGAAAAAATAATGGAATACGCCTTGCGAAACTCATTGGAAGAATTGGCTGTACGGAAAGAGGCAAACGGCCAAATCGTTCAGGTCAAAAGCGGAGGGTTACTGGCCATCCTCTCGGTCGACCCGGGCAGCAAGATCGATAAAGTGAAGCTAAAGAGCGAATTACAGGGTTATATCGATGCTTGTAACCATTACTTTTTCTGTGATCTTTGTTGTTATATCGGTACTCCCGTATATACGGAGGGAATGCTCGAGATGTTCGAATCCTTAGTCACGTTGGAGTCCAACAATGTTACACAAACGAATAAAATCTTCTTCTTCTTGAGTGAACAACGATGCAGCTGCTACGATACATTTCCAGTCCCTAAAATGAACGGATGGGCGGAATTGCTCAAGTGTGGATGCAAAGGGAAGCTGCTGAAAGAAATCGATCAAAGTTTGGACGCAATGAAGCAAATGGAAAGACTCGATGCCAAATTGCTGCGCGGATTTTATGAGGACTTTCTCCAAATGATTCACCACGTATTGCATTATAAAGGCTTGAGGGCGCATCAGGTTTTTTCGGAAGAACTCCTGTCTATGCAAGCATCGTCCGTTTCCCGTTCCATAGCTGATCTTAGACAATGGATAAACACGATGATCGAAGAAGCTGCGGGTCGCATTCATTCTGTGGCTGAAAGCCAAACCGTTATTGAAAAAGCGAAACAATATATCGCTCAGCGCGTCAATGAAGATGTTTCGCGGGAGGATATCGCCAGCCATGTGAATATGAATCCAGACTACCTGACAAGAATCTTTAAGAAAGAAACCGGCTTAACGATTTCTGATTATGTTCTTCAGGAACGGGTAGAATTGGCCAAAGAGATGCTGGTAAAGACGGATCTTCCGATTGGAAGCATCGCCGCCTCGGTAGGCTATAATAATTTTTCCCATTTCTCAAAAATGTTCAAGAAAGCGACGGCCATTAATCCACAGGATTACCGCAAATTGTATGAAACTTACCAGACATAAGGTTCCTTAAACATGAGATCGTTCCCTTCTCGGGTTCGGTCTTTTTTGTTCATAAAGAAGTCGGAAATGCGATAACAGGAAGTCGGGAAACAGGTAGAGTGCAAAGTGGCAGTTATATATGATGAGAGTATAACGGATGAGGGGGGAACGATGTGGGGACAACGACAACAACTAGGGCAAATTCAGCGACCACAACAGCTGCTGGGATAACGGCAACGACATCAATAACCAGAAAAAAACTGAGAAAGCTATGGAGGTATGCCCCACTGTTTGTGATGGTCATACCCGAAATCATTTATCTAATCATCAACAACTATTTGCCGATGTTTGGCTTGGTTATCGCATTCAAAGACGTTAACTTTACGAAAGGAATTTGGGCCAGTGATTGGGTCGGATTAAAAAATTTCGAGTACCTGTTCAAAACCTCCGACGCCATGCTGATTACCCGAAATACGATTCTATATAATTCGGCTTTTATTATCATTAATTTGATCATCGCCGTCGGCGTAGCGATTTTGCTGAATGAAGTGAAGAAGAAATTATTTGCCCGGTTTTACCAAAGCGTCATTCTCATCCCCTATTTGATTTCGATGGTTATTGTCGGTTATTTGGTGCTTGCCATGCTAAGTGGAGAAACCGGTTACATTAATAAACAAGTCCTGCCTATGCTTGGAATGGATCCAATCTCATGGTATAGCGAAGCCAAATATTGGCCGTATATTTTGACCTTTGTGAACATTTGGAAGCATGTTGGATACTTATGTGTCATCTATTTAGCGGCGATTATCGGAATTGATCCTGAATATTACGAGGCTGCTAGGATCGACGGAGCGAGTAAATGGCAGCAAATTACGAATATTACCATACCACTAATCACTCCGGTTATTGTGATTATGACCTTACTGCAAATCGGCCGCATTTTTTACTCCGAATTTGGTTTGTTCTATCAAGTTCCGCTTGATACGGGGGCACTCTTTCCGACAACGAACGTCATCGATACATATGTCTATCGGGCTTTGTTGAGATTAGGCGACATCGGAATGTCTTCGGCAGCGGGCCTATATCAATCCGTTGTGGGATTCATTCTCGTACTCATCTCGAATTACGTGGTGAGCAAGCGAAACAGCGATAACGCTTTGTTTTAATAAGGAGGGAATCCCATTGAAAGTAAAAAGCCAACTGTACCAAGCGATCATTCATGTTTTCTTTATTGGCATTGTTTGTCTCTGTCTTCTTCCGTTTTTTCTGCTCGTGATTACTTCTTTTACCGATGAAATGACCATTGTATCAGAAGGGTATTCCTTCCTACCGAGTAAATTCAGCTTGGCGGCGTACGAATTTTTGTGGAATGATTCCTCCAACATATTTCGGGCATACGGTATTACCATTCTGGTAACTTTAGTTGGTACGTTTGTGGGGCTGTCCATTACTGCCCTATGTGCCTATCCATTATCTAGAAAGGATATGCTGATTCGCAAGCCGCTCTCGTTTATCGTGTTTTTCACACTGCTGTTTAATGGAGGCTTGGTCCCCACCTACCTGGTATATACACAAGTGTTCGATATGAAAAACACACTGTTGGCCTTAATCATTCCCGGTTTGTTATCCAACGGATTTTACGTGCTGATTATGCGAACCTTTTTCATGACTTCAATCCCAACCCCGGTTATTGAATCAGCATCGATTGACGGGGCGGGGGAATTTAAAATCTTTTTCCAGATCGTGCTTCCGCTCTCTCTTCCCATCCTGGCTACAGTTGGATTGATGCAAACAATCGGCTATTGGAACGACTGGTTCAACGGATTAATCTATGTGACCGACAGCAAGCTGTTCAGCTTGCAAAACTTGTTAAACCGGATTTTGTTAAACGCGCAATTTTTGTCAAGCAACGCGAGCAGCAGCACAACGGAACTTGCTGCAAGCAGTAACATTCCTATGGAATCGGTCCGGATGGCTATGGCGGTTATTGGGACTATTCCACTATTGATCGCATACCCTTTTTTCCAAAAATATTTCGTCAAAGGTCTCGTCATTGGAGCAGTCAAAGGCTAGGCTATACTCGGCATCAGCCGGTTAGCATAAATGGAAGTTAAAACAGGGAGGCTACGAAATGAGAGGGAATAGAAAAAGCGTCCAAACAGCGTTAGCGGGAATGATAGCCGTTTCTCTTCTATTGACGGCATGCAGCAGCGGTAGCGGTGGCTCTACGGCTACATCCGCACCAAGTGCGGCAGGAGAAACAGTAAAGGCGAAGTCGGACTTAAAACCTTATGAACTAACAGTGGCCTACTATAAAATTGGCAACAACAAGGATCTGCAAGAGGTCCAGGATGCCGTTAACAAACTGACCAAAGAGAAAATTAATGCAACGGTTAAATTTGTGCCAATTGACCCCGCTGCGTATCAGCAACAAGTCAATTTGATGCTTGCTAGCAATGAAAATTTGGACTTGCTAGTCACTTTGACAGCACTCGGCTACGGTACGCAAGCGGCAAAAGGACAGCTTGTTCCTTTAGAGGATCTGCTTAAGAAATATGGACAGGATATTGCCAAGGTCGTCACACCGGAGATTCAAAAAGCGACGATGGCCAGCGGTAAACTATATGGCATACCTAGTGTACGCGACTGGGCAGCCGACTACGGCATCCTGATGCGCAAAGATATTGTTGATAAATACAAGATTGATCTGAGCAAGATCAAAACCTTTGATGATTTGGATGCCGTATTCAAGGTCGTCAAGGATAACGAGCCGAATATGGCGGCTATTGTTCCGGAAGGCGGGGGTACGTCCTATATCGCGTCCATTGCACCTGGCTTTATGGACCCATTGAATGATGATAACGGAGTGCTGCCGGACCATGATAATAACCTGAAGGTAGTCAATTGGTTTGAATCGAAGCAATATTCTGATCTTTTGAAAATGGTCAGAAGATGGTATTTGGACGGATATATCCCGAAAGATATCGCTACAAACAAAATCCGCCCTGAAGACCTTGTGAAGGCCGGCAAAGCTTTTTCCTTTACAGTGCATATGAAGCCTGGCTATGAAACGAAGGAAGCCATCTTGACGGGCACACCGATGGTTGCAGCTCGCATTATCCCACCTGTCACTTCTACGTCGTCGATTGCAAACGTCATGTTCAGTATCGCCAAAAACTCGAAGGATCCGGAGAGAGCCATGATGTTCCTCAACTTGCTTTACTCCGACAAAGAGTTGATCAACTTGATCGACTATGGCATTGAAGGAAAGCACTACGTCAAGAAGGGTGACTTGATCGCCTTCCCGAATGGAATAGATACGCAGAATGCCACCTATAGCCCGAACCATGGATGGGAGTGGGGCAATCAATTCCTTTCCTACATCTGGGAAACAGATCCTGTTAGCCTTTGGAAAGATCAGGCTGATTTCAACAAATCGTCCAAAAAATCAAAAGCGCTCGGCTTCAGCTTCACAGTCGATCCAGTTAAAACGGAAGTGGCCGCCGTTCAAAGCGTGAAGGACCAGTTTAAATTAG
The DNA here is from genome assembly GCF_059692075.1 of Paenibacillus sp. J31P190. Classification (NCBI taxonomy): domain Bacteria; kingdom Bacillati; phylum Bacillota; class Bacilli; order Caryophanales; family Paenibacillaceae; genus Paenibacillus; species Paenibacillus sp. J31P190. The sequence continues at coordinate 394,153 of NZ_JCAUAS010000001.1, read as the reverse complement.
GCTTGGAAACCGGTACGCTGGATCCGGATAAAAACTTGCCTGAATTTATTAGCAAAATGAAGGCTTCCGGCATGGACAAAATTATAGCTGAGAAGCAAAAGCAGCTTGATGAATGGGCGAAAACCAATAAGTAGTTTTTTGCGAGGAGCAGCTGCATGTCCCCTACAGAGATACAGGAGAGAAACATACCGTTTGTACCGGTAATGATCGCGATTTTTTTCGGGTCGGTCCTGGCGACACTTGGAATGAGTTCGATAAGTGTAGCGTTCCCCGTGTTGATGGGTCAATTTCATACCGATTTGACGACTATGCAGTGGACGATGACGGGCTACTTACTGGCAACCGGAGTGGTAGCGCCAGTCACCGGCTATCTTGGGGAAAAGATCAGCACCAAGTACCTTTATATCACTGCGCTTATTGGCTATACGCTGATTTCAGGACTTAGCGCTTTCGCATGGAATATTGAATCGTTAATTGCGTTTCGAATTGCACAGGGTATATTTGGCGGGATGATCTTGCCAGCTACGATGACGATCCTTTATCAGGTGATTCCCCGAACCAAGCAGGCGTTTGCGCTCAGCATGTGGACCTTGTCAACGATGCTTTCGCCCGCGTTCGGACCTCTACTCGCGGGATGGCTGATTGGAAAGTTCGATTGGAAATGGCTGTTCCTCATGGACATTCCGTTCGGCATAGCGGCAGTTGCAGTCGCTTGGCGGCTTGTTCCCTATTACAAACTGAATACACCGAAAACGTTTGATTTGCCCGGTTTGATCACCGTAATTCTGAGCAGCGGCTCCCTCCTGATCGCCTTCAGCGAAGCACATGCATGGGGATGGAGCTCGTGGAGAACGCTATCGCTGCTCGCTTTCGGCTTCCTGATGCTCGGGTGCTTCATTCGGAGAGAATTGACGGTCCCCGAGCCACTCTTGAATTTGAAGGTATTTGTCAATGTGAAATATACCGTTAGCCTAGCCGTGCTGGCCATTATTACACTCAACTTGTATTCAGGCGCCTATTTGATACCGGTGTTCCTGCAGAACGTTCAGGGGGCCTCCGCGCTGGAGGTCGGTTTGATCTTACTTCCGGCTACACTTGCGATGGCAGGTGTGATGCCGCTCGTCGGCAAGTTGTATATGAGAATAGCCCCGCAATGGCTGATCGTTTCCGGAATTCTATTGATTGCGGTTGGAACGTTAGCTATAGGCCATCTGGATGTGAACGTATCGCAATGGTACATCACTCTGTGGCTAACCATACGCTACATTGGGCTTTCACTAACGATCATGCCGCTTACCAATGTCGGTATGGAGGCCATCCCGCGCGAACTGTCCGGTCACGCTTCATCGGTGAATAACTGGATCCGCCAAGTCTTCGGTTCCTTCTCCATCGCGTTGTTTACTTCACTTATGGCATCGAGGTTGTCCGTACACAACCAAGCGCTTGGTCTAGATGGGGCTGCGGAAGCCCAACGAAAGTTGCTGAAGGCGGAAGCCTTCACGATGAGCTCCAATGACGTGTATATTGTGGCGACGTTGATCGTATTAGTTGGCCTTCCTCTCGTATGGACGCTGTTTAGAAGCAAGCCTTGGCAAGAAAGGCTCACGAACCATAAGCTTAGGCACATCCAAAATTTAACACAAAAGGAGCAGTTAAAATGAGCATTTCAATTGGCGTGAATTTATTTTCAGTCTTTCAAGCACTAAACAACGACTACTTTGGTACCCTTGAAAAGGTAGCTGCTGCAGGCTATACCAATGTGGAGTTAATCACCACCAATTTTATGACAGGCGTCCGATACAGTGATTCATTCCCTTTGCAAACCATCAAAAATAAGCTGGATGAACTAGGGCTTAAGCCCATAGCTGCCCATGAACGACTGGATCAAGATGCCCAGAATTGGGATCAGTTAATTAAAGAAAATGTTGAAATTGGTTGTAAAGCAATTGTATTGCCGTCTGCTTGGATCAAAAATCGTGAAGATACACTTAAAACCGCAGAACAATTGAATGCAATCGGAAAGAAATGCAAGGAAAACGGGTTGCAATTTTACTTTCATAATCACTTCCATGAATTCAAAAGATGGGGAGATACGACCTTATACGATATTTTAGTTGAAAATACGGACCCGTCCTATGTCAAATTTGAGTTGGATTTGGTCTGGGTTATGCGCGCAGGACTTGATCCGATGGCCATTCTTGAGAAACTAGGCAGCCGATGCGATATCGTCCATCAGAAAGATTTAAATAAAGATATCGTCATTCTAAACGTATTTGACGCGCTTCAGCCAGGTGATGAAGATTTGGATATGATGCAGCTATATCGCGGGAAGGGATACATACAAGCAGGTGACTTTGTGGATCTAGGAACAGGTTCAATCGATTTTAAATCCATCTACGACAAAATCAAAGAATTGGGCACTATCCAATATGCCTTTGTTGAAAATGAGGGTATAAGCGACGATAAATTTACAAGTATAGAGAATGATTTAAAAGTTTTGCAAAAGTATGTATAGAGCCGCTAAATGGCGAATTTGATCATAGGGAGTGTTCGATCATGTCATCTGCTAAATTAAAAATCGGAATTATAGGCTGCGGCGGTATTGCCAACCAAAAGCATATGCCTTCATTAGCGAAACTTACCCATCTAGGCGAAATGGTCGCTTTCTGTGATATCGTTGAAGAGCGGGCCGTGAAAGCTTCAAAGGAATTTGGGACGGAACAGGCGAAAGTTTATTTGGACTATAAGGAATTATTGCAAGATAAGTCTATCGACGTTATTCATGTGTTGACTCCCAATCTCCAACATTCCTTCATAACGGTAGCTGCGTTGGAGGCGGGCAAGCATGTCATGTGCGAAAAGCCGATGGCTATCAATTCTATTGAAGCTAAAAAGATGTTAGAGGCAAGCAAGAAGACAGGAAGAAAATTAACGATTGGTTACCAAAATAGGTTCCGAGACGATTCACAGGTATTGTACAAAGCATGCCGCCATGGTGAGTTCGGTGATATTTATATGGCCAAAGCCCATGCCCTTCGCAGACGCGGTGTTCCGACCTGGGGCGTTTTTACGGACAAAGAACAGCAAGGTGGCGGACCGTTGATCGATATTGGTACACACGCGCTGGATCTATCTCTCTGGTTCATGGACAACTACAAGCCAAAATCGGTGACAGGTTCGGTATTTCATAAATTAGGGGATAAGTTTGAAGGCAACCTGTTCGGTCCTTGGGATCCGGAAACCTATGAAGTAGAAGATTCTGCCTTCGGATTTATTAAAATGGAGAATGGTGCAACGATATTCCTTGAATGCGCATGGGCGCTGAATATAACAGATACCAGAGAAGCCATGACTACCCTGTGCGGAACAGAGGGTGGAGCGGAAATGAAAGGCAGTCCTGCTATGGGCAAAGGTGAGCTGGTGTTTAACAGCGCTAAGTTTGGAAAGCTAGTCGAAACAAAGGCAACAACAGGCGGAGGCATCGCTTATTTCGACGCAGGTGCCGAAGAGCCAGGTGTGAAAGAGGCCAGACAATGGCTGGAAAGCATTCTCAATGACACGGAGCCTCTTGTCAAACCTGAGCAAGCCTATGTTGTTACCCAGATTTTGGAGGCCATTTATGAGTCGGCAAAAACGGGGAAAACGATTGAATTTTGATGAATGCTGATAGATCTGTTGAATAGAAAAAGGAGTAAAAATTTTCAATAAAAATTTTTATTTCCAAGTGATGGATGACGTGCTATGATATTTAACAATTGCATACGAATGAATCCCTAGGGGCGCCGCAAGGCTGAGACAGAGCAATCTGAACCCTTTGAACCTGAACTGGGTCATACCAGCGGAGGAAAGTGGAACGATCATTGAGGCCATCTTTGTATGTTTATTAGGCGGCAACCTACAACCACTTTTCTTTGGAAAAGTGGTTTTTTTCGTACCTGAAATTAAGTTCTTTGGTGAAATTGTTTGTTTAACCCCATTCCATACCGTGTGTGGTACAGAAAGTAGCTGGGCCCTAAATTGCGATTCTATCTGGATTCCTGCACTTGTAGTGATGTTTTTCATCGCTAAAGTTGGTGTGAAGGGGAAATGTGTCTGCGTAACGATGAAAAACCTGCTTATAACCCGGAAGTTAAGCTGAATAAGTAGCGCAAGAAAGGAGTTGAGACTCTTCATGACTGGGTATGAACTTCATGTCATTTCCAATGGCAAGCTAGCGTGGACGGAGCTGGCGGCGATTGCAGCTGAGATTCACCCTTATGTTACGGCCATTCATATCCGTGAAAAGACGAAATCATTAGACGAGATCTTCCTAGGTGTACAGTTTCTGCTTGAAACAGGTGTTCCAGCGAAAAGCCTTTATATCAATGGTTTCCCGTCCATTGTCACGGCTGCAGCTTTAGGCGGATTACAGCTCCAAGGCAGCACCCCGCCGCTTTCAACCCTAAGAGAATTCTGTCAGGGAGTGCAGAGGATCGGCGTATCGATACATAGTGCGGAGGAAGCTAAGCAGCGAGAGCGGGAGGGGGCGGATTATGTGATGTTCGGTCATATTTTTCCTACGAATTCTAAGCTGGGCAGCCCACCTCGGGGGTTGGAGTCGCTCAGTGATGTAGCAGCCCAAGTAACAATTCCGATTATTGCGATCGGAGGTATGACTTATGAGCGGGTGAGGCCAGTTCTGGAAGCGGGAGCCTCCGGTATAGCTGTGATGAGTGGGATTTGGGAAGCGGAAGACCCGTTGGAAGCAGTGAAAGCTTACACCAGAGAGCTTGAGCGAAAGGAGGTGGGATAAATGAAACATATGAACGATGTGATCATCGTAGGCGGCGGAGTTATCGGCTCCTCGATTGCCTATAACTTGGCAAAGCGAGGCCAGTCCGTCCTGCTCCTCGAGCGCGGCAGACTTGGTAGGGAAGCCTCGGCGGCGGCGGCGGGCATGCTCGGAGCACAATCCGAGATGGAGGATACGGGACCGCTTTTCCAGTGGGCCCGGCAAAGCCGAGCGATGTTCCCCCAGCTGAGCGAGGAACTGAAAGCTCTCACGGGCATCGACATCGGTCTAGTCCGTGAAGGTCTGCTGAACGTGGCGCTCAGCGACGTTCAAGAGCAAGAGCTGCGCGCGAGGGAGAAGCTCCAACGCGCAGCGGGCGAGCAGGCGGAGTGGCTGAGCGCAGCTGCAGCCGCTAAGCTCGAGCCCGCCTTGAGCGGCGCGACGCGCGGAGCCTTATACCTGCCGGGCGATGGGCAGGTGGAGGCGCCGCTGCTAGCTGCGGCGTTCGCGCAGGCAGCCCGGGTACTGGGGGCGAAGGTGCAAGAATTCGCCCAGGTCCAAGGGCTGCTGACGGAGCGAGGCAGAGCCGTCGGTGTTATGACGAGCGAAGGTCCGCTCTACAGCGACCACGTCGTCGTGGCGGCAGGCACGTGGAGCGGACAGCTAATGGCAGGTATCGGCGTCGACCTGCCGGTGTATCCCGTCAAGGGCGAGTGCTTCTCTGTTCTTACGACGAAGCCGTTGCCCAGAAAGACCCTGTTCACGACAGGGTGTTACATCGTCCCGAAAGCCGGAGGACGATTGCTGGTCGGCGCGACCGTAGTACCGAACAGCTACGACCGCAAGGTGTCGTTGGCTGGGCTGGCTGAGCTGATGGATCGCGCGAGGCTGCTCATGCCCGCGCTAGGCGAAGCCGAGTGGGAGAAAGCTTGGTCGGGTCTGCGACCGCAGACGGCAGACGGGCTGCCGTACATCGGCGAAGTGCCGGTGTACGAGGGTTTATATGCCGCCTGCGGGCATTACCGCAATGGGATTTTGCTCAGTCCGATCACCGGTAAGGTGATCGCGGATTTCGTTTTGGGCGGGGGAGAGGAGAACTTTCAGCCGGAGCTTGAGCTAGGGTTTGAGATTGGATTTGAGAAAGGATCAGGATCAGAGATAAGGTCAGAGACAAGATCAGGGACAAGATCAGGGACAGGATCGGAGATAAGATCAGGGACAGGTACGGAGATAGGATCAGTGACAGGACCAGGGACAGGATCCGAGGCAGAATCAGAGACAGGAGCACAGACCTTTTCGGCTTTGCGATCGTTGCTCGATGCTTTTAGTCCTGATCTTTCTGGGCAAACGAAGCGGATGGGGCGGGGTGAAGGGAAACTATTGTCAGCCGCAGGAAAGGAGCTGCACAGCATTGAAGCTGCACATTAATGGGCAAAGCGTAGACATTGCAGATTCGATCCGAACCATTGAGGAGCTGCTCGCGCATTTTGATTTGAGTGAGAAAATGCTCGTCGTGGAACATAATGAAAACATTTTACAAAAAGAAGATCACGCGAAAGTTGAGCTTTCCGAAGGGCATAAAATCGAAATCGTTCATTTTGTTGGAGGAGGATAATTCTTATGTTAAAAATCGGTCCTTACGAGTTTCGTTCACGTCTATTGCTAGGCACGGGAAAGTTCCCCGATTTCAATATTCAAAAGCAGGCGGTTGAGGTTAGTGAATCTCAGATTTTGACGTTTGCGGTGCGACGTATGAATATTTTTGAAGCGAGTCAGCCTAATTTCTTGTCGATGCTGGATGTATCGAATTTCACTTTACTGCCGAATACAGCAGGCGCCAAAACAGCTGAAGAAGCTGTACGTATCGCAAGACTAGCGAAGGCTTCCGGACTATGCGACATGATCAAAGTCGAGGTTATTGGAGACGAGATGACGCTGCTGCCTGACCCGGTTGAAACGTTGAAAGCCTCGGAAATGCTGCTGGAGGAGGGCTTCATTGTGCTGCCGTACACATCAGATGATGTTCTTTTAGCCAAACGCTTGCAAGCCCTCGGAGTTCATGCCATTATGCCTGGCGCATCACCAATCGGAACAGGTCAAGGCATTATTAATCCGTTGAACCTGAGCTTCATTATTGAGCAAGCAACCGTACCTGTAATCGTCGATGCGGGCATTGGCGCTCCTTCGGACGCGGCGCTAGCTATGGAGATGGGAGCCGATGGTGTGCTGCTCAACACCGCTGTGTCGGGTGCCAAGGATCCAGTTAAAATGGCTTATGCCATGAAATTGGCGATTGAAGCCGGACGTACCGGCTTCGAAGCAGGGCGTATTCCGAAGAAGCGGTATGCATCGGCTAGCAGTCCGATGGAGGGCTTTAGTCGCGTTTAGTCGTATTCCGCGTTTATGGTGCTAGGAAAGCAATGAGCATATGCATATAGGCTTGGAAACGAGCTTACGTGCGTCATTGACTAAGATAGGCTCAGAAACCGAGCCTAAAGAAGCCGCTACTGTTGTGAAGCTGAGTTATTGTGTCTGAAAGGGGGAGTAGGATGTCTGTTTACAAAGCATTGACGATCGCGGGTTCGGATAGCGGAGGAGGTGCGGGGATTCAAGCAGATCTGAAGACGTTCCAAGAGTTGGGCGTTTATGGGATGTCGGTCATTACCGCGGTGACTGCGCAGAATACGCTGGGTGTTCAAGGAGTTTACCCAATGAGCGCTGAAGCGATCGAGCAGCAGTTGGCCTCTATTGGGGAGGATTTACCTCCCAATGCGCTCAAAACAGGGATGTTATTCAGTGGTGAAATTATACGAATCGTAGCGGCAGCGATACAAACCTATAAGTGGGATCGTATCGTGGTTGACCCCGTGATGATAGCTAAAGGCGGCGCCTCCTTACTTCAGCAAGAGGCTATTGATGCGATGATTCACTCGTTATTGCCGCTTGCCGATGTAGTTACACCGAACATACCTGAAGCTGAGGCGCTTAGCGGCTTGCAAATAACGGACAACGAGTCGCGTCAGCAGGCTGCGAAGCGGATTCATCTACACGGCTGCAAGAACGTGATGATTAAAGGCGGTCATGAAATGAATACAGAGCATGCAACTGATTTGTTGTATGACGGCAAGGCATTCACGGAGTTTTCGTCCAGGCGCTTGGTTACCAAGCATACACACGGCACAGGTTGCACGTTTGCTGCCGCGGTCACTTCGGGACTTGCGCAGGGCTTAACGACGAAAGAAGCCATCCAACTGGCAAAAAGATTCATCCAAGCTGCAATTGCGGAGCCATTACACATAGGCAGCGGTCATGGCCCCACGAACCATTGGGCATATCAACGTGGAGTTAGAGCGAGCAATGCACGCTCGGTGGCGAATGAGCTTGATAGCTCGTTAGCTAGCGGGCAGCTAAAGAGTGATAGGGCTGTGGATGCTGAAGCTAATGAGGCTAACTTAAATGACATTTTCGTCAACGAGGATGTTTTCACTCGAGGTGCACGATGAATAGCGAGCAGCTGCGCAAAGCGATGCGTCTGTATCTGGTCATGGGCAGTCCGAACTGTGGCGGGGCTGACCCGGCTGCTGTGCTAGAGGCCGCGATTGCCGGCGGCATCACGATGTTTCAGTTCCGCGAGAAGGGCGCCGGAGCCCTGCAGGGGGCGGCGAAGCTCGAGCTAGGCGCGCGGCTGCGCCGGCTGTGCGCGCAGCACGCGATCCCCTTCATCGTCAACGATGATGAAGGGCTCGCTCTAGAGCTTGCGGCCGATGGCATTCACATCGGCCAAGAAGACGCCCCAGCCGCCGCCGTGCGGCAGCGGCTGAAGAACATGATCGTGGGCGTCTCGGCTCACGATCTCGCAGAAGCCCAGGCGGCGCTCGCCGAAGGCGCCGACTATCTGGGCGTTGGCCCCCAATACGCCACGCGCACCAAGCTGGATGCGCGTGAGGTCCAGGGGCCTGCCGTCATCCGGCGGATTCGCGCAGGCGGCATCCGGCTGCCGCTCGTTGGCATCGGAGGCATCGATGCTGCGAATGCATCCCGCGTCATCCGCGCAGGGGCGGATGGCGTAGCTGTAGTCAGCGCGATTGCAAGCGCGCACTCCCCCCGTGAAGCAGCAGCTGAGCTGCTTAGAAACATCAAATAGAGGAGGAATTCGTATGACAACGACGAATAGTAGTTCCGTGAAAGACGTCCAAATTTCTACATTTCCAGGTAGCAAAAAGGTATATGTACAAGGCTCAAGACCAGATATTCAAGTGCCAATGAGGGAAATTTCTTTGGGAACCTCCACGAATATACACGGAGAGGAAGTAGCTAATGAGCCTGTGCAGGTGTATGACACAAGTGGTGTTTATACCGATACAGAACTGAAAACGAATATCCGTCAAGGTCTTCCCTCTAATCGTTTAACATGGATCAAAGAGCGCGGTGACGTTGAATCTTACGTTGGACGTGAAGTGAAGCCAGAAGATAATGGCCTTGCATCTCCTGATGCAAGAGGTGCCGCTGAAATATTCCCAGGCTTACATCGCAAACCGCTCCGAGCTAAGCAAGGTTGTAATGTGACACAGATGCATTATGCACGCCAAGGCATCGTGACACCGGAAATGGAGTACATTGCGATTCGAGAGAATCTCGATGCTGAATTCGTTCGTAAAGAGGTCGCTATTGGCCGCGCCATCATTCCTTCCAATATTAATCATCCCGAAAGCGAGCCGATGATCATCGGACGCAACTTCCTTGTGAAAATTAATGCCAATATCGGAAATTCCGCCGTCGCTTCTTCTATTGAGGAAGAGGTTGAGAAGATGACGTGGGCCACCCGTTGGGGCGCTGACACGATTATGGACTTATCCACGGGCAAAAACATACATACAACACGCGAATGGATCATCCGCAACTCCCCGGTTCCCGTTGGAACGGTGCCGCTATATCAAGCACTCGAAAAAGTGAACGGCAAAGCAGAGGACCTCACTTGGGAAGTGTACCGTGACACTCTGATTGAGCAAGCAGAACAGGGTGTTAGCTATTTCACGATCCATGCGGGCGTACTGCTTCGTTACATCCCTATGACAGCTAAGCGCGTAACGGGTATCGTCTCCCGCGGTGGATCCATCATGGCTGCATGGTGCCTAGCTCACCACCAAGAGAACTTTCTCTATACGCATTTTGAAGATATTTGCGAAATTATGAAAGCTTACGACGTCGCCTTCTCGCTTGGTGACGGACTACGCCCTGGTTCGATCGCGGACGCGAACGATGAAGCCCAATTCGCCGAACTGGAAACACTTGGCGAGCTGACGAAAATTGCTTGGAAGCACGACGTCCAAGTCATGGTTGAAGGACCAGGCCACGTGCCGATGCACCTGGTCAAAGAAAATATGGACCGTCAGCTGGAAGTTTGCCAAGAAGCGCCATTCTACACGCTTGGACCGCTGACGACCGACATTGCGCCAGGCTACGACCATATCACGTCTGCCATTGGAGCTGCGATGATCGGCTGGTTCGGCACGGCGATGCTGTGCTATGTGACGCCGAAGGAGCATCTCGGCCTGCCGAATAAAGAGGACGTACGCGTTGGGGTTATCACGTACAAGATCGCTGCGCACGCCGCCGATCTGGCTAAAGGCCATCCGGGAGCGCAAATTCGCGACAACGCGTTGTCGAAGGCGCGCTTCGAGTTCCGCTGGCGCGACCAGTTCAATCTCTCGCTTGATCCGGAACGTGCCATCGAGTACCACGATGAGACGCTGCCGGCCGAAGGCGCGAAGACGGCGCATTTCTGCTCCATGTGTGGACCGAAGTTTTGCAGTATGCGCATTACGCAGGATATAAGGCAGTACGCACACGCACAGGGGTTAGATGAAGAGTCCGCGCGAAACAGCGGCATGGAAGAGAAGTCCAAAGAATTCCGTGAAGCAGGAAGCCAAATTTATCGATAAATTGAGGGACGTTTCCACCATTAATGGGTGACAGAAACGTCCCTTTTTGCTACCATAGAGAAAAGCTTAACTTCGTTAATCCGTTAAAGCGTTGAAATGGTAAGAAATGAGGACATTCATGCTTGCCGAGACTGCAATTGACATGAAATCCTTTTCGCATTATGATACGGTTAAAAAGATTTGACCGTCGTTTAATTAATCTCATTAAGAGATTAAGAGTTGACCATGAGCGCATGTTTAAGGGCAAGATTGGTACAATAGAGGGAGGTCGAGTCCATATGAAGCTGCAACCGGTTTATATTATTGAAGAACTTGAGCAATTGAAAACGATAAGTGATCCACTTCGCGCTAAGGTGTTACTTTATCTAATAGAGAAAGCTTACACCGGTCAGCAATTGGCCAAACTGCTGGGAATGGCACGTGCGAAAGTGCATTATCATTTGAATGAGCTTGAGAAGCATGGCTTGATTTCGGTCGTTCGTACGGAACTGAAGAATGGTATTTTGCAAAAGTTTTATCGTGCAGTAGCCCGCGGCTTTGTCCCTAGTGAAAAACTGCTGCCATACGTCTCTGAGGTAGAGAATTACTATCGCGAGAGGACGCTTAGCGTACTTGGACGTGCCAGACGCAGAGCGATTAATGCCCCCGAAGAGGCGTTTCAAATTCCTTCTTCTGATCGTACACAATGGCCGATTATCATGACCCAGGTCGAAGTCAAAATGAGCAAAGAGAAATATGCAGAATGGCTGAGAAAGTTTCGCGCTCTTATTTTTGAGCTCGATGCGTCGCAGGAAGAAAATGGGGAGTGGTTCTATTTGACTACGGTCGGCTTTCAAACGAATGAGCCGTCTTTTGACCCTGTTGTAGAAGAAGAGGAGAGATAAAGTATGCTGGATCCAAGATTAACGAAACTCGCTGATGTGCTTGTGAATTATTCGGTTAAGGCGCAGCCTGGCGAAAATATTTTGATAGAAGCGTATGGCATTGATTCTGCTCTTGTCAAAGAGATCGTGAAAAAGGTTCACGCAGCTGGCGCGCACCCTTTCGTCAATGTAAGGGATCATGTGATTATGCGTCAGCTCATCATGAACGGTACTGAAGCTCAAATGCAAACATGGGCAGATGCCGATGCTTTCCAAATGAAACAAATGCAAGGCTACATAGGTGTACGCGGCGGAGCCAATATTTATGAACTGTCGGATATTCCGGCAGATCGGATGAAGCTGTACAATTCGATTTATTATCAACAGGTTCATTTTGATGTCCGCGTGAAGGATACGAGATGGGTCGTTCTTCGTTACCCGACATCCTCCATGGCGCAGCTTGCAAGCATGAGTACAGATGAGTTCGAGGAGTTCTACTTCAACGTATGTACGATGGATTATGGCAAAATGTCCAAAGCTATGGATGCTTTGAAAGAACTAATGGATCGCACGGATAAAGTGCGCCTCGTTGGTCCAGGCACGGATTTAACGTTCTCGATTAAAGGAATCGGCGGCGTTAAATGCGATGGGGAGCTCAACATCCCGGATGGCGAGGTTTACTCTGCACCCGTTCGTGAGTCGGTGAATGGTATCATTTCCTACAACACACCAACGCCTCATGACGGCTTCATTTTTGAGAATATCGTACTTGAATTCGAAAACGGTAAAATCATAAAAGCAACAGCTAACGATACAGATCGCATTAATGAAATTTTTGATATGGATGAAGGTGCGCGTTATGTAGGGGAGTTCGCGATTGGCGTGAATCCTTACATTCAAGAGCCGATGAAAGATACGCTTTTCGATGAGAAAATCGACGGCAGCTTCCACTTCACACCGGGAAATTGCTACGATGATGCCTACAACGGCAACAAATCCTCCCTGCACTGGGATATCGTGAATATCCAACGTCCGGAATATGGCGGCGGCGAAATTTGGTTTGACGATGTGCTGATTCGTAAGGACGGTATTTTCGTACTGCCTGAGCTTCTACAGCTGAATCCGGAAAACTTGAAGTAGGGTAGACAAGGCGTTGGGTAGTTAGGTGGCTGGCTTCTCGGAGTTGGAATGGCTTGGTTAATGGGCAGCTGGTTAGCGAAGTTTTAAGATTGCTTTGTAATGGGTTGTTGGAAGCTAGCTTTCAAGTGTTAAGATGCCCCGCACTATGGCTGCTAATTTACTAGGTATCTCCTCGAGTCAGTAGATGTATTTTGTGCAGCAAATTTGGCTCGAATGCTCCTAAATGCTTGATTTAACTGCAAAATGTGCAGCAAAATTCAGCGATCAGGCGGTCATTTGCTCAAAATCGGGAAATTAGATGCACTTTCTGCAGCAAGTCAACACGTATAGAGTGATTCCTCAGAAATTGATGCACTTTATGCAGTTACTTGGCATTGGCATTAGCGATCTCCTAATCACCGAAATTTCAACCTGTTCTGATTACTCCCTCCATAGTCCCAGCAAAAAAAGGTTGTCCTAAGTCACGAAGACTTGGGCAACCTTTTTCTGTTAAGCGACCTTTCCAATTTCTGTAAGTACCTTTATCAATTTCTGTTTGTCGATCTTTTCAATGGCACTTCTTCAATTGCTGTCTAGCAACCTTTTCAAATGCACCTTTTTCATTCGTTATCTAGCCGTCTGTTCAACCCGCAGTTCCCGATCAAACCCGCCGCTGCTGGGCCTGGTACTGCCGAGGAGGAAGGCCGACAGCCTTCTTAAACGTACGGATAAAGTTGGAGTAGTCGTTGAAGCCTGCTAGCTGGCACGTATCTGTGACGGTAGAGCCCTCGCGCAGCAGCTGTTTCGCTTTGGAGATGCGCTTGAACAAAATATGCTCATGAATGGTGCTGCCTGTGTGTTTTTTGAACAGCCTGCATAGGTAAGAACGATTCATGAATACGACGTGTTCCAGTACCTCGAGCGATAGATCTTGATCTAAATTTTCGTCAATATAGGTGAATAGAGAGGAGAGTTTGTCCGGAATCATGACCTGTTCCTCTTGTTTGCCTTGGTTTTGGAAAATTCGATTGATAAACACTAGCAGCTCGATAAAGGCTGAAACAAACAGGATTTCCGATCCTGGGAGCGCTTGAGGTCGCTTATGCATTTCCATACGCTCATAAAGCTTCATAATGTCATCAATTTGCTGAGGAGTCAGCCGCATCCGGTTTTGCTCACCAAATATCCGGTTATTGAAGCAATCGAGCAAGTTAAACTGCGGAGAATTAAACGTCTCCACCAGCCTAGGATTAAAATGGATCACGACGTTCTCATATCGCTGTTTTTTGGATTGGAAATTAGGTCTGTGCAATTCATTACTGTGCATGATCAGCAGATCCCCATACTGCAAAGGATAAACCTGTTTTTCGATGAAATAATGAACATCTCCAGTAAGGAAAAAATAAATTTCATATTGGTCTTGGTGTTGGTGAAAATCCAATGGAATCGGATCATGGGTCACGGCATGTCTGAAATTGATCATGCGATGTAGATTCTGGTAAAGTTCCTGCATGTGAGGCTCTCCTCTATTTAGCTGGAGTCAATATTAGCAAACTTTTGCCCAATTAATGCAATGAATACGTTTTTATTATACTGCAAAATAAAGAATAGATAAACAATCAACCTGCTCTGAAGTATATTCCGTCCGCATCGAGCTTTAGTTCGATCGGCGTCTAAACTTACCAAGTAAAGCGGTTATACATCACCGAATTGCTTCGATAAGAGTTTAGACAATACTTTGCGGGGGCCCCAAATGAAATTAGGAGGCATATTCAAATGAAATTATCCGTGTTTACTGTAGCGACACCTGACCTTACACCAGAAGAACTAGCAAAGGCGGCCATTGCTGCCGGGATTGAAGGCATTGAATGGCGTTTTAAAGATATTCCTGCTGACGCGGTAAATGAGAAGCCATCTTTCTGGAGAAATAATCTTTGTTCCATTGATCCGAATGGTTCGGATGAAGAATTGGAACGTTTCCGACTCGCTGCTGTTAACAATAACTTAGTGAACTTGAGTATCACCCCTTACTTAAACGCCTGTAATGTTGCAGAGACCGAGCATGTTTTCAAAACGGCTCAGAAAATAGGAGCTTCCTTCATTCGTGTTGGTGTTCCTGGCTATGATAAGAGCAAGAATTATAATGACTTGTATGCAACGGCTGTGGACTATTTACATCATGTGCAGGAATTTGCTCAGCAGTATGGCGTTAAAGCCTTAACTGAAATCCACCATAATACGATCACACCAAGTGCTGGATTGGCACATCGCTTGGTTGCCAACTTCAATTCAGATTACATTGGGGTTCTGCATGATGCAGGCAACATGGTGCATGAAGGATACGAGAATTTCCGCATGGGCCTTGAACTGCTCGGACCTTATCTAGCGCATGTTCATGTTAAAAATGCAAGATGGGTCCCAACAGGCGAAGAGCAAGATGGCATCAAGCTTTGGAAAAGCGAGTGGTCACCCTTAAGCGAAGGGATCGTCAATTGGAAGCAACTGCTGAATGACTTAAAAGCGGTCGGCTACGACGGTTACCTCGGCATTGAAGATTTCAGCGGTCAATATGGCTCGCAGGAGATGCTGAACAATTTTGCTTCGAAAGTGAAGCAATGGTTGGCATAAATAATCGTATGGTCTTAGGAGTCTCACTCGTCTTCAGCGGGTGGGGCTTTTTTTCAGTTCGTTTATCCTTGTTTGCATGCCCATGGTTGATATGTAGCCCATGCTTTGTGTAAGATGGAACTCAAGAATACAGGGTAAAGGAGGGGAGCCATGGCGCGCTCGAAATCGATCTGGTTACTATTGTTATGGTTTATAATCGCTGTCGCTGGTCTGCTCGTTTTGAAATGGACTGGTGTATGGGAGCGCTTGGATCTGGATTGGCTAACCGATTGGCTGCGTGACTTAGGTCCACTTGGTGGGCTGCTATATATTATTGTTTACACACTTCGTCCATTGGTGTTATTTCCGGCGACACCGTTGACCCTATATGGGGGCTATGTGTTTGGCGCTTTCTGGGGGACAATCTATGATATGATTGGGGCTGGCACCGGGGCGATGCTATCTTTCTATATAACGCGCAAATGGGGCCGCAGCAGCTTTCAGCGGATTTTGCGAAATAAGAAGCTGCAGTCTTTCGATCAAAAGGCCGAGGAAAAAGGTTTTATGGTCGTCCTGTATATGCGGCTAATGCC
Organism: Paenibacillus sp. J31P190; assembly: GCF_059692075.1. NCBI lineage: Bacteria > Bacillati > Bacillota > Bacilli > Caryophanales > Paenibacillaceae > Paenibacillus > Paenibacillus sp. J31P190. The sequence continues at coordinate 378,258 of NZ_JCAUAS010000001.1, read as the reverse complement.
TTTCTTTCCTTTTGATGGCGTGAGTTATGGGGCAGGACTGTCCAAAATTCGCTTTTGGGACTATACGTGGGGAACGCTGATTGGAATAATTCCAGGCGCTGTTGTTTATAACGTTTTTGGCGCATCACTGCAAGATATTGGGTCGGGTAAGTTTTATGCCGCAGTGGGGATGTACATTGCTTTTGCGTTAATACCGCTGCTTCTGAAAAAGACACAGGCACTAAGGACACGCGACCGGGAAAATCGTACATAGAAGTTTAGTAGGGGGAGAACTTAAGTTATGCAGGGGAAATCGTTGTACAAAGATTTATTCTGGGGATTTGGAGCAGCCTGCGTGTTGTTAATAGGTTTCGTTCTATTGTCTCAAAGTTTGTCATCTAGCTGGTTAAAGGAATTTGATGAGAGTATTGGTAGTACTGTACGTTCAATGAGGAGTGACGCTGTAACACCGATTGCTTTATTTTTTACTACAATGGGAAAAGCGATAACAGAATTCATTGTATTCGTAGTTGTAGCCCTGATCCTACTGATCAAATTTAAGCACAAATGGGAGACTCTTGTACTGCTCATTGGTGTATTGACAGCGTGGGGGTTGAATCAACTGCTTAAAGCTCTATTTCAGCGTGACCGTCCTGTTGGAATGTGGTTAATAGAAGAAAATGGCTTCAGCTTTCCTAGTGGACATGCGATGGTGTCTAGCTTATTCTATGGATTGATCGGCTACTTATTGTGGGTCAATGTGCGTAGAATTTGGAAAGCTGCCTGGTTAATTCCGGTTGTTACTATCGTTGTGGTTGTATGTATCGGGTTAAGCCGCATTTATCTTGGCGTTCATTATCCAAGCGATGTACTGGCAGGGTTTGCCGCTGGCGGCGCCGGACTCATTGGATGTATCATGGCGATTCATCGTATAAGGACGAGAAAGATACGAAACATACATAGATCGGAACAGCTGCGAGGCTGAGTTTATAACATTAGTATTAAGTCTAGTTAGGTAAAATAGGAAAGGGGGGCTGTCCCAATAGTCAATTTATGATTTTGTGAGCCCCCACTTAGAATCAGATTCATATGTAAAAAGAACCTCCATCTCTCACTTTAGTAGTGTGGAATTGGAGGTTCTTTTGTTTGAATTTGGGACAGCCCCTTTTTTGGTGTTAGGGGGAAGGTGCAAACCCTATGGTAGCTTGCGATTTTGCTAGGCTAAGTCAGAAATGCATAAACATTCGGTCGAGACTATGTGTTCCTAGCGTTTTGCTCACTGGTTTTGGGAGAAATGGTTAGAAAGGCAAGTTGTTGTACAACGTACAACAATTTCCTTGATTTCTTTTTGAAATGCTAAGAATGTTGTATGCTGTACAACAATTTTGCCTTTTTAGGGGCTATAGAGCTAATTTTGGCTGGAATTTGTGTATTTTATGCAACAATTCGCGTGGAAACGCGGATTAGCTTGCCTATTGTTGTACAAAATACAACTTTACATAGATGAGCAGCGAATGTAAGTATTAGTCACAGCTTGCTTTGCATCAACCTTACATGCGCTCTCACTTTAGGAAGGTGAAGCCGTTTACTTTTGTTTAGGTTTCAAAAAGAACCATCTGGTGACCAGTTAGATTAACAGAAACAGAAGTATAACCATCATCGTCCGTCCTATGAGGTATCATCGTCATCTCAGGCAGCAGCATGACTTGTTTAACCTTCTCATCCAATTTGATCTGAACGGAGATATCCTTTAAAGTCAGCACATCTTCGATGACCTGGGTATCTCCCCGCAAGATAGGGACGGCATAGAGCAAATGCAGCACGTAATCAGTCCCATTGGATTGACGGGTCAAATTTACTTTCCCAGCCGAAGGCAGATCGGTTTTTACCGTTGGAGCCGAGATAAACTGTATGACACACGCAAGGAATAAATCCCTATACAGCTGCACGCCGTGCTTCCGATACAACCTAAATAGCGGTTGGGCGATATAGATGATATTGCCGTGTTTAATAACTGCCGGATAATCCGCTTCTTCTTTGGCCGGAGCGTGAAGATGCGAACAGAAATGCCCGTACCTCCGGTTGAAATAAGGCCTGTAGCTCTGGGCCAATACCTCAGCTCTATCGACCTGAACTTTATAACCCGATTCATAATTGAGAAAAGGGGATCTCACAAGCGAACCGGTTAGTTGATCAGTAACAAGGGTGTAATCCACATCCCACTCGGATTTCCCATTGAACTCCACGCCTAGATCCAAGGCAAATTCGGGGCGATCCGACCGAAGCCCGCTTTCTGCGCTCATAATCAGATTTCCGCCGCCAGCTATATAATCTTCAAGTTTGCGCTGTAAGGCATCAGATACTCGTATACAGTCGGGCAGTACGATAATTCGATAGACAGAGAAGTCCATGGAATCATCAATGATATCGAACAAATAGTGGCCCTCTTCAAGCATCATATAGGCACCCATATCGCTGGTTCGGCTATCTTCGGCATCCGTCAGTGCATTGGCTGAAAGGATGGCAATTTCGGCTATGCTGGTCGTATCCTTACACCATGGTTCTTTGGCCGCAATCCCATCGAAAGCTTCCCCAATAATCCGGTAAGTTTCTTCGTCCATTCGTCCATCGGGGTGAAGCTGATCCCCAATACAAATTCTTGCTCCGAAAGCTAACATTTGCTGGCATTCATACCTCAATGCGGCTGGATTTTTGAATCCGCCAAATTCTCCCCACGATTTGTGGAATTTCCCTGTCATTCCGAGATACTGGAAGTCTTGTTTGCGAATGTATCGAACCATGCTGGTGAAGTAATCATAACCCCATCCGCCTGTCGGCAGCGATTCGATGTCGTAATGCGAGTAGTAAGGGTAGTATTGTTTTTCACCCATTTTTTCCGTGCAGCAGTTATGATACAGTCTGGTTTCCTGATTAAGGGACCAGATTAATTCGGAAGTCTTCTGCAAGTAATTCAAGTACACTTTTTTGGCCAATTGCTTGCGGTGATCCGGGTTGTTTTCATCAAGACCCATTTCTTTCAGGCTGTCGCGGCAGTAAGAACATACGCAAGGATATTCTCCGACGATATCGTAAAAGATTCCAACTGGATTGAATCTCTCCATGACTTCCTTCGTGTAGTCCAGAAGATACTGTAAATACGGTGTATTCAAACACAGCATATGCCAACCGTCAAATCCGGTCGAACGAGGCGCTTCTGGATCTGCTGATTTCGGTGGACCGTAAGGGTCATCTCCTTCAGGGGCGATCGCCACCCAATCAGGGTGCTCGCGGGCAGAAAGCTCGTTAAATCCTACGGTAATATAGATCGGAGCCTCGATGTCATTTTTGCTGCAAGCATCTAACATGCGCGGCAATAAGTTCGTTTCCAAATGAGGGTGGAGCTTCCCGACTTTCGTGTCAAAATAACTCCAACCATGATGGCACATAGCGAAGACGTTGATGGTATCTACTTGAGCACTTTGCAAACAAGAGATGAATTGTTCTTCATCGAAATTTCTACCAACGCCGGTAATGTGCTCGGACGTATGAAAGTCCAGATGGACTTGGCGGTAACGAATAGATTTAAATGATTTCATAGATTCACATTCTTTCTAAGTGTATTGTTATTCCGTGTGAACCATCAATCTGGATGGAAACTCACATTTAGAATAACAAAAGCGCTATGAGCTGTCTTTGAAGGAATGTATTACATTTGTACAAAACTATCCTAATCTTTTAATATCCCTCCCTTAAACGTTTGCGATAAGCGGAGGGTGACTCACCAAAATTATGCGTAAATAATCTCGAAAAGTAGTGGATGGAACCAAAACCAAGGTCTGCCGTGATGTCAGTGATAGGCAGATTGGTCTCACGCAGAATCTTCTTGGCTCTCTCCAGCTTGCATTTAATGGCATAAGAGTGAGGGCTCATGCCTATTTCCTGGATAAATAGCTTATGCAAATAAGATGTGCTAATCCCAAGTTGCGAGGCCCATTGTTCTATGGAAATATTATGCTGAGGAAATTCCTTCATTTGCTTCATGATCGATTGCATTCTTCTGTCACTTTTAAGGGCAGGGTTTCGCCAAAGGTTCGCCATTTCTGAAACAAATTGCTCAAAGGCAGCCCTTCTGAAAAGTTTGGCATCTTGTTGTGTCTGCTCAATATTTTCGATGACATGAAGGTACAATTCCATCCATCTCATCTGCTTTGGAGCGTGCACTTTGGTAGGAATCGCAGGCATATCCTGAAATACGACGTTAGGTGAGCACTCGGAAGGATCACAGATCTGGTCTCCGAAATGAAACAAAGACATATCTCCCACTCGAGGTATCGTGTTGATCCAATCAAAGTAAACCGAAGCATGAACCATCGGATGCTGGTGATCCGCATGAAAAGAGTGAGACATGCCTGGTTGAATGTAAAATAGCTCTTCTCTGGCACAGGAATATACGGTTGTACCAATAGTTATTAATCCTTTGCCTTCATAGATGTATACGAACGAATGCACGAACGATTTACGCGGACCAATTCGCTCATTCGGACGAAACGGAAAATAATCGGCTCGATATATTTGCGGAACAATATCCGAAAGTTGTATCGTTTTAACTTCTATTTTCATATATTTTGTGTCACCTCGATCACCTTAATATTTGTATAATACAATACTTTATGAATGAATGAGATTCATAGAGTGAAAATTTTAACCCTTTGTAAATTTATGCCATTGTCAAAAGAAGATAATCGATTTATACTATGAACCAGAAGCACAGTAAACTTTCTGGTATCGATACCAGAAAACGCATTATTTATTCAGATACAATGAATTTGGATATTTAGCGCCAAATCTGGTATCGATACCAGATTGTTGTAATCTTACACAGGAAGGTGGTTAGCCCCTGCGAACAAATCATAACTGCCCATCATTCTGGAATCGATACCAGAAATAATTCTTAGAGAAATGTTTATGCTAATGGATAACGTGAAATAAGAGGGCGTCGTATGTGTTTGGGGAAAGCTGAAATGGGCCTTGAGTTACAAATGTCTAATATGATTATCAAATTTCATTTAATCGGAGGAACAAGACTATGAAAATTAAAGCATTGTCCAGTGTGCCACTAGCTCTTAGTTTGATTCTTGTCGTTTCTGCCTGTGGTGACCAAAATAATACGAGTACTTCGACGCAAAAACCAACTTCGACTAGTTCTAATCAAAATGAAAGCGCTTCTAACCAGAAAGTTTCGTTAACGATGTGGTATTGGAACGGTGCGATATCCGATTCAACGATTGAAGCCGCTAAGAAAAAATTCCCGAATATTGATTTGCAAGCACAGAAACTTCCGTCCGGGGGGGATTACGCAACCAAATTAAAAACAACAATCTCAGGCGGAGGAAGCGGGCCGGACATCGTAGCGATGGATAGCTGGGTTACTTCCATGCTGCCTTACAAAGAAAAATTCGTGAATTTATACGATCAAGGCGCTAAGGACATTCAACCCCAGTATTTGGATTGGAAATGGAAAATGGCCGCGTCAGCAGACAATAAATATTTGATCGGCTTGCCGATCGATGTCGCTCCTCTTGTTATGTACTACCGCAAAGATTTGTTTGAGAAAGCGGGAGTGCCGAGCACGCCGGAAGCTATTAAGAGCCAAGTGAAGACGTGGGGCGATTATTTCAATCTTCAGCAGAAAGTGAAAGACGCAACAGGATCACAATTACTATCCATTGTGGATGTTTTCAGAAACATCATCGGCCAAAATAGCCAAGGCTATTTTACGGAAGATGGGAAATATATTGGAGATCAAGCACATATCAAAGGTGCTTGGGATATGGCTGTGAAAGCCTACCAATCGGGGTTAACGTATCCAAATGTTAGTGATGCTGAGAAAAATGCCGCAACGAACAACAGCAAAGTTTCTTCTTTCATCGGGGCGTCTTGGGCTGTTGGTGATTTGATAGGCGCAGCTCCTGACACGAAGGGGAAATGGCAGATTGCCTACCCGCCTGGTGGTGTGGGTAATCAAGGAGGATCATTCTTCGGATTGTTGAAATCGACGAAAAATCCGAAAGAAGCTTATGAAGTTATTAAATTCCTTACGAGCCCTGACAATCTGGTTGCTGGATATAAGGAATTTGGTAACTATCCGTCTACGCCGGAAGTTTACACGAAACCCGATATGGTCAATAAAAATGAGTTCTTCGCAAACCAAGATCTGAGTCCGATATTCGCCGACGCGGCAAAAGATGTAAAAATCGCACCTGTCGATGCAAGAGACGATATGGTTGGTACTTCTTTGACCGATGAAATTGGTTTAATTGACACGCAGAAGAAAGACCCAGAAAAGGCTTGGAAAGATGCGCAGGAAAAAATTAAAAGGCAGCTTTCACGCTAAGCCGTATTTGGTAAGAAAATGAATGAAATAATGGATGTAGGTGAGGAAGCAGGCTTCCTCGCCGCATCCAATTAGCGGAGGAATAGCATGGGAGGTCTTTTTAAAGAAATTTATAAGAGCAGAACACTGTATCTATTTATTTCTCCATTTTATCTTTTGTTCCTGATCTTTTCGGTATTTCCCATTTTGTTCTCGATGTACTTAGCCGTACATAAATGGGATGGGATTGGGGAAATGAAATATGTTGGATTCAAGAATTTTGATTATATGCTCCATGATCCGACTTTTTGGAAGGTGTTAGTCAACAATATCGCACTTTGGATATTGGGGAACGCCCCGCAGCTTCTGTGCGCATTAGTTGTCGCCTATATCATCAATTTATCCATCGTAAGATTCAAAGGTTTTTATAGAATTGCCTATTTTCTTCCGAATGTAACAGCTATGGTGGCTGTCGTCATTATCTTTCAGTCCTTGTTCGGCAACGAGTACGGGCTAATTAACTATTTGATGGAAAAAATCGGCCTTCATAAGATCGCATGGTTAAATTCTGAATTTGGAGCCAGAGTCGTTATTGCAGCCATGATTTCATGGAGATATATGGGGTATAACGCCGTCATCTATTTATCGGGCTTGCAAAGGATTCCCAAAGATCTATACGAAGCAGCTGAGCTGGACGGCGCTACCTTATTTCAAACTTTCACCAAAATTACGATACCTATGCTCAGACCTATCATCTTGTTCTCAGTGATGATGTCAACAATCGGCGGGTTTCAAATTTTCACGGAACCTCAAGTATTAGCTGGAAATCAACCGCCATACCCGGGTACCGATACGATCGTTCTCTATATGTTCCGGGAAGGTTTTAATTATCAGAATTATGGTTATGCAGCTGCGGTATCATGGGTGTTATTCATCATCATCGGCTTATTATCCGTCCTCAATTGGAAGTTTTTCAACAGATCGGATGATTGATAAAAAGGAGAATACAAGATGACTGTTGAAGTGTTGACCAAAAAGATAATCGTAAATACGATTTTGATGATCGGTGTCGCGATCTCTATATTTCCATTTTACTGGCTTATCGTCATGTCCACGAATGAGACGAGTGCGATGTTTGCCTTTCCTCCGAAGTTAACGTTCGGAACTAATTTTATGAATAACTTTCATCATGTATTGGAGAAAAGCAATTTTGTTCGTGCATTCTTCAACACGGTTTTCATTGCATTGATTAGCTGCACGCTTCAACTGTTTTTCAATTCATTGACTGGATTTGCGTTTGCTAAGTTTAAGTTCCCAGGTTCTAAATTGCTGTTTTTTGCCATGATGGCCACGATGATGATTCCTGCGCAAATGCTGCTTGTTCCGCAATTCATTATCATTAAGGAGTTCGGGTGGCTGGGAAGCTATAAAGCCTTGATTATCCCGGGCATGGCAAGTGCATTCGGAATTTTCTGGATCAGGCAATATGCGCTAGCGATTCATGATGATTTGCTTGAGGCAGCGAGAATCGATGGCTGTAATAAGTTTGGACTTTATTGGCATGTTGCTTTGCCGATTCTTAGACCTGCGCTTGCCTTTCTCGCTATTACGACGTTTATGGGTGTATGGGAAGATTACTTGTGGCCTTTGATCGTATTGACGGACACATCCAAATTCACACTAATGTTGGCCTTACAGCAATTAAAATCGGCTCATACAGCAGACTATTCCATGGTCATGACTGGAGCTCTTATGGCTACCCTTCCATTGATTGTCTTCTTCCTCATTGTGAGCAGACAATTCATCGCTGGGATCACAGAGGGTGCAGTTAAAAGCTAAGGTATTCGTTGGAAGAGAACTAGTTTTAGAGAAGGTAGGGTGACAAGGTTGGCTCCGAAGATTAAGGATGTCGCCAAACAAGCGGGCGTTTCCGTGACTACGGTTTCGCGGGTGCTTAATGGAGAGAAGTATGTAAAGGACGATCTAAAAGCTAGAGTGAAGAGAGCTATTGACGAGCTCGGCTACGCGCCTAGTCATATCGCAAGGAGTCTGGTACGGAAAAAGACAAACCTCATCGGTGTCATTGTCCCAGACCTTACGTCAAGCTTTTACTCCACCATTCTAAGCAGTATTGAAGAGACAGCGAGTCTTAATGAGTACAATCTTCTGGTGTGTAACATTATTGAGGATACCGATAAAGAGTTCAAATATTTAAATGTATTTAATGAAATGCGTGTAGACGGCATTATCATTATGCATGAAAAATTGAATGATGAAATCCGGGCATTTTTGAATAAGCTGGATATTCCAATTATTTTCTCAAGTGTAAGGCCATCGGATCAAGCGTTCCTTTCTGTGATCATTGATGATTACGCGGCAGCCTTCGACGCAACCAATTATTTGATAGAGCTTGGACATCAACGAATTGGGTTTATTGGCGGCGACATGAGGGACGTGACCTCCGGCCAAAATCGCTACATCGGTTACCGCGGTGCTCTATCTGAGCGAAACATCCCAATCGTAGATGAATTCATTCGGTTCGGTGATTATAAAATACAAAGCGGATACAATCTCATGAAAGAGATTCTGGCTTGCGATACCCATCCAACCGCTATATTTGCAGTGAGTGATGATATGGCTGTAGGGGCTATGAATTGCGTTCATGACCATCAGTTGAAAGTTCCGGACGACATTTCGATCATTGGATTCGATGGAAGCCAACTGACGGAGTTGGTTCGTCCACAGTTATCCTCGATGGAGCAGCCTATTCAGGATATGGGGAAAGTTACGGTGGAAACGCTGCTTGCTTTGATTACAGGGGATGCGGAAACGCCGAAGGAAGATATCATTTTGAAACACAAGCTAGTTGTCCGTAATAGCTGTGTTCCTTATCAGGAAGACAAATAAGCATAGAAACATAGATATAGAGAAGCGTAAAAGCATAAATATTTATCTGGATTGAGAGAGGGAGAGTATATTGAAAAAATTTGATGCGGTGGTCATCGGTGACGCCAATATAGATCTCGTTGTGGCAGGACTTAATCAAATTCCTCAGCCTGGTCAGGAGATTTTCGTTGATAATATGACGATGCATGTTGGCGGGGGAGCGGCTTTGTTCGCGATTTCACTCGCTAAGCTCGGGCTTCATGTAGCTTTTAACGGTGTTCTGGGAGATGATGGCAACGGCCATTATGTTCGAGAGCAATTCGGCCAATATGGTATCGATACCAGCTTGATTGCAACGAGTAAAACGAGTAACACCGGTATCACGATCGCGATTAATCCCGAGACGGATCGGTCTTTTATCACTTATGGGGGATCCAATATGGAGCTTCAAATAAGGGATTTGGACTTGTCGCAAATCGCTCAAGGGAAACATGTCCACGTGACCGGATATAGAGGAAGACGCAACCACGAAGAATTCATAGCGATGGCCAAAGCATTGAAGGAGATGGGGCTAACCCTTTCTTGCGATGTAGGCTGGGATGATTCCGGCGAATGGTTTAAGGGCGTTTTCGATTTAATGGCTTATTTTGATGTATTTCTAATGAACGAAACGGAAGCTTTTCATTACACAGGCTTCGATCATATAGAAGAAAGCTTACGCTTTATGGCGAGCTATTCCAATCATATTGTAGTTAAACTCGGTCCAAAAGGGGCCGTAGCCATGAAGGAAGGCCGGATCACGTACCACTCGGCATTTCCAGCCGAGACTGTAGATACAACTGGCGCAGGGGACTCCTTTAACGCTGGTTATGTCTATGGACATTTGACAGGTCAAAATGTGGAAACATGCTTGCAGTACGGAAATGTTTGCGGAGCACTATCTGTCGGCGCTCACGGCGGCAGCACGGGTACACCGGACAAGGATGGGCTTGAGGCCTTTATCCTTCAATTCGGAGATCACATCAAAGAACGTATGGAGGCGTAATTATGAAATTGACCTTAATTGGAGGCGGCGGGGTTCGTGCCGTGTTATTTACTAAAAGCTTAACGTTAAAAGCCGAAGATGCCGGGATTACTAAGCTTGTTCTTCATGATACGGATGCGGAGCAGCTTACTGTTATTTCGAAATTATGCCAGATCGTAATCGATCGCAGCGGAATCAATCTTCAGTTGGAGACGACGACAGATAGCCGCGAAGCGATTAAGGGTGCGGACTATATTGTAACTACGGTACGTGTAGGTAAGGAATGGTCACGGTATATTGATGAGCAGATCGCTCTAAAGCATGGCGTGATAGGTCAAGAAACGACGGGACCAGCAGGCTTCTCGATGGCGATTCGGACGATTCCAGTTCTCATGGAATATTGCGAGATTGCTAAGGAGCTTGCGCCTCAGGCCTGGATCTTTAACTTCTCGAACCCGTCTGGACTCGTTACGGAAGCATTGCGAAATGCGGGATATGACCGGGTGATCGGAATCTGCGATTCGCCAAGCCATACGAAGCTGCGAATGGCGGAAGCGCTAGAGATCGATCCGAAGGAGCTTGAGGTTGAATTTTTCGGACTTAATCATTTGTCATGGATGACCAAAGTGATGTACCAAGGCAAAGACATTATGGCGGAGCTTAAGAATGATCCTGATTTTACAAGCCGGGTGGATGAATTCAAAATGTTCGACACCGATTTGCTGAAATCACTTCCTTTTCTGCCAAATGAATATTTGTACTATTATTACCACCGCGAAAAGGCCTTCGCCAATATCGTTAAATCAGGAATGACGCGCGGCCAGATGATCGCAGAGAATAATAAGGAAATGCTGGATATCTTACGTAAGATGGACATTGAAAGCAACCCGGACGAAGCCATTCAAACCTATTTGTACTATACGCAAAAAAGGGAAGCTTCTTATATGGCGATTGAAACCAACTCGGAGTCGAAGCCTGTTTTACCGACAGATAAGCTTGAGCTGCCTAACTCACTTGGCTATGCAGGTGTCATGCTGGATTTTGTGGAGTCGTTGCAAACGGGGGAGACCAATAACATCGTTCTATCTGTACCGAATGAAGGCAGTATTGAAGGATTCGCAGATGATGACGTGGTTGAAATTTCTTGCATAATCACGAAAGACGGGGCGAAGCCGGTTAAGATCGGTTCCGTGCCGGAGGAAATGAGCCTGCTGATGAAAAATGTGAAGCTGTTTGAGCGTCTGACCGTTGAGGCTGTCAAACATAAATCGCGTGATCTTGCCATTCAGGCACTCACTGTTCATCCGCTTGTTAATTCCTATTCCATTGCTAAGCTGCTTGTCGATGATTATTTGGAAGCCTATAAGGATATTCTGGGGGATTGGAAATAATGACCTTGCCTAATTCTGTCACTTCCTTGCTTGAAGAAGCGGAGATTAAGCTTGCTGGGCATCCGAAGCTGCTCGCCATGTTCAAGAACTGCTATCCGAATACACTTGAAACGACGACCAAAATAATGAGCGACAATACCGCATTTGTATTCACCGGGGATATCCCGGCGATGTGGTTAAGAGATTCCAGTGCGCAGGTGAGGCATTATCTACCGCTTACGGCCGGAGACAAAGAACTGCAGGAGATAGTGGCTGGTCTGATTCGCAGGCAAATCGCTTATATTGATATCGATCCTTATGCGAATGCGTTTAATGAGGAAGCGAACGATAACCGGTACGATCAGGATCTGACCGAGCTGAATCCGTGGATTTGGGAACGCAAATACGAAATCGATTCGCTCTGTTACCCGATCCAACTGTCTTATTTATTTTGGAAGGAGACCGGACGGACGGATATGTTCGATGATTCCTTCCGGTCAGCTGTTCGCACCATCATTTCACTATGGAAAACAGAACAAAGACATACCGAACAATCTCCCTACCGGTTCGCCCGTATTGATTGTCCGCCAAGTGATACACTTCGTAATAATCGGATGGGAATGCCCGTAAATTATACAGGGATGACTTGGTCCGGATTTCGGCCAAGCGATGATGCTTGTACGTTCGGTTATTTGATTCCCGCCAATATGTTTGCGGTAGTGGTACTCCGATACATCGAGGAAATTGCTCAGCTTGTATGGGACGATCAGGAGTGCGTACAGCTTGCGGCGGAGCTTCGAGAAGAGATAGACTTTGGCATTCAAACCTACGGCACTTATCTTCATCCCAAGTACGGGAAGATCTATGCCTATGAAACAGACGGATTCGGCAATTACAACCTGATGGATGACGCTAATGTTCCCAGTTTGCTGTCGATTCCTTATTTGGGTTACACGACCTCTAACGATCCAGTCTATCAGAATACGCGTAGATTTGTGCTAAGCAGTGATAACCCATACCACTTTGAGGGGAAATATGCCAAAGGGATTGGAAGCCCGCATACGCCAAAAGGGTATATCTGGCCGATTAGTCTGGCGATGCAGGCTCTTACCTCAGAAGATGAAACCGAAGTAAGAGAGCTTCTGGAGATGCTGCTGCGGACGGATGCGGATACGGGGTACATGCATGAAGGGTTCGATCCGAATTCCCCGACCGATTATACGCGCCCATGGTTTGCTTGGGCCAACAGTTTATTCGGCGAGTTGATCCACCGTCTGATGATAAAAGGTTACTTTAATTAAAAGATGTCTTTACGAAGGAGAGAGTGGTCACTTTGATTCACATCAATCGATATTGGGAAGACTTAAGCGTTTTGCAGGTGAATAGGGAGACTCCTAGGGCCCATTACATCCCTTATGCAGATGAGGGATCGGCGAAATCCGGAAAACGCACTCGTTCCCCTTTTTATCAGACATTGAACGGAAGTTGGAAGTTCCAATATCATCGCAGTGTTAGGGATGTAGAAGAAGCTTTCTACGAGGAATCGACCAATGTCAGCGCTTGGGATGAATTAATCCTTCCCTCTTGCTGGCAGGTGAATGGCTATGATCAGCTTCAATACACCAATATCAACTATCCTTTTCCTTGCGATCCTCCTTATGTACCGGATAACAATCCAGCCGGACTGTATGTGAGAGAGTTCAACGTTTCGGGTCACTGGGACAAAAAGGACAAATATATCGTCTTTGAAGGGGTTAATTCGTGCTTTTACCTATGGGTAAATGGCCAGTTCGCCGGTTACAGCCAAGGCAGCCGGGTACCTGCGGAATTCAACGTATCTTCCTTGCTCCGCCAAGGGAAAAACCGTATTGCCGTGATGGTGTTGAAATGGTGCGACGGTTCTTATCTGGAAGACCAAGATGCGTGGCGGTATACCGGAATCTTCCGGGATGTGTATTTGCTTGCGCGCGATGCTGTCCATGTCCGAGATGTGTTCAATAAACAAACGTTCGAAGACGGTTTCCGGAAGGCAACTCTTCTGACAGAGCTGCAGACGACGGGTTCTCTTACAGTCAGAGCTGAATTGAAAGACGCACAAGGTAACATAGTGGGTACGGACGAGGCTGCTGTCGACGGAAAAGGCACGCTCCGCTTCGAGGTGACGAATCCGGTCTTGTGGAATGCCGAGAAACCGAATCTGTACCAACTCTATGTTCACTGTGGTAATGAGGTGCTTCAATTTCCAGTCGGATTCAGACAAATTACAATTGCGGACGGCGTTTTCCAGATCAATGGACAGGCGGTCAAGCTAAAAGGCGTCAATCGCCACGATTCTCATCCTGAGCTCGGACAGACGATTCCGCTGAATCATATGATCAAAGACCTCGTTCTAATGAAGAAGCATAATATCAACACGATCCGTACTTCGCATTATCCGAACGATTCCCGATTTATGGATCTGTGCGACGAGTACGGTTTCTATGTTATTGATGAAGCTGACTTGGAATGCCATGGAATGGGGACGGCCAGCGAGGAATGGGATGATGCGAATATCCATCTGCTTTCTCAGAAACCTGAATGGAAAGCCTCGTTTCTAGATCGGGCTATTCGTATGGTAGAACGAGATAAAAATCATCCATCCATCGTGATGTGGTCCATGGGCAACGAGTCTGGTTACGATGTTAACCATATCGCGATGGCTGAATGGACCAAATCTCGTGATGCGTCCATCCCGGTTCATTATGAAGGTGCTGCTTCGAGTCAAGCTAATCCCGACGTGGAGAGTCTCGATATGGTAAGCCGGATGTATGCTTCGGTGCAAGAAATTGAAGCGTATGCCCAGGATGAGAAACAGAAGAAGCCGCTGTTCCTATGCGAGTATAGCCATGCAATGGGGAACGGTCCAGGCGATTTGAAGGACTACTGGGATGCCATTTACAAATATCCGAAGCTCATGGGCGGCTGCGTGTGGGAATGGTGCGATCATGGCATCAAGACGGAGACGAAAGATGGTACGCCTTTCTTTGCTTATGGAGGAGATTTTGGAGATAAGCCTAACGACGGGAATTTCTGTATCGATGGTCTGATTACGCCGGACCGGAAACCGCATACGGGGTTGCTGGAGCTTAAGAAGGTGATCGCGCCTATTCGCATCGAAGCACAAGATTTGCGAAAAGGTACGATCAAAGTGACGAACCTTTACGACTTCATCCATTTATCTCATTTGGGATTTCATTGGAAGGTAGAAATGGACGGACAGATAGTGGAGCAGGGACAGCTGGGGTCTATTGAAGCCGCACCGCATGGTCATCAAATGGTGACAATACCTTATGATTTGCCAGAATCATCAACCGGAACCTATATGCTGACCTTATCCTGTTGGTTGAAGGAACAGACGGGTTGGGCGGAAGCCGGCTACGAAATCACATTTGAACAGTTTGTATTACCTGTGCAGCAGGTGAAAGAATCAGGCGATAGCCAGTGGCAGATTCCTCCTCTTCAAGCTTATCAGGAGGGAGATATCCTGACGATCGAAGGCTTTGATTTCTGTCATTCCTTTGACTTGTACAACGGAACGATACAGAAGATTTCCAAGCAGGGAGTGAATATGCTCCAGGCTCCAGCTCGGCTTAATATTTGGCGCGCTCCAACAGATAATGACATGCATGTAAAGGAAAGATGGTTAAATGCAGGTTATGACCGCGTAGCAATGAAAACGTACCGTTGTGAATGGACGAAAATAGATGAGACATCTGTTGAAATCAAGAGCGATTTCTCCCTCGGCGGAGATAGTCGGTTTACAGTCCTTCATGGAGCAGCGATATGGAGAATAGATGGAACTGGAGAGATTTCAGTCAAGCTGCAAGTAAAAGTTGGAGAAAAGCAGGTCTATCTCCCGCGTTTTGGCCTTCAGCTTACGATGCCTCACGGTATGGAGGAAGTGGAATACTTAGGCTTCGGACCGCATGAGAGCTATATCGACAAGCGTCAAAGTGTGAAAAGAGGCAGATACCTGATGACCGTTGATGAGATGTTTGAAGATTACATCATGCCTCAGGAAAATGGGTCCAGGTATGGAACAGAGTGGGCTATTGTTTCTAATGAGCAAGGGATGGGGATCAAGTTTTCCTCCCCAGAGGATTTCTCCTTCAATGTAGCCCATTTTACACCAGAGGATTTGGCAAGAGCGACTCATAACTACGAGCTAACGAAAAGGAAGGAAACGATCGTCCATCTGGATTACAAGATGAGCGGGGTTGGATCCAATTCTTGTGGACCGCAGCTTCTTGAGCCGTATCGTCTTGACGAAAAAGAATTCACGTTTGAACTCCGTTTGATGCCGGTGTTTAAAGAGGACGAATAGAACGGCAACCGTACTCACTTTGATTGGTCGGTCAAATGTTTGAAGGAGGATTCAGGATGAGATATATGTATATCAAGGGCGTAGACAAACCCATTTCCCGGTTGTTCATGGGAACTGGAGATTTAAGAAAATTGGAAGAGCCAGAACGGATGATGCTGGATGCTTACATTCGCGCTGGCGGCAATGCCTTCGATACTGCTCATCAATATCGGGGAAAAGAACTGGTTCTTGGCCAATGGCTTGCGGAGCAGAAGAACCGGGAAAAAGTGGTCATTCTAACGAAGGGCGCTCATCATGATGACGGCAGTCCGGGTCCACGGGTAAATCCGGAAGCGATCCGCAAGGATTTAACGGAGAGTCTGGAAAGGCTAGGAACAGAGTATGTCGATCTATATGCGCTGCACCGGGATGATCCGGACGTAGCGGTCGGACCGATCATTGAAGAGCTGAATGTGCACCTTGAGGCCAAGCGAATTCGGGCTATTGGAGCATCTAACTGGTCGCATAAGCGAATCCAGGAAGCGAACGAGTACGCGGCTGCCCATAAACTCATAGGTTTTTCATTCAGCAGCCCGAATCTTAGTCTTGCTAAGCCTAATGAACCCCGCTGGGAGGGCTGCGTTTCGGCTGATGAGGAAACTTGCGATTGGCATTCGGTCAATCAGCTGCCATTATTGGCATGGTCCGCCCAGGCTGGTGGATTTTTCTCAGGCAATTTCACACCAGACAATCGTGCGGATGAGGAAATGGTGCGCGTGTACTATAGCGAAAATAACTGGGAACGTTATCGTCGTGCCGCGAAGCTGGCGGAAGAGAAACAAGTTACACCGATTCAAATTGCCTTATCATACGTTCTTAATCAGTCATTCCCGACATGTGCAATCATTGGGCCTCGAAACCCCGAGGAACTGGATTCCTCCATACAAGCTATGAATCTGCCCTTAACTGAGCAAGAGGTCGAATGGTTGGATTTGAAAAGGGAGGAGATTGCGGAATGATCAAACATAAATTGGCTGCGCAATTATATACCTTGAGAAACGAATTGAAAAAAGATTTCCCAAGTGTGCTGAGAGATCTCAAAAAGATGGGATGGGCGGCCGTCCAAATCGATGGATTACATGGAAACCCGGCGAAAGATATTGCTGCGGTAATGAAGGAAATCGGCTTGCAAACGGCTGGAATGCATGTCGGTTTGGAGCGATTGAAGAACGATATGGACGCCGTGTTGGAGGAGGCTCGCCTTTTCGATACGAAGGATCTGATCTGCCACTCACTACCCGATGGGCTGCAAAATCCAGAAGGGTATGCTAGTGTGCGTCGCGATTTGCAGCAGGCAGCTTCCAAAGTCAGTGGCATGGGATACCGCGTAGGTTATCATAACCACGATTTTGAATTTCATACGACAATGGATGGGAAATTTGCTTTGGAATATTTGCTTGAAGATCCGGCTATTTATGCGGAGATTGACACCTACTGGGTAAAAAAAGCGGATCAAGATCCGCTATCCTTTATCCAAAATTATGCTTTTCGTATGCCCATCCTCCATTTGAAGGATATTACTGCAGACGAAAGAAAATATTTCGCTGAAATCGGGACTGGAATGATTGATTTCGCACCTATCCTGAAGTGGGGATTGCAAAATGGGGTAAAATGGTTCGCTGTTGAGCAAGATTATTGCCCGGGAAACCCGATGGATAGTTTGGCGTTAAGTTATGCCAATTTGCTCAAGCTAGAGAAATTGATTCATTGAAATCGATAGGAGGAGAGACTCGATATGTTTTTTACAGAATCGAAGCTGGAAGCGAGACTGCGTGAATTAAGCGAAACCCGGTATCGCGACGCGGTACCTTTGGATCGATTTTCAGCTACGGAAGACGAGGATGGAACGATTGGAGCAAGGCCGCCAGTCGCGCAGCCAACGTTTGAACTGAAGACGGGTGAGACTTGGAAAGGGCGCGACCGCTACGTGTGGCTATCGCGCACGATTGATATTCCAAAGGAATGGGCAGACAAAACCATTTTGGGGCGCTTCGATTTCGGTGAAACGGGCGGGGGCAACAATGATGGCTTCGAATCCTTATTATATTGGAACGGTTCCCCTTTTCAGGGCGTCGATTCGAACCATCAAGAAGTATTTTTGCCAGAAGAAGCGGCAGGAACGAAGGGGCGAATGGATATCCGCCTGTGGTCAGGACTCGAAGGAGGCGGGAAACCGCGCGAGAAGAAGCATACGGTGAATCGTGCTGAAATCTGCTGGCTGGATGAGCGGGTTGACGATTTCTACTACACAGGACGCGCAGTACTGGAAACAATCCGCAGTTTGGATGCTAACCATCCTGAACGTACTCAGTTAGTTAAAGCACTCGATCGTTCCTTAAAGCTAGTTGATTGGTCGAATCCACTCTCGGACGCTTACTATGAATCCGTTTATAGTTCCCGGGAACTGCTGCTTGAGGAATTAAATCAAATGGAGAAGCATCATCCAGTTACGGTTACTGCTATTGGGCATACCCATATTGATGTGGCTTGGTTGTGGAGACTTAAGCATACTCGGGAGAAATGTGCACGCTCATTCTCAACCGTGCTGCGTCTAATGGAACGATTCCCTGACTATGTATTTTTGCAGACGCAGCCTCAATTGTACGCCTATATCAAGCAAGATTATCCAGACATTTACGAGCAAATTCTTGAACGTGTACGTGAGGGACGCTGGGAAGTTGGCGGAGGCATGTGGCTGGAAGCGGATTGCAACCTAACCTCTGGGGAATCGCTGGTGAGACAATTTTTGCACGGGACCCGATTTATTCGTGAAGAATTCGGAGTAGAAAGCACTTATTTATGGCTTCCTGATGTATTCGGGTACAGCTGGGCGCTGCCACAAATTTTGCGGAAATCCGGTTTCGATACGTTCATGACGACCAAAATCAGCTGGAACCAGTTTAATCGCATGCCGCACGATACCTTCAAATGGCGGGGAATAGATGGCACCGAAGTTTTGACGCATTTCATTACCACACCTGGCGATTGGGAAGAAGCTAACTCGTTCTTCTATACGTACAACGGCATGGTAACGCCAATGACGGTCAAAGGTACTTGGGACGCCTACCGAGATAAGGAAGTGAATCAAGAACTTCTGCTTTCCTATGGTTATGGGGATGGCGGCGGCGGTGTCAATCGAGAGATGCTGGAGATGCGCCGTCGTTTGGAAGACATGCCTGGCCTGCCACAAGTGAAAACAGGGCGCGCAGACGAATACTTTGAGCGGTTACACGAAACTGTACAGGCAACAGACCGTTACGTTCATACTTGGGACGGTGAGCTGTATCTCGAATATCACCGCGGGACTTATACAAGCCAAGCCTACATCAAACGGATGAATCGTAAGCTGGAGCTTCTATATCGTGAAACGGAATATGTCAGCGCTTTGGCTGCCTTGTTGAAATCCGATTGGAGCGTTTATCCACAGGAGATGCTTAACAAGGGTTGGACCATCATATTGCGTAATCAGTTCCATGATATTATTCCAGGTTCTTCGATTACAGAGGTCTACGAGGACAGTCGTGAGGAATATGCGGAAGCTATGTATATAGGGACATCCGCATGGAATGAAGCTGCAGCGCGAATTGGAACCCAACAGGAAAAAGGTGCGGTCACGGTTCTGAACAGCGCTACATGGGAGCGCAGCGATCTTGTTGTCATTCCTGGGGAAAAAGCTGCGATTGGCAGCGTTTGGACAGATCGGGAAGGCCGCCAATTGAAATCGCAATACACGGATGGCCGTTGGCTTGTCGACATGCCTCAGGTTCCGTCTTTAGGTATGACGACGATTCACTTTAATGATAAATCTCAAACAAATGCTGCTGAGGAGATGCCTTTCCAACTGGAAGGACGCTCGTTAAAAACGCCTCATTATGAAATCGAATGGAACGAATCCGGTCAATTGGTTCGCGTATTCGACCTAGATAATCGCCGGAACGTGCTTGCCGCAAGCTCACGAGGCAACGTTCTGCAGGTGTTTGAAGATAAGCCGATTGATTTCGACGCTTGGGATATCGATATTTTCTACCAAGAAAAAATGCGCGAAATCACCGATCTGGTATCAGTTGAGCTCGTTGAAGAGGGACCCTTAGCAGCAACCGTTGCATTCAAATGGAACTTTGCGAAGTCTACGATTTCACAGTCGATGACTGTTTATGCAGGCAGCCGACGCATTGATTTCCGCACCGATATCGACTGGCAGGAACGTCAGCAGCTGTTGAAGGTTGCATTCCCGGTAGACGTGCGTTCTACGGAGGCTACTTACGATATCCAGTTCGGGAACGTCAAACGTCCAACGCATTGGAATACAAGCTGGGATTGGGCGCGTTTTGAATCTGTCGGGCACCAATGGGCGGACTTGTCTGAACGTGGATACGGCGTAAGCTTACTGAATGATTGTAAGTACGGCTACGACATTAAGGATAACGTCATGCGCTTATCGCTAATTAAATCCGCGATTCATCCCGATCCTACAGCTGATCTCGGGGAACATTCCTTTGTGTATGCTCTTCTCCCGCATGCAGGGGATTGGTATGCAGGCGGTACGGTACAGGAAGCATGGTCGCTTAATAATCCGTTGACGAGTTACGATGGCGTTTCAACGAAAGGCGCGCTTTCGCTGTTCGAATTCTCTGCTCCAAACGTGATGGCGGATGCGATCAAAAAAGCAGAGGACGGAGAGAGACTGGTGCTGCGGATCCATGAGTTTGCAGGAGTCCGAACACATGTGGATATTAAGAGTGATTTTAAAATTCGATCGCTGCAGGAATGTGATTTGATGGAGCGTCCTATCGGAGATGTTGAGGCTTCCAATATTGAGCTTAAGCCTTATGAGATTAAAACATTTCTTGTTAGTCTTGAAGTTTAATTGTGAAGTCTAAATTCACACATACGCTTCAAAACAATGGACCTAGCGGTTTTCTGCTAGGTTCTTCGTTTACCTCCTATGATAGCATGGTTGGCTGTGGATATTGCTTCGACATGCGGAGCTTTTGGCATAAAATGGTGTAGTTTCGAGACTGTCGATTTATTCAGGTAAGCCCTCCTAATAACTGGTATTTACTCCCCTTCAGGGCTATCGTGGTTACCCAATGTTGTAATATCTACAACAATTCACACGCCCAAAGGCTATTTAGCAGATAGAAGTTGTAGTTTGTACAACAATTCGAACCCATTTGCTCCGAAATGGCCTGAATCGGACCAAATTGTTGTACATGATGCAACATCAAAGGGAGAGAGCCAGGATTTGGGCAGCAATTGTTGCACTTTCTACAACATCATTCAACTGCGAATGGGGAATCATTCATCCAACAGCCTCATGTGAGTCTATATGACGATGGATTCTGATTTTCTAGCACTCAATTAAAGATAAAAGTGTGTTGAAAAATTACTGTTTGGAAAAAAAGGACCTGCATAAAATTTTCCCGTAACCATACACTTTTAGTAAGTAAGAGGAAATGATTAATCAAAATTTAACAATTCGGGACAACGCCACTAGGGGTTTGTCCTTTTTCTTTTGTTGGTCGGACGTTGTATAATCAAGATCATCGGCAGATGACTCAGAAAGAAGGGATGACAATGCTGAAGCTTAGTATTCTTGATCAGTCACCGGTATCATCCGGGTTTACGCATAGCGAGGCGTTACAGCAAACAATTGGGTTGGCCCAGGTGGCCGACCGTTTAGGCTACACCCGATTCTGGGTGTCGGAGCATCACAACTCGGCTGGCCTTGCGGGCTCCTCGCCAGAGGTGCTTCTCTCCACGCTGGCTGCCCGCACTAACCGTATTCGGCTAGGCTCCGGCGGCGTGCTGCTGCCCCATTACAGCCCCTACAAGGTCGCTGAGAATTTCCGTATGCTCGAGGCGCTCTATCCGGGGCGCATCGACCTTGGCATCGGGCGTGCGCCCGGAGGCACGCCGCATACGGCCAAAGCGCTGCGAGGCATCAGCGCTGATATGTTTGAAGGACTTGAGCGGTTCCCAGCGCAAGTCACGGATCTACTCGGGTTCCTCGCCGACTCGGTGGAACCCGGGCATGTGTTCGAGGGCATCCGCGCCACCCCTTTGGTGGACTCGATGCCCCAGGTGTGGCTGCTCGGCTCCACCGGGCAGAGCGGGGTGTATGCCTCGCAAGCAGGCGCAGCGTTCTGCTTCGCGCACTTCATCAACGGAGCGGGAGGACAGCATGCGGTGCGCAGCTACCGCAGCTCGTTCCGACCGTCCGCGCTGAATGTCGTACCGCAGGCGACGGTGTGCATCTATGTGCTGTGCGCTGAGACGCAGGCGGAGGCCGAGGGGCTTGCGGCTTCGATTGATTTGCGCATCCTGCAAACGGAAAAGGGCGAATTCACAGGAGTGAAATCGCCCGAAGAAGCGGCTGACTATGTGTACTCAGACTGGGACCTTACAAGGGTAAGGGACAATCGATCCCGTATGATTATTGGTGATCCGAACCAAGTAAGGGAGCAACTACTCAACCTAGCCGAAAGCTACCAAGTCGATGAAGTGATGGTCGTGACCGGCGGCTACCGCTTTGAAACGAGGTTGCAGACGATTGAATTATTGGCAGAAGCTTTTAAACTTGAGATGAGGCAGCATGCTTTTTAAGGAAACGATTAACGGTTCTGACTCGGCCGCTTATCGATTTCTTGTGTGACGATGAAGGCTAGCTCCTCGTTGCCGAATAGAGATAGTACGCCTAGTACCGTGTCATCAGGGACTTCACCGGCTTCTTCTTTGGGTACCGTTAAATCAAGGGCTTGCTGCAGAGCTTCGTTATTAGGTTGGTCTGGGTATGCGCTATGATAAAGCGCAGCAGGATCCAAATCATGGTTGATACACCATTGTGCAAAAACGAGGATCATCATATGCTCTTCACGTTTGTAATTCTCGATCATTTGCTCTTCTAATTGTTTATTATTCATAATTGGTTAGACATCTCCTTAAACAACCTCTTCCTGTTGATGGGTTCATTATAGCGAAAGATTAGGTGTAATCACAATGATTAAGAATGAGAAAATTAAAGCATCCGAGGTCCATGTTACGGGACTACTTGGCGAAGATCTGGGCGTTATGTCCACGAAGGAAGCACTGCTGCTAGCGAAGCAGCTGAAAGTGGATTTAATCTGCACCTCGCTCATGAGCAGTCCACCTCCCTGTAAGCTCATTGGCGCTGGGCAAGCGAAGCAGGAAGCTCTGCAGGAAAAGCAGCAAGCCCGCAAACGGGAGCAAGCACCGAAAGTCAAGGAGCTCCGCTTAACGCCTCACATCGAAGATCATGACCTAGAGACGAAGAGGCTGCAAGCAGAGCGCATTCTTCAGGGCGGTGACGCTGTGCTGCTGGTCGTGAAGATTTCAGGCAAAGAAGGCGCGAAGGCCAAAGAATTGCTTGAGACGCTAACTAAAGATTTGAGTTCACATGGACGTAAGCACACAGGCATACAGCTTAGCGGTAAGCAAGCGGCTGTGCAATTGGATCCCTTATAAAAAAAGCATGGACTACTCGGGATAGACCGAGCAGTTCATGCTTTTTTACCATATAAGCAGGTTTCTCAAGGCGGACTATGTATAAATGCCACACAAAGCAAGAAAGGCCTATTGTGAGTTAACTGTAATCGCTTGAGACCCCATCTGCTCCCAGACTGTTTTGAAATCAGATATTGCATAGGATTCCTGTTTTCCGGTCATAGGATCGTTCATATAGGCATAATCATCGTCCCAGCCTGTTAAGAGTAAGGCATGCTCAGGTTGATACCACTCGACTAGCTGTCCCTCTTCATCCTGCCATTCCATCTCCAGATAAGGTGTATCCATATGTTCGGTTGCCCAGATCATGGCTGGTTTTCCTTGGACAATAGTCGTGAGCAAGTCTTCAAAGGCTATGCCTGACAAATCCTTAACTCGACCGGGTAACCATTGATCCAGCATGTCCGCGATTGGCTTATGATAAATACCATAACCTACCTCATAAGGGTTACCTACAAATACATCTTTGGGATTACTGCCAATAAATGCTCCGTCGTCATTCACATAGGGCAATTCGCCTAATGGAAGTGCAGCAGCGACTTCCTCTTTGGATACTGGGACTCCAGCCCAGTTTAGCAGCATCGTGGCAACGACGGCTTCACATCCGTTCGGCAGCTCGGGCAGCTGTGATAGGGCAGGAATATTTTGCAATTGAAAATGATCCTTCTTATTGGGTTGGCTGGATGGTGCAGGAGTAGGTATTGAAACTGATATTGGTTGTTCTGTACCAGCTACATGTGGTTTAGTGACGGATATTGGTAAACCCTGCTCCATGGCAGGAGATGTAGGCATAGCGATTGCCAAACAAAAGATGCCGAATAACACTAAAAAACAACAAGTTACTTTCTTCATTTCCCACGTCCTATCTGGGTTATCTTCTCATTACAACATGGGAAAATGGAAAAATCAAATAAAGGGACCGACGATCTATTTCTGCAAATTGAAAATGATCAAACCAATGCACATACAATGTTAACTCTGCCGCATAGTCTAGGAGAGCGGATTATTGACAAGGGTATTAATCAAAAGATGCTTGGCGTACGGGCTCGTGAGGTATAAGCTCATAGAATAGGGTAAAATGGGAGCAACGACTCGTTCATTGGATATAGGGGAGACATATGAATAAACACGAGGATCAGAAAAAGGCGATGGAACAAACCGCAATTGATATCTTTCTGGATTTATATAATGTGAATAATGAAGTTCCCCTGCGTATGGTTCAGCAGCAAGAGAAGCCGGACGCGCTGCTTGAGGATGCCAGAAATAATCGAGTAGGGTTAGAAGTCACCCATCTGTTCTACGATACCGAGGAAGCACGGCTTATGCTGTCGCGTTCCGAGCTGACTAAGCCTAGTGCCGAAGGAATAGATACGTTTATTCAGGTCATTAATGATCGCATTCAAAGCAAGGAACATAAATTAAAAGATTACTCACAGGATTATCCCTGCATGCTGCTTATTCGCAATCTATCCCTTTTGTTTGGGATGTCCGATATACTTGGCCGGAAGCGTAATCTGGTACTACCTCATGGCCATTTCACCCAGGTTTGGCTCCTGTCTAGAGATTTTACACCAGACTGGTTATTAATTAACTTGAACGAAGTTGGTCGCGGAGGTATCAAATGAAGCGTTTCTACATAGGACTTGTCGCAGCTTTTGGTGTATATGCGTTAGCCTTGATCGTATACTTCTTAAAAGGGGACTTGTTCCACATCCCATATGCACTAATTGGAACCATTGCAGACCCGCATACGTTCATGACGACACAAGAAATTACGAAGGCTGAGTCCTTGTCACGCATACGGTCGCTAGCTTATTTCCTGAGCTCTCCATTGCAAATGGGGGTCTTGCTGGCTCTGCTCGGTGCTGCGGTAAGGTTTCGCCGTTTGGCCGAAAAGTTATTCCGAGCTTCCTTTTTGCAGATGGTTACTTTCGTACTCTTCTTTACCTTGCTTATGGACGTGCTCTTCCTGCCGATTGATTATTTTCTGTTCAAAATCGATCAGGCTTATGGGTTATCGACGGAGACACTAGTCCTGTTCTGGAGTGATCATGGGAAAGATTTCCTCATTGACGTCTTGGGTACGATCGTTGTCGTATGGATTTTCAGAGGGGTGCTAAAATGGCGTCCTGACCGTTGGTGGCTCTGGTTCTGGCTGGTATCTATTCCGCTTATTTTGTTCGTCACTTTCATTCAGCCCGTTGTGCTGGATCCGCTGTATCACGATTTTCAACCGCTTCAAAATCAAGAGCTAAAGGCACAAATTCTCCAGCTTGCTGCGCAATCACAGATCCCTGCGGATCAAGTATATGAAGTCAATATGTCTGAGCGGACTCATACAATTAATGCCTATGTGAATGGCATTGGAGGGAACGCGCGCATCGTTCTTTGGGATACGATACTGAAGAAGCTGCAGCCTGATGAGATTTTGACCGTGATGGCTCACGAAATGGGACATTACGCCGAGCGGCATATCTATTTAGGGATTGCCTACGGGATCGTACTGAGTTTTATCGGTTTCTGGCTTGCCTTTCATGCATATCGTTTGTTTATTCGGCGCTGGGGTTCAATTTGGGGAATACGAGGGGAAAACGATTTAGCGGCTCTGCCGATCTTGCTGCTTATTGTGACCATCATGAGTTTCGCCTCGGCGCCAGCGCAAAATGCGTTTTCGAGAATCATCGAGCATCGTGCCGATGCCTATGCTATGAAAATGACCGGAGACGGCAGCGCCGCGATCCGCGCCTTTCAACACATTGCCAAAGAAAATCTTAGCCCCGTCACACAACCGAAGCTGGTCCAGTGGTTCCGCGGCTCGCATCCAACGATTTTGGAGCGGATTTTGTATTTTGAGCAGTTTGAAGCTAAATAAGCTCAGTTTTGTCTTTTTCTCCTTTCTTATATGAAAAAAAGCACGGAAGGCAGCCAGAATTTCTGGATACAGCTCCCGTGCTTTTTTTCGTGAATTCTTTAAATTTGCTCTTTACCTGCTGATCTTCCTACTCTTGTTTGGGTATGTGAAATTTTGTGGATATGCACAACATTCGATAAGTAACCAGTTTTCCTAGTGTTTAGTGTACTGGGTTGACCACCGCCATGCGGCGGCGCTATAAACGCGTGTCCAGGATTCGCGCACTATATTGAAGAAATAAGAATTAGAAAGGGAAGTTGTACGGCGTACAACAATTTCCTTGATTTCTTCATGGCAAGCTAAGAATGTTGTATTTACTACACCAATTAAGCTGTCTAATAGGCTATTTAGCTGCTTTTGGCTGGAATTATTGTATTTTTTACAATATTCTTGTGAAAAACGCCTATTATCCTGCCTGAAGTTGTATAAAGTACAACTTTTACACGGACAAGCGTATTTTTCAGCATTAGTGGGGGGGGGGGACTATTACTACCGAACACTATTCGTTTCTACGTGTCATTTGCTGCCATACGGAGCCTTCGGCGGCGTGCCCGCCTTCGATGCGCTCGAGTGCGATTTTCACCTGCATGCGCACCTCGAATTCAGGATCGTCGACTGCTTCGTGCAGGGCACTCAGCACGGTGTTGTCTCCGACTTCGTACAAGAAGCGCGCCGCGCGCCAGCGGACTAGCTTGTTGCGGTCTTTGAGCGCCTTCGCCATGGCCGGTATGGCGGCAGGGTCTCCGATGTCGGACAGCGTATCGCCTGCGGTCCGCCGAACGGAAGGTGTATCGTCCTCTAGGGCACGATACAGGAAGGGCAGTACCTCGGGTTCCTTGATATCCCCGAGGTAAACCGTCGCCAGTCGCCGAATCGACGTGTTCTCGTCCTGCAGGGCATGGACGAGAAGCGGCAGCGTCGTTAGCGACGGCTGGATCTTCTGAAGCGCGGCGTAGCGCAGCTTCCAGTCGCTGTGGCGCAGCTGCGCACTTGCTGCGCTAGCATCTTGAACCTCCGCGGATTCCTCCGCGAGGGCTGTTTCTGAAGTCTCCCGCATCGCAAGGGAGACCAAGCTTTCGACGCGGGCGTCGTCGTAAGAAGCGTCCAGCTCCTGGACGACTTCGCCCGCGATGTCCCCGAGCTCGCCGTAGCGTACGCCGAGCTCCTCGAGCTTCCGCTCCTTAATCAGGTTCGGCGATGCCGTACCTGCGCGAACGGCCGCCTCAGTGAAACGCTGCGGCATTCCTACGCGCACTTCCTCGGTACCAGCGCGTACCCTCACCTGGAGCGGGATGCCACGAAACATCTGCACGAGGACTTGTGCCTCACCGAATGCGGCTTCAGCCGTGGGCTGCTGTTCCGGAGGCAGGCCTCCGTCGGCAGATGGCTGCGCTTCGCCAAAAATCTCACGGGCTCTGGCCAGAATAAACTGCCAGTCCCCCTTAGAGGTACGGTCTACGGCAATAAAGTCCGCTGCGTGGAACACGCTAATCACGCCTTGGACAGCTAACAATTGCCCAATGTTATCAGGTGCTTGCTTGCTGTTTTCTTTTGTATAGGTTTTTCGCACACCAGTAGGAAGAGACTCATCCATATTGAGCTTCATCGAATTCGGGCTAGGTGTAGGTTCAATAGATATAATTTTCAAGTGGACAACTCCTTTTAAAAGGCATTGCAGCCGCATGTGAAAAGACCCGGACGAAGTTCCGTCCAGGCCTGTTATAGGCAGTTACTGCCGTTTAATCTAGATCAACTAAATTGCGATTTAAGTACTGATCCAACGTTTTCGTTAAATCAAACACCGTATGCGCTAAATCAACATTTTCAAACACATGATCACATTGGTCACGGAAAGCTAATTCATCTTCGTAATAAGAGAGATACTTCGAAATGACTTCTTCTGAGTCTCCGCTTTCTTTCATCCGTTGTTCAAGTTTATCCCGTCCGGCATGAATGAAGATAAGGACTACGTGATCTCCGTAAATCTTTTTGAGGGTTTCGGCGCCAAAGCGGTTCAAAATTAAATAAATGCTTCCGCTAAGCTCAAACATGTGTTCAATATCTGCACTTTTGATGCCATACAAATGGTCATTAACTGTACTAACCTCAATGAATTCACCGGCAGCTTGCGCTTTGACAAACTCGGCAGGAGAGATAAAGTGATAATCTTGACCATCTTCTTCGGTAGCTTTCGGAGGTCTGGTGGTGTAAGAGATGACCTGCTTCATGCCGAGCGTAGAGCCTGACATTTCCGCGACCGTCTTACGACCAGCACCGTGAGGACCGGTGAATACAAAAATCATTTCCTTGTCCTTTAATGCGTACATGGAACATACCTCCTTAATGGGAATTGTGGGGGGTAAATCCTACGTGCGTGCAACGGTATGAAACGATTTTTGATGAGTAGGATCACTTGCAGCCGTATTTATATTTTACAACGTTCGGGTTATTCGGTAAAGCCTTGCGTAGAAAGCGCTTTTTTTCCTAGCGCTTTCCGCCGCGGCCGCCACCGCGCGGTGCACTGCCGCGGGATCCGCTCGATTGCCCGCCGCGAGGCGAGCTGGATCTGTCGCCACGCGGCGCTCCGCCGCGTGCTCCGAAGCTATCACCGCGAGGTGCGCTGCCGCGTGCTCCACGCTCGGCACTGTCGCCGCGTCCGCGTGCCTGGCTGCTGCGTTCGCCGCCAGCTTGCCCGCCGCGAGGCGCGCTTGGTCTGTCGCCACGTGGCGCTCCGCCACGTGCTCCAAAACCTTCACCGCGTGGCGCTCCGCCACGTGCTCCAAAGCCTTCGCCACGCGGCGCTCCGCCGCGAGCCCCAAAGCCCTCACCGCGCGGTGCCGCTGCACCGCGAGCTCCGCGCTCCGCACTGTCGCCACGGCCTTTGCCGCCGCGAATCGTGCGTGACGCACTTGCAGCGTCGTCACGTCCCGTGCCGGCATACTTGTTATATGGCGAGTAAGACTTATCGCCATGAGGAGCAGAACGTCTGCGCTCCGTACCTTCAGAACGAGGCGCTCGTTCAGCTGCGTCTCCGCCACTCCATGATTTAGTGACGCGTGCTTTAGCAGCATTCATGTTGTCACCGCGACCTGTTCCTGCATTCGTTGCTGCTGGGCGTTCTTTATTCTCAGCGCGCCCCCATGTATTCGGATTGCGTTCCGAATTGACCTTCGCAGGACGTGGGCCAGTACGTGCACTTCCAGGTGCTGCCGAGCGAGAACCGAATTTATCGCCTCTAGAGGATGAACTTTTCGTTCCGTACTGAATGTTGTCTCGACCGCCACGGCTAGCTTCGCGAGCACCGGATCTTCCGCTGCGTCCGCTGCGCTGTTCCGTTGCGCCGTTTCTTTCATTACGGCCCCCGCGTGATTGACCGCCGCTGCTTCTGCGTGCGGAACCTCTGCCATCCGTGTCAACATACTCCTCAGAGTTGGAACGAACACGTCTTTGCTGTTGTTCCGGACTTCTCAAAGACATCCGAATCCCTTTTTCGATTAATTCAATGGTAGGCATATCTCGCTGCGTAGCAAAAGTCACAGCCACACCCGATTCCCCAGCACGGCCCGTTCGGCCAATACGGTGAATGTAGCTTTCTGCATCTTGCGGGACATCATAATTGAAAATATGGGTGACCCCTTCAACATCTAAGCCGCGAGCCGCGATATCCGTTGCAACCAAAAGTTCGATTCGCCCGTCTCTGAAGCGCTTCATGACTTGTTCGCGCTTCGCTTGTGACAAATCACCGTGAAGCTCATCCGACATTAAGCCGATTTCCTGCAAAACCTCATTGAGCGCAATAGCCTTTGCTTTCGTACGACAGAAAATCATAGCTAAATATGGCTTATATTCTTTAATCGCTGCTATCAAAGCATCTTGTTTGTCTCGATCTGTCGTTGGAACCAGGACTTGTTTAATTTCAGTTAAAGTGACTTGCTTACTTTGAATTTTAATTTCCTTAGCTTCTTTCATATAAGCTTTGGATAGGTTGACGACCTGCTCAGGCATCGTTGCAGAGAAGAGAAGCGTTTGACGATATGGAGATGTTTGGGCAATGATATCCTTCACTTCATGAAGGAAACCCATGTGCAGCATTTGATCGGCTTCATCTAATACAAGTATTTTCAATTTATAGAAGTTGATAGAACCGCGGCGAAGGTGATCGAGCAATCTTCCCGGTGTTCCTACTACTATATGTATGTTACCTTGTAGCTTTCTAAGCTGCTTTTCTACATCTTGCCCGCCATATGCGGCCAGAACCTTTGCTCCTGTAACAGGGACAAGGTTTTTCAGCTCGTTGCTAATTTGAATAGCTAATTCACGTGTCGGTGTCAATATAAGTGCTTGGACATCTGGGCTTTCTACATCTATTGTTTCTAATATAGGAAGTACAAAGGCAAGGGTTTTACCAGTACCAGTTTGTGCTTGTGCGATAACATCTGTACCTTTTAATAAAACAGGAATCGCTTCTTTTTGAATGGGTGTCGGTTCTACGACTCCTCCAGATTGTAATACGTGAACAAGACTTTCTCTAATTCCTAATGAGGCAAATCCGTTTGACATGGTAAATTGGCCAGCTCCCTTTTTCTTGCTTAATATAGGGATCTTTGGTCATAACCAAAGTCTCTCCTATTTTAAGGGACTTTGGTCTATAACCAAAGTCTCTCCTTGTTAAAGACGATTCCCTCATTGTACAGGAATGCCGGACAAATGAAAACAGGAGCCGACCAACAAGCAGTAATTACTTCTTTATATAGAAGGAATTTTCGTAAATTCATGTAGTTTGCTTTTACTTCTACATTAGTGTTCAGGTAATACTTGCGCTGTACCGAAAATGCGAGTAACCGTTTGATTGAAATCCGTTAATAAAGGCATCAGAGAATGGCCCTTCCAACTTTCTTGGGCGTAGTTGTTCATTTTATTAAGGAAATCACGGTTTGCAGAAATATAGACATCCATGATATTAGGCTGCAGTGTTCGAATTTTCTCGGCGATCGCTTGTTTGAATCGATGAGAAAGCATATCGTGGTGCACGGCAGTTTCATAACTATTGAAGCCATTGTTTAAATCATTGGAAGGCATGGTGTCATTGAATGGCGCGTGATCGTTATAAAAGCCTTTTGCAGTGCCCTGGTTATTCGTCTCTCTGGTGTAACCCTTGGTACCTATCGCACTGCTGTCAATCATAAGAGCGACGTAGGCATTCTGATCCGTAGTCATCACGATGGCTGTATTTACCCCATTCATAGCATGTAATTGATTGGATAGAAATTGGCTGTATTCAAGCTTTGAATTGTTGTGCGTAACTGGACCATAGAGCTGTTGGGTTTGATAAGCTCTTTCGGTTTCCTCTGTTTTTTCGACAGGGGCGCCAAAATTCGTGTGATCGGGACTCTTCCCATATTCTCTTCCATTCTCTGCACAACCGGATAATGTCAGCAGGAGGAATAACATTCCACTAATTGGAAAACCTAACTTCCTGAGCATCAAAAGAGACCTCCCATATACGTTGTAATGTTTATAGGATGGGATGTTTCTGCGCTTTTATTCGTGTTCACAAATAAAGGCTTTTATGCATAAAGAGGCGGATGTATGGAAATAACCATGGAGGGAAAATATATCGCTACAGAGCGGTTTAAGAACAATTTGTGAACTTCCCTCCAGCGATTGACAAAAACTTTTCACGAATTTATAGTTAATAAAGTGAATTGACATGGGCATGGCCTTCGTGGTAAAAATATTGTTTTAAAAGTGGGGTTGATACAATGAGTCGATTGAAAAAGTTATGGCGTCTGGTGCCCCTTCTAGCGGCAATGACGTTCTTGCTAACCGGGTGTGGAGACCCAACCTTGTCTGCTTTAGTGCCAAAAGGTCCTGTGGCAACCGAGCAGCTTAATTTAATGAAATTAAGTCTCTTTATCATGGTTTTTGTCGTAATTGTCGTATTTGCAATTTATGTGTATGTGTTAATTCGCTTTCGTAAGCGTGAAGGTGATAATAGCGTACCTAAGCAAGTTGAAGGTAGCCACGTGCTTGAGATTATCTGGACAGTCGTTCCGATTCTCCTTCTGTTAGTACTTGCGGTACCAACAGTGTCCTACACATTTAAGCATTCAACGAATTACAATAAGGACAAAGCTGCGGTTCATGTCAAAGTAACTGCGCATCAATTCTGGTGGCAGTTTGAATATCCCGATTTAGGCATCGCTACAGCTCAAGAGCTTGTCGTTCCTAAGGATAAAATTATTGCATTCGATCTTGTTTCAGCTGACGTCTCTCATGCCTTCTGGGTACCATCCCTTGGTGGTAAAGTGGATACAAATCCAGGTATCCATAATACGCTTTATCTTCAAGCTGACGAAATCGCAACCTTCCAAGGAAGATGTACAGAGCTTTGCGGAGCCTCTCATGCCTTGATGAACTTTACCGTTCAAGCGAAGTCAGAAGCCGATTTCAATGCTTGGGTAGCAAAAATGAAAGCGCCTGTTACTGTGCCGGCAACTGCGCAAAAAGGCGAAGAGCTTTTTAAAGAAAATTGCATGTCTTGTCACGCTGTTAATGCGAACGGTCCTGGTGTTGCTCCTAACCTCAAAGGTTTTGCAGATCGTAATACGCTTGCTGGTATTCTGGAACACACTCCTGAGAAGATGGCGCTGTGGATACATAATCCGCAAGAACAAAAACCAGGCAACAAAATGCCGGCTTTTGGTAAAGAAGCAGGCGGCAAGCTTGATGACGCTCAAATTAAAGATATTGTTCAGTACTTACAGACTTTGAAATAAACTTCTCAGGTAAAGGAGGTTAATACGTTGGCTCACTCTCATCCAGTAAAAAAATACAGCGGTTTGATGGATTGGCTCACTACAGTCGATCACAAGAAAATCGGTATCCTGTACTTAATAGCGGGCGGCTTCTTCTTCCTAGTAGGAGGACTTGAAGCCATCTTGATCCGGATTCAACTTGCTTATCCCGATCAACACATTTTTATCGGCGATTCATTTAACCAATTAACGACGATGCACGGAACAACGATGATTTTCTTTGCGGCTATGCCGGTTATCTTCGCATTCATGAATGCCATCGTTCCTCTACAAATTGGTGCAAGGGACGTTGCGTTCCCTTTTGTTAACTCACTTGGTCTCTGGTTGTTCATCGCAGGTGGCGTACTGATGAACACTAGTTGGTTCTTAGGCGGGGCACCTGATGGCGGTTGGACGGGGTATGCACCATTGTCCTCGATAACAGACAGTGCTTTGGGACAAACAATAGAAAACAACCTGCAAGGTATGGACTTCTACGTAATTGGATTACAAATTGCCGGTATTGGTACACTAATCGGGGGGATTAACTTCCTTGTTACCATTATCAACATGCGTGCACCAGGTCTTACGTATATGCGTATGCCAATGTTCACATGGTCTGCTTTCATTACTTCCGGTTTGATCGTGCTTGCCTTCCCGGCATTTACGGTTGCCCTTGTTGAACTTATGTTTGACCGTGTCTTCGGCGGTGCATTCTTCGATGCAGCCAGAGGCGGTAACAACGTACTATGGGAGCATTTATTCTGGATTTTCGGGCATCCCGAAGTTTACATCTTGATTCTTCCTGCTTTCGGTATCATTTCTGAGATCGTTTCAACTTTCTCGAAGAAACGTCTTTTCGGATACAGCTCCATGGTATTTGCAACAGTTTTGATTGGTTTCCTAGGTTTCATGGTTTGGGTTCACCATATGTTTACAGCTGGTTTAGGTCCAGTGGCCAATTCCATCTTCGCGATTGCTACTATGGCTATTGCAGTTCCAACTGGCGTGAAGATCTTTAACTGGTTATTCACACTTTGGGGCGGGCAAATTCGCTTCACAACAGCGAATATTTTCGCAACAGCTTTTATCCCAACATTCGTAATGGGTGGAACAACGGGGGTTATGCTTGCGATTCCAGCAGCAGACTTCCAGTATCATGATACGTATTTCGTTGTCGCACACTTTCACTACGTTATCGTTGGTGGTCTAGTGCTTGGTTTGTTCGCGGGTCTTTACTACTGGTGGCCAAAAATGTTTGGACGTATGTTAAACGAAGGAATGGGTAAACTGCATTTCTGGTTGTTCTTCATTGGCTTCCATTTAACATTCTTCCCTCAGCATTTCTTGGGACTTATGGGAATGCCGCGTCGTGTCTTTACGTACCAACCCGGACATGATCTCGAAGTAGGTAACTTGGTTTCAACCGTAGGGGCATTCTTGATGGGTATCGGTACATTAGTATTCATAATCAACATTATTACAACTGCAAGAAAACCAATTACGGCTCCCGCAGATCCTTGGGACGGTCGTACATTGGAGTGGGCGATTCCTTCTCCTGCACCTGAATATAACTTCAAACAAACGCCGCTTGTTCGCGGATTAGATGCACTTTGGAAAGAAAAAATGGCTGGTAATAAAGAGATGACTCCGGCAGAACCTGTAGGTTCGATTCATATGCCTTCAGCATCCATTTTACCGCTTGTTATGTCCGTTGGTTTGTTCATTGCAGGATTTGGTTTTATGTACAAAAACCATTATTTAGCTGCCGCGGGTATGATTGTTACATTTATTGCAATGTTCTTGCGTTCCGTATATGACGATCATGGTTGGCATATTGAAAAGGAAGAGCTTGAAGATGACAAGGGGGTAAAGGCATGAGTACTCATCATACGGGCGCACTGCCTGCTAATCCGGAAACGGCTACCCTCGAAGGGAAAAATAAAGTTCTCGGATTTTGGTTGTTCCTCGGTGCCGAGGTTGTGTTGTTCGGTTGTTTATTCGCAACCTACATCGCGCTTCGGAACTCTGTTCCAGACGGTCCTACAGCGGATGAACTTTTCAAGCTCAAAACAGTAGGCTGGTCTACGTTCATCCTCTTAACAAGTAGCTTAACGAGTGTATTCGCGATCATGGCGATGCACAAACAGAAGCTAGGACAATTGTTGTTTTGGCTTGCAATTACTGTATTGTTTGGTCTTTCGTTCTTGGGAATGGAGATTTACGAGTTCGTTGAATATGTGCACGAAGGTCACAAGTTCACAACAAGTGCTTTCTCAACCTCGTTCTATACCTTAGTCGGGTTCCATGGAGCTCACGTAGCGTTTGGTGTTTGCTGGATTACACTGTTGATTTTGCAAGGATTCAAAAAAGGTCTTACGGTTGTTACAGCTCCTAAGTTTTATGTAGCAGCTTTGTATTGGCACTTTATTGACTTAGTCTGGGTGTTTATCTTCACAGTCGTTTATCTGATGGGGAAGGTGGGTCACTAAGATGAGCAGCAATTCTCATGATACACACGCACCTAGCAAACGAGTTAAGCATGAATCACCACTGAACCACTACTTGTCATACATTATCTCGATTCTTCTCACAATGTTGGCATTCGCAGTTGTTCTTTACGGAGACTTAGATCGTTCCTTTATTTTAATCTTCATCGTAACTTTGGCGCTTGTGCAAGCTGTAATCCAGCTTTTGTTCTGGATGCATGCCAAAGAAAGAGGACATTTATTCCCGCTCATTTTCATCGGGGCAGGAGCGTTTGTAGCTCTAACTGGAGTTATTACAGCGGTATATTGGATGTGGTGGTAAGAAAGCAGGAAGAGGCAACTTTGTCTAGACAAAGTGCCTCCTCTTTTTTTAGTTGAAAGGAGATAGAGATTAGCTATGAGCCAAATTGGTGGATTTTTCGATTTGTGGAGTCCTGTTATTCTGTTGGTGGTCGTCGTTTTCGGATATGTCTATAGTCGATTTGTCGCTAAGGGGAATGGGAATTTCGCAGATGCCGAGCCAGTTACGGGTAAGCAGAAGCTATATTTCTATACGGGGCTTGCCCTATTCTACATTGGACAAGGGAGTCCGATTAACTACATCGGTCATCATTACTTGTTTAGTGTGCATATGCTGCAGCAAACCATTCTTTATTTAATTGTTCCTATATTTATATGGCTAGGTACGCCTGCTTGGGTGCTCCGTCTTTTTATGCAAAATCGAGTCTTCCGCGGCATATTTTCATTTTTTACACGTCCGCTGATCGCGCTGTTTTTGTTCAACATGCTCTTCTCCATCTATCACATGCCTTTTATTATGGACGGTTTGATGAAGAATGATGTGTTGCTTTTAAGTTATCATACGGTGCTTCTGATTACTGCGTTCATGATGTGGTTCCCTGTATTTTGTCCACTTCCGGAGCTGAATAGCCTGAATGACCTGAAGAAATTGGCCTATATTTTTGGCAATGGTATGTTGTTGACACCTGCCTGCGCGCTTATCATATTTGCTGATTCGATCATTTATGATATGTATTCGAACGTTACTGTGCCTTTCACTCATTTGTCTCCGCTCGATGATCAACAGCTCGGCGGTGTTCTTATGAAAATCGTCCAAGAAGTCGTATATGGAACTACACTTGCCTATATTTTCTTCCGATGGTACCGTAGAGAGCGTAAGGAAGATGACGATATGGATCTTCTTGAGACACAAGAGAGCTTGAATAACCAGGGCGGGAATTGGAATCGCGCTTAGAAAGGATTTATAGAGATGCACATTTTACCAACTATTTCTACGATGTTTATCGTTATCAGTGCTATATTTGTTGGTTTCGGCTGGTATCATATTGTAAGAGGGAATCGGGAAACGCATCAAAAGCTGATGGTTCTAGGAGCAATCTTCGCACTGGCGTTTTTCATCATCTACATGTCCCGTACCTTGTTTGAAGGAAACACGGCATTTGGCGGGCCTGAGAGTCTCAAGCTGCCGTATCATTTATTCTTGTTCTTCCATATTACGCTGGCAACGGTGGGTGGAGTGTTGGGTCTAATCACATTATGGTTTGCATACAAAAACAAATTTCTAAAACATAAAAAAATCGGACGAGTCGCCGCGATTGTATGGCTTCTTACGGCGCCTACAGGTGTCTTGGTATATGTTCTGCTATATTTGATGTATCCAGGTGGGACGACAAAGCCAGTGATTGATGCGATTTTTGGCTTGTAAAGAGAAGCTGAATG
This sequence comes from Paenibacillus sp. J31P190, assembly GCF_059692075.1. Classification (NCBI taxonomy): domain Bacteria; kingdom Bacillati; phylum Bacillota; class Bacilli; order Caryophanales; family Paenibacillaceae; genus Paenibacillus; species Paenibacillus sp. J31P190. The sequence goes on along the minus strand of NZ_JCAUAS010000001.1, from coordinate 340,763 downwards.
TGTGAGTTGTGCTCACAACATTCGGCTTTTTTTGTTTCCGTTTTTTTCCATATATTGTGGTAAACTAATTCATGAACAAATAAACACGTTATCTAAGGAAGGATGGTTAAAAGGTGACATATCCTTTGATCGTTGATCATGTTACGAAGCAATACGGGGAGAAGACTGCAGTGAATGACATCCAGCTTCGTGTTAAGCAGGGCGAGATATATGGGTTGCTTGGGGCTAATGGAGCTGGGAAGACAACGACGATGCGGATGGTATTAGGTCTCATTTATCCGGATCATGGAAGCATAAAGTGGAAGGGGCAAGGTTATCGGGAAGAGTTGAGGCAGCTAATGGGCTATTTGCCTGAAGAACGAGGTCTGTATCCGAAGGTCAAAGTTAGCGAGCAGATCATCTATTTAGCGGAGCTGCGCGGTCTTTCCCGTAAACAAGCTGATGCAAGTTTGAAGCTGTGGCTGGAGCGATTTGACGTCCCTGAATACTACAACAAGAAGGTGGAGGAGCTCTCCAAGGGAAACCAGCAGAAGATCCAATTCATCGCTGCGGTCATACATAACCCGGAAATACTAATTCTGGATGAAGCCTTTAGTGGACTCGACCCGGTGAATGTGGAGCTGCTGAAAACAACAGTGAAAAGCTTACGCGACGAGGGAAAAACGATTCTCTTTTCCAGCCATCGCATGGATCATGTGGAGGAGCTGTGCGAGCATATCTGCATTCTGCATCGTTCCAATACGCTTGTGCAAGGCAGTTTGAAGGATATTAAAGCAACGTTCCCTAAGGAGAGAATCATACTCGAGACCGAGAATCCGATTGAAGGTTTGGAGAGGCTACAAGGCGTTACTGGAGTAGAAAAGCATCTGACCGGGTATGAGATACGCATTAATGATGCTGCGGCGTCGCAGCATATTCTCAGATATGCCATGGGGCAGTCAAACGTATATCGGTTTCAGTTGATGGAGCCAACGTTAAATGAAATCTTTATTCAGAAGGTGGGGAGTGCCCATGAATAGGATCATGACCGTTATTCAATTCACTTTCATGACCCGTTTTCGATCCAAATCGTTTCGTGTGATGAGTGTGATTCTGATTTTGCTATTATCCATTATGATTCATTTGCCTGCACTCATTGATAAGCTTTCCTCTCATGAAGCGACGAAGATTGGTGTCTTTGCAGGCAAACAAACGGAGTTTGCTGCTAAGCTAGCGAACTTTTATAATAATCAGCCCAATCCGGATATTGTCATTATTCCACTTCGGGATGCGGGCAGTGCTGCAGCGAATGAAGCTTTAGGTAAGCTGCAGATCGCTGATAAGAAGATCAAGGGATATTTGGAATTTACAGATGCCGTTATAGCCGGTTTTCCGAAAATAGTGTATAAATCCGAAGGCACGATGGAATTTTCGTTAAAAGGCAAGCTTCAGACCGCTCTTCAGCTTATTAAAACTGACACGGCCTTACAAGGAGCAGGTCTCGCGGCCGAACAAAAGGCTAATATTCAAGCGCCAGTTTCCATAGAAACTGTGCAAATCTCAACGAATGACAAGGCTGCGTCTGGCAAAACGGAATCGCAAATGGTGATGTCCTACGCGCTTGTATACGTGATGCTGTTCATGCTTTACATGGGTGTTATCGGCTTTGGGAACATGGTCGCGATGGAAATCACAGCAGAGAAGAGCTCCCGAGTAATGGAGCTTCTTATCACCAGTGTGTCCCCGCTTAAGCAGATGTTTGGCAAAATCATCGGGATTTGTCTACTCGCTTTATCGCAAATAGCGCTGATAATTGTGGTGGGTGGAATCAATTTAAGCTTATCTGGCAGCAGCAAACTAATTTCGGAGCTGCACCTTAACTGGTCCGATTTACAAATATCACTTATCGTATATTTCTTAATATTCTACCTGTTAGGGTTCTTCATCTATGCAACGGTTTTTGCGGCTGTAGGTTCACTTGTGAGCCGTACAGAGGAGGTGGGGCAAGCGATCATGCCGGTAACCCTGCTCATCGTGGCAGCCTTCATGATTGCCATGTTTGGACTGAATAACCCGAATGCCGGATTCGTTGTTACGATGTCATTCATACCGTTCTTCTCGCCACTTATTATGTTCCTGCGCATAGGTATGAGTAGTCCGCCTATTTGGCAAATATGGCTCTCCATCGTCATTCAATTGGCATCTATCGGTGCTATGGCTTGGCTTGCTGCTAAGATCTATCGCACAGGGGTGTTAATGTACGGCAAACGTCCTTCGTGGCGAGAGCTGCGGAAGGCGATGCGGGCTTATAAGGTGTAGAGGGATCTCTCCTACAGTCGCCCAAGTATGAAAAGAGATCAACCGGAATGATCTAGTTGATCTCATCATACGACGGAGTCAAGCTAATGTGACGCTTTAATGCGCAGTAGGAAGACTTATCTCTATCGTTGTCCCTTTATTTTCTTCACTGAACACGGCGATTTCCCCATTGTGATTTTCTATAATCCTTTTACTGACCATGAAGCCTAGTCCGGTTCCCTTTTCTTTTGTTGTGTAGAAGGGCTCTCCTAACTTAGAAAGAATGTATGCAGGAATCCCGCACCCTTGATCAATAAAGCGAAGCATGATATGATTTGGATTTTCATTATTACTTTTTAATTGAATAACGATTATTCCGCCTTTTGGCATAGCTTCGATAGCGTTTTTAATAAAGTTAATGCACACTTGTTTCAGTTGATTTTCATCACACAGAATAAGGGGAATCTCCGGATCAAACTCCGTGATGATTTGAACATTGTTGATAATGGCTTGCGTATCTAATAGGGTGGTCACTTGTGCTAGGAGCTTCCGAATGTCTTTACGTTCCGTTTGAAAGATTTGGGGCTTTGCAAGAATTAATAGTTCACTTAGAATCATTTCAATTCGTTCGATTTCGGAGGCCATGATGTCCAGATACATTTTTTTCTCGACGATGCCAGATTTCATGAGCTGAACGAATCCTTTAATTGCAGTGATAGGATTGCGAATTTCATGAGCAATTCCTGCCGCTAATTGACCTGCAATGGATAATTTTTCTGACCTAATCAACAGCTCTTCCGCTTGCTTTTTGTCAGTGATATCCCTTAGGATCATAGCCCAACCAATAATATGTCCATTCTCACCCCGCATAGCGAAGCTCGAAATCATAACTGTAAGAATAACGCCATCTTTTCTTTTTCTAATGGTTTCGTGTCCTTCGAAGGCTTCAATCGATTTAATTCTTGCCAAATTATGAATGGCCTCTGGTTTGAGTTCAATGGGTATGTTGGGTAAATCAAGTAGATGGAGTCCAACAATTTCTGACTCTGTCCATCCATATGTTTTTTCAAAGGCATGATTGATTCGCGCTACTTTTTCTTCTAAATTAAGGATAAGAATCGGATCCACATTTCGATCAATAAAGGATTCAAGCTGGTCTTTCGCTGCATTCAGTTCTTGCTCCGCACGTTTTCTTTCACTAATATCTCTTCCCACAGCTAATACTTTAACAATTTCCCTGTCTTCATTACGTATGATTTTTGCCGTTGTTTCAAACCAGACATAGTGTCCTTGTTTATGACGAACTCGGCTAGTAAAAGTATCTACATCTGATTTTTGCAGAATATTTTCATCGATAAAGGAAGCAACATCATCCGGGTGCCAGAAGTCGATTGCGACTTTGCCCACATATTCATCAGGCTCATAACCAAGTAAAGTCTTAATGGCAGGGGAAGCATAACGAACTACGCCATCAGGCGTTGCAAACGTAATAATATCCTGCGCATTCTCTGAAATGAGTTGGTATAAATTTTGACTTTCTTCTAATCTTATCCACAATTCTTTCCGGTATGTGATATCACTAGCAAGTCCATAGACACCAATAACTTGCTGATTGACAAAGATCGGAACATTAGTCACATCGAAGGTCGTATGTCTCCCTGTCTTATTTATACCTGACGCCTCGTATCGTTGTGCAAAACCTTTGGTCGCTTGAATGAAATGATGCTCTACCTGTTCATAATCTGTAGGATCTACGACCGAACGAAAATTTATCGGTTTCTCTATCATTTCCTGTTTCGTATAACCCATCAGTTCTTCAAAAGATTGATTAATAGAGGTGTAGTTACCCTCCAAATCCATCGAATAAATTAAATCCGGATGATAGTCGAAAAGGGATTTATAACGCTGTTCGTTGTCCTGTAAGTTGCGCTCTTTCTTGATTCGTTCGGTAATATCTCTGGAAACGACAATAATTTCTTTCGTCTCACCAGTTTCGGAATCGAGAAGGGAGGTGCTGGTTGACTCGGTCCATATATAACTCCCATCCTTTTTTCGTATCCGAACGATCCTATTAGATTGCTTGTCTGTTTGAAGGATAGCTATATGATCTTGAATGGCCACTTGAATATCCTCAGGATGAAGAAATTCATAACCTGCTTTCCCGATCATTTCTTCAGGTGTATACCCAAGAACTTTATAACAAGAAGGAGAGGCGTAGAGATAGGTTCCGTCAGGGTTGTGCATAGTAATGAAATCAAAAGCGTGTTCCACAACGGATCGATAGCGTTGCTCTCTTTCTATTAAAAGGCGCTTTTTCTCCTGTATTTCGTTATAAGCGATCTTTTGATCGGTGATATTGATAACCTGAGAAATGAAAAAGAGGGGTTCTCCAGCTTTATTTTTCACTAAGGAGACCGTTATTTGTACCCATACAATCTCGCCCTCTTGCTTAATCAGACGTTTTTCCATTTGATATGATTCTCTCATACCGGCTATTAATTGGTCCCTAAGCGCAAGATCAAGGTCTAAATCAAGGGGATGTGTCATTTCCTGAACGGTCTTAAGGAGTAATTCTTCCTCAGACAAGCCTAAGATCGAGCAGACAGTTGAATTTGCTTTGAGTACGTTCCCATTAATGGCTACGAGAACGATACCAATTGGAGCATATTGAAAGGCCTGAAAAAATAAGGTTTGATGCTCTAGCTGTTGCTCATTCAGCATTTCGCAACCCTCCCGTGATAACTCGATGTAAGAATTGTTCTATGGAAGAGATCTTTTCTCCTTCTCGTTTTTCAAAACAAATATCGAGTTGCTCTTTTTTCGGATTCGATGATACACTAAGACGCGAAATCAGATTAAACGGGGGAGCGACTCATGCAGGCTATGCGAACGTACGTCAATTCTCTGTCTCTGACAACTCTTGACTAAACGAAATAAACTCACGCATCGCGTAAGAGACGTAATGATCCTTAGGCCAAATAATGACTAAATTCCAGGGAATAGATGGCTCTGTTAAAGGCAGCGTAAGTACTTCGGGACAAGTGATTTTACTGCAAATCGTCTCGGGTATGATAGAAATGCCTGCATTCGAAGCCACCATTTCAGCCAATAGGTCCCATTGTGAGCTTTCGTAGACAACGGAAGGATCGAATCCAACGGATCGACAGGCATGAATGACATGGTTTCGAACGGCATAGCCGCTAGGAAACAGGATAAAGGGTTCATTTCTAAGCTGCAAAAGAGATACGCTGGATTGTTCAGCTAGCGGATGGGAACGATGGATGATGAGCGCTAATTTTTGAAAGAGGAAAGGCAAGGTTTCAAAGTTAGACGTGTCTACTGGGCCAACCACCACACCGAGATCAAGCTTTCGGTTTTGCACAAGGCTTTCTACATTCTTAGCGCCTTCTTCGACAAGTTGGAAATGGATATTCGGATGTTTAATTTGGAACTTTGCGATTACTCTTGTAAAGAAAACGGAACCAACTACCGGGGGTAACCCTATGGTGATGGTTCCTTTTTTAAGGTTGGAGACATCATCTAATAAGTGTTGAAGATCTTGGACAGCCTGAACGATAACTTGAATCTGTTGAACGGCGATCTCTCCAGAGTCCGTCAATTGAACATATTTACCTGAACGATCAAATAAAGAAACGCCTAGTTCTTCTTCTATATTTTTCACCATTTTACTCAGTGTGGGTTGTGTGAGGTGAAGGGCTTCGGCCGCTTTGGTAAAATTCATGTGTTTTGCAATTTCAAGCAGATAAGTTAACTGGCGTAAATCCAAAGGATCATCCCTCCCCGACCTATAACATTTTTTCATGATTGTCATTCCAAATATGAATTTTACCTCTTGCGAATCTGCATGTAAACTGAAATTAATCCAAATGTAATGTAAACAGTTCATTCATACCAAACAAGTTGGAAGCGCTTTACAAATGATGATAAAGGAGAGCAAAACATGTTTATTGAGATTGTAGCGATTGTGTTATCCTTAGGCCTGCTGATGTTTTTTGCTTACAGAGGCTATCCTGTCATCGTGTTTGCACCTATTTTCACCTTGCTGGCTGTATTGATATCGGGAATCGCTTTAATGCCGAGCTATACAGAAGTGTATATGGTGAACGCAGCAAATTATGTGAAAAACTTTTTCCCGATTTTCCTATTGGGAGCTGTGTTCGGTAAAGTGATGGAATTGAACGGTGCGGCATCCTCCATTGCGCAATCGCTAGTGAAGGCATTGGGCTCCAAAAGGGCGATGCTTTCCGTTGTTCTTGCTTGCGGTATCTTAACGTACGGCGGTGTTTCTTTATTTGTGGTAGCGTTTGCAGTGTACCCTTTCGCTGTTTCGATCTTCCGAGAAGCGAATATTCCAAAGAGATTGATTCCCGGTACGATTGCTTTGGGAGCGTTTACGTTTACGATGGATGCGCTGCCAGGAACACCTCAAATTCAGAATATTATTCCTACAACTTATTTCGGAACGGATTCTTATGCGGCTCCAATCCTTGGTATTATCGGCGGTCTTATCGTATTTGGCTTAGGGCTGTTCTGGTTGGAACGCAGACGCAAACAAGCGGAAGCTGCTGGTGAAGGCTATGGTTTAGGACATAAGAACGAGCCTGAAGGGCTAGACAATCAGAAATATCCAAATCTCTGGGTGTCAATCATCCCATTGGTGCTGGTCCTGCTATTTAACTATTTGCTGAGCAGAGGTTTCTTAACGGTAAACAACTGGTATTCAGCTGAGCTTTTGAAAACGTTTAATATTGCCAACGTGAAAACGGTATCGTCCTCATGGGCATTGATCGTGGCCTTGCTCATCGGTATTCTGTCTGCGATCTGTATTAACGCGCGCGTTGTTCAAAGTAAATTGGCAGCGGGTTTGACGGCTGCAGCTATGGGAGCGCTGCTCGCTATTTTTAACACAGCATCTGAGGTAGGCTTCGGTAATGTTGTCAAAACCCTCCCAGGATTCAAAGCTATTCAAGGTTGGATTCTAGGCTTAAGTTCTCATCCGCTTATCTCGGAAGCCATTTCTGTCAATATATTGGCCGGTGTTACGGGCTCCGCATCAGGTGGGCTGTCCATCGCCTTGGAAGTCATGGGTAAGCAATATTTGGCCGCAGCAACTACAGCAGGGATTAGCCCGGAATTGCTGCACCGAATTGCTTCGATGGCATCAGGCGGTATGGATACGCTCCCTCATAATGGTGCAGTCATCACACTCCTTGCCATTACAGGACTCACACATCGACAATCGTATAAGGATATTTTCGCAATTACGGTTATCAAAACAGTAACGGTTCTCGTGCTCGCGATCATTTTATCGATTTTTTAACAGTTCAAGATGGAGGTATGCGCAATGACTAGGTTCTTGGAAAATAGAGTCGCTTTGATAACAGGGGCTGCAAGCGGTATTGGTCTTGAAATCGCTCGCACTTATGCACGGGAAGGGGCCAAAGTGGTCATTTCCGACATAAATGGTGAGCAAGCGAATCTGGCAGCGCAGCAGTTGCAGCAAGAAGGCTTTGAAGCCATAGGAGTCAAATGCGATGTAACACAGGAGCCGCAATTTGTAGAAGCTATTGAAACCGCGGTTCAAACCTATAAACGGCTGGACATTCTCGTCAATAACGCAGGACTGCAGCATGTTGCACCTATTGAGGATTTCCCTGTAGAAAAGTTTGAATTCATGCTGAAGGTGATGCTGACAGGTGCTTTTATCGGAATTAAACATGCTTTCCCAATCATGAAGGAACAAGGCTTTGGTCGGATCATTAATATGGCTTCGATCAACGGAGTGATTGGATTTGCAGGCAAAGCTGCCTATAACAGCGCAAAGCACGGGTTGATTGGCTTGACGAAGGTAGCAGCACTGGAAGGTGCTGCTCATGGCATTACGGTGAACGCGCTGTGTCCGGGATATGTAGATACACCTCTTGTTAGAGGACAGCTGCAGGACTTGGCGAAAACGCGCAATGTTCCTTTGGAAAGTGTCCTTGAAGAAGTTATTTACCCTTTGGTTCCACAAAGACGCCTTTTAGCGGTAGAGGAAATTGCTGACTATGCGATGTTAATTGCAAGCGATAAATTACGAGGGGTTACGGGAGCTTCACTATTAATCGACGGCGGTTACACGGCCCAGTAGAGATAGATCAACCTAGGGATAGGAATAGGAGATGGATCATCATGAATAAAATATGTTCTTCCATAGAGGAAGCTATAGCGGATATTCGTGACGGAGCCACGTTGATTGTTGGCGGTTTCGGGCTTTGCGGGATTCCAGAGAATTTAATTGCAGCGCTTAAAGCGCAAGGGACCAAAGATTTATGCGTAGTTAGCAATAACTGCGGTGTTGATGATTGCGGCCTTGGACAGCTGCTGGCTAACAAACAAATCAAGAAAATGATTTCCTCCTACGTGGGAGAAAACAAAACATTTGAGCAGCAGTTCTTAAGCGGGGAGCTCGAAGTGGAGCTGGTCCCTCAAGGAACGCTTGCCGAACGAATTCGTGCTGGCGGAGCCGGTATTCCAGGGTTTTATACAGCTTCGGGCGTAGGCACTTTAGTTGCAGAAGGCAAAGAGCACAAAACTTTTGAAGGACGCACCTATTTGTTGGAAAAAGGGATTGTTGGTGATTTTGCCTTGGTCAAAGCTTGGAAAGCAGACCCGATGGGCAATCTAGTTTTCCGTAAAACCTCGCGCAACTTTAATCCGCTGGCAGCAGCAGCAGGGAAAGTGACGATCGTTGAGGTGGAAGAAATTGTGCCGGTAGGTGAGCTGAACCCAGACGATATTCATACGCCAGGTATTTATGTGCAGCGGATTGTGAAGGGTGCGTCCTATGAAAAACGGATTGAGCGTCTCACCGTTCGAAGTAAGGAGGTATCGGTATGAAAAACGACCGTTTAACGATCATTAAGTGTGCCGTTGAGGAAATTAAAGAGGGTATGTATGTCAATTTAGGCATTGGCCTGCCTACGCTAGTCGCCAATTATATTCCTCCGGAAATGACGGTTATGCTGCAATCGGAAAATGGGCTTCTGGGCATCGGTGCCTACCCCTACGTAGGAGAAGAAGATCCGGATTTAATTAATGCAGGCAAAGAAACGGTAACCGCTGTAGCGGGCGCTTCTTTTTTTGACAGCGCAGAATCGTTCGCTATGATCCGAGGCGGTCATATTGACTTGGCCATTCTGGGCGGTATGGAGGTAGCGGAGAATGGCGACCTTGCCAACTGGATGATTCCAGGAAAAATGGTAAAAGGGATGGGCGGCGCGATGGATTTGGTCAACGGCGCCAAACGGATCATTGTCATCATGGAACATGTGAATAAAGCAGGTGAGTCAAAGGTTAAAAAGGCATGCACCTTGCCATTGACAGGTAAAGGCGTAGTGAATCGTCTGATCACGGATTTAGCCGTTTTTGATTTTACAGCTGAGGGCATGTTGTTATCGGGCATACAGCCAGGTGTAACGATGGATGAGGTTCTCGCCAACACAGAGGCGCGTTTTACCATTAGTCCTCTTCTTCAAAATGAACCTCAGATAAGCAAAGGAGATCGTTATGAGTAGAGACGTCGTCATCGTTAGCGCAGTTCGTACAGCCGTTGGCAGCTTTCAGGGAGCATTGGCGGACATATCCGCTCCGCAGCTGGGCAGTACGGTTATCCAAGAGGCTCTGAAGAGAGCTAATCTGGCTGACAGCCAAGTAGACGAAGTCATCATGGGTAACGTGCTTCAGGCTGGACTGGGACAAAACCCAGCCCGTCAAGCTTGGCTGAAGGCGGGGTATTCGCAATTCGTTCCAGCGATGACGATTAACAAGGTGTGCGGTTCGGGCCTGAAGTCCGTCATGCTGGCGGCACAGTCTATCAGCCTCGGAGATGCGGATATCGTGGTGGCAGGCGGTATGGAAAATATGACGCAGGCGCCCTATCTGCTGCCTGGGGCTCGTTCGGGCCTGCGGCTTGGTGACAGCGCCATGGTCGATTCGATGATTCGGGATGGACTATGGTGCGCGATGTGCGATATCCATATGGGCATCACAGCTGAGAATATAGCGGAGCATCATCGCGTTACACGTGCAGAGCAGGATGAGTTTGCGGCGTGGAGCCAGCTGAAAGCGGAACAGGCGATTGCATCCGGCAGATTCAAGGATGAGATCGTGCCTGTTGCCATCCCGCAAAGAAAAGGCGATCCAGTGTTATTCGCGCAGGATGAGTTTCCTCGTGCGGGTACAACAGCTGAAGAGCTGGGCAAGCTCCGTCCTGCTTTCAAAAAAGAGGGAACGGTTACGGCTGGCAACGCTTCTGGCATTAATGATGGAGCCGCTGCGCTGGTTGTTATGGCTGCGGATAAGGCTAAGGAGCTTGGGCTTAAGCCCTTGGCTCGGATCAAAGGCTATGCGAACGCAGCTTTAGATCCATCTATGATGGGCATGGGACCCGTTGATGCGGTTCGTAAGCTCATTAGCAAATCAGGCGTTTCCTTAGATAACGTGGATTTGTTTGAACTGAATGAAGCCTTTGCTTCGCAGTCTTTGGCCGTCGGCCGTGAGCTGGGCATTCCACGGGAGAAATTAAATGTCAATGGAGGATCGATTGCCATTGGACACCCGATTGGTGCAAGCGGAGCCCGCATTCTGGTTACGCTGCTGCATGAGCTGGAGAAAAGAGATGGCAAGCTGGGGATAGCTGCTTTATGTATTGGCGGCGGGCAAGGCGTAGCGGTGTTGGTCGAGCGCGGATAAAAGGAGAAAAAGAGCAAGCCGCTGCGGCTTGCTCTTTGCTGTATAGTGGAGCTTTTGGATTCCGATTAAAAAAACGAAGGCTAGTTACTCACTAACCATGCGATTAGTCAGACTACCTAATTTCTCTATAGAAATCGTCACGACATCACCGTCTTTTAAGTATACGCGTTTATCAACTGGATCGCCGAGCACAACACCTTCCGGTGTACCCGTTAGAATGATGTCCCCTGGATATAACGTCATATGCTGAGAAATATAGCTGACAATTTCATCACAGTGGAAAATCATATCCGCCGTGTTCGAGTTTTGACGCACTTTGCCGTTGACCGTGGTGCTGATCTTGAGGTCATTCGGATTACCGACTTCATCGGCGGTCACAAGATAAGGACCGAGTGGGCTGAAGTCATCACACGATTTGCCCAGTAGCCATTGCGGTGTCCGCATTTGCAAATCACGCGCAGAAAGGTCATTCACGCAGCAGTATCCGTACACGTGCTCCAAGGCTTCTTCCTTGGGCACATATTTGGCCTGCTTACCAATAACGATCACTAGCTCAGCTTCATAATCGACTTCCTTAGTTACACGAGGCAGTGCAATGTCATGCCCGTGTCCGGTAAGCGTATTACTAAATTTGTTGAAAAGAATCGGGTATTGCGGGATAGCGGCATTCGTTTCTTCGGCATGCTTGCGATAGTTCAGACCAACGCAAATGATTTTGTTAGGATGCGTAACGCAAGGGCCGTAATTCAGAGTCTCTTCGCTCAGCAGCAAGGACGCACGATCTTCGCGCTCAAGTACAAGATTAACAAGGTTAAGTAATGCATCGTTAGCTGATGCCCCGCCATTAATGGCTTCATGAACAGTGGTAGGGACTGTGAATGCTGGCGACAGCTGTTTGACAGCTTGAACGACATCCAGCACGCCAAACTCGGTTTGGACGCCAAGGTTGAACGTATCATTTTTCTTAAAAGTAAGCAGTTTCATTAGAAAAACCTCCTGTATGAATGGATGAATGAGTAATGATTGAGTGATTGAGTGATTGAGTGATTGAATGATTGAATGATTGAATGAGTAAATGAGTAAATAAATGAATAATGCAGAATAGGGGCTGACTACTTAAGCGTTCTTGCCGAAAGTCACGCCTCCGTCAATATATAACGGTGAACCCATCATGAATTTGGAGTCGTCTGAAGCGAGAAACAATGCCGCTTGTGCGACATCTTCCGGGCGACCCAATTCGTTGCTTAGCTGTCTAGTTTTTAATGAGGCGATGGCGGCTTCTGGGTCGTCATAGGAGGTGCGGAGATAATTTTCTACGAATGGTGTTAAAATGGTTCCCGGCAGCAGCGCATTCACCCGGATGCCATAGGCGGCATAATCCACCTGCATGGATTTGGTCAATGCAAGGACAGCGCCTTTGGTTGCTGCGTAAGACGCCCGGCGGGCCAGACCTATTTCAGCGATACAGGAAGACATGTTAATAATAGAACCGGATTTGCGTGCCATCATATGTGGCACCACATACTTAGAAGGTAAGAATACACCTTTGACATTAACGCTCATGATGCGGTCCCAGGCGTCAGGTTCTAGCTCATGAAGCGCGCCTACACCGCTAATTCCGGCATTGTTGAAAAGCACGTCAATACGTCCATGTGTCTGTATGATTTGCTCAACCATCTGACTGACGGACTCTGCTTGGGTAACGTCCGCTTGTATGTACGCAGCGGCTCCGCCAGCCTCAATAATTTCATCCGCCGTCTCCTGTCCTTTGACGACGTCGAGATCGTTCACGATGACTTGCGCACCTTCTTGTCCAAATAAGAGAGCGGTGCTTTTGCCGATTCCTGATCCTGCACCTGTGATGAGAATGACTTTGTCTTGTAATCGCATGTGAATTCTCCTTTTTATTCGGATAGTTTATGAGCGAGCTTGCAAATTTCTTCTATACAGGACTGCTTTTTCTGCTCCCATTGAGGCAGCATCATGGAGCAGCTGACAGCGGCGATGACTTGGCCTTGGGCATTACGGATCGGAGCCGCCGCGCAGCTAAAACCAAGTACGGCTTCCTCCAGATCAAGCGCATAACCTTGTTGTCGGATTTGCTCTAAACTTTGCTTTAATACTTGTAAAGAGGTAATGGAATTAACCGTTAAATGTGGAAATGGTTCTTGGTCAGAAGGATAAAGCAAACTAATTTCCTCATCGCTCAGATCTGCGAGCATAGCTTTACCGAGTGCGGTGGCATGAGCAGGTAATCGCATGCCTGGTTCGGAGGCTAGTCTAACAGGCGTAAGCGCTTCCTCTTTGGCGGTATAGAGAACTTCCTTGCCATCTAATTTGGCAAGTTGGAAAGATTCACCCAGCTTCAGCTTCGATAGGGCTGCTTCCTTATGGAAGGACTCATTCAAGTCTCGCTGCTGCATGAAGGCATGGCCGAAACGAGACAATTCTCTTCCTAACCGGTAGGTTTCTCCGGTCTCCTTTTCGATCCATCCCAAGTTCTCCATGGTTAATAACAACGAGTACATCGAACTCTTGTTAATGGCGAGCGTTCGAGACAAGTCGATGAGCTTCAATTCACCGGGATGCAGAGAGATTTCTTTGAGGATCAGGTGTGCGCGTTCGATAGCCGGAACGCGGTATTTATCATCCAAGTAAGGGCCTCCTTGTTCGTAAAGCGATCGTTCAAATACATTGCGTTTCTGTTTTGTGGTTTTGTATATAAAACTAAGTTTATATGATAGAACCATTTTATCATATCATCGTCAAAAAAACGAGAACCCCCCGTGAGGAATTCTCGTTTTTTTTCTGTTGATCCTGGATGTGCGCTGCAGCGCCGCAAGGCGGTGGTCAACTTGCATCGGCTCAACCTATATGCGCGTCGTCCTTATAGGACGACGGAGTTGTTTATCCATGGCCGAAAAGATTAGGACAATAATCCAACTAGCTTCGCCGTTAATCCTTCGTGGAAAGTGGAGAATAGGTTACCTGCACATACATGTTGTACAACGTACAACAATTTCCTTTATTTCTTCCCGCTAAACTGGAGATGTTGTATTTGGTACAACAATTTAGCGGGGTTTCATGCTATACGGTTACTTTTAGGCAGAATTGTTGTATGTTCTGCAACATTTGGGCGAGTTGGCACGGTTTTGCTTGTGTAAAGTTGTAGAAAATACAACATTTGCAAGTGTAGAATCCAAAAGAAGCTCTAAGAGAAAGCTCCAAAGAAAGCTCAAAAAGAAGCACTTAAAGAAAGTTCCAAAGAAAGCTCAAAAAGAAGCACTTAAAGAAAGTTCCAAAGAAAGCTCAAAAAGAAGCTCCGAAGTAGTTTTGTGAACAAATTTATACTATCGATGAAGTTACTCCATCTAATTTAGCTCGCAAGTTACTCTAAACACGGGGGCGGATACCATTGCACCTATCTGCTGCCCCGAATGAACTGCTTGGATGCCATAACATTTATCTAGCTGAACTGCTGGATACCATAGCACTTATCTACCACCTAGATTGACTGTTCGGGTTTCATTGCACCTATCTGCCACCCGGAATGAACTGCTTAATCCACCCGCCGAAACCCTGCGGGTTCCTCGTTTGAATAAGCACGACACCTTCGCCGCGGAATCGGCAGACAACGCCCTCGCCGCTCGTCAAACTGGATAACCAGCCTTTGGCCGCTTTTTCAATCGTATACTGCGTATAATCCGGCCAAGCGACGAGATGCCCGTTATCGATGATCACTTCTTGCCCTGGAGCTAGATTAATGGCATGAATAGCACCGTAGGAGGAAAGGAAGACGGTGCCTTTTCCGCTAATTTCAACAATGAAAAAGCCCTCGCCTGACATAAAGCCGCTCATCAGGTTTTGCATTTTCGTATTTACCTGAATGCCGGATGTTCCAGCAAGAAAGCCATCTTTTTGCACATACAGCTTGTAGGATCCGTCTAGCTCAACGGCTTCAATGTCGCCAATGACAGTAGGTGCCAGTAAAACCTCGCCCGATCCTCTGGTTGGAGTTAGTTCTTGGAAGAAGAATTTCTCGCCGCTCAGCATTCGGCCTAAACCGCGCATGAGACCGCCCTCTACGGTTCCCTTGAGTTCGATATTGGGTGACATAGAGACCATGGCTCCAGCTTCCGCCTTGATGTTCTCGCCTGCTTCAAGCTCTACCTTCAACATAGGAAATGCGCCTTTGTATAGAATTTCGTGTTTCATAGTGATCCTCCAATTTTATAAGTAGTGGTAAGTGTTAAGCTGGTTTCGAATGGGGATGATGTTCTAAACTGCGATTCGTATAGACGAATCCAGCACAGAGCAGTAAAATGCCCATCGTGACATAGAAGACGGATGTGAAACCATACGCTGCCGCAAGATGGCTGCCAATTAAGGGGCCAATCAGATTGCCTAGGAACAGCGATGAGGTATTAAAGCCGTAAGCGGTCCCTTGAATCTGAGTAGGCGCTAGCTTCATGACCAACGCGTTCAGAGAGGGAATCATGCCGCCGATGAACAGCCCGAGCAGGAACCTGCCGACTAGGAGCATAGTGATGCTAGTGGCAAAAGCCTGCGGGATGAAGGCAAGTGCCGCCATTGATAAGGCGATAACAAGCGTTTTGCGCTGACCGATTCGGTCGCCGAGTCTCCCTAAGGATGGGGCGCCGAACAAGTTAGCGATGCCGGTAATCGCAACGATTAGACCAGCGAACAGCTCCAAGTGGCTGCCCGAATATAAGGTCTTCGCGTACACTGTCACAATCGGCTCGATGCTCATCATGCCGATCTGTGTGATCAGGGAAGCAGCGAAGACTGGGAGCAAAGGCCGAAACAGCCGCCAATCGGTGCGCTGTCGTTCTTTTTTCTTAGAGGGAGGCTTACGCTCCTCTTTAATGAAAATCATGACGATAATGCTCGCGCAGAGCATGAGCCCTCCAGTGAAGAAAAACACATGGCTGTAACCGAAGAAACCTGCCAGCAAGCCTCCAAGCAAAGGGCCGATGAGCGATCCGGCGATAGCTCCCGTTTGTAAGGTGCCGAGCGACTTGCCCGAATGCTCCGGCGGTGTAACGGAAGCTTGAAGAGACACCGCCATAGAGATGAAGCCGGAGAAGATACCGTTGAGCAGCCGCAGAGACAGCAGCTGCCAAGGTGATGTGACGATGCCCATGAGTGCTGTCACAATCGCCATTCCGAACCCGGCGCGAAGCAGCATGATTTTACGTCCGCGACGATCCGCGATAGCGCCCCAGAGCGGTTGTGTGAGAAACGATGTGATGAACTGTGCAGCGACAATCCAGCCTGTCCAACGTACAATTTCGCTAAGATCTTGAACCCCAAGTTCTCCGATATATAGCGGTAGGAAAGGAAGAACAAGATTCATGCCGCACATAACGGAGAAATTAGCACCCCATAGAATCCATAGTGACTTTTTCCAATGTAAGGGGGAGGGCATGGTCGAAGGCTCCTTATCATTTTTTTCCAGTATAACATAAAAAGAGCTATCCCCAAGCGGTCACGGCCGCAAGGAGGATAGCTGCTGGGGAGAAGGTTTATTGATTCATATTCGACATCATTGCGCCGAAGAAGAGGACAAAGAAAATAAAATAGAGACCGAGTCCGATGAGAGCCCAGATTAAGCTTGCTTTGGCATAATTAGATTTCGAAGGGTTTTCTCCCTTACTGAATGCCCACACGAATAGCATCACAATATTCACAAGTGGAATGGCAAGGAGCAGGATTGTAATCATCCAATCTTTTACACTTAGGACAGGTGCATGTTGCTGATCTTCCATATCAAGTCAACTCCCTCTAAGTTATATAAGTTAACTGTATTGTGAAGTTAGCCTATATATGCCTTCGAGTTGTTCGTTCATTATCCCCGTGAGAACTGCTGCCTGTACTTGCGAGGAGAGATACCTTCCATTCTGGTGAAGCAGGTGGCAAAATAGGCAGGCTGTTCAAAACCCACCTCTTCTGCGACATGCGCGACGGGAAGATCGGTTTGAAGCAGCAGCAGCTTAGCCTGCTGGATCCTTAATCTAAGCAGATATTCCGTAGGGGAGCAGCCATACTCTTTTTGCATGCAGCGTGCAATGTAAACAGGGTGGAAGTTGACATGATCGCCGAGCTCTTTGGCTGAAACAGGCGCTTTGTAATGCTGCCTTAAATAGGCCGCCGCTTTTTCCGCGCAAGCCTTGGAAGGTGAAGGTTGATCGTTGTCCGTGGAAGCGGAAAGCTGGCGCAATAGCTCATGAAAAAGCTGCTGCTGCGCAAAACGGACACTGCTCTGATGAGCGCTTGGCTGCAGCTGCTGAAGCTGTTCGAACAGGTCATAGGTTTTTTCTGGCTGCACAAGTGTTGTATATTGGGGGATCCGAATCGTAAAGGGCTCTACAGCAAATGGCTCAATTGGGGTTTGTGTTGGGTCTTCCAGAGGTATAGGTTGGACTGTATGGTCTACCATAGCCCATGGTCCTCCTGCGTGGAAATGCATCCAATAAGTACCCGTCAGTTCGGAACAGACTTGTGTAGCGAAATGATAGCTGTCCGGCCTTAGAATAACGGCTTGTCCAGCTGCAACCTCGAACCTAGCATCTCCCTCGCCTATATAGAAGCAGCCCGATGTGGTGATTAGTAAATCAAATACTTGGATATTGCGTCTGCTCGGATGTTTGCTGCCTTTGGATATCGTGCTGAAACCGCTTGTAATGTAGTGCGGCAGCGGAGGGACAGTCATTTCGATAAAAGCCATCGGAGTCACCTTTTCATCTCTTGAATGGAGGTTGGAATTTTGAAACTTTAAGTTGCAATACTCATACTTGGTGTCAACTATAGCATCTATAATTTGAGCAGACAACAAAGTTTCATTTATACAAAAAGAGAGATAATAATCGGATGGTGAAAAACATGGTCAAAGAGAAAAATAAGTTTACACTGTGGCTTCTAGCTTGGCCTATTTTCGTCGAATTGCTGCTGCAATTGCTTTTGGGTGCCGTCGACACCTTAATGGTGAGCCGTGTATCGGATGATGCGGTGGCGGTGGTCGGTTTATCGAACCAACTGTTCCAAGCGATGATGATCTTATTTATGACGGTTGCGAGTGGCGCAGGGATTTTGATTGCTCAGAAATTAGGAGCCAAGCAGAATGAATCTGCACGGACCGTTGCGATTATGGCTGTAACTGTCAGCGCAGTGATAGGCAGTATACTGAGTGTGATTCTTTATATGGAGGCTCGCCCTCTAGCTAATCTCTTCCACTTGGAGGAGCGGCTGCTTCCTCTGGCTGAAACCTATATCTCCATTGTGGGGAGCGGTATGGTTTTAACGGCTTTGACGGCTGCTCTCAGCACCGTGATTCGGAATACAGGGAACACCAAGGGGCCGATGATAACGGCGATTGGTATGAATGTTATACACATCGTGTTTAACTACGGATTTATATATGGAGAGCTCGGATTTCCTCAACTGGGTTTAACAGGTGTGGCCATTTCGACACTTGTGAGCAGGCTGCTAGCGACGTGTTTGCTGCTGTTTATGTTCGTTTCTGCGTTCGAGCGGAGGATGGAGTGGAGGGATCTAATCGTATTCAATCGAAAGCTGTTTGGCAACATTTTGAAAATAGGTTGGCCGCTCGGCGTGAACATGTCTTCCTGGGTATTGACGCAGTTGACCATTTACACATTCCTAGCCACAATGGGAGCCAAGGAATTGGCGGCAAGAACGTATATGAACACGCTCGAGTCGATTTGTTTTATGTTAGGCTATTCCATTGCCTTAGCGGTTCAAATTCAGATTGCCCATCTGTATGGAGCCGGAAAAATCAAAGAAGCTTATAAGAGCGGTTATCGAGGAACATGGATTGGACTCGGTTTGGTTGGATTCAACAGCATCATTCTCTTTCTCATCGGCAAAAGCTTTCTCGGCTTCTTCACCTCAGACGCGGATATTATCAAGCTGGGACTCTCATGTCTGGTGCTGACACTTATCCTGCAGCCAGGGAGAATGCTCAATATGGGCTTCGGTAATGCGCTAAGCGCGGTAGGCGATACCCGTTACAATATGATTATCTCTCTGTTTTCGATGTGGGGAGTGGCCGCAGGCCTTTCTTATGTCTTGGGTTTGCACATGGGCTGGGGACTTGCGGGTATTTATGTTGCCATGATTTGCGACGAATATTTGCGCGGCATTCTCGTCGTCATCCGTTGGCGCCAGCAGAAGTATTTGCGACGGGCGGAGGCGCGGGATAAGAGCGGTGCTGCTTCAGGTAGCAGTGAGGCTGCAGGTATGGGCATGCATGCGTAGGTTAGTTGGGCGAACAACACAATTTGAAAGGCACGGGATTGCTCTTCCGTGTCTTTTTGTGTTTCGAGAATGGAACGAACAGGCGGAATACACCAATAAGCCAAATTTGACATGCAGACAAAAGGTTGCATATAATGATGGCATGGATAAAGTATTTAAAGCTCTTGCTGATTCAAGTCGAAGACAACTCCTTGACGAGCTCTTCCAGAAAAATGGTCAGACCTTAAATGAACTATGCGAACATCTTGAGATGACGCGCCAATCCGTAACTAAACACCTGCTTATATTGGAGGAAGCGAATCTTATTCTTATTGTTTGGCAAGGCCGAAATAAAATTCATTACCTAAATGTGGAGCCCATCGGAGAGATTTATGACCGCTGGATCAGCAAATATGATCGTGATCGTATCGAAGCATTGCGTGAGCTTAAAAAGCAGCTAGAAGCGGAGTGACTCTGAGAAAGCTCAAAGATTCCCTCTAGCGGAGAGACTTTGAGAAAGCTCAAAGATCCCTGAATCGGAGAGACTTTGAACAAGCTCAAAGATCCCTATATATGGAGGGTTAAAATGACTGATGCAGCATTTGTTTATGTAACTTACATCAAGACGACGCCGGAAAAGCTTTGGGAAGCTTTGACAAGCAGCGATTTTACCGAAAAATACTTCTTCGGAAGCAAAATTCAATCGGACTGGCAAGAAGGCTCTAACGTCACCTATTCGCGGAATGGACAAGTCACCGATCATGGAATCATACTAAAGTGCGAGCCGCATCGTTTACTTTCTTTTACATGGAACATGGTAGGAGATAAAACCACTCGTAAGCAGCCGTCGCAGGTTACCTTTGAGTTGAAACCGCTGGATTCGACAGTCAAACTAATACTTAGGCATGAAAATCTGGCATCTGCGGACATCGTGGATAGAGAAGATACCTTTGAGGGATTAAATAATGGATGGCCAGCTATTCTGAGCAACTTAAAAAGTTTACTTGAAACAGGGAACACTTTGCCACCCATTTCTCTTTAACCAATCACAGTTACATCGAAAGAGAGTTGATTTAGGATGAACAACCTAACGAAATTTAAAATAGTTAAGCCCGTTAATGAAGTATTTGAAGCTCTTATTGATCCTGTGAAAATGTCTAACTATTGGTTTTCTTCGGGTTCTGGAAGATTGGAGCAAGGCAAGACAATTACTTGGAGATATGATGAATACGATGCACAAGTGGATATTAAAGTATTGGAAATTGAGTTAAATAAGAAAATTGTTTTCCAGTGGGGTGCAACCGATGATGGACATGTTGTTACGATTACGTTGAAAGAGTTAGATAATTCGAGCACCGTTATTGAAGTTAACGAAGAGGGTTTTAATGAAAATGATGAGGATCTTATCCGTCAATTGATAGATAATAAAGAAGGTTGGGTTTATATGTTGAGCTGCTTAAAGGGGTATTTGGAATTTGGTGTGAATCGATTAAGAGCAGCAATTGTGAGATGACTGTCAAAAGATGGTCTGATGAAGGTCAAAAAAGAAGCACATCAAGTTCAAAAGAGCCTATGGGCTCTTTTTCACTAGTCCCGATTGCAATAGTAAGCCACCCGACTCTAGTTAGCGGAACGTCGATTCGTTATTTTAGGAAATCTGAGCTAAAAACCGAATAAGAGGAGCGTCGGTGCTCTATTTGTTCATATGAACGACCCGGAGGCAAAAAAACGCGAAATAACGCATCGTCGTTCCTCTTCCTCATGCTATCAGGTGTTTTTTATCCAAATAGAGCATCGACGTTCCCTCGGGGCAAATACTTAACATAGTTAAGTAAGGGTAGCGAGACATTATCCCAAAAAGCGGCTTGGGACAGCCTCTTATTCAAATACGGTTAGTCTCCTACCTGCGGTAGGTGCGAAACAGAATATCACGGTTGTAGTTGCCAAACCCTTCACCATACAAGGTCAAACCGCCGACATGCGCGGCATGGCTAGGCACCTCGAGCCGCAGTGTCCACTCGTTGCGGGACATGGGGATATCCTTGATCGAGACAGCCGATAGCTGTTGTCCGTCAAGAAACGTTCCCTGTTCAGTGACCCGAATGATCTTCAACCAACCATATTGGTTGATTGAATCCGGCCACCAGGCAGGGGTGAGCTGGCCGCGGCCTTGTCCCGAATCACCGGGACTCGTCCAATAGCCAAGCAGCATATCATTGACGTAAAAATGAATGTCGGATGGCCAGTTCGCTTCAATTCCTGGTGCTTCGGAGCCAATTTCTAGCGAAATTTCGATTTCTTCAAGCAGTTGACCGGGCAGCACATAGTTCGGAATGCGATACTCCACGAAGCCGCTGCCGAACCAAAGAATCTTCGCATGCATCCGCTCCGGCTCGAAGAAGAAGCGCGGATCATCATATTGACCAATCACATGATCAGCCGTAGCCAGACCGCAGGTTGGATGTACATCGAAGCGTGTGTAGTGGCCAACCGGAATCGCCACTTCATCGAACGCTCGCTGCTGCTCGATTGGCTGCGGAAGCCGCATTTCAATGTGAGAGACGGCCAATTTGCACATTTTGTGCGTGCCGCCTTGCTTGCGAACTAAATCTGTCTGAATAAGTCCTCCAGCCTCGAGCTTTTTTACATGCATAGTTACAATGGCGCTGCTTAATCCGAGCATATGGGCTAATTCCTTGACATTCATCTCTTTCTCAGCAAGCAGCTCCAGTATCTTAAGCCGCACATCACTTGCCAGCGCTTCATACAAAGGCAGCCATTTGCGGTCTGTTGTCGTTTGGATCATTGGAACAATCTCCTCATAAGTAGACTAGTTAATGAAAATGTGAATTCAACAGAAAGCAGATAAAAAGCTTGAAATCATCTTCTGATTATTGTTTAATATAGTCAATAGCATTATAAATATATTAATCGATTCATATTTTTATTAATTATACTACGAGGTGAAAGCGATGTCTATGAAAGCGAGTATGATTATTGACAAAGATTTTAAAATCGGAGAAGTAGATTCTCGTATTTATGGCTCATTTATTGAACATTTGGGACGCGCTGTCTATGGCGGAATTTACGAACCTGGACATCCGCAAGCGGATGAGCAAGGCTTTCGAGCAGACGTACTAGAGCTGGTAAAAGGGTTGGATGTTCCGATTGTTCGTTATCCGGGTGGTAATTTTGTATCCGGTTACAACTGGGAGGATGGCATTGGACCGTTAGAAGGACGTAAGAAGAGACTTGATTTGGCATGGCGCACCATTGAACCTAACCTAGTTGGATTGAATGAATTCATGGACTGGTGCCGCAAAGCCAATACAGAAGCCATGATGGCCGTTAATCTGGGGACTCGCGGTCCTGATGAGGCAAGAGATATCATTGAATATTCCAATATCAAAGGCGGTACCTACTGGAGTGATTTACGGATCACGCATGGTTACAAGGCACCCCATAACATCAAAACCTGGTGTCTAGGCAACGAAATGGACGGCCCTTGGCAAACAGGCAGCAAAACTGCCGCGGAATACGGACGCGCAGCCTGTGAAACGGCCAAAGTCATGAAATGGGTCGACCCGTCGATCGAGCTTGTTGCGTGTGGCAGTTCCAGTCTGAATATGCCGACTTTCCCTGATTGGGAAGCGACAGTACTTGAGCATACGTATGATCATGTTGATTATATTTCCCTGCATCAATATTATGGCAATCGTGATAAGGATTCAGCCAATTTCCTCGCACAATCTATGGGCATGGATCGGTTTATCCATACAGTGATCTCGACGGCAGATTATATTCAGGCCAAAAAGCGCGGTAAGAAGAAAATCAACTTATCCTTCGACGAATGGAATGTGTGGTATCACTCTAACGATGCGGATCGCAAAATAGAGCCTTGGTCCATCGCGCCGCCACAGCTCGAAGACATTTACAACCATGAAGATGCCTTGTTAGTTGGCTGTATGCTTATCTCTATGTTGAAGCGTGCGGATCGTGTGAAGATGGCTTGTTTGGCACAACTCGTTAACGTCATCGCACCGATCATGACCGCGAATGGGGGAGCAGCGTGGAAACAAACAATCTACTATCCTTACTTGCACGCCAGTGTGTTTGGACGAGGGACTGTTCTTGTGCCGCTGATCAAATCACCGAAATACGACGCGAAGGATTTTACAGATGTGCCTTACTTAGAGGCTGTAGCCGTTCATAACGAAGACAAGTCCGAAGTGACGATCTTTGCAGTTAACCGTCATCTGGAGGAAGCACTTCCTTTGGAGCTGGATCTGCGCAGTTTTGGTGAATGCAGAGTTATCGAGCATATCGTTCTGGAGAACGATGATCTGAAAGCCTCGAATACCATTGATGCTCAGGATCGGGTGAAGCCTCACACAGGAGGTAATGCGGCCATATCGTCAAACAGCCAGATTCAAGCGATACTTGGCAAAGCATCGTGGAACGTCATTCGGTTGAAACTAGCTTAAAGAGACGAAAAATGACATTGCAAACATAAATAAGACATGGTCTGGGCTAACGCTCCAGCCATGTCTTTTATTTCATCCAGCCCGCATAATCAATTTGCGTAATGATTTCCAAATGTTAGAACCGATAAATAGCCTCATTAAGCAACATAATAACGGTGAATAGCGCTGCTCCTTTATTTTACAATCTATGCTCTGGTATGATGAGAGAAATATAACAGATTGAAGGAGTTTCGCGCGTATGAAATTAAAGCTGTTTGGTGTAATTGTTCTGGCCCTCGGTTTATCGGCCTGTGGAAATAAACAAAATGAAGCGCAGTCGGCGGCGGTAAAAGTGGATGTTCCTAAGATTTATCAAAATTTCTGCATCTCATGTCATGGTAATCAATTACAAGGCGGACAAGGCCCTAATATCCAAAAAGTTGGAGAACGTTTAGATGAAGCGGAGATCATAAAGCGCATTCAAAAGGGTGGTGGCGGAATGCCGCCGTTCCAAGTGGCACTGAAAGAGGAAGAATTGAAGGCGTTGGCATCATGGCTGGCCGGGCTCAAATAATGGATTTATTTGGTAAAACTAAGGTTCCTTTAAGGTTAGCTACATAATTTCTTCACAATTGGTGTTTATAATAGGGGCAAGAGGAGAGTGATGCAATATGCACTTGAATTTGAAGCCCCGGAACCATCTTCCTAAAAAGATGAGACCAAACCGTCTGGGAGCGACGATTTCGCTTTTATTATTTATGATTTGCTTACCCATACTGTCTGTAGCTGGAATGGAACTTCTTGAACGCGGTTCTTTGCATGAAACGGCCCAATGGATAACATCTAACCAGTCACTTTTTCTATTAAATGTAGGGCTAACCTTCTGTTTATTAGCGTTCATTTATGCGGTTGTAGGATCATTAGCTATTTCCGGATCCATCGCAACCTTGTTGCTTGGCCTTATGGCACTGATTTCTTATATGAAGGTGAAAATGATCGGGGAGCCCTTCTTCCCGTGGGATATTTTGCTGAATAAAGAAAGTATGGATATTGCTTCGCTCGTAACAGGGAAAGCCGCGCTTCTCCGAATCGGAGCTGTGGTCATCGCGGTCATCTTTGTCTTTTTATTGAAATGGATACTCCCGCGCGTATCTTTTTCTATTATCAGTCGAATTGGTTTAGGGCTGTTCGCGCTCTATGCCTTATATGCATTTGCAATCAAAACACCGTTAGCTGGCAAAATTCTTGACCATTTGGGTGTAAACGAAATTGTGTGGAATCAGAAAGAGAACTATGCGAATAATGGACTAGCCCTAGCTTTCACCCTCAATGTCAAAAATTCGATCGTTCAAAAGCCAGAAACGTATAGTGATCAAAGTATTGCGACCGTTGCAGCTAATCTCCAAGAGGTAGGCATGCAAAAAGCAGGAATGAAAAAGTCTGTAGATACTAATTCTCTAAATGGGAAGAAGCCGAACGTGATTTTCATTATGAGTGAGGCTTTCTGGGATCCGACTTTGTTAACGAATGTGAAATTCAGTGAAGATCCGGTACCCACCCTCCACCGCTTGCAGAAGGAGTCGACATCCGGATACCTGCTGTCCCCCCAATTCGGTGGCGGTACCAGCAATGTAGAATTCGAAGTGTTAACGGGGAACTCGATGAGCTTCCTGCCAGGAGGCTCCATTCCGTATCAACAATATATTACGAAACCTGTACCGAGCTTGGCGAGTTATTTTGCCGATCAGGGCTACAAAAGTATGGGAATTCACTCCTACGAAGGATGGTTTTGGAATCGTAATTCGGTGTATAAGGAGTTAGGCTTCCAAAGCTTTAAGAGCAGTGAACATTTCGTGAATCCGGAAATGAAGGGTTATTTTATCTCGGACGCTGAAGTGTCTAGGAGCATTATAGATGAAGTAGATAAAACCGAGGATCCTATGTTTATGTACACAGTAACCATGGAAAATCATGGACCTTATGATGAACCTCGGTACGGAGAAAATCAGTTCAAAGCGCAAGGTGACTTAACGCCAGAAGCAAAATCAATTCTTGAGACCTACGCGCAGGGTGCACACGATGCGGATCAAAGCTTGCAAATGCTAATCGATCACTTCAAAGAATCGGATGAACCGACGATGATCGTATTCTATGGGGACCATTTGCCGATGCTGGGATTAGATTATCAAGTATATAAAGAAGCAGGCTTCATCCAAAGCAGTAACGCGAATGATTGGTCGTTGGAAGAAGTGAAGAAGATGCACAGCATTCCGCTTGTGACTTGGTCGAACTTCGATATGCCGAAGCAGGACATTCCACTGCTTAGTGATTCTTTCCTTGGTGCCCACGTGCTGGATATGCTGCATATGGAAAAACCGGCCAATTTCAAGTTGAATGCCGAATTGGCGGCGCAAGTGCCAGGATTACTGAGTAATCTTGTTGTTGATGAGAACCAAGAACTTCATGCTGAAGTCCCCGAATCATCGAAAGTACTCCTTGATGACTACAGGAATGTGCAGTACGATTTACTATTCGGGAAACAGTACTTGGCTGAACATATCGATCATGACTATTTGACCAAAACCATTCAGGATAGCTATAACGCTGAATTTGGTGAAGGAAATGTTCCTCCGCAAGCTGAGGGAGCGAGCAGTAATTCCCCGCCGGCTAAGCCGGTGAGCTCGCAGTAAGAGAAGTCCCTGTTTTGTTGCTTTGAGCGACGAGACGGGGACTTTTTCGTTATTGGTGGTGTTGGGGAAAAAGCGAGCCAAAGAGCAATGGAGAGAGAAAAGCATGTGAGGTGAGCTGGAAGGATATTTTTCATTGTTACACGGCGGCACCATCTGCGATAAAAAATAATCATTGCCATGGCTAGGGTAATTTTGGTAATATAAACATCCGTCTCTACGCGGCGGCTGCAAAAAAGCTAGTTGATAAGGATCAAAACAGCTCAGGAGGTGTTTTATGCTTTTCGCGGTTTTGGCGCGCAAGGCGTATGCGAGGAATTTGCAGTATCGCGGTTCGCATCTGCTGCACAATGCAGTGAGTGCGGTGTTTGGCTTCATTTATGCTAGCATCTGGACCGGTCTAGGGAGTGACTCGTCACTCGGCGAGTACGGGGCGAAAGGGATTGTAGGTTATATTGCTTTTAACCAAGCGATCCTTTGGATTACGCAGTTCACAACGAATGGACTCGGGCTCGAGCAATCGGTGCGCACCGGGCAAATTGCGGTCGATCTCATGCGGCCGGTACACTTATTCTATCAGGCGATGAGCCGGGAATGGGGCCAGGTATACTATCAGTTTCTTTATAAATTTATCCCGATTTATGCCCTCTACTACTTCATTTTCTCCTTACAGCTTCCACATCACGCTTCGGTTTATGGCTGGACAGCGATTGCGCTCGTCTTGGCGGCATATATCTCTATTTGTACGAATTATTTGATAGGCGTTGCAGCTTTGTGGACCACTGAGTCACGTTGGTTTTATTGGGTCAATTATTCCTTCAGTACGCTGCTCTCCGGCTTTTTCATTCCTCTAGAATGGTTGCCAGGTTGGCTCCGCACGATTAGCTTTTACACTCCATATCCTTATCTCCTCTATTACCCAACTCGTATCTACATGCAGCTCGAACAAGGAACTGTTGTGCTCGGCGCTCTTGCTTGGGGCATCGGGTTTACTTGCGTCTGTCTGGCGGTTACGCAGGGGGTACGCAGAAAGCTGGAGGTGCAGGGCGGATGATGTCAGTGAGACTCTATATGCTGCTGATCAAGGCGAGCTTGCGAAGCCGAATGCAGTATAAGTTTAATTTCTTTTTTTCGACCGTGATGGCTTCCTTTGTGCATATCTCAGAATTTCTGATGGTGGCGCTTGTGATGATGCGTTTTGGCAATATCAAAGGCTGGACCCTGTATGAGGTGTGCTATCTGTATGGGGTCATGATGATATCCAAAGCGATTTATCGCACGCTGGCTTCCGATGTGCATCATCTAGAGAAATATCTCGTTTCCGGTGATCTGGATGCGCTTCTCACACGGCCTGTTCCCGTGCTGCTGGCTCTGATGACACAAAACGCTCGTCTCTTATTTGCTGAGGTAGGGCAGGGCATCATCTTACTTTTTATTGCTATGAAAGCCTTAATGGCTAATGGGCAAATCGGATGGTCAGCCATACCTTTAACGGTGTTAATTATCATAACGGGTGCCATTATTTTATTCGCCATTGGCTTAGCAACTGCGGCTGCCGGCTTCTGGTTGACACGGATCGAATCCTTGCAAAATATGACCGAAGACGCTTCCCAAACCGCGGCGCGCTATCCGCTTTCCTTGTATCCAAAGTGGCTGCAGGGTGCGCTATTGGTGCTCGTTCCGGTAGGCTTCGTCAATTACATACCCACTTTATATTTGCTGAGACATCAAGGCGGCATTTGGATGCTCCTAGGAACCATTGCTGTTTCATTCGCTGCGCTCTGGCTGGCTATGCGCTTCTGGAAGCTAGGACTATCTCGCTATCACAGCACAGGAAGTTAATCGAGGGTTTCATACAAGGAGGGATCATAAGAAAACATGATAACCGTAACGAATTTGCGCAAAACCTTTCAAACTCCGCTAGTCAAAGAAGGCAAGTTCTCAGGTATTCGAACTTTGTTTTCGAGAGCCTATAAAGAGAAGGAAGCGGTACGCGATGTAAGCTTCGAGATTGAATCTGGCGAGTTCGTCGGGTATATTGGACCTAATGGAGCGGGAAAGTCGACGACGATCAAAATGCTCACCGGCATTCTTCACCCAACCTCCGGCGAGGTGTTGATTCACGGCTATAGTCCTCAGAAGCATCGAAGACGAGTCGTAAGGCAGCTTGGCGTTGTATTCGGTCAGCGCAGTCAGCTTTGGTGGGATCTGCCGGTGAAGGATTCTTATGAGATCCTTACGGCGATGTATCGGGTGGAGGAAAGCACAGCCCGCCGCAGATTAGGCGAATTGACTGAACTTCTTGAACTGAAAGAGCTGATGGAAACGCCTGTCCGGAAGCTGTCCCTTGGACAGCGGATGCGAGCAGATTTGGCGGCTTCGATGCTGCATGATCCGGATATTTTGTTTCTGGATGAGCCGACCATCGGGTTGGATGTTGTCGCAAAGCGGAACATTCGCGGCTTTCTTCAGACCTTAAATCGGGATTTCGGTAAGACGATTCTGCTGACTACGCATGATATGGATGATATCGAGCAATTGTGTAAACGAGTCATCGTGATCAATCATGGGCAAATTGGCTATGACGGGTCGATCGATGAGCTGCGGGATCGTATTGGCTTACCCACGATGATGAAGGTCACTTATCGAGGTGAAATCCAAGTTCCTGGGAGCTGGGAACTTCCGTTTCGCGTGGTGGAGCAAGAAGCGAATAGCCTTACAATCGCTTGCAACCGCCAGGAGCTGAAAGCGATGGAAGTACTGCGTATCGTCAGCAGCTGGGGCGATATGGACGATGTGCACATGGAAGAGCCTGAGTTTGAAGAGGTGATTCATGGTGTATATAAATAGATAGAAATGGAGTGAGACCGTATGCCTATAGAGAACGAAGAACGGGAGAGGGAGACGCAGCGCGTTGCCTCTGTACGAGCTAATATACAGCAGCGAATTGAAGAACTGCGCCAAACGGTGGATGAGCGCCGATCGGAAGCGACAGCGATTGGCCGCAGCTTCTGGGATGATATCTCGGTCAATGCAGATAATGCGGATGATTTGATTGAGACGGCAGCGAGTATGGCCCAGCAGGAGCATGTGCTGCAGGGTCAAGAACGCAGCTATCGATTGGCGCAAGATGCGCTGCGTAAGCTGCAGCGTGTTGTCGATGCGCCATATTTCAGCCGCATTGATTTCAAGGAGAACGGGGAGCAAGAGCGCGAGAAGATTTACATCGGATTGACATCTTTTATTGATGCCAAGACGGATGAAATTCTTATCTACGACTGGCGTGCGCCCATAGCCAGCTTGTTCTATGACTATCCGCCGGGCCCAGCGACGTATCAGACACCTGAGATGGATGTCAGCGGCGAGCTGATGCTCAAGCGGCAGTACATCATCAAAGCCGGCGTGCTGCAGGACGTGTTCGATACGGGGATCTCCATCGGTGACGAGATGCTTCAGCAGATGCTGAGCCGCAGCGCCGACGAGAAGATGCACAGCATCGTTACGACGATCCAGCGCGAGCAGAACCAGATCATCCGCGATGATCGGCACAAGGTGCTCGTCGTGCAGGGGGCAGCCGGCAGCGGCAAAACCTCCGTTGCGCTGCAGCGCATCGCGTATCTGCTCTACAAATATCGGACGACGCTAAGCGCCGACAACATGATTTTGTTCTCGCCGAACTCACTGTTCAGCGACTACGTCTCTCACGTACTGCCGGAGCTAGGCGAAGCTACTATGCAGCAGACGACATTCCAAGACTATTTAACACATAAATTAAGCGACACCGGTCTGACGCTGGAAGATCCCTACGATCAATTGGAGTTCATCCTTACGGGGACGGATCAAGACCCCTCCTACGCAGCGAGGCTGCAAAGTATTCATTATAAAACGTCCGCTGCTTTCCTCAATGTCATTGAGGCTTACGGAGAGAAGCTGAAAAGCGGCGGGATTCGTTTCCAAGATTTATCAGTAGGTAAGAAAGTATTGATTACTGCCGCTGAGCTTAGCGAACGATTTTACAGCAAATCCTCGATTCTTGCTCTAGGTGAACGGATGGAACAATTATCGGAGTGGATGCTGGAGAAGCTGGATGAGTTTCAAGCCGATGTCCAGAAGAGGTTTTATCGTAAAATGGTGCGGGAGCCGAAATATTTGGGCACCGAGCCAGAAATGAAAAAGATGAGCAAGGTCAAAGCGCATAAAGCGATTGCTCCACTTAAGGAGAAGGCGCGCAAGCTCGCTTATGTGGACGTGCTTGGAATGTACCAAGATCTTTATACAAATAGTGAACTGCATCAAGAGCTTATGCACCATTCGGAGCAGCATCTACCCGCAGCTTGGGATACGATCAGCACGTTCACGGCCGATGCGCTTGCTAGGGGAATGCTGCATTACGAAGATGCGACACCACTTGTCTATTTGAAGGGCCTTGTTGAGGGGCAACTGCGCGTAGGGACCATTCGGTATTGTCTCGTGGATGAGGCGCAGGATTACTCGCCGTTTCACTATGCGTACTTGAAGAAGCTGTTCCCACGTGCTCGGTTCACCCTGCTCGGGGACTGGAATCAAGGGATCTTCACGCATGCGAACGCGAGCAGTACGGAAGGCGAGGGGCAAACCAGCGAGTACAGCTCCATTAGCGAGCTGATGAAGGAAGACGAGACGGAGACCATCCGCCTCGTCAAGAGCTACCGCTCGACGCGCGAAATCGTCGATTTCGCTAGTCGCGTGCTGCCAGGCGGCGAGCCGATCGAGCCGTTCAGCCGCAGCGGCGAGGCGCCGCGTGTTCTGCGCGCGGCGGACGATGGCCGCCTCAGCCGCCTTGTGGCTGAGGCGGCACTAGCTAGGCGCGACGGCGGCGCAAGCTCCGTCGCGATCATTTGCAAGACCGAGCGCGAGACTCGCCGCGCGCACGCCAGCCTGAAGCCGCTGCTGCCGGGGCTCGCGCGGATCACCAAAGAGACGCTGCACTATGAGGCAGGCGTCATGATCCTGCCGGCGTACCTTGCCAAAGGGCTCGAGTTCGACGCCGTTATTCTCTACGATGCCGGGGCGGCTGTCTACGCGGAGGCGAAGGAACGCAAGCTGTTTTACACCGCTTGCACCCGTGCCCTTCATCACCTAGACGTGTTCTATCTAGGTGAATTAACACCTTTTCTCCTGAACAAATAGACATACGTCCATACCTATCTGCCCTGCCCGACATAGGATATCTCGAGCAACAACAAAGAAAAGGTTCTTGCAGGCAGAAGGGAGGAATAACCATGTCAGGCGTTGGATATTCTAGCACAGCTATCGTATTGGTACTGTACATTCTGTTGGTCATCATTCTTGCAACATTCTATTAGAAATAGGATGCACAAAGCCGCCCTCCGATTGATTGGAGGGCGGTTTTCTCGTTTTAAACCTCATGACAGGTCAACTTTTTGAATGTCCCCAAGTCTCGCTGAATATCAGATTGTTCAGACTCCTGCGCTTTTCCCAATTGGCTGTCTCCAAAATGGGCTTCTCTGGATAATTTTCTGTGAATCCAATGGATAGCAATGCTACTGGATCAATATGAGGAGGTATCCCAAGGATATCTCGCACATCATTTTTCTTATAGAAGCTTACCCAGCCCATAGCTAATCCCTCTGCACATGCTGCTAGCCACATGTTTTGAATCGCGCATGCAACGGACATGATATCGGTTTCTGGTATCGAATTTCTTCCTAGCACATGAGAACCGCCGCGTGTTGGGTCACAAGTAACACAAATCGTGATTGGGGCTTGTTTGATGCCTTCGATCTTGAGATTTAGAAATTCGTCTTGGCGTGTATCTTCATAATGAATGGCCAAAGCTCGTCTCTCTTTATCTGCTGCCCAAGCCAAACGCTCTTTCACTTTATCTGTAGAAATGATTATAAAATTCCAGGGTTGCATAAATCCAACGGAAGGACCATGGTGCGCTGCATTTAGCAATTTCATTATTGTTTCTTCTGGGATAGGATCCGATAAAAATGTTCGCACATCCCGTCTTGTATAAATGCTCTTGTACAAGCCGTCCTTTTCTTCTTCCGTAAACATACCTTCACCTCACCCCTTTACAAGCTCACGTACGATGTAATTATTTATTAAATTTACACCCTCTCTTCTCTTTTTGCAATCGATGGAAGACCTAATTTCGATAGGTGTCTAAATCTAATTTGTCGCACCGCATAAATCCACTTGAATTGGAAATCTTAACTTATAAAAAGTTTCCACCTAATACCAATGTGGGAGATTAGCTTATGTCCGGAACCAAGAAAATTACCGCGCTTCAATTATATTTTGTCTTAATCCTCTCCATTGGCATTACGAACCATGTCTTATTAATTCCGGTGCTGCTGCATTTTGGTAAACGTGATTCCTGGTTAGGCGCAGCTGTCGCCCTGTTTCCTATGCTCCTATGGGTATGTCTGCTTTATATCGTTATTAAACGCACGAAACAGCAGAATATGATGGAGTGGATCAAACGGAAATTTGGGAAAATGGTCGTTTTTCCATTCAAACTAGGTCTCATTATCATTTGTTTTGCGCATTCGATTATAACCATAAAAGAAATGGTGACATGGACACATGTGACCTATTTACCTCGAACACCGCCTTTCATGATTGCTCTTCTGTTTATATTCTTTTGCTTTTTCGCGGCAAGATCAGGGGTGCGAGCGATTGCAATTTCCTCAGGCATTCTACTGCCGGTTGTCGTTTTACTTGGGTATTTTGTGATGGGAGCTAATTTCCAATATAAAAACTACAGCCTTCTTACACCTTTATTTACACACGGTTATGGACCTACACTTACATCCATCATGTTAACTTGTGGCGCCTCCTTCGAACTG
Source organism: Paenibacillus sp. J31P190 (assembly GCF_059692075.1). Lineage (NCBI taxonomy): Bacteria > Bacillati > Bacillota > Bacilli > Caryophanales > Paenibacillaceae > Paenibacillus > Paenibacillus sp. J31P190. The sequence continues at coordinate 307,448 of NZ_JCAUAS010000001.1, read as the reverse complement.
CTAGCTATCGTATTCCTCCAGCATCATGTAGGTACGCGCATTCGGCTCTCAGCTTTATTCATTTTTGCAGCATGTGTGATTGGACTTACTATAGGACCGTTAACGGGTTCCATTGCCATATTTGGACCCTTTGAAGCCGCGGATTTAAGGTATCCGGCATTTGAACAATGGCGTATGGTTACTTTGGGGAAATATATTACCCACTTGGATTTCTTGGCTATTTTCCAATGGATATCAGGGGCTTGTGTCCGGACGTCGATGTTCATGTTTCTTAGTGTGGATGTTATTGGTATTCAAAAGAAGCGCACAAGGACCCTAGTCCTGTTAGGGATTAGCCTGCTGTTCCTAGCGGCGAGCTTGTACCCAGTTACAGACAATCAGATGGTGTATCTGATTCAAAATAGATTTTATCCCATCATGTTTGGGGTAGGTTTAAGCTTGCTTCTTGTCTTGCTTGTGATGTCTATCCTGCCGGGGAAAAGAAAGGAGAAGAATGCCTAATGAATGAGCAGGATTTACGGGATTTGTTTGCGTTGTCTGACGATGTTATCGTGAAATCTTACCGATTATCGGATGCTCATCCGAAGGGGCGAGTGCTGCTCATGTACTGCGAGGGTATGGCCAATATGGATCATATTGAGAATCTCGTATTGCCTAAACTTGAAGGTCAATTCAAAAACGAAGTCGATGCTAACGCCTCTAAACTAGATGTGAATACGATGCTTCAATTGATTGAAATTACGGGTTCTAACGCCATAGAGTCGATGACGGTTTCATTGTATGCAGGATCGCTGATCTTATTTTTCGAAGAGACGCAATTGCTGTATGCACTGGATATTTCTGCACCACCCAACCGTTCACCGGAGGAATCGAGTACAGAGACATCCATCAAAGGTCCAAGAGATGCCTTTACCGAGAGTGTCGTTACGAATATCGCGCTCGTTCGCAAACGCTTGCTGACGCGCAGTCTTTGCATTGAAAAAATGCAAATCGGAACGAGAAGTAACACCTCGGTAGCTCTCCTTTATATAGACGATGTAATAAATGCTAATATCCTCCAGGAAGCAAAGCAGCGGCTTCAAGCTATTAACGTTGATGCCCTGATTAGCAGCTCGCAATTAGAAGAAGAGATGTCAGGGAGGAAATACCCATTCTTTCCCCTTTTGGATTATGCGGGTAGACCTGATTATGTAGCTGATAGCTTGCTGCGCGGACGGTTCGCGGTCATAGTGGATGGTTCCCCCATGGTTCTTATTGCGCCAGCGAATTTGATGTATATATTGAAATCCCCCGAAGATGTGCACTCCCCGTACTATTATGTCGCATTCGAACGTGTTTTGCGGATAGGCGGGTTGATCGTTTCAGCCTTATTGCCTGGTTTTTGGATTTCACTATCCGCCTTTAATCTGGATCAAATCCCGTATCCATTAGTAGCCACTATCGCTACATCCAGGTTAGGATTACCCTTGTCAGGTCCGATGGATTTTATTATCATGCTGCTGCTTTTCGAATTGTTCCGTGAAGCGGGAGCGCGGCTGCCCAAGGTGGTAGGACAAACCGTTACTGTTGTCGGTGGGCTAATTGTTGGGGACGCCGCGATACGCGCGGGAATCACGAGCCCTACAACATTAGTAGTGACCTCCATTTCGACGATATCGATGTACACCCTAGTGAACCAATCGCTAGCGGGAACGATTACCGTGCTCCGGATCATGATTTTGATGATATCCACAATTTTCGGTATTTTCGGATTTATGGTATCCCTCATGGGGCTCGTTTTATATTTATCAACATTAGAATCATTCGGTGTGCCTTACTTATCACCCTTATCGCCGCCTCAGTTCAGAGATATCATCCCTGCCGTATTGGCCAAGCCGTGGAATAAAATGAAGCGAAGACCGAAAGCATTAAATACGAAGGATGACACACGCCAGGGCGGGGAGTCCTCATGATAACGAAAAGGTTAGGACGACTGGTCATCGGAATGCTGCTTCTGGTTAGTCAGACAGGCTGTTGGGATATAAAGACGATCCAAGATACGAATTACATTACTGCGATAGGCTTCGATTATCAAAAAGGGCGCTATGTGGTTTATTTTCAAATGTTGGATTTCTCTAGCGTGGCTAAACAGGAAGGCGGTAAAGGAGGGCACCCCCCTGCGATTTGGGTCGGACAAGAGGAAGGGGAAACGGTTAATGCAGCTTTCGAAAGTTTGTACAAAACCTTGCAGCAGCGAGCCTTTTGGGGGCATGTGGGTGCTTATGTTTTTACAAGAGAGGCCCTAAAGGAAGGTGTGGGTAAATTTACGGACAGTTCAGTACGCTATGGGGAAACAAGGTTTACCCCATGGGTTTATAGTACAGATGAGTCGATAGAGACGATTTTTTCGGTTATCCCTTTCTTCAATGTCTCCCCTTTGGCCTCTATTCTTATGCAGCCTGAAGAAAATTACCATCAACGAGCTTATATTCGTCCGCTCAAATTGTACAGGTTTGCTGCTCTATCTAGAGAACCTGGGTACACGGTGATGATGCCCACTTTGGCTATTCGTAAGGATGTGTGGGTTAAAAATGAAAAACCAGATCCTAAATTAGAAGTAAGCGGAGTCTATGCGATAGCGAAAAAAAATCATGTGGAATGGCTATCAGAGGATCAGTTCAAAGGAGCGCGCTGGTTAGAAAACAGTACCGTCCGTACGCCTATGGTCGTTTATATAAATGGGAAGGCAAAACAATCTGTTATTATCCAGAAGCCTAAAGCCCGCATTACGCCGCGAATGAAGGGAGATCAACCCCTATTCGATATTCATATTGAAGCCAAGGCGGTCGTTGCCGAATTGTTAGAGAACATTGATGAAGATACGCTGCAAAAACAGATCGCCAAACAAATCGCTGAGGAAATCGAGCAAACCTGCAAGGTGGGAAAAAGCCATGATACGGATATCTATCAGCTCGAGTATGTATTATATAAGCAAGAATTTCCGGAGTGGTCTAAGCTTACAACGAACGGAGAGAAACCGCTGGAAAATTATGAATTAGGGGATATAAAAGTAGATATCCACCTATCCCATTCCGGGATGCTTAAGATGAGAGAAAAAGAGCAGCAGTACTAGCTATTGACCCATATTTGAAGCCTTCATCTCCGCAAATTCTGCGGATTTGGAGGTTTTTTTAATAAAGTTTTAAGAATTGTTTTAGGCAAGGTTAATAGGTGATTTAGAGGCAGTTAATGCAGAGGGGATAAGATGAATACATGGAAGCGAGGAACGCATCCAAATTAGATAAAGCGTATGAATACGCGGAGGAAATAAGATATGAATAAGAAGTTAGCGATGTTGGGATTAGGCGTTGCGGTAGGCAGCATGATGCTAGTGACCTCGGTATATGCAGGTGTGGGAGACGCTCCCGGATATGAGACATTTAAATCAGCATTCAAACAAACAGCAGCGGTGAAGAATGTAACTCGCCAGGTGAATGTGTCCTTACAAGACAATGGATCTTCATTACTCAATGTGAAATCAACGATTAAGAGCACTGGCGTCGATCACGCTGGCAGCGCTGTAGTCACAGTGAAAAGCGGAACGGATGAGCAAACCATTCACTTCTACAGCCAAGATGGGAAGCAGATTGTAAAAACAGAGGATTCCGAGGTGTATAAAGTGCTGGAAGGTGAAGGTATGCCAGGCAAGTTCAAAGGGCATGACCAAGCAAACCAAACGCCTGACCCGCAAGTGATTAGCGAAGTAGAAAATGTGGTCGATGCATTGGTTGGTAACCTGAAAAACTATGTAACCATGAGTGAAGCACCTGGTAACGTGAAGGACATTCATTTCAAACTATCCGGAAGTCAGATTTCGCCTGTTGTGAACACAATTGGCTCGCTGGTTATTAAACACGGCACTGTAGAGAACAATCACCGTCCAATTCCGGCTAAAGCGGATACTCTTGGTGTAGATGTAACGACACTCAAAAACAGCCTGCCTCAGCTTGTAACGGACATCAAAATGGATGAAGTCGAAGTGAACGCAAGCGTGGATGCGGATAACCACATTACGAATCAAACGGCACAAATTCATATTTCCGGTAAAGATGCTCAGGGTGCAGCGCATGATGTGGTCTTGAGTGTGGATATGACACTATCTAGCCTGAACTCGACAACACCGGACACGATTGATTTGAACGGAAAACAAGTGGAAAATGTGAAGTTTGATGAGAATTCCCACAAAAACTGGGGAGAGAAGCATTAATAGAAAAGACAGGAGGAGGATTCAACGATCGTTGACCTCCTCATTCATCCTGAAAGGCGGCCCGTTCATGAAACCCGTTGTAGAAATTAAGAACCTCACGAAAATATACAAAAATTCGCGCGGCATCCATCAAGTAAATATGACGGTGCAGCAAGGCGATATCTATGGTTTCTTCGGTCCCAATGGCGCCGGTAAAACATCGGTCATGAAGATCATGACGGGTTTAACAAGGGCGCAGCAAGGCGAAGTAAAGCTGTTCGGCCATGATGTGTCTACGCAGTATGAGCAGGCGATGGCGAAGGTTGGCGTGCTGATTGAAACAGCGGAAGCTTACACCTATATGAGCGGCAAGCGGAATCTGGAGCTAGCGGCGCGCTTTTATCCTGGGGTCGGCAAGCAGCGAGTGGACGAAGTACTGGAAATCGTCGGTCTCACCCCTTTTCAGCACGAAAAGGTTGCGGGCTACTCACTGGGCATGAAGCAGCGGCTCGGACTAGCGGCAGCGATGCTGTCGAAGCCTGAATTACTTATTCTCGATGAGCCGACCAATGGGCTCGATATTGAAGGGATGGTTCATATTCGGGAAATCATCATGCACTTAGCGCGTGAAGAGCGAATAACTTTCCTCATCTCCAGCCATCTCATTCATGAAATGGAGCTAATGTGCAATCGCATGGGCATCATTCATCAAGGACGGCTTGTTCGCGAGGGACTCGTTTCTGAATTAGCAAAAGGCAGCGCGACGCTGGAAGAAGCGTACTTGCGCGAAATTAATGAAGTTCGGAGGCTCGCTGCCCATGCATAGCTTAACCGCCAACGTCTGGAACGAAACGATCAAACTCGCATCGAAGAAGAAAACTATTTTCTTCCTTGCTGTTACGCTGCTTCTTCCGGTTATTGCAGGCTTACTGCTTGCACGCTTTCAAAGCGGCATCGGCATTGGAGCCATTGCATCGGGGGATTTCCCTATCGTCATGCTCGGTTTGTTCACGAGTATATTCCTGCCTTTGTTCGTGTTCATGGGAGCCGCGGATGTATTCGCTGGTGAGATGGGTGAACGCACGATGAAGAATACGCTCACTCGGCCCATCACTCGGTTTAAGGTTTTCGCATCCAAGCAAATTGCGCTGGGTGTGTACATTGTGCTTTATTTACTCGCGGCCTTGCTGGCTTCGATTGTATCTTCCTTATTTTTCCAATACTTTGGAGGCGTAAGTACAGTATTTACTTGGTTCCTAGCATATGGCTCGGCTTTTGTTCCTCTGCTTGTGCTTAGTATTGCAGCCGTGCTTCTCGCGCAGTTTTTCTCTAGCAGCAGCTCCGCTTTGACAGTGAGCATTCTTCTTTATTTGGCGTTTAAAGTAGCTGCTTTTTTCATTCCGCAAATTGCAACCTACTCGCCAACAGCTTACACAGATTGGTATATGCTCTGGATTGGCAGCTCGATGGCCATTGGCAAGATGAGCAGCATCTTTATGTTTTTGATGGCGTGTAGTATATTGTTTTTTACAGCAGGATATTATTTGTTTGACAAAAAGGAGATTTGATTCGGATGTCGATTCGTTTACGGCTGGTACTTTCCTATATAGCCATGCTGCTTGTACCGCTTGTGCTCTCCGTGCTAGCCGTGATCTTAATCAGCGTCGCAACGTTTGGGAATCTGAAGTCTGTTTTTCAGGTTGATTTCTCCCAAGGCAATCCGATTAAACGTGTTGTTGATCAAGAACTCGAAAATGTCGCTTATATGAAAGCGAAGACGGATACGGAACCGGATGCTTTTCTGGATCCCGCATTCGTGAAGGATCTAGAGGCCAAATTCCATAAAATTAATATGGGCATCATCATCCGGAAGGACAAAGAGATTACGTACGTTTCACCGTATATTAAGCAGGGTGAGGCTGAGAATACCTCCAAGCTGCCTTCATTTGGCACATCATCTGGTCAATTTCAGCGTAATCAAGGTTCCCTGTGGATAACTAGGCAGCAGGATTTTTTATTTTCAGATAGTAGTAAAGGCTCTATATTCGTTTTTCTAGACGGAGGCCCCTTTCAAAAGTATCTTCACCAATTTTCCAAATCCGTTATTGTTACTTTTATTCTCATTCTCGTGTTGACGAATGGTGTTCTGACTTACTTCGTTTCTCGCAGTATTATTAGACCTCTAAGAGCGCTCAAACGTGCAGCGGAGGAGATCAAGGAAGGTAATCTCGACTTTGAGATTGTCCCGCATTCCGATGATGAAATTGGTGAGCTTAGTACGGCATTTGAAGAAATGCGTCGTAAGCTCAAGAAGTCCGTGGAGGTTCAGCTTCAATACGAAGAGAACCGCAAGGAGCTTATTTCGAATATTTCCCACGATCTCAAGACGCCGGTTACGGCGATTAAGGGATATGTCGAGGGGATTATGGACGGTGTGTCGAATTCACCAGACAAGCTGGATCGGTACATTCGAACAATCTATAACAAAGCAGCCGATATGGACCGGCTCATTGATGAATTATTTCTGTTCTCCAAGCTGGATTTGGGCAAAGTGCCATTTCAATTCGAGAAGGTAGATCTCGGACAATACGTGCTGGATTGCGCGCAGGAGCTGCAGTTCGATATGGAGAAAAAAGGGGTTCATTTCGCGCTCACCGAGCTGCCGAAGTCACCGCTGTATGTAACGGCAGACCGTGACAAGCTCAGACGTGTCCTGCTGAACATTATCGAAAATTCGATAAAATATAGTGAAGAAGGCAAGTGCCACATTACCTTAACGTTGAGAGAGATAGACGGCAATGCCGTCATTCAAATAAAAGATAGAGGTCAAGGCATATCGGAGGAGTCGCTTCCTCATATTTTTGATCGGTTTTACCGGGCAGATCCTTCACGTAACACGGCTACCGGAGGAAGCGGGCTTGGACTGGCGATAGCCAAACAAATTATGGAAGAGCACGGCGGGAGAATCAGCGCATCCAGTATCATTGGGCGGGGAACGACCGTATACATGGCATTACCGCTTAGTCAGCAGGGGGAGAGCGAAGAATGAGTCGAATCTTAATTATTGAAGACGAGCAAAGTATTGCCGAGCTGGAGCGGGATTATTTGGAGATCAGCGGCTATGAGGTCGATATCGAAAATAGCGGGGACAAGGGGCTCCAGCGAGCCCTTTCTACGGATTATGATCTCATTATTCTCGACCTTATGCTGCCGAAGGTGGATGGCTTCGAAATCTGCCGGCGCATTCGCAGTGAGAAGGACATTCCCATCGTGATGGTTTCCGCTAAAAAGGAAGACATCGATAAAATTCGCGGCCTCGGCCTTGGCGCTGACGATTACATGATCAAGCCTTTCAGCCCCAGCGAGCTGGTGGCCAGAGTGAAAGCCCATTTAGCACGCTACGAACGGCTGATGGGGCGGCGCGAAACGCGGAATGATGAAGTCCGCATTCGCGGTTTGATGATTGATAAAACAGCGCGCCGTGTTTTTGTCAACGAGAGAGAAGTCATCTTCACGACGAAAGAATTCGATCTGCTCACCCATCTCGCGATGAATCCGAATCGGGTGTACAGCAAAGAGCAGCTTTTTGACCTGCTATGGGGTATGGATGCCATGGGGGAAATCGCGACAGTGACGGTACATATTCGCAAGCTGCGCGAGAAAATCGAGCAAGACCCGTCCAACCCGCAATACATCGAGACGATCTGGGGAGCGGGATATCGGTTTCGGATTTAATGGGGAAGGGTCGTCCCAAACCAACCTGGTCTGACGGCCACCATTCATTTTCGTATAAAAGTCTATATGGAAAATTCAGTCCCTACATTTCGCAGTCTGACTGCTGCTTCCATTGGAGTTAATCCAGTGGAAATAGTGATTTGGCGCCTTAAAAGTCAGTTCAATTGGAGTTATTCCAATAGAACTACGAATTTCGAAGCCTGAGAGTCGATTCCATTGGAAAAATCCAATGGAAGTAAGGATTTCGTTTGGAATACCGATTCGAATGTCCCAAAAACCTTGAGGGGCTGTCCACAAGTAGATTTATCTACTTAATGGGACAGCCTCTTTTTGTTACACTTGTCGAAAGCGCGTAATTCGTGCTTATTCGTCTGAGCTCCTTTACTTAGACCCGCCGAAAGCGTGGAAACGGGCTTCTCAGCCTCCATATTTCGGCGTCGCCACGGTATAGGCTGGAGATAGGCGCGGAAACCGCGCTTACCTTTGGTTGACGCCAGCCGAAAGCACGGAAACCGACTTCTCGGGCTCTATATTCCGACGTCGCCAGCCGAAAGCGCGTTTTCCACGGCTATCTCGGTCATTGTAATTAACAAATGGTCATTTACTCCAAAGTAATGTTAAGATATTGTAAAGCTTACTTAATAAAGAGGAGTCAACAACTATGATACTTTCCGTGGATTGGCACATTTTAATGAAATTAGGGATATCAGCTATATTTGGTCTCATTATTGGTCTGGAACGGGAAATCAGGAATAAGCCGCTCGGACTCAAGACTTCTTTAGTCATTTGCTTAAGCAGCTGCTTGCTGACGATCGTATCCATCGAATCGGCCAATAAATATGCCGTTATGGGATTGCACGTGATGGACCCCATGCGTCTAGCTGCGCAAGTCGTTAGCGGAATCGGTTTTCTTGGGGCTGGGGTCATCCTTCGCAAACACAATGATGTCATTATCGGATTAACGACGGCTGCAATGATCTGGGGGGCGGCCGGACTTGGGATTGCGGTGGGGGCAGGCTTTTTTGTAGAAGCGTTTTTTGGACTCCTGCTTATCATGATTAGCGTTGTAGTTTTGCCTTATTATATTAAGAAAATGGGCCCAAGACCCCTTATCATGAAGGATCTGCGCGTGAGGCTCGTCGTCTCCCATGACGGCAACTTAACTACGATTATCAAAGCGATCATTGCCAAAGGTTACAAGATGAAAAGCGTACATATTAAAGAGCTGAACCAGGAGCAGCAAGAGCTGAATTTCATCGTGTTTATAGATAGGAAATATGCTTCGGAAGTGTATGATGAGTTGAAAAGTATGGATTATATTGAGATTGCAGAAGTTGAGACTTTGTAGGATTCTAGTAGAAAAAGGATCGGATTATGCTTTTGACGCAATCCGGTCCTTTTTATAAGCTGCGCATAGTATCTGATGAAGCTGCGAATCTTGCACCGAGTTCAGCTAATGTACTGGATAGGAAGCAGAAGTCTACAACTTGAAGTGAAAAATCATGTTACAATATTGATCAAGAATTCATAACGGGTTGATGAAAAGGGGAGCTGGCATGGAGGATGTTCATCTGCATTTAAAAAATCTCGGCTTCACGGACCTTGAAGCCAAGTGCCTGCACGTGCTCGCCGAAAGCGGCACGCAGACCGGCTACGAAATCGCCAAGCAGCTTGGCGTTTCGCGCTCGAACGTCTACTCCGCGCTGCAGAAGCTCGCGGAGAAGGGGGCTGTGCTCACCAGTCACGGTGAGCACACGCATTATCAGAGCGTGCCGATCGAAGAGATCGGCGAGCGGATTGAAGCGGAGCTGCAAGCCTCGATCCGCTATGTGAAAGCGCATATGCCGAAGCAGGATGCGCATCGCTCGGAGTACTTCAGCTTGGAGGGAGACGTTAAGGTCATAGAGCGTATACGAACTGAGCTGAAAAAGGCGAAGGAAGAGGCGCTCTGTGAGCTATGGTCAGAAGAAGCGCTGCTGCTGAAGGAAGCTCTTCGACTAGTGCCAGCGCAAGGCGTGCGATTGCTGGTTTCGACGATTGGCGAAGCGGAGCTGCCGAACGGGGTTCATCAATTCCAGCATGGACGCGAGGAGGGTTGGCAGAAGCGTAATGGGCGGAAATTTACACTGCTGATCGACCGCAAGCTGGCAATTGTCGGTACACGAGGCGGCGATGAGCCGGCTCTGGCGATGATAACAGAGCATCCAGCGATGGTGGAGCTGCTGCTGAACAATTTCTTACGTGATATGGTGATCCACGAGCTGCAGCAGGATATGGGCGCTAAGCTGGAAGATAAATATGGCAAGAACTTCAAGAAAATTATTCAGAAGTACACCGAGGTGAAGGGGATGGACCTGCAACCGACGGGAGCTTTGGAGGGCAAGTCTAGTGAAGGAAAGTCTGCCGAAGGAAAAAGGAGAAAGAAGAAATGAAGCAGCATGACGGGGAACAAACGAAGACAGAGGGAATTCTGCTCGCAGCAGAAGCGCTCGTGAAGGAGAAGCTGGAGCGCGATAGCAGCGGCCACGACTGGTGGCACATCTATCGCGTCGTGCAGACGACGAAGCGCATCGCTGCCCAGGAGGGGGCTGACGGCTTCGTCTGCGAGCTTGCGGCGCTGCTTCACGACGTCGTCGACGAGAAGCTGAACGCCGATCCAGCCGCTGCGCAGCGCGAGCTTGCGGCGTGGCTCGCTGCTAGCGGCACGCCAGCGGAGCAAGTGCAGCACGTGCTGGAGATCATCAGCACGATGTCGTTCAAGGGCGGCGAGCGTCCGCCAATGCGCACGCTGGAAGGTCAGGTCGTGCAGGATGCCGACCGGTTGGATGCGATAGGCGCGGTAGGCATCTCGCGCGTATTCGCTTATTCGGGCTGGAAAGGCCGCCCGATTCACGATCCTACCGTCATGGCGCGTGAACATATGACGGAGGCCGAGTATCGCGCGGGGAAAGATACCGCGATTAATCACTTCTACGAGAAGCTCCTGAAATTGAAGGAGCTAATGAACACAACCTACGCCCGGCAGCTGGCCGAGGAGCGGCACCGCTTCATGGAGCAGTACCTCGAACAGTTTTACGCGGAGTGGGAAGGCGAGAGATAGCAAACAAAAAAGAGCCAATGATGGCTCTTTTTTTGGTGAGATAGGCTGATCTTTTCACGGTTGCAGATAAGATTGTTGTACAGCATACAACATATTTTGGGATTTCAGGTTCCAAATGAAAACTGTTGTACGCTGTACAACAATTTGTTCTAATTTGTTTCAAAAATGCCCGATTTGAAGGGAATTGCTGCACGTTATACAACACTGGAGTGGATATCCTCACCTTCAGGGACAAATTGTTGTATAAGTGCAACTTCGCTTCACTTTCGGTTATAAAGGTTTGATTGGGCTGGGGAGAATTGAGCTGTAAGATCGTTCCCCCTACCAGTCATCATTCAAAAGACGGCTTCGTCAGCGGACAATCCGGCAGCCCCAAAATCTCCCCATTATACTCCGACAACTTGCGGAGGAAATAGCACGATTCGGGTAAATGATGCTCAAGGAACCGTAGTGTCAACCGGCTGAGCAGTTCGGTTTCCTTGTAATCCCGAATGACACCCTCGACGACATGGTAAAAACGGATGACGGTTTCGGCCACCTGCCGCGCGAACTTTTGCTGGATAGGGAAATTAGGCGCTGTGAACCGGAGGAAGCCGCGGATTTCAGTGTTTTTGACGATGTGGGCGCTGAATTGTTGAGCGAATAGCTGTGTGGTTTTGATTAGCTCCATTTCTGTTGGGTCCAAATGATTGGCAAGAAGTACAGCGTGACCGAGCTGATCCTCAAGCCACATTTCCACCAGCGTAACGAGCGGAAGGGGCTCATAAGGGACTCCATTCATCCAATAATGCAGAATGCGTATATACTCTCCGTTTTCCAAAAGGGTCCCATTGAAATAGACGGGAGTTAAGGAGACAACGATTTTATTTTGAATGCGCAGATGCTGCAAATAACCCTCGAATTGATAATATCCTTGAACAACAGGGTAAATATCTTTAGAGAGCTGAATCATCGTTTCCGAAGAGACAGGCAGTGCTGGGTCTGTTTTCAAAATGCGGTTCCGCAGTTCTGTAAAAGCACCGATGTAACGCTTGGCTATCGTGATCCATTGTACCTCTTCATTCGCGAGCGCTTCATCCACAAAGATGGCATGATCCTGTAAAATTTCGACCCAGAATAAATGCTCCTGCCATGGTGTTATTGTCTCATTTAGGCTCATGGAAAATTTCCTCCTATAACTAAACTTTACGCCAGGTACATTCATTTGTTAGTATCAACGAAGTGTATTCAACAAAAAAAGGTTCGAGAACGGTTTTCGTCGCATTTTGTGATAAAATAGAAGGAATGAGTAATTAACTTCGAGCAGAAAGAGATGTTATGACAATGAAAAGAGAAGCAAAGTATATAGCGACGGTTTCCTTAGGAGTTATGGGAGCAGGCTTTCTGGCCACGCTGCCCACACCGGTATCTTCAACCCTATGGGGAACCTTTTTGCAAGGTGGTTTTGAGGCTGGCGTTGTAGGCGGCTTGGCTGACTGGTTTGCGGTTAGCGCCCTGTTCCGTCACCCTCTTGGCATTCCGATTCCGCATACGGCCCTATTGCCGAAGAATCGTGAGAAGATTACGAAAGCGCTTGTCTCGACGGTTGAAAATGAACTGCTTTCCAAAGAAACCATCCGTGTTCGTTTGCAGCAAATTCGTTTCCTGGAACGTGGACTTGAGCTGGCGGAGAGCCATCTGGACAATGCGGCGCTTCACAAAGGTCTCTCGACACTTGCCAAACAAGCTTTAAACGCGATTGATCTGGACAAATTGACGCCGCTTTTAGCGGAGGAAATTCATAAAGCACTCCAAGACGTGGATACGAGTCGACTCGTTAGCACGATTGTAGACAGCATAGTTGATGGCGGTTATGACGGCAAAACCTTTGATTTTGTTATCGATAAAGTGGAAGCATGGGCCGTTAAGGCGGATACGCGCGATCAGCTGGGCGCTATGGCACTCAAAGCGTTCGAGGGTTTGCAATCGAATGGCTTCATGGCATTTGCCGTTAATGCGTTCATCGGCATGGTGAATGAAGAGAAGATCGGAGGCATTATCCAGAACTTCGTTCTTTCCTATATCGAGCAAATGCGAACGAAGAATCATCCGCGCAGGGAAGCGGTTCTTACCTTTATTCGGAATGAGCTGAACAAGCTTGAGCGGAATCCAAAGGTTTTGGCTGAGCTAGAAGGTTTGAAAGCGAAGCTGCCGGGCCTATTTGATCTTGATGAGAAATTATCGGGGCTGTTAGAGCGGTTAAAGGCGAAGGCAGAGGATTTCGTGGATCAGCCCGATTTTGTGCCTCAGCATGTGGTTCCGGTGGTTCGTAAAATGCTGGTTTCGGTGAAAGAAAACGAGGATATGCTGCTTCGCGGCGAGAGCTGGATTCAAGAGCAAATCGCTGCTTATTTGGAGCAAAATCACAGCAAAATCGGTCTACTCGTTAAAGAAAACCTGGATAAGCTGACGAACGAAAAGCTGACTCAGTTGATGGAAGATAAGCTCGGCAATGATTTGCAGTGGATCCGTGTCAACGGTGCGATATGCGGATTCATCATAGGACTTGGCTTGGCAGGGTTAAAAATGCTGTTTTAGGTGAAAAACGACGGGACATGCCCGAGTGGAGGTAGGCATTTTGATCGAGATTAAAGGCGTTAGCAAGACGTTTGTTCAGCGATTAGGCGGCAGCTATCAGGCGCTGGATAATATCACTTTAACGATTGAAAAGGGGGAGTTCGTCTCCCTGCTGGGCCCGTCCGGATGCGGGAAATCGACCGTGCTGAATTTGGTCGCAGGCTTCGATACGCAGAGTGATGGCGTTATTCAGGTGAATGGGAAAAAGGTGACCGGCGCTGGAGCGGACCGAGTCGTCGTGTTCCAGGAACATGGTCTATTCCCATGGTTGACGGTGCTGGACAATGTAGCCTTCGGTCTCAAGCAGAAGGGTATTGGAAAAAAAGAGCGTTACGAGTTGGCGATGGAACAGATCAAAGCTGTGCATCTTAGCCGTTTTACAGATCGTTATCCGCATGAGCTTTCGGGCGGGATGAAGCAGCGGGCCGCAATTGCCCGTGCGCTTGCCATGGACCCAGAGATTTTGCTGATGGACGAGCCGTTCGCCGCTTTGGATGAGCAAACACGCCTTATTTTGCATAAAGAACTGGAAGAAATCTGGATGCGTACGCGCAAAACGATCCTCTTCATTACCCATAACATTCGTGAAGCCGTAATCCTCTCGGATCGTGTATTCGTGATGTCCACGCGCCCCGGGACCATTAAGAAGGAGTTCGCCGTGAAAGCGGCGAGACCTCGGGATAGCGCAGACACTGTTCTCCATCATGTGGAGAATTCGATCATGGACGCGCTGGCAGACGAGCTGGAGAAAGTGGTAAGGGAGGAGACTGGCGATGAGTACAGCATCAAGAAGAACGATTTTTCTGGTACTGCTTCTGATAGCTTGGGAGGCGGGATTTAGAATATTCGGATGGGGATGGAAGTTCCCTTCGCCGACCCAAACCTTGCAAGCCTTCTATGACGGACTGGTGCATGGCGAACTGCTCCAAGCGACATTTGCGAGTATGGCGAGGTTGTTGGTTTCCTTTGCTTTGTCTTTGCTGATTGGTACAACCCTTGGGTTCCTATTCGCACGTTACCGAATGCTGGATGATACACTTGGATTTCTGGTGGTTTCTTTGCAGACCATTCCGAGTATTGCTTGGCTGCCTTTTGCTATTATTTGGTTCGGTCTTAACGAATCTTCGGTTATTTTCATTACGACACTCGGAGCAACTTGGACGATGGCCTTGGCCAGCCGCACCGGTATCAAAAACATCCCGCCTATTTATTTGCGCGCCGCGCAGACGATGGGGACGGGCAATGGGTTTAATCTATTCGTGCAGGTCATGATCCCTGCCGCGTTCCCGCATTTGATCAATGGTGTTCGCACGGCTTGGGCTTTCGCTTGGCGCGCGCTGGTTGCCGGTGAGCTTATTGCCAAAGGCGCTGGGCTAGGCCAGCTATTACAGGACGGAAGAAATCTTGGCGATACATCACTGATGCTGTGTATTGTCATTATTATCGCGGTACTGGGCACGGTTTCTGATCACTTCTGCTTTAAGAAACTCGAAGATAAAGTGCTAGAGCGCTACGGCCTCGCTGGCTCGAAGTCTTGAGTAGGGAGTGGGTCGGATGAGGAAACAGGCATGGGTGCTGATGCTGCTTTTGGTCGCTGTTTTAGTGCTGAGTGCATGCGGGGAGAAGTTGACTTCTTCTGGCAAGGCTCAGGTTGTTAGGGTCGGAGTGTTTAAAAATGTAACGCACGCTGCGGCCTACATCGCGCTAGAAAAAGGTTATTTCGCCCGGGAATGGGGCAATGAAGTTAAGATTGAGGTCACAGCCTTTGATAACGGCTCTGACCTATCAATTGCTATGGCGACAGGGGATATCGATGTCGGATTCGTTGGTCCTGGACCCGCGACAACCTTCTTTTTGAAAAGCAAGAACTATCGGGTCGTCTCCGGTTCAAATAACGGCGGCGCAGTATTAGTTGCGCGTAATGGCTCTGGAATTAATACCGTTAAAGATTTAGTAGATAAAACGATCGCGATTCCGTCAAAAGGAAACACGAACGAAATCTCGCTGCGCATGCTGCTGCAGCAAGAGGGTGTGAGCTTGGGCAGAGGTGCCGAAAGCGCGCACCTCATCGTGCGCTCCCCGTCGGATGCGCTGATCTCCTTCCGCCAGAAGGAGATCGATGCGACGCTCGTCCCCGAGCCATGGGGGACACAGATCGAGAAGGCCGGACTTGGCAAAGTCGTCGTCGATTGGAAAGCGATCCCGCCGAACAACGGCGATTATCCGACGGTCATCATGGTCGCGAGCGACAAGTTCATTGCGCATCATCGGGATATGGTGAAGGGTGCGATCAAGGCGAATAGGGATGGCATCGCGTTCATCCAGAACAGTCCGGAGCAAGCCTATGATCTCATCAACAACCAACTGAAAAAGTATAGCGGTAAAGGGATGGACAAGGGCCTAATCAAAGCCTCGCTGAGCCGTTTGAAACTCACCACTGACGTTGACGTCAAGGTGATGGAGGAGATGGCGAAGGTATCCATCGATGCTCGCTATATTAAGGGCATTAATAAAGAGGAGCTGGACCTTAGTAAATTCGTCGATTTGTCGATGCTCGAAGAAGTAAAGAATGGGAAATAATAAGAAGAGCCTGATTCATCCTAGTGCGGATGAATCAGGCTCTTCTTTTCTTTACGCGCTGCACGAATAAGCGCGTTTTCCGCGCTTTTTTGTTTTTTTTGCTGCATGACGATCCTGTTGTAATTTACAGAAAATTAAGAATATTAAATGAAATTTTGTATTGTCAAATGAAGATTATGGATTTATACTAAAAGCAGAAGTATATGGTAGCGATTTCAGAAAACGCTTACCATACGATTATTCAACAGAATTTTCTTTATTCATGTGCATTATGGAATCGATACCAGAAAAGTTTGCAGAAACCCTTAGGAAGGTGGTCATAACATGGAAACGAATCTACCGCAAGCTAGAGTTGGCGCTGCGGTGAAGAAGAAAAATGCTGATCTGGGGAAAAGAATACTACAGCATAAGCACTTATATCTCATGCTCCTTCCCTGTATTGTATTTTTCGTTATTTTTTCGTATATCCCGATGGGTGGACTCATGCTAGCCTTTAAGAATTACCAGTTTAACAAGGGAATCCTTGGTAGTCCTTGGGTGGGGTTGACGTATTTCAAAGCTTTTTTTAACGACTATCAAAGTGGCAAGTTGATTAAAAACACACTTATTATCAGCAGTATCAAAGTATTTCTGGGGCTGCCTTTTCCAATTCTGCTTGCGCTGATGTTCAATGAGGTCAGAAGCCGAAGATTTCGCGGAATCACACAGAGCATATCCTATTTGCCGCATTTTCTTTCCTGGGTTATCGTCATTGGTCTTATGCAGCGGGTACTTGCTCCCGAGACGGGGCTGCTGAACGAGGCAATTCGATTCTTCGGTGGAGACGGAAGTACATTCTTCATGATGGAGAGCAAGTACTTTTATCCACTCATGTTTGGAAGCCATATTTGGCAAAGCATAGGCTGGGATTCCATCATTTATTTGGCCGCTATTGCCAGTATTAATCCTGAGCTGCATGAAGCCGCTAAGATTGATGGCGCTAATAAATGGCATGAAATCTGGCACGTTACCTTGCCGGGCATACGGTTAACGATTTCGATCCTGTTTATTTTGTCGCTGGGCAGCATTCTGCAGGCGGGATTTGATCAAATTTATCTCATGAGAACACCTGGGAATATGGAGTTAGCCGATATTCTTGACACCTATATCATTCGTGTAGGCCTTCAAAATGGACAATACGGCTATGCGACTGCTGTTGGTTTAATGCAGGGTGTTATTGGACTGATTCTTGTTGTAACGGCTAATCGAGCTTCCAAAAAGTTTTTTGACGAATCAATATGGTAACGTTACCATGATTTCCGCTTTTCAACTGTTGAAGGACGCCTTCGGGTGTTATTCATAAAAATTGAAAGATAAGGGGAGTATTGTATGAGCAAAAAATGGGTCAAATGGGTTACCATGCCTTTGGCAGCAAGTTTGCTGCTTGCCGGTTGTGAAAGTTCCACTCAACCAGCAGGTGGAGGGGACAATGCTAGTTCAACACCGTCAACCACAGCCAGCAGCGGCAAGCCCGCAACTTGGATTGCAGACCGAACCATCAAGGGGCTTCTGTTTATTGACAGCGATGATATAACGAAAGACATCAATCCGGAGATTGCCAAGAAGCTGAAGGAAATGACAGGGATTACGTTGCAAATGGAAGGTGTAAACTCGGAGCATGCGATTGACGGCCTGATTGCAGGGCTTGCTTCCAACGATTTGCCTGACTTCATCGTTTATTATCTCAATAACAGTGGACGCAAAGAAATGCCAGTCATTCTGAAAGCTGCCAAAGAAAACATGTTCACTGACCTGACTCCTCTTATTAAAGGCACCAAGATATACAGCAAATATCTGGATGATAAATATTTGCCGCTTGATACGAAGAACGGCGTTATGTTCCGACCGGAATTTAACGGCTCCAGTTACTTTGTCCATATGAACGTTCAAAGAGAGGGCGGCTACGAAGAGCGCAAGTATGTCGGAGGTCCTTTCATACGCAAAGATATTGCCGAAGCGTTAAAGGTTGATCCTAGAACGATTAAAACAACGGATCAAGTGTATGAATTGGCTCAGAAGATCAAAGACGGCAATTTCAAAGATAAAAACGGCAAAGCGATTATCCCGCTCGGGCCTAGATACTGGGGCAATAGCAATCACGAGAATGGCCCACTGTTCAATGATTTGACCTGGGGAGCGATTGACCAAGGCTTCGAAAAGAACAAAGAAGGTAAAATTGTTCACGAAAGCAAGACGGAATATCCGATGAAGCGTATTGAGTTCGTTCAGAAGCTTTTGAAGGAAAAAATAATGGCTCCAGATTATTACGCGATGCAGGAAAATAAAGCGACGGAAGGAGCTATTAACGGTTCATTTGGTATCATTGGCGATATGCATAGCTATCTGGACTTCAATAAAGATATGAGTTATCTTCCGCTTGGACCTATTAATTCTATAGATGGAAGCTACCGGATGTCGGTTGACTATAAGAGCGGGTACATGGCCTGGTCGATTCCGAAAACAACGAAAAATCCGCAGGATGTCGTCAAATTCGCCGATTTCCTGGCCAGTCGTGAAGGCAAACTGCTCTGGCAGTACGGTCTAGAGGGAAGAGACTTTACGCTGGATGCTAAAGGCAATCCGTTGGTTAAGAAAGAAGTGTTGGAGCTTCGTAACAAAGATCCGAAAGCGGCCAAGGAGCTTGGCTTTGAAGGAGTAGGGAATGGCTGGGGAAGCTATCTCGGCAGTACGGATATCAACAGGCTGGGCGATTTCGGCGAAATGCAGTATGGTGATGCGGTTTCACCGGAAGCCAATGCGACACCGCTGAAAGTTGCCGAGTACTGGGGCTATGATGAGAAAAAGAAAAACGCAATCATCAACGACGGCTATCGTCCGCTTTCATTTATTGATGAGTTTGCGACAGGCAATGAATTAAAAACAGCCTTAACGAACTACAATGAAAGTATCATTCGCGCTTTCTATGCCAAGAGCTTGGATGAAGCGCAAAAAATTCTAGATGCATCGAAAAAGCAATTGCAGGCGGCTGGCTTGGACAAATTCGAAGAACTGCTTCAGAAGAAGGACAGCGATCCTAAAACGAAGGTTATTCTCAAATAATGAATGGATAAGTAGGGAAGCGGGCGCTCCCCCAGATCATGGCGGGAGCGCACTTCTTAGTACGGGGAGAGATTAACGTGGGAAATGAATTTTATAAGCTCTCAGCAGGTGAAAAAATATTCAAGTTCGTTAATTATGCACTTATTATTCTCCTGTGCCTGTCCATCATATTGCCTTTTCTGAATATACTGGCACTTTCCTTTAATGCAGGTAAGGATGCAGAAAGAGGAGGCATCTATTTCTGGCCTCGCGTATGGACGTTAGAAAATTATCGTGAAGTGTTTACATCGGCTAATATCGGCAAAGCATTTGCCATTTCCATATTTCGTACGGCTCTAGGCACCATTGCAGGCGTTTTTTTATCAGCTATGGCTGCCTATACGCTAAAAAGCAAGACGATGCCGGGCGTGCGATTTTTTACACTTATGGTCTTTTTTACGATGTTGTTCTCTGGCGGCATTATTCCTTATTATATGCTGCTCAAAAGTCTGCATTTGACCAATACGATCTGGGTCTATGTCCTTCCAGGACTATACAGTGCGTGGAATTTGATCATCATGCGGACGTTTTTTCAGCAAATTAGCATCAGTCTAGAGGAATCAGCAAAGCTGGATGGCTGCAGCGACTTTGGTATTTTTATGCGGATTATCATGCCGCTCAGCAAGCCTGTGCTGGCAACGATCTCATTGTTTACAGCCGTAACTCATTGGAATGATTGGTTCACAGGTGCATTTTTTGTCCGAACCGCTTCGCTTAGACCTTTATCTACCCTGCTGCAAGAGATGTTGACCAAACAGGATGCGATTCGGGAATCCCTGATGCAGGCTGCCGGTACGACGCAATTTCAAATGCTTGAACGTATGCAGCTTACGGGAGATTCCCTGAAGATGGCGACAATCATCGTGGTTGTGGCACCGATTATCGCTGCCTACCCCTTTATTCAGAAGTATTTTGCTAAGGGTGCGATGATTGGATCGGTCAAAGAATAGACGCCCAAGAGGAGAGGTTGTAAGTGACTACAATAACAAATCCGTATGACAGACAAGGCATCTGGCTGCGAGGCAGCTTTCATAACCACACGACTAACAGTGATGGGCATCATCCGCTTTCAACGGTATACCGCATGTATCACGATTATGACTTTCTTGGCATATCCGATCATGATCTGATTACTGAGCATGAAGGTGAGCACACGATTGGGACTGTATTTGAAGCCATTGAGGTGAGCAGTTCGCAAACGCATATGCTGCTTGTCCACCCTCCGAGATCTCTCATGGACGGCTATTCCAATGAATTTTCGATTGACAATTATCAAAGGCTTTCCGATATATGTGTAGAGAACGGCGGCCTATCTATATTGGCCCATCCGAACCGTTTTTTCTCCCATTATTGGCGGCATGAGGATATGCTCAGCATGCAGCGGTACAACGGCATCGAGGTTGTGAATGGGGATGGAAATCCGGAATACGACATCGCTTTCGATAAATGGGATTACCTTTTGTCCGCAGGACGCAGGGTATGGGGCTTCGGAAATGATGACTCACACGTCTATGGGCAGGAGAAACGAGCCTGGAATATGGTGCTCACAGAAGAAAATACGAATGGAGCAATACTTACCGCGATTCGTGAGGGCAGCTTTTATGTTTCTACAGGCTATGGCTTTGATGGAATTCGGGTAGAAGACGGTCAAATTATTTATGATCTCAGGTCAAGCCCATTATATGATAAAATGTATAAATATGTGACATTGATCGGTAAAGAAGGCCGTATACTTCAGGAGGAAACAGGAAGAATCAAACAGGTGAAGTATACGGTCAAAGGCGATGAAGGTTATATCCGCATCGCTGTCTACTTGGAAGGCGGATTCGGGGCTTTCGCTCAGCCGATATTTGTCGAATAACAGAGAAAATTGTTCATGCTGCTAGTAAGGAAGGATGATAATCATGGCGCCCAAAATTAAAGATGTAGCCAAGAAAGCGGGAGTATCCGTAACCACAGTTTCCAGAGTGTTAAACGGAGAAAAATACGTGAAGGACGATCTGAAGGCCAAAGTGAAACGCGTAATTGACGAGCTTGGTTATGCACCGAGCCACATCGCGAGGAGTTTGGTGCGGAAGAAAACGAACCTGATTGGCGTCATTGTTCCCGATCTGACATCCAGCTTTTATTCCACTATTTTGAGCAGTATCGAGGAAACGGCGAGCATGAATGATTACAACCTACTGGTCTGCAACATTATCGAGGATACGGATAAAGAGCTGAAATATTTGAATGTATTTAAAGAGATGCGTGTAGACGGCATTATTATTATGCATGAGAAATTAAGCGATGATATTCGCAGTTTTATTAATAAATTGGATATCCCAGTCATCTTTTCAAGTGTAAGACCTTTAGATCATAAGTTCGTTTCTGTCATTATCGATGATTACGAGGCGGCTTATGATGCGACCCGTTACTTAATTGAGCTTGGACATGAGCGAATTGCCTTTATTGGCGGGGATATGAGAGATATTACCTCAGGGCAGAACCGTTATGTAGGCTACCGGAATGCCCTCAAAGATAACCGAGTCAAGATTGTGAATGACTATATCCGGTTCGGCGACTATAAGACGCAGAGCGGATACAATCTGATGAAGGAACTGCTTGTCTGTGAGCCTCGTCCTACCGCTTTATTTGCAGTAAGTGATGATATGGCGGTTGGAGCTATGAACTGCATTCATGACCATCAGCTAAAAGTTCCGGACGATATATCCATCATCGGCTTTGATGGAAGCCAACTGACAGAGCTCGTTCGTCCACGCTTGTCCTCCATGGAGCAGCCTATTCAGGACATGGGGAAAATTACGGTGGATACGCTGATTGAATTAATTTCAGATCCTACATTCAGTCCGAGGGAAGATTTGATCTTGGGACATAAACTTGTCGTGCGCGACAGCTGCGGGGCCTATCAAGCTGAGAGATAGGACAGAGAACGGAGCGGGAGAGGAAGTGCGGAATGAACAAATTTGATGCGGTTGTCATCGGCGATGCCAATATTGATTTAGTAGTGGTGGGCTGTAACCAGATTCCTCTGCCTGGACAAGAAATTTTTGTTGAAGATATGTTGATGCATGTAGGCGGAGGTGCGGCTCTATTTACGATCTCATTAGCCAAGCTAGGGCTGCATGTAGCCTTTAACGGCGTTCTTGGAGATGATGGCTACGGTCATTATATCCGGGAACAGTTTGGTCGGTATGGTATTGATACCAGCCTGATCTTGACTAGCCAAACGAGTCGTACAGGGATAACGATAGCGATTAATCCGGAACAGGATCGTTCATTCATTACCTATGCAGGATCAAACGCGGAGATGCAAGTAAGTGAGCTTGATTTAGCTCAAGTAGCATCAGGCAGACATGTCCACGTAACCGGTTATAGAGGACGACGCAACCATGACGAATTCGTTGCTATGGCGAAGAAGTTGAAAGAGATGGGAGTCACACTTTCCTGCGATGTAGGGTGGGATGATACCGGAGAATGGTATTCCGGGGTGTTTGAATTGATGCGTTATGTAGATGTCTTTCTGATGAACGAAACCGAGGCGCACCACTATACGGGCTTCGAACACATAGATGACAGCTTAAGCTATATGTCGGGCTTCTGCAAGCATGTTGTAGTCAAGCTCGGACCCAATGGAGCCGTAGCGATGAAAGACGGTTTGCAAACGTCTTGCCCCGGATTCTCGGTCAAAGCCTTAGATACGACAGGAGCAGGAGATTCGTTTAATGCCGGTTACATCTATGGGTTCTTAACAGGGCTGAACGTCGAGACTTGCCTGTTATATGGCAACGTTTGCGGAGCTATGTCAGTCGAAGCTTATGGCGGCAGCACCGGTACCCCGGATCGGGAAGGGCTGGAAGCTTTTATTAGGCAAAATAAAGAACAGGGATCTGACCATTCTGAGGTGGTATAACGACGACTTGCCGATGAATTGAAACTGCGATTAGAAAGGGGCATGGATGAATGGCGGACGATCTGAGGTTCCGGGAGGACGGGACATTTACTATTGTACAGCTCACGGACTTGCATATAGGAGGCGACAAGGACAATGAAGAGGATTTGAGGACGCTCGCTTTAGTCAGTGCGGTGCTAGCGGCGGAGAAGCCGGATCTCATCGTGTATACGGGCGATCTGATTTCAAGTTATGGCGTATCTGACTCTTCAGCATCCTTTCGCAGAGCTATTGCTCCCGCAGTTGAGTCAGGCGTACCCTGGACGCACGTATTCGGCAATCACGATACGGAGGAGGAAGTGACACGTGAGGAACTGATGGCGATTGCACTGGAGCATAAGACCTGCTACTCGCAAGCAGGACCATTAGAGCTCAGCGGCGTTGGCAATTACATGCATACGATTCAAAGCGTGCAATCCGGGAATCCGGCTGCTGTTCTTTATTTTCTTGATTCCGGCGTGATGGCACCAGAATCAGTGGGTGGTTACGCTTGGATTGCCTCGGATCAAGTGCATTGGTATAAGCAGCAGTCGCTTGCTCTCCGCAAACGGAGCGGGGCTATATTGCCTGGGCTCGCGTTTTTCCATATCCCGCTTCCTGAATACGACGATGTATGGAAACTGGGGAAAGTGAGCGGTACCAAGCATGAAGAGGTATGTTGTCCCAAACTCAACAGCGGGTTATTTGCTGCCATGGTGGAAATGGGCGATGTGATGGGAACCTTTGTCGGACATGATCATGACAATGATTACTGTGGTACGCTGCATGATATTCGGTTATGTTTCGGCAGAGTGACAGGCTGCAGCACCTACGGAGACTTACCTCGGGGTGCTCGCGTTATTCGTCTGCAAGAAGGAAGGCATTCCTTTGAAACATGGCAGCGGCTAGAAGATGGAGGTATCTTAAGATGACGTTTACGGTTGGTGGAGAAAATGATGCCCAGACTCTCATTGTTCCCATCTGCTCGGACGACATCGAAGAGATGGGAGCGACACGCCTTCCTTCATGGCTGCAAGACTATTCACTTCTGCCGCATATGGGAGAACGAGGGGCGCTGACTTGGCTGCATGGCCGTATTGGAGAGCGTGACGCGCTGCTGGTTGGTTGTGGAGAGACCTCGCGTCTGGATACGGAACGAATCCGCGAGGCAGCGGGGAATGCAGGACGTGCGATTCATAAGCACAAGAAAGAGCGAGTAGGCATAAATTTGGGCGAGCTGCTGAAGCGATGTGAACATTCGGTTCCCATTAGAGAAGCGGAAGCAGTAACCGCTTGGGTGGAGGGCTGGAAGCTCGGCACTTATGCGTTTGAGGTGTATCGAACGAAACAGACCGTACATACGGAAGTAAGCTTGCAGTTTCTCACTGAAACAAAAGCAGATGTAGTAAAGGAAGAGGAAGCAAGATTTGAAGTGTTGAACGAAGCGGTACGATGGGGACGCATTTATGCAGAGGGGGCGATTCTAGCCCGCAATCTCGCGAATGAGCCCCCCAACATGCTGCGTCCGAAGACTCTTATCGAGAAGACGATGGAGCATTTTACAAGTACGAAGGTTGAGGCAGTCGTTTATGAAGGGGAGCGTCTGGAGCAGCAAGGTATGGTCGGCTTGATCGCCGTGGGCAAAGGCAGCAAGTATCCTCCAGCGCTTCTGGAGCTGCGCTATTGTACGGATGAGACATTGCCGCTTACGGCCTTAATTGGCAAAGGCATCACTTTTGATACAGGCGGGATTAGTCTGAAGAAGGACTTCGATATCAGCGATATGCGAATGGATATGGCTGGGGCGGCAGCCGTGATAGGCGCTCTTGATATTCTTGCTGCTGGGGACGTACAGGCGAACGTCGTTGTGCTTATTGCTGCTGCAGAAAATATGCCAGACGGTGAGGCATTGCTGCCTGGCGAGCTGCTGCAATACCCGAATGGCGTATCGGTTCAGGTGGGAAATACGGATTCGGAAGGCCGCTTGGTGCTAGCCGACGCCTTGATTCATGCCCAGCGCTTAGGGGCAGTGGAAGCCGTTGATATTGCAACCTTGACCTATTCTTGTGGAGCCGCTCTAGGTTCCAAGTATGCTGGGATATGGGGGGAGGACGCTTTTGTGGCTGAGATCACACAAGCCGGGAAGCAAGTAAGCGAAAAAGTGTGGCAGCTCCCGCTTGTCGATGAATATGAGGCTTACCTGCACAGTGATTATGCGGATATCTGCAACATCAGCAGGGTCGGAGAAGCAGGGGCTACGACGGCAGCTTTATTTTTGCGTAAGTTCGTCCAGCCATCGCTGCGTTGGGCCCATATCGATATGGCGTCCTTAAAGGATGTATCATCTGCTCAAGGCTGGCATTCGGCAGGCGCGACCGGTTACGGGGCCCGTTTACTCGCGCAGTTTGTGCGCAATCGGGTGTCCAATGAAAACGTGATTTCCTAAGGGGATAGCCGTTTGCTTTAGTGCCGTTATATCCTCACGTTTTTGATTAATATTCGCAGGTAAGCAACAAGGAAATTCCCAGCATCAGAAAGCTCTCCTTCCTTGGCAGCCTGCTCCGCTCATAAATTAGGAATAATTAACCAATATTCGGACTGGTTAACCGAACGAATTCGCATTATAATAATCTCAACGAGACGAAGAACGTCCCGCTCCATTCCTCAACAGATGGAGCTGGGGCGTTCTTTTTTTCATTTGTGAGGGGAGGTTGAAGATGACGTTTGAGAAGTCACATGCTTATTTTATTCAGAACCATTTACAGAGGCGAACGGGAGAAAGAAGAGGCCGCTTGGAGCGGGGACACCGGGAAGCCGAGAGATTATTTTGCAGGAACATATGGTGGCCTCTCCTAGGAAATTTCGACGATTTACATCCGGAATTCGAAGTACTCGATTGGCGCGGTCTATCTTAT
This sequence comes from Paenibacillus sp. J31P190, assembly GCF_059692075.1. Lineage (NCBI taxonomy): Bacteria > Bacillati > Bacillota > Bacilli > Caryophanales > Paenibacillaceae > Paenibacillus > Paenibacillus sp. J31P190. The sequence continues at coordinate 281,208 of NZ_JCAUAS010000001.1, read as the reverse complement.
TTCTGCGATTTCGCCTGGCTGGCGCAAGCTGTAAAACTGATCATCGAAATCAAAGGTTTCGGTTCGCATGTTCGGGATATGGACAGACAAAAATACTGCAACGAACTGAACCGGGAAACATTTCTATCTGCTATGGGATTCCAGATCATATCTTTTGCCTATGATGACGTCGCTCATCGTCCAGAGCTATGCATCACGTTATTGCGGATGCTGCTTAGTCGCTATCAGTCGCAATCATCTCCCGCAAGCTCGAGCAGCGTGTCGGAGAGGGAAATCGTTCGTCTCGCCTGCAGACTCGCTCGTCCGCTGCGGCCTATTGATGTAGTGACTCATTTAGGCATCAATCACCGAACTGCCGTTCGAACGCTGCAGTCGCTCTGTACGAAAGGATGGTTTTCCGCTGTTACAGGGGCAGCAGGCAAAAACATCGTGCGATACGAACTTCAACGAAGCGCAGTTCAGCTTTTGTAGAATAAATGCAAGTATACATCCTTTTTACTCATATTTAGCTTGGTAAATATAATCCCTGCAAAAATACACTTTTCCGCGGCTGCTTCTCAAGTTCAGGCAGAAATTCTGCAATAATACAGTATATTTGCAGGAATTCCTTCGCAATACTCGAACTCGATTGAAAAGACTGCACTTATGCAGGCTTTGTTAGCTGCGTCAATTTCCCTGACGAAGATAATTACTTAGAGGACAAAAAAAGACTGCCTCGAGTAGCGTGTCGGAGAGGGAAATCGTTCGTCTCGCCTGCAGACTCGCTCGTCCGCTGCGGCCTATTGATGTAGTGACTCATTTAGGCATCAATCATCGAACTGCCGTTCGAGCGCTGCAGTCGCTCTGTACGAAAGGATGGTTTTCCGCGGTTACAGGGGCAGCAGGCAAAAACATCGTGCGATACGAACTTCAACGAAGCGCAGTTCAGCTTTTGTAGAATAAATGCAAGTATACATCCTTTTTACTCATATTTAGCTTGGTAAATATAATCCCTGCAAAAATACACTTTTCCGCGGCTGCTTCTCAAGTTCAGGCAGAAATTCTACAATAATACTGTATATTTGCAGGAATTTCTTCCAAACAGTCTGACTCGGTTGAAAAGACTGCACTTATGCAGGCTTTGTTAGCTGCCTTGAATTCGCTCTAATTAGGAATTCAATTAGGAGGTTCGAGGCTTCGCGGAGTCAAAGAGCTCCACAGACTCCACTTTTACCGTTTTCACGAGCGAGAGAAGGTCTGGTGCCATTGCATTGCACAGAACAAAATAGAGACTGCCCACAACCTGGCCAAAAAGGCCAGCTGATAGGCAATCTCTATTTTTGCTTACTTCCAATGCTTAGTTCCCGCCAGAAGCAGCCTGCTGCTCGCTCTTCTGCTGTTTATGTGCTTTGGCATCAATGACTTTGCCGCTTCCGCTGCCTTTATCATTCACAGCTGCGAGGTTCATCGCACTGCTTCCTTGAAAAATGCCGCCCTCCTGAATAATGAAGGAACGGACATCGATATTGCCAACCAGCACGCCGGAGCTGGTCACAATGAGCTTGCCTTTGGTGTGAATATTACCTTTCACTTTGCCGGCAACGATGACATCGCGTGCCTGGATGTTGGACTGCACAACAGCGTTCTCACCAATGGTGATGTCGCCTGCGCACTCAATGTCGCCGTTCATCTGTCCTTCGATGCGAAGGCTGGCTTCGGACATGATTTTACCCTCACAAATGGTACTGCCCCCGATCAATGTATCGGTTGTTTTAGCATCAATTCGCTTCGACTTAGAGCTTCCAAGCATTAGGGTTCATCCTTTCTATTGGTAATGAGATAAGGGGAGGGGTCAATCTGGACGCCGTTCTTATGAACTTCATAATGCAGATGGGAGCCCGTGCTTCGTCCTGTGGAGCCGAGTAGGCCGATCTTTTGACCTTTCGTTACTGATTCTCCGCGTTTGACGAGCATTTTATTCAGATGCATGTACTCCGTTTGTATCCCTCGGGAATGATCGAGAATAATATGATTACCATGTTCGTTATCAAAGCTGGCTTCTACGACTTTACCTGCAGCAGTGGCATATACGGGGTCATTCATCTCACCATCGAGGTCGAGCCCGGCATGCATGGTCGGTTTAAGCGTAAAAGGATCTCTTCTTATGCCGAAACCTGATGTAATGAGGTGGGTCGTTGTTGGCCAAAGTGTCGGTGTGATGTTGCGCAGACGCTCGGCTTCTTCCAGCCTGGCTTCGGATTCGTTCAAATTCAAAAGCAGCGCGTTAATATCCCCAACTAACGAAGTAAGTCCTTGTTTGGTGCTGCTGACCAAAGAAGATACTTCTTGCGAAGTAACAGGAATCTCGCTGCCACCGACGTCAGAGCGTACGCCGCTCTGAGTCTCTGTACTCTCCATAGAAATCTTTTTGCTTGTCCGGTTTGTTCCTTCTGTCTGGCTCATTAACTGAAGGACATGATCAAGTTTCTTAATTTCTTCTAACTTCACCTTAAATTCATTCGCTTGCTGGGATAAGTCAATCAAATTGGTTTGAAGCTGTTCCAGTTCGCTATTTTTAAGTGTAATTTGATTAACCAGTTGGCGTTCTTGTCCATCGAACGTTTGCTGCATGCTGGTTCTCGTTTGATGGGAGTAAATATTCATTAAGTAAATCGTGACAAAAAATCCAATCAACACGAGCAGGATCAAGCTAGGCACAATATACAAACTGCTGTGCGGAAGCTTGAATCTTACGGTTCGGCGGTTGGCGCCCGGAATAATCATTAAGGTGAGTTCTTTTTTACCCCAGATGAATTTCAACCGATCCTCTTCCTTTCCGTAACAATGTCCCCCTCCTTGATTCGATTGTATTCGTCAATGGGATGAGTCATGCCTAATTTATTATTTTGCTAAAAAGGGGATGTCGGTCATTGGTGCTGCCAACATAAGTACGATCCGCTATGGGACATACTAAATTTGCCAATCAAAATATGTCTGGAGGCTCAACTTTTTCAATGAAAGTTACGTCTATAAGGTAGACCGGTGAACGATTAGAAGTGAAGGGAGTTATCATCATGTTGAGAAAAACAATTACGCTTTTGGCAATAACGCTATTTGCACTTACAGGGTGTGAATCATCTGGAACAACAAGCGGGACAGTGAATGCTTCAAATTCACCGACACCTAGCGCAACGATCACGCCACAACCGACAGCTGCCGCTGAAACACCGGCTCCTAGTTCCACAGCTGTTCCCAATAAAGGTAATGTAACACCATCGAAGGTATCGATGAACGGGGTAACAGCGGTAAGGCTGGCTGATGCTAAATCTGGTTGGATCGGCGGCAAAGGCTGGATCGCACGAACAGATGATGGCGGTGTGAAATGGAAGGTTCAATACGAGGGGACAGGCGACATTAAGCAGTTGTTTGCACTGAATGGTCAGGATGCTTGGGCAACTGTCGGTGAAGAAGGTAAACTGCTAAGTACGAAGGATGGAGGTCTGCACTGGACATCCGTTGGTAAAGTTCCGAATCAGGCGTTTCTTCATTTTGTGACGAAGACGGAAGCATTTAGCGGAAATGCACACACTGCGGATGGAGGAGTGAAATGGACTTCCTTGCCTGTACCCGAGGGCACGAAAGGGGATGCCTATTTCCATGATAAAAATAATGGATGGGCGGTTAGACAAGTCAAGGATGCTATTGAAGTCCAGCGAACCCAGGATGGCGGCAAGACATGGACTAAGGTGATGTCGCGTAAAACAGAAGCCTCACTAACCGGTGTCGTTATTCGTTCTGCGGGTGTAAACGATGCGTGGGTCGAGTTAATTGGGGAATCGGGGATGACCCAAACCTCGTATTCGTTGTTTCACACGAAAGACGGCGGGAAGAACTGGCTGACGGTTCTGGCAAACAGCACCGCCGGAGGGGGACCAGCTCCAGGTTTCCCTGCGGGTGAGAACACAGGGCCGAAGAATACGGGCTCCAAGCCCGGACCTCTTTACGTCGTGAGTCCAGACGTAGCTTATATGGGCGGGCAGTGCCCGAGCTGCGACAAGCCGAACTCCGTCGGATGGACCAAGGACGGCGGCAAGACATGGGTGAACGGCAAGGAGTCGTTCACAGGCTTTGGTGAGCTGCTGCTGGCTATGGCAGACATAAATCAAGGTTGGCTTATCACGAATGGTAATGAGCAGCCAAGCGTGATGTACACCACCGCTAACGGTGGTGTTAATTGGAACAAGGTGCATACGTTTGATGCAGCGAAATAACGAAGAAGCCTTTCTGGAAGCAGAGCACTGCTGAAGGAAAGGCTTCTTTGCTGTCACATCACCCATGAAATTCCATCCTCTATACCCCCTAACCTAGCCAATGGCTGTAGAATGGTATAGGTAAACTTGCTTACTAGAGGAGTCACACATGCTTGCCAAAAAATATGCGATACCCGCTCTAGTCATTGCTTTTCTGGTACTAATCGGTTTTACCTTGAAAAATCCTGAAAACATGAAATTATCAGCTGCATTCTCGAATGCTCACTCTAATCGATGGGTAGCAACCGCTCCTATTCAGTTTTCAGGACAGGATGCTGCTGCCGATAAGCAGTTGACAACTCCCGATAGCAGCGCGCCTTCCGTGAAGGAGAATGAGAACGCTCTCACACAAGAGATGACTCAAGATGGAGATGATCCAGTCCCAAATGCGAAGAATGTAAAGATATCCGCTGCCGAAATAGCTAAAGTTGTCGCGCATTTTGAACAGCTTGCCCATTCGGATCAAAAGGAGCCAAGTTGGAAACGCAAAGCCGACCATCTCATTGTGAAAGGATTTGGTTTCCTTGGAACCCCTTACGTATTCGGGGCGAAGTCGGACCAAACCGACTCTTTCGACTGTTCTTCCTTCTTGAAATACATCTTTATCAGTCAAGGGGTGTCGCTGCCGCGAAATTCAAGGCAGCAGAGTCAGCTTGGTACAGAGGTGTCTATGGATCAACTGCGTGAAGGTGATCTCGTGTTTTTCACAACGCCCAAAAGAAAAAATAAAAGCGGTATCGACCGTATCGGTCATGTTGCAGTGTACTTAGGTAACGGCCTTATGCTGCATACCTTCCGCCCGGGCATTGGCGTAACGATATCTGAATTGAATAGTTCTTGGAAGGACCGCTTTGTCCAGGCTAAGCGCGTTCTGTAACTCCCACAAAGTTCCACATCATTCTGTCCCAAAGTACTGTTCACCAACTGGAACCCGATTTGTAGACAATACATCGCTTACAGTCCCTACGTGCAATCCTTTATTCTTGACAGCGGTAAGCATGCCATCCAAGGCTTTACTTGCTGATCGTGTAGGATGCATGAGGATTAAGAAACCATTGCCTGCTTTTGTACTAATTTTATGAATGATGGATTGCGGGCTTGGATTTCTCCAATCAACCGTATCTAACGTCCACAACACCGTATTCAGCTTCATACTTTGAGCAACTTCTACAGTCTCTTTATCGAAATCGCCCGACGGGGGAGCAAACCAGCGGTTTTTTACTTGCAGCTCTTGAGAGAGCAGCTTCTCTGTTTTTGAGATCTCTTGATAAGCTTGGCTGTTGCTTAATTGGCTCATGTTTTTATGAGAATAAGCATGATTGGATAATTCATGACCGCGGTCCAGAATTTGTTTGGCCGTGGTCACATTCTTTTTAAGCCAAGATCCGTCCAGAAAGAACGTTGTTTTCACATGATGCTTGTCCAGTGTATCGAGAATAACAGGGATATATTCATTTCCCCATGCAACATTGATCATGAAAGAAACCATAGGTTTTAGTGGGTTGCCGCGATAAATAGGGGCTGCTCCCAACTGATTAAGATGAATCTCAGGTGGTATTTCCTTATAAACATAATGAATAGATCTGCCGCCAAGGTTGTTCTTGTTCATTTCGTATGTCTTTTGAATATCGACTTCCAGACCATTGTAACCAGGGATAGCACCCTCAACACGATCTATTTTTGCAGAAATAGGTAAGATTCGCTTTTTTGGAGCTTCATTCATAATTTCGGTCATGACGGAATCGCCAGCAGATACTGTGAATCCGGACAAAACAGGCAGCGCACAAAGTATCAAACAATAACGCAGCTTAAAATGTACCATCGCAAAGCACTCCATTTCAAATCTCTTTTTAGGTTTAGGCATCTCTATGTCTAATCAATTTTTGCAGGGAGAGCCTTGTTATAGTTTAGAAGTTGTGAAACGGTAACTAGCTGATATCCCCTACTTTTTAATTCCGGCAAAATGATCTTTAAGGCTGCAATGGTCTGTGTAGGACCTTCAATATAGTCATGAAATAACACAATATTTCCGTTTTTCGCATTGTTTAATACGCGGTTTACAATTTTGTTGACCCCTGGTGTACTCCAATCCTTTGTATCCAATTGCCAACTCCACATAATCATCTTATACCCTTCCGCCCGTACAGTAGCTACAAGCCGTTCATTATAAAACCCTCCAGGCGGGCGAAACAATAGGCACCGTTTTCCTGTTGTGTCATAGATAAGTTCCTCTGTTTGATTAATTTCTTTTTTAATGTTGTTTTTTTTGCTTAGATAGGCGTGGCTATATGTATGATTAGCAATCTCATGGCCCTCGCGTATAGTTTGATTTAGAACGTCAGGGTAAAGCTTTACTTTATTACCCACAACGAAAAAAGTGGCCTTAGCTTCGTACTGTTTGAGCAGTTCTAGGATCTGAGCTGTGTATTCAGGGTGAGGACCATCGTCGAACGTTAGTGCTATGACTTTCTCATCGGTGGTTATTTCCCAAACGATTTCTCCGCGTGTCTCATAATAAGCTCGATCTTTCTTAGGGGCGGCATTAGCAGCAGGCTGCATCAAAAATAGACAAATACACAAAATAATAAATATTCTCATATTGTTCTCCTTCGTACAAATGGGTGACAAAATTATAATCTCCAATTAAGCCAATCCAATTCAATATAAATTTGGATCGATTCAGCTCTTATGGTGATTTAAGCAAAAAAAAGACATGTCGCGGCAGCAACATGCCTTTTGCACCATCTTATTAGTTCTTCGGCTGATCGCCGCCATTACGACCGTTTCCGGTACTATTCCCATTCCCGTTAAAAAACGTAGTCGTGAGTGCACGAATCTTCTCCATGAATTTCCCGTACCCATATCCGGTAAGAAACGCCACACTGATACGAGCGGCCATCGAGTCCCCGACTTGCAGCAGCAGAATGCCGCTCTCGAATAAGACGATGGTAATGATCGCTGATCCAAAGCATAGTATCGGGCGCATCAGGTACCAGTACACCCACTGTGTGGTGAGGTCGTGGTAATGCTCATGAAACATGCGCAGTCCATACAACGCCCCGCCTAAAGCTCCTGCAAATCCAAAGCACGCATACTCGTGATACAGATTTACGTCAATACCGAGCAGTTTCCCCTGAACAGAACCGCTGCCAAGCACAGCCATCATCCAGAGGCTTCCGACGAACCAGATAAGCAAATAAGTGAAGATGAACTGCTTGCCGAATCGGTGAAGGGGATCCATAAATAAAACACCGCCCTATACATGGTTAATACCATTGTATGAGCGGTGTTGTTGTTGATGCCTGCATATAGGGGCGCTTCTCCGATAACTTTAAATATTGCATGATGGCTGCGGAGCAGTCTTGCGCCGTATATTTTTGATGGTTGCGGATGTCCGTTCTACGTTTCACTAGTTCGGGATACTGTTCAAGCAGTAATTTGAACCAGTGATCTATCATCTCTAGCGATATAATTTTCTGACCATAACCCTGTTCCTGGAAATAGTCGCAGTTCTTCTCTTCTTGACCTGGAATTGGGCTGTAGAACAGCATCGGAATGCCTTTGGCCATCGCTTCTGTACAGGTCATCCCGCCAGGCTTCGTAATGAGCAGATCGGAGATGTCCATCAGCTTGTTAATCTCGCTAGTGTAACCGATTAGATGTACGTTAGGCTGCCGGAACACGTCTTCCTCGAGCAGCTGTTGACGCGCTTTTTCATTCGTCCCCAAGCAGATTAGAAGCTGGATATCCTTGCTCCAACTAGCCAAGTACGTCAGCAGTTCTTCCTTTTCTTCCTTTTTAAATACACCCCAACCGCCGCCCATGACCATAACAGTGGGCATTGCTTTTAGACCAAATTCTTGGCGAATCTGCTCCTTGCTATGTTCCAAACGGAAATTAGGATGAACAGGAATTCCCGTGACTTCAACATGCGTTTCCGGCACGCCGCGGCCTATCAAACGTTCTCTTACCATGGGTGTTGAAACCAAGTATTTGTCTACCGCTGGATCAATCCATGTGCCATGAACGTCGTAATCGGTAATGACGGTGAAGAGTGGAACATGAAGTCCAGCTCTTTTGAGACGAGAGACGATAATGCTCGGAAAAGGATGCGTGCAAACGATAATATCTGGTCTTAGCTGCTTGATGATTGCTTTTGTCTGGGAGTAGAAAATACGATGCAGAACAAGCCCAGCAACGCGACTCGGCGACTTTTCGTACTGATTACGGTAAAGCATACCATAGAGTTTGGGTTGTGATGTAACCGTGCGGCGGTATGCCGAAAAGATCCAAGGTGCCAAGGTAGGATGCAAAAAAGCGCCAAGCTCGATCACGCGTGTAATAATCTCAGATGAGCTCTGCCTAAGCTCCACTGAAAGCGCGTGAGCCGCTTGCGTATGACCTTTCCCGAAGCCCTCGGATAAGAGCAAAATCCGTTTTTTTCGCAAGGAACTCACCTTTCTTAGTAAAACCATTTCTTTGTGACCTATTTATAAGTATAGCCATTAAATTTGTGAAGACTTCCGCTTAGCTGCATAACATTTACGACACACAGGTACATAGCTTTCATTACCGCCAATTTGTATCTGTTCACCGTGAAAGATCGGCTCCCCGTCTTTGCAGCGCATGTTCATAATCGCTTTTTTGTCGCAATACCAACAGACGGTTTTGATCTCCTCGATCGTGTCAGCTACGGCTAATAAGGCATCGCTTCCTTCAAATAATTGCCCCATGAAATCAGCTCTGAGTCCATAAGCAATAACGGGAATATCCAATTCGTCCACAATTTCAATTAATTGAGCAACCTGCTCTTTATTCAAAAACTGCGCTTCGTCAACCAAAATGCAGTTTGGGCGTTCTGTGCTCGCGAGTGCAATCATATCCAAGTCCTTGTCCACCACGATAGCGACCTTTTGCATGCCGATTCTGGAGACAACTTTGCCAACCCCGAAACGGTCATCTACGACGGACGTGAGGAGCAGTACTTTCTTTCCTTGTTCTTCATAATTGTGTGCAACTCGTAAAACTTCAATTGATTTACCACTGTTCATAGTGCCATAACGGAAATACAATTTTGCCAAGCTGGGCCATTCCCCTCTGCGGATGTAATAAATGTTATATGGTGAAAAAGTAAGTGGCTGTCATACTATCGAGTTCTGCCAATTTGACGGCGGATTGAAAGCTTGCTTCTGAAGCGAGCTTATCGCCGATCAGCGGCTGTTTCTTGTAAGGCTTTCGAATTTTGACTTCTATACTGCCTGGAACAGGCTCCCCAGTGATTTGAATCCGTTGGGGCTCGTACATCAGCACATGGATGATTTCTCTAGAAATCGCATTATTGCTTTGCAAAAGCTCCTGGATCAATTCGTGATCCATAAGAGATGGAATACGTTCCTTCATGCCGGGATTCGACTCGCAATGATGAGCAGCGGCCTTGGCCAGCAGAGCATCCATCGCAAGGAACTGCGGGTTCAGAAAGAGCCGGTGGTCCTCCACAACCGCATGAACCAGTGCAGCAGCCGTATCTTCGTCAGCTTCCACATAATGACCGCGTAAGCGAAGCCCTTTGACAATCTCAGAGGGTGGCCGTATTTGTTGTCCGGCATAATAAGTATCCCTTAGAAAGCTATCAAGATGATCGAGCCCGAGAAGCATTGTTTTATTCGTTAGAGGGCTGTCCTGATTTAAAATATCCACAATCGACGGTGGAGAAATGCCGTGCTTGATAAGAATATCAGCAACGACGCCGCGCCTAATTAGTTGCTCAGTCTGCCGGTGATGATCGTACCCAAGTGTTCTCTCAACCGCATGGGAGAATGGCAAGTGTCCAATATCATGTAGAAGTGCAGCAATTCGCAAATGAGGTTCATCTGGGCAAAAATGAGCCATTAATGACCAGACGCCTACGGTATGTTCATAACGGGAATGTGTCATCGGTGAAAAAAGCGCAGATGCCCCGAAGTGATGCAGAAACTTCAGACGGCGAACCGGCTGCGACCGGAAAAGCTCAACTTCAATCGGATGGGCCTTCATTTGCCATTGATAAAGAGGCTCCCAGATCGTTCCGGTTGAAAAAGTATGCTGTATACTCAAAACAGAGTTCCTCCTAGGCTGTGGAATCTGGATGTATGTTCTTTGCAGCGGTATAAGCTATCATAGCATGAAACATAGAAAGTTTGCTATCATGGGCCTATGAAAAAGAAACTCAAAACTTGGCTTTGGATACTCGTCGCTTTGTTCCTAATCATCCTGTTTTACTTTTCTTTCATGAGTTAGAAAGTTAACTATACTTGGAAACATTCCCATGGAACTCCTAGTGATTGTATCATTATTCTAGGCGCTGCGGTATGGGATGGCAAGCCGAGTCCGGCTTTACGTGAACGATTGGATATTGCGGTGCAGGCTTACGGGAGCGGATTAGCTCCGAATGTGATTGCGAGTGGGGGGATAGGCGGCAGTGAACCCTCTGAAGCTGAAACGATGAAACGTTATTTAATGGAGAAAGGAGTACCGGAGCGGGCCATCCTTTTAGAGGAGAAGTCTCGAAGCACCATGGAGAATTTGCAGAACAGTCAGGCGATTATGATGGAAAAAGGTTATCGGACAGCGGTTATTGTAACGCATGGCTTCCATGCTTATCGGGCATCTCTGATGGCGAGAAGCCTGGGAATTACATCGACGGTCGAACCGGTTCAGATTCGTCCGCTTTCATTGACGTACTATACGTTAAGGGAGTGTGCAGGCATTGCTATTTTCACGCTGGAATCTATTATAATGAAACCCTTTTCATATTATTTATTTTTGAATTGAACTATAAGATATCAAGTGTTAATATAATATAAAAAATATTGAGAATATTTCATCTAATTAATTAGCTTGGTTTAGATGGAATAGGCATTCGCGTGTCATCACTTTTTAGCGCTTTAACGCGTGCGTCCAAGGGTAAACGACTCCATTGTCCGGGCAAGGACGAAGAGTACAACCAAAAACGAGAGAAGAAAGGTTGCACAACATGACTAAAATTGGATTACCTCCCAAACAGGGATTGTACGATCCGGGGTTTGAGCATGATGCGTGCGGTATTGGTTTTGTTGCCAATATCAAAGGTGTCAAATCACATGAAATCGTCAAGCAGGCGCTTCGTGTCCTTTGTAATTTAGATCATCGCGGTGGTCAAGGCAGTGACCCGAAAACGGGAGACGGGGCAGGCTTATTAATGCAAATCCCGGATACATATCTTCAGTCCGCTTGTGAGAAGGAGAATATAAAGCTCCCCGCTGCAGGCAGCTATGGTGTAGGTATGGTTTATTTACCTCAGGATTTGGAGGCACGTCAAGCATGTGAGAGTATAATTGAGCGAATTGTCAAACAAGAAGGGCAGCAATTCCTTGGATGGAGAACCGTTCCAACGGATAACAGTTCTTTGGGAGATACCGCGAAGTTAGCGGAGCCGTTTGTTCGTCAAGTCTTTATCGGTCAAAGTGAAGATGTTACGAGCAACTTGGATTTTGAGCGTAAGCTATATATCATTCGTAAGCTGTCTGAAAACGCTATCAAATTATCTCATCGTGAATCGCAATTTTACTATTCTAGCTTGTCTAGCAGAACGATTGTATATAAAGGAATGTTAACGCCTGCGCAAGTAGACGCTTATTACATTGAATTACAAGATGAGAAATTAGACTCCGCACTCGCACTCGTTCACTCCCGCTTTAGTACGAACACATTCCCGAGCTGGGAACGTGCACATCCGTACCGTTATTTGATTCATAATGGTGAAATTAATACCCTGCGCGGCAATGTGAACTGGATGCATGCCCGTCAAGCTATGTGTGAAACCGAATTATTCGGCGAAGATTTCAAACGCATTCTTCCTGTTATTGATACGGATGGCTCCGATTCACAAATGTTTGATAATACATTAGAATTCCTCATGCTTTCCGGACGTTCGCTGCCGCATGCAGCGATGATGATGGTGCCAGAACCTTGGTCCAAACACGAAACAATGGATGATGAGAAGAAGGCTTTCTACGAGTACCACAGTACGCTGATGGAGCCGTGGGACGGTCCAGCAGCCATTGCTTTCACCGATGGCAGTCAAATTGGAGCAATCCTTGACCGTAATGGCTTGCGGCCATCGCGTTACTATGTAACTACCGACGATTTAATCGTACTGGCTTCAGAAGTGGGTGTCTTGGATATTGAGCCTGAGCGTATTCTGTACAAAGATCGTCTCAGACCAGGACGCATGCTGCTTGTTGATACGGTAGAAGGACGCATCGTGACGGATGAGGAAATCAAAAGCCGCATCGCTGGCGAACAGCCTTACCGCGATTGGCTGAACGAGCACCTTATCTCACTTGAAGAATTGGAAGATGCGCCAATCGTTCTCGGTTCCGACCATGACACGGTACTGCAGCGTCAGCATGCATTTGGTTATACCTTTGAACAACTGCGTAAGACATTGGAGCCAATGGCCAAAACGGGTGTAGACCCCATTGGTTCAATGGGTACAGATGCACCGCTTGCCGTGCTTTCTGATCGACCGCAGCTGTTATATAACTATTTTAAGCAATTGTTTGCGCAGGTTACCAACCCGCCGATCGATGCGAATTTCGAAGAAATCATTACAGCTCAAGGTACGACAATCGGTCCTGAGCGCAACCTGATTAACCCTGAACCAGAGAGCTGTCGACAAATACGTTTGCAATCGCCTTTCCTCTCCAATAAAGAGCTGGCGAAGCTGCGTCATATTAAGCGCGATGGTTTCAAAACAGTTACTTTGCCTACGCTATTCGAGGCTGCCGAAGGCACAGCAGGTATGGAAAGTGCTATGCAAGCCCTTTATGCAGCGGCTGATCAAGCCATTGTGGATGGCGCATCGCTATTAATCCTTTCAGACCGTGGTGTGGATAGCCGTAAGGCACCGATTCCGGCGCTGCTGGCTACTTCGGGACTCCATCACCATTTGATTCGCCAAGGCACACGGACCAAGGTGAGCTTGCTAGTAGAGTCAGGCGAGCCGCGTGAAGTGCACCATTTTGCTTTGCTGCTCGGTTATGGCGCAGGGGCTATTAACCCGTATCTCGCGTTGGAAACGTTAGACGACATGATAGGTCGTAAGCAGCTAGTTGGCGTTGATATTGAGAAAGCGACATATAACTACATTAAAGCGGTAACGAAGGGCGTAGTTAAAGTCCTGGCGAAAATGGGTATTTCCACGATCCAGAGTTATCGCGGGGCGCAAATTTTCGAAGCGATTGGACTTAGCCAAGAGCTCATTGATTCGTATTTCACATGGACACACACACCTGTTGGCGGGATTGGTATCGATATTGTGGCTAAGGAAGCTTTGATCCGCCACAACCGTGCTTTCTCCGAGCAAGAGGGACGCGATAAGGTGCTGGACACCGGCGGTGACTTGCAGTGGCGCAGAGATGGAGAAGACCATCTGTATACACCGGAAACGGTGCATGCCCTACAATCAGCCGTTCGTACGAACAACTACGCGATGTATAAGAATTTCTCGAAGCTCATCAAACGTGAGGATGAGAAATATATGGCTTTGCGCGGGCTTCTGAGCTTCAAGGAAGGCCGACAGCCGATCCCGATCGAAGAGGTGGAGCCGATCGAGTCGATCTTCAAGCGCTTCAAGACGGGAGCCATGTCCTATGGCTCCATCAGTAAAGAAGCGCACGAGACGATTGCGATTGCGATGAACCGCATCGGCGGCAAGAGCAATACCGGAGAGGGCGGCGAGCATCCAGAGCGTTTCACGCCGGATGCGAACGGCGACCTTCGCCGCAGCGCAATCAAGCAGGTGGCGTCCGGCCGCTTCGGCGTCACAAGCCATTATCTCGTCAATGCTGACGAGATTCAGATCAAGATGGCGCAGGGCGCGAAGCCCGGCGAGGGCGGTCAGCTCCCGGGAACCAAGGTGTACCCTTGGGTGGCCGAGGTTCGCGGTGTTACGCCAGGCGTAGGCTTAATCTCGCCGCCGCCGCATCACGATATTTATTCGATCGAGGATCTAGCTGAGCTGATCCACGATCTCAAGAATGCCAACCCGCGGGCACGGATCAGCGTCAAGCTGGTATCCGAAGTCGGTGTTGGCACCATCGCTGCCGGCGTAGCCAAAGGGAAAGCGGACGTTGTCCTGATTTCCGGCTACGACGGAGGAACAGGCGCGTCGCCGCAGACGAGTATTCGTCACGCGGGACTGCCATGGGAGCTCGGTCTGGCGGAGACGCATCAGACGCTCGTGCTCAACAACCTGCGCAGCCGTATCGTCGTCGAGACAGACGGCAAGCTGATGACGGGGCGCGACGTTGTCGTAGCTGCCCTGCTCGGAGCTGAGGAGTTCGGCTTCGCTACAACTCCGCTCATTACAATTGGCTGCGTGATGATGCGCGTGTGCCATCTGGATACCTGTCCGGTTGGGGTTGCTACGCAAAATCCGGAGCTGCGTAAGAAATTTGCCGGGGACCCGCAGCATGTGGTTAATTTCATGACCTTCATCGCGCAGGATGTGCGTGAGATGATGGCTGAGCTTGGCTTCCGCACCATTGAAGAGATGGTCGGCCGCACAGATGTGCTTGAGTCTAAGCAAGCAGTCGAGCATTGGAAAGCTAAGGGCGTCGACTTATCGCCGCTTCTGCACCAACCAGAGATGGGCGATCATGTAGGCCGTTTCTGCCAAATGTCGCAGGATCATGGTTTGGACCGCTCTTTGGACGTAACGAAGCTGCTCGCTATTTGTGAGCCTGCTATTGAGCGCAAGGAGCATGTGCATGCCATCCTGCCAATTAAAAACGTCAACCGTGTTGTCGGAACCATTGTAGGTAGTGAAGTTACACGTCGTCACGGCGTGGACGGCTTACCTCACGATACGATCCGCCTCCACTTTAATGGTTCTGCTGGCCAAAGCTTCGGTGCTTTCGTACCGAAAGGGATCACGCTTTCGTTGGAAGGTGATGCGAATGACTACGTTGGTAAAGGTTTATCCGGCGGTAAGCTGGCTATCTTCCCTTCCAGTAAGTCGAACTTTGTTCCTGAAGACAACGTGATTATTGGAAATACAGCGTTCTATGGCGCAACCGACGGGGATGCTTACATCCGTGGTATTGCAGGCGAGCGTTTCTGCGTAAGAAACAGCGGTGTGCGAGCGGTTGTCGAAGGTGTAGGCGATCATGGTTGTGAATACATGACAGGCGGCCGTGTTGTTGTTCTCGGTTCTACAGGACGCAACTTCGCAGCAGGTATGTCAGGCGGTATCGCCTATGTACTGGATGAGAAGGGCGACTTCTCAAGTAAGGTAAACAAAGAAATGGTTTACCTAGAGCAGTTGGAAGAAACGTATGAAATGAACGAACTGAAAACGATGATTCAGCATCATGCCACATTTACGGATAGCAGCGTTGCCCACCAAGTTATTCAGCACTGGGATGAGTACGTTTGGAAGTTCGTGAAAGTTATACCGAAGGACTACAAACGGATGTTTGATGCTATCGAAAAGGTGAAACGCTCCGGACTAAGCCAACAAGAAGCCGTCATGGTTGCTTTCGAGGCGAATATGAGGGATGTTTCACGTGTCGGTGGAAACTAACGAATCAGATCAGATGCTGACGAAGTAAGTTTTGCATAAGCAAAACATGTGACGCTTGCTTCCGATGCCAGTTTTTCTGGCGAAAAACTATTGGGAGGGATTAAACGTAAATGGGTAAACCAACTGGTTTTATAGAGCATCGTCGTGAAGTGGCAACTGAAGCTGCTCCCCTAGTCCGGATTGGACATTGGAAGGAGTTTGCGACGCCGCTGACTGAAGATAAATTGCAGACGCAAGGCTCTAGATGTATGGACTGTGGGATTCCATTTTGTCACACAGGGGCATTGATCAGCGGCATGGCCGCTGGTTGCCCAGTTAATAACCTCATTCCGGAATGGAATGATCTAGTGTATCGCGGTCAATGGAGGGAGGCTCTGGATCGTCTGCATAAGACGAACAACTTCCCTGAGTTCACGGGGCGTGTATGTCCGGCGCCATGTGAAGGATCTTGTACAGTAGGCCTGAAGGATACACCGGTTACGATCAAAAGCATCGAGAAAGCCATTATTGATAAAGGCTTCGATGAAGGCTGGATTACACCTGAGCCTCCGGAAGTGCGTACAGGTAAGAAGGTAGCTGTCGTAGGCTCGGGTCCGTCCGGACTCGCTGCAGCAGCGCAGCTGAACAAAGCCGGACACTGGGTAACCGTGTTCGAGCGTGCAGACCGTGTGGGCGGACTGCTCATGTACGGGATTCCGAACATGAAGCTGGATAAGAAGTACGTCCAGCGTCGTGTGGATCTGCTGGAAGCCGAAGGTATCACGTTCGTTACCGGCGCTCACGTTGGTGTGAACTACCCGATCGAGAAGCTGCAGGAGGAGTTCGATGCCATCGTTCTTTGCGGCGGTGCAACGAAAGGCCGCGATCTTCCGATCGAGGGTCGTGAGCTAGGCGGCGTCCACTTAGCGATGGAGTTCCTGAGCAAGAACACGAAGAGCTTGCTGGATTCCGAGCACGCTGACGGCGAGTTCATTTCCGCCGAAGGTAAGGATGTTATCGTCATCGGCGGCGGTGACACGGGTACGGACTGCGTGGGCACATCTTTGCGTCACAAAGCGAAGAGTGTTACGCAATTTGAGATTATGCCGAAGTCGCCGGACACACGTCCTGCGAACAATCCTTGGCCGGAATGGCCAAAAGTCCACAAAGTGGACTACGGTCAACAAGAAGCGGCTGCGGTGCAAGGTGAAGATCCGCGCCAATACTTAATCAACACGAAGAAATTCGTTGGGGATGAGAATGGCAACTTGAAGGAACTGCACACGGTGCTCATCGAATGGCAGAAGAATGAGAAGGGTGCGTTCGTTCCTGTGGAAGTTCCAGGCAGCGAGAAAGTATACCCAGCTCAGCTGGTACTGATCGCGATGGGCTTCACAGGACCGGAGAACACGGTGCTGGATCAACTTGGCGTCGTCAAAGACGAGCGCTCCAACGCAAAAGCGGACTACGGTAAGTTTGCGACAAGCGTGGACGGTGTCTTCGCTGCCGGTGACATGCGTCGTGGGCAAAGCCTTGTGGTTTGGGCGATCAACGAAGGTCGCGCAGCGGCTCGTGAAGTTGATCGTTACTTAATGGGATCGTCGAATTTACCATAAGATGTGAAAAAGGAAGAAACCCTTGGTTTGGGTTTCTTCCTTTTTGTAAGAATTAAGAAAGGTATAAGTTTTCTGAGGTATGAGAGATTGAGATGATTTCATTGCACATAATCCAATCTGCAGCTCATAATGTTATACCCATCCCTTAGAATACTGCACATTTTCAAATGAGAGTGGACGTTGCCAATTTAAATTCTTATTGTTGGAAAGCGTGCAATGGAATCGTGTCTCTAACGATGTTTTGCATTCTTACAAACGAGAAAAAAGCAGTTTTGTGCGCTGAGCGAATCCCAACCCACAGAATCAAAAGGTGAACAATTCATACACATCATGTACAATAGAGGGAGCAGGTAAGCGCGCGATGCTGCGGGAGCCTAGTATGATCGGATTGGAGGGGAGCACATGAAGAAAGATGATCTTATTACGGCTGCGGAACTGCATGCACTGCTAGCTGAGAATGGAGAGGACTTTCAGGAGTTTGAAATGGACGAACCCATCGGTACACAGCATCTTCATTCTCTGCAAAAAGCCGTTGTGCTCCTCTCCCAGCAGGTAGCGGATCTTCAAACGCAGCTTCATGCGCATTTTGAACTCCAAAACAAACAGCAAGAACATTTGCTGCGGCAATTTAAATATCAAATTGAACATAAGCTCCACGAGCAGTTGGCAAATGGGATCGTAGTTCTGCAGCAGCCGACAGACATGGATGCCGAAGCTTTGCATAAAGAATCCCAACAGTTGACGCTCTATTCAGATGAACGGCCTGAACCAGTTGATGAGGAGCCGACATATTCCAGGGTGAAAAGCTACAGAAAGATTCGGAAACGAAAGAAGTCGTTACTGGAGAAGCTTTTCGGATAGTTGAAAAAGACAAAAGACCGCATCTTCCTAGTCGAAGAGCGGTCTTTCCTTGTCTTAGTGCAATTGAAAATCTATAGCATCCCTTCTTCATGTGCCTTCTTGGATGCTTGCACGCGGTCTCGGACGTCCATTTTCGAGTATATGCTGGAAATATAGTTTTTCACGGTGCCTTCGGACAAGAATAACTTTTCGGCAATTTCTCTGTTATTGAGGCCATCGGCAATACAGTGCAGTACTTGCACCTCGCGCTCGCTGAGTCCGTAAGCATCGGCCCGAACCTGCTCTTCCGCTGCTTTGACTCCGGCACCCTGCGATGTATGATCTGCAGCGCCTCTCGCCTCCTGGACGAGCATTCTGGCGATATCTTGCGGGATGAGTGTGCCGCCTTGATGCACCCATTTGATGCCGGCCGCCAGATCCTTCGGATGAATGGCTTTGAGCAAATAGCCTTCGGCACCCGCTCCTAGGGCATCAACGACATAGCTGATTTCCTGGAAGGTAGTCAGGATGATGACACGAATCTGAGGCCATGCGGCCTTGATTTGGCGGGTCGCTTCGACGCCATCCATGACAGGCATATGAATGTCCATGAGAACCACGTCAGGCTGCTGTTCTTCGCACTGCTGTAATGCAATGTGACCGTTCTCAGCCAAACCGACAACATGAATATCCGGATCCATATCAAGTACGATGTGTAGGCTTTCTCGTATTAAATCCTGATCATCGACCAGGAGAAGTTTAAGCGGGGTCATGTTCATGCTTGGTCCTCCTCAGAGTTTTTCGCCAGAAAAACTGGCATCGAAAGCGTTACTTGAGTTTTTCGCCAGAAAAACTGGCGTCGAAAGCGCTGCTTAAGTTTGTATCCACATTGTACCACCCGGTGCTTCCAACGGGAAAGGATTTAGAATGACGGCGAGCGTTTGGCAGGAATGGAACAATGGACGATAGTACCTTGACCTAATGTGGAGCTTACCTGCAGTGTACCCTGCAGAGCAAATATGCGTTCCTGCATGGCGTTGATACCAAAGCCAACTTTCAGCTGCTCCGTACCGATGCCATCGTCCTCAATGCGAATGTCGACTAAACTGTCGGAGTAAGTTAGGGTAACTTCTACGGTGGAAGCCCGGCCATGCCGTTTGGCATTGGTCAGTGATTCTTGCAGACAGCGAATGAGCGAAAGTTTGGTTTGTTTCGGAATTTCGAATTCCTCACCGACAGTTGTGAACCGTATTTGGGTCCCGGTATGAAGGGCAAATTCGTTGGCCAATCTCGTCAATTGTTGGGAGAGCAGCATATCGCCCTCGGGAACCATCTGATGAATGCTGCGGCGTACTTCTTCGAGTCCATTGCGGGTTACACTACGCAGGACGTCAAGCTTTTCTTTGGCTTTGTCTGGCGCTGTTTCGATCAGGTAGGACACAGCGTCCATCCCCATGATGACGGAAGTAAACGTATGACCTACTGTATCGTGTAATTCACGAGCCATCCGGTTGCGTTCCTCGAGCAGCGTAAGCTGTTCGATTTGGTTGGCGTACTGCTCTAATGCGTTATTTTGCTCATGGATTAAATGGTACTGACGTTGGTTCTCGGCTAAAAGCTTTTCGGTCTTCTCATTCGAAGTCACAACCCGTTGTAAGCTAAGGCCAATGGCAAAGAATAGCACAGCATTTAAGATAATGCTAAATAATTGACCAACCCCCATCCCGCTATGTAGGATGAAAAAATACTCAACAGGCACAGCGACCATAAATATGGGAGCGGTCCACCAAGCATTTTTTCGGTCGGTGAGGAATCCAATGACCATTAATGGGCAATTAATAGAAAGGTAAGCATCCTGCTGCATCCATGAAAGATAGATTTGTAGAGGAATACCTGTCAGCAGCACGGCAATCGGATAGAAAGTTGAGTTGATGTAGTTCGGTCTCCAGAATAGAAATGGAACACCATAGGACAGGAGGATGGCGAATATCGTTTGGATGGTAGTCGTTAGTTCATGCTCATGCATATGCAGGAGCGCATAAAGTAGGCCAAGCAGCGAAGAACCGGTCAAGACGATAAATAGAGACCACTCCACACCGTGCCAAGGTCTTCTTTGAATCATAAAAGGACTCCTTTACACAAGATCTTATATGATCATTGTACATAAAATTAGGAAAAAGCCATAGTGAGCGCAGTCATATGGTAGGGTGATAATTTGTGACCTTTCTCTATGACTATTCTTAGGAAGTTTACTAGGCAAAGCGGTTCAAGTAGGGTAGCATTGGGTTATATTGGTTAAAGTTAGGGGAGTGCTAAGGATGACGGCAACAACAGAGGCCATAACGCCGATTGTAAAAATCGATCAAATTACGAAACGCATCGGTTCTAAGACGATTATTGATAAATTAAGCTTTGAGGTGCCGCGGGGCGAGGTGTTTGGGTTTCTTGGTCCGAACGGAGCGGGAAAAACGACAACCATTCGGATGATGGTCGGACTCATGTCGATCACGGAAGGGGATATACGGATTGGCGGGTATTCGATTCGTACCCATTTTGAGCAAGCGATTCGTCATGTTGGCGCTATTGTAGAAAATCCGGAAATGTACAAGTTTCTAAGCGGTTATGAGAATTTGGTCCATTATGCGAGAATGTTCCCGGGCATTGAGGAAGACCGAATTCAAGAGGTCATTGATCTTGTTGGTATGGAAAATAGAATCCATGATAAGGTCAAAACGTACTCCCTCGGCATGCGCCAAAGGCTTGGAATTGCTCAAGCCTTGCTGCATAAGCCGTCTGTACTCATCCTAGACGAGCCTACCAATGGGCTGGATCCAGCAGGTATTCGCGAGCTGCGTGATCATTTACGAAAGCTTACCCGCGAGGATGGAATCTCTGTTATCGTGTCCAGTCACTTACTATCGGAGATGGAGTTGATGTGCGACCGAGTCGCCATTATTCAGAACGGGAAGCTGGTGGACGTCAGACTGATTAAAGAATTTGTTCAGGCGGATGGCAAGCAGCAGGTGGCTTTTGAGGTGGCGTCGATGGATCAAGCTTTGACATTAGCAGCTGAACACGGAGCAGCAGTGGAAGTAGCTGGGAATGACCTTATCATGAATCTCGATAAGCAAGAAACCGCTGTGTGGAACAAAAGATTCGTAGAGGCAGGGATTGCGGTCTACGGCATCCGAGCGGCAACCAAATCCCTGGAAGATCAATTTTTAGAGATGACGGGAAGTGATCCGATTGCTTAATCTCATTCGAAATGAACAAATGAAAATTTATCGTAGGCTGCGAACTTGGATTCTAGGTGGATTATTGATTGCCATTGTCGTATTAGCAGCACTATTCTCACATTCGGGTTATAAAGCAAATGAAGACTGGAAAATAAGAGCGGCGGAATCGATTGAGCAGAATCAGAAAGAGCTGGAAAATCCGGATGTGCCGACCAAATTTCAACAGCAGATGAGGGAGGACATAGCGCTTCAGCAGTACATGTTGGATCATAATTACCCTCCGACAGATAACACGCTGTGGGGTGGCACTCTTAGCGCAGCAGGATTAATCATCATGGTTACGTTATTTACCGTGATTATTGCCGGAGATATGGTCGCTGGTGAATTTACATGGGGGACGATTAAGCTGCTGCTCATTCGTCCTGCCAGTCGAGCGAAGATTCTGTTGTCTAAGTATCTAACAACGCTTCTGTTTGCAGCTACGCTACTGATTGTGATGTTTATTACTTCTCTGATTGTGAACGGCTTCCTATACGGATTCCAGAGTCTAAACCTTCCACACTTGACTGTAAATGCAGCAGGACAAGTTCATGAAGGGAGTATGCTGGTATATGTGTTTGCAACCTATGGACTAAAGCTGATCGAACTCGTCATGATCGTGACAATGGCCTTCATGATCTCGACCGTATTTCGCAGCTCATCATTAGCCATTGGTCTCAGCATTTTCATCATGTTCGCAGGGCAAGTTATTACGCTATTACTGATGAGATACAGCTGGGGAAAGTATTTCTTGTTCGCCAATACGGATCTCACTCCCTACCTTGAGGGGCAGCCGCTGGCAGAAGGGATGACGCTTGGTTTCTCTATCACCGTGCTGCTCTTCTACTTCTTATTGTTTAATGTACTTTCATGGGAAATATTCCGCAGACGCGATGTAGCTGCTTGATTATCGGGTGGACCAGAGACTAACGGATACAAAAAAGGACGACTCCTAGGTTAGGTAACCTTTGGAATTCGTCCTTTTCTCACCACATAAGAAAGATAAGTTTTCGGTTCACGAAAACCGCTTTCTTATTGGCGATAAAACCTACCTCTAAACGCGGTCGCTCATCTTTGAATGGCTTCGATAGAGGTTTTCTCATTTTTGAATATACGCGTGGATGGTATCGGGAACTTCCTGCAAGGAGTTCAACTGATAGAACGCCCCTTTGGGAGTGATGTCGATGGTTCCTTTGTTGTACTCCCAGTCCTGCTGTACAGGAATGTGAATCGAGTGAATACCGGCATGCAGCGCAGGCAGTACATCCGTCTTGATCGAGTTGCCGATCATCCATGTGTGGTTGCGATCAAAACGCTGTTCATTCATGATCGTTTCCATATATTCTCTCGTCTTATGCACTGTAACAAAGATGCGATCATCAAAGTAGGTGTCTAAGCTCAAATCCTTCACTTTTTTCATTTGGATAGTTGCATCGCCACCTGTATATAGGAACAATCGGTGTCCAGCTTGCTGGAGATGATCGAGTGTTTCGTTCATTTGCGGATAAGGCTCTGCCGTGTATTCATAGACAGTATGGCCTAATTGCATTAACCATGATTCTTCTTTTACATTCGTTGGACGGTTATACTGTGAGGCGAACCATTGGTATGTCTCAACAAATGATTTGGGAAAACGATCCGGCATAAAGCCATGAATGTGGATGCCAGCGAGATCAATTTGGAGCTGCTTCTGCTTGATGTCCTGCGCGCTAAGTCCGTGTCCGGAGTACCAAGTGAGCATAAGATCGATAAACTGGTCAATCACGAAGTCAAAATATTTATTACAATGCACCAACGTATCGTCAAGATCAAAAAGTATCGTTTGTTCTCTCATAGGCCCTGTCTCCTGCATCAGTTAGAAATGAGTTTCCAACTATTATAACATGCGCCTAGCCCCAAGCCTAGGCGAGACCCTTACATAGCCACCGTATTCCCCTTAAATGCCCCATTGGCGGATGAGGCAGGTTTATTCCCGTTGTCTTGCTCACCGTTTTGGATAGGAGCCGTTGTGGATGTTTTCGAGTCCATTTTACTGTTTCCTTGGAATAGTCCGCCTTCTTCAATGATAAAGGAAGCCGCGCTGATATTGCCTTGAAGGGAACCAGTAGAAGTTATTGTCAGTTTGCCCTTGGTGATAATGTTACCCTGCACACTTCCTGCCAATACAACGTCTCTTGCAGAGATATTGGATTTTACAACGCCATTTTCCCCAATAATAACATCCCCTGCGCATTCGATATCACCTGTAATGCCGCCTTCAATGCGAATGCTCGCTTCTGATTTAATACGACCTTCAAAGGTTGTACCTTCTCCAATCAAAGTATCTGTTGTATTCGGATTCATGAAGTCTTTCTTTTTCTTAAACATGGTGGTTATTCATCCTTTCGAATCGCTTTGAGGTATGGTTTGGGATCGATGCTTTCCCCGTTTTTGAGTACTTCATAGTGCAGATGAGGTCCAGTACTGCGTCCCGTGGATCCAACTAGGCCTATAGAACTACCTTTTACCACGAGATCTCCCTTATTCACTAAAATTTTATTTAAATGCATGTACCAAGTACGTAATCCCTTAGAATGCTCGATGACGATATTGTTGCCGTGGAACATATCACTCCCCGTACTGACGACTTTACCGTCTGCGGTTGCATAGACAGGATCATTCTCACGGGCACCGAAATCAATGCCCGAATGAAAGCTTGGACGATGCGTAAAAGGGTCTGTGCGGTAACCAAACGTCGATGTGACAACCTTGGTGGTAGTCGGCCACAGGGTCGGGGTAATGCGAAGCAATTGCTGCTTATCGGCAACCTTTTGCTTCGTTGCGGTTAAGTTGGTTTGCAGCTCTTTCACTTCGCTGTTAAGAGCCGTGAAGGAAGCTAACGTCTGCTCACCAAGCTTTATAATGTCTTCCTGAGAAGCTGGATTAGGGCTTCCGCCAATACCGCTGTCAAGGGTAGGGAGCTTTCCATCTGCATCCGCAGGTTTATCCTGTGTGCTGGGTGACGTGCTGGCAACCGCTGTGCCGGCTGTGTTTGCGTCGATTCCGGCAATCGATTTGAGATCACTTTCGAATTTCTTCATCTCTTCGACTTGCGTCTTCATTTGTTCGGCTTGTTGAGACAGTTGAATAACTTCATTCTGTAACTGTTCGATGGCCTTGTCTTTGGAATTTAATGCAGCGCTCCATTGCTGGTTAGCTCCAGTTAGCTTAGATTGCAGAGCGCTAGCTTTTTTCAAGGTGCTTGCATGCATCACATATGTGATTATAGAAATTAGCAGTAGCACGGAGAAGCATGCTGCAGCGATATAGGCGAATAAATGGGGAATACGAAACCTGACGACCGATTGATTGGCATCTGGAATGATGACTAGCGTCAGTTTTTTGGGTTTCCAGTTGAGCTTCATAAAGGCTTAGTTGTCTCCTGTCGTGGTTGAATTTGGTAAAGTTCATATTCCTGTACTTCATTCGTCATATTCTGATAAAAACCTTCCTAATACCTACTAGTCCTAGATAAAATGAGTCGAAAGTAGGAAGGAATCTTGTCGGATATAATCGAATGTACTTAACAAATACAGGAAGTTGTAGATATGGAGTGTAGCCACTAATGATAAAGCTTGCAGGTATCGATATAGGGAACGATAGTATTAAACTGGTGCTGGATGGTTCTAGAGAACCGTTAGTGATCCCGAATATCATTGCGCCGGGATACGAAAGACATATTTTGCAGGAAGAGGACTCACCATTGAAAGCGCTGGATGTGATGATTTACAGCCCATCCCTTTCACAAAGAAATCAACGCTATTTCGTCGGACAACTTGCTTTGGAACATGAAGATAACCTGGAGCTTGAAGACACGGATAATAAAGCGATATCGGATCAATCCCTTATTGTTGCGCTTACTGCCCTAGCTTATCAAGGTCTCAGCAACCAAGCCTTTAATGCTGGGTACGGAAATGTAGACGAAGTCGAGTATACGCTAGGAACCGGCTTGCCTGTCCGTGCGTTTGCGAAGTTCAATCAGCAATTCGAGCAAAGACTTCTTGGTGAGCATGAAGTGACGTTTCTATCCACTCCACAATTCCAAAACCGTAAGATTAAAGTATCGGTTCGCAAGGTTGCAGTTTCCATTGAAGGGGCGGCAGCTATGTTCCATTTGGCTACGCACGATAGCTTGCAAGTCAAGGATGAAGAGATTTACAACGGCTGCATCGGCGTTTGCGAGATCGGCGCGCTGACAACGGATTTCCCTGTTATCAAACGGATGGCCATTGATAATCACTTCAGCCATGGCGAGCAAATTGGCATCGCTACCTACCTGGATGCCGTCATTCGCGATGTCGAAGATGCTTACGGCTACGTGTTCCCAAGCCGCGCGAAGCTGGTTCAGCGAGTGAAGAATCGTGAGTTTACGATTCAACTTCTTGGCGAAGGACAGGTCGATATTCGGCCGATCGTGGACCAGCATTTCCGACGCGCGGCTTTGCGCATGATCGAGATGATCAAAAAGCGCTGGCGCAAATATCCCGATATTCAATGCTTCTATGTGATTGGCGGAGGCGCATCAGCCCTGAAACCTTATATCCAAGAAGCCGCAGGGTCTTTAAAATTGCGATTCGCGAATGAAAGCGAATATCTAAATATGTATGGCTACTTGAAAGTGGCCAAAAGTCGGTTAAGCCAATCAGTTCCTGTCTAGCCATGTAACGCACCTCTTTATGAGGGTGCGTTTTTTTTACGCATTTTTTTGCCACAATATCATTTACCGGCTTCTGATTGCTTCGAAAGGTTCACCTCCATATAAGTTGTTAGGACCGTAAGGAATAAACAACAAGCAAAACACATTGCGCAGGCCGTGCTCATGATAGGCTTATACTTGCCGAAGGCAAGTCCGATGACAATGCAGACTGTAGAAAAGACCATTAGGATATTGCCCAGCCATACCCATTGCTTGTAAGAAAATCGCGCAGTGATCTTGGTCATCTGTTCGGGAGGGGCAATATTAGAATTCCCATTGTCTCTGGGATGCACCGCTGGTTGTGGCTGCTTCCGGAGCTTGATCCTCGCGGCAGCGAAGAGGATGCCGATCACGAAAGGCTGATATCCCAGTACGATGAGCGGCATGCTGAAATTCGCGAAGGCGAGCACCTCAGTGATACTTTTGAACGATAGAATCGTCGTAAGCGCCACCAAGAGGGCAACCTGCTTGTTAATGATGGGATAGTTGCGCTCCTTGATGATTGAGCTAATGCCTAAGAGAATCGCCAAATAAATCGCGATCATTTTGCAACCTAGTACGGGTAACCAGATGGTCATGAGAACGATGTCTAGCCGATCGAGGAAATCCGTCACATGGATCACTTGCACCAAATTGTAAGCGGGATATATGAAGTTCGCTGACATTTTGGGTCCCAAAACGGTAAGTACCAAAAAAATAAGAAGCGTGAACAGGCAAATACCGAGCAGGGACCCGTGTCGGATTGCGGAACGGATTTGATTGGCGTTGTACATCATGTGCAGAAAGGCGCCGAGAATGAAAATATCACCCGCGCTTCCGATGGTAAGCAGGTTGCTGAAGGCCAATTGTTTGGACGGCATTGTGAGAACGGGCATAGCGAGCTGAAGATTGAATTCGTTCGATAGCAACAGCGGCATCGACAAAGTCGCGATGACGAAGAGTGGATAGAACATGTCATTGACGCGAGCGACGATTTCAACGCTGCTTCTCCCAAAATAAATCAGATACAAACAGGGTATCAGAACTAAGATTTCCAAGGGTGTGTTATGCAGCAACAACGTGGAATTGTATTTCGACGCGGCAGCCATATCCTGCACGAGAATTTGCCAGAAGTGGAACAAAATCAAGAGATTGACGGCAGTTCCGCCCCAGCGCCCCAGCAAATGTATGGATATTTCGAAAATGTTCAGCTTGGGAAACATCTTCACTAAATATCCGAAAAAGGCTGCAATCACAAATATATAGAAAACAGATAGGATATAGCTGAACCACGCATCCATCTCACTTACTCGAATCAGTACATTTTGCAACGTAAAGATGCCTCCGCTTGTGATGACGGATGAGGCCAGCCATGCCAGCTGTCTCTGGTTGATCACTTGTTTTTTATCCATGAAAGACACCGCCTTTTCAATTGCTGCAAGGGCTGATCACTGAATCATTGAGTTATTGATGCTAATTTGCAATCAAATGCCCATTAAATGACTAAACCAAGGGGAGACCGTGTGGATAAAGAAGCGCGATGGCATCGGAATCGGTATGTGTAAATATTTGGTGATAAAGAGTACGAATGTGACAAAGGTAATTAGCCCATACGTTACCTTTACATTGCCTTTCTGATGCTTAAGTAGCTTGCGGTCTATCAGAAGGCTGGTAATCATAATGAAAAGAAAACTAAGTATAAATATGCTGTTCATCGCTATCTCCCATCTTTGGTCACATTCTGATTGATAAGACCGGTTTCGGTGATGGAGGCTTCCACCTTGATGCGGAATTCAGCTTCTTTAAACACGTCTCGCCACTGTTTTTTTAAACCACTGTTCCACGTATTAGGATGACTCCTCCAAACCATTAAACCCAATTGCGCTGAATCGGTCCCTTCCTTTTGCATTTGCTTAATGGCGGCTTGGACGCATTTCTTCACTTGCTCTGCGAATTTACGCTCCACCTTGTGGATGGCCTCCGGCTTGTTGAGATCTTGTTCGGATAAATCTTCACCAATGACCCCTTTAGCCTCTAGAGTAAGTTGAAAGATGACCTTGTCCCCTTGCAGTATAGGTTTGATTTCGGTATGTCCTTCCTTAACGAGAATGGAGATATCTTTGCCTGATTCGAGCGGAAAGGTGAGAAGATGTTCTCTAACACGGTTTCTCATCCACATGAGTCCACTCGCCTCCTGGTTCTTGTAAATGCCAACCATTCGGTCTCCTTTGAACTGACCATAGCCAACTAGCTGAATTTCTTGAGAGGGCTTCTTAGCTCCTTGGGTTTCCTTGGCTTCGAGGTAACTCAAAATAGGATCACTGTTAAAGCTAAGCGAAATGCCAATATCCTTCGTGGATGTCGCCATCGCGCGGCGCGATTTCGTTATTTCGCGAATGACTTCGGAGGGAAAACGTTCAAACTTGGGCTCCGCATTCAGCAGGTCGTAGCCTTTGCCCTTCGTCACGACGAGAAAGCAGGTCAGCCGGCTCTCCGGCGTGCGCGCCGCATCGTCAAACATGATGCCGATTCCTGCCTTGGCAAGCTTTTCGCCTAGGACGATCGTTCGCCGATGTGATAGAAACAGTCTGCGCGACATTCGCATTTGCAGCTTGCTTGTTGCTTCCCGTATCGTTGTTCCGACTTCTGAATCTATATAGTAACTTTTGCCTCCGCTCGTACCGCCTCCACCCCCGCTGGCGCCGCCCATGGAACCGGGGAGGGGTAACATATAGGTAACGCGATACTTGCCGTCGTCCTCCAGATCAATAGAGGAGGTGAGCACAAAGGCGATATCGTTGGTTTCGGTACGATCCCAACAGCCTGTCAGGAATGTCAGCACGAGGGTGATCATCATCCCAAACACAAAAAGACGCCTACGATGAGTCATTTGATTTGCCCTCCTCACTCGCTTTATGCTCATGCTGAATTCTGCTTCCGTCTACGCCTCCGTCCTCCTTGATTTGCTGAGGCAGCTTGTGATCCATGCGCTGTGTGTCTTGAATCGCCATAAATGCAGGACGTTTCTCCATCGCCCACAAAGGAGAGCGAATCAGCGAATCCTGTAAGTCTCCAGCGGATAACGGTCCTAATGGGGATAAATAAGGCACTCCGAAGGAACGTAAATTCGCCATATGTCCAAATAAAATCATCAAGCAAAAGATAATTCCGTAGAAACCGAATACGGAGGCAACGA
This sequence comes from Paenibacillus sp. J31P190, assembly GCF_059692075.1. NCBI lineage: Bacteria > Bacillati > Bacillota > Bacilli > Caryophanales > Paenibacillaceae > Paenibacillus > Paenibacillus sp. J31P190. The sequence continues at coordinate 251,694 of NZ_JCAUAS010000001.1, read as the reverse complement.
TTAGAAAAGGAAAACGCAGCATCCGAATGGCGATAGCGCCGTTATAACGCGGGATGGTGAATGAAGCAATCCCAGTAATGGATACGACGATGACAATCGGTGCGGATACGATGCCGGCTTGGACAGCGGCTTGTCCAACAACGAGCGCACCCAAGATGGAGACAGCGGAGCCGACCGCCTTGGGCAATCGAATACCTGCTTCTCGTAAGGCTTCGAATGTAATTTCCATGATTAACGCCTCAACAACGGCAGGGAACGGAATCGCTTCGCGGGCGGCAGCGACACTTAACATCAGTGTTGTCGGTAGTAGTTCATGGTGGTACGTCGTTATAGCTACATACAGAGCAGGTGCCGTGAGCGACAGAAACAAGAAGATGTAACGCAGCAAGCGTAATAGTGTACCGATTTGGTATCGTTCATAATAATCCTCGCTCGCTTGCATAACCTGTATGAATACGAACGGAACGACTAGCGCAAAGGGTGTGCCATCAACGAGGATGGCCACTCGTCCTTGCAGGAGAGCACTGGCAACAACGTCTGGCCGTTCTGTGTATTGGATCTGTGGAAAGGGCGAATACCATTCATCTTGGATGAGTTCTTCGAGCATGCCTGATTCCAAAATGGCATCGATCTTGATTTGCTCAATCCGCTTGACCACTTCCTCAACAAGAGAGGGCATGGCCAAGTCGTCGAGATAGCAGACGACGAGAGCGGTATTGCTCTCTTTACCGACGCTCATGGATTTCATCTTCAATCTAGGCGTCTTTAATTTGCGGCGGATCATAGAGGTGTTCGTGCGAATGCTCTCGACGAACCCTTCTTTCGGTCCGCGCACGACCGTTTCCGTCTCCGGCTCGCCGACGGAGCGCTTATCTGTTCCGCGGATGCCGAGCAGGATGGCTTTCGCGTTGCCTTCCACGAGCAGGGCGGTGTCTCCGCCCAAAACAGAAACGAGCAGGTCTCCGTAATTATCGGAGATTTGTGTCTGAGACACCGGCAGTATCGTACCTGCGATGCGGTCGATTGCTGTTTGGCCACCACCCAGAAGCATTAACGATTTCATCGTTTCGTTGAGCAGTTGGGTGTTTGTTAGTCCATCAACGAAGAGAAGTAGTGCCGGAATGTGCGGTTCGATCTCGAATTCACGTACGACAACATCAGAGCAGTCCTGAAACATGGCTTTAATAAATTCATGATTTTCATGTAGAAGGAGTGATAGTTTAGTTTGCTTAAGCTCTTCGATGAAGTGATAGTCTAACGAATCACTAAGCCCGGATTGCTCATCACTCTCACCCAGCCTGTCCGATGGGCGTTTACGCAGGATACTTTTCATCAATTGTTTGGATGCTTTAACCATGCGAGGGCCCTCCTGCCGCAATCTGGATGAACATTATAGGAATGCGTTTCCTATTTTTCTCGAAATGAAAGGATTTTATTACGAAAGTTGGAAAATTTTATTCAGTCAAGTCCGGACGATAGGATAGGTATAGATGAGAAGCCCTTGGCAAAAGCTATCAGGACAAGAAATTGCGGGGAAATTGGCAGAGGAGTTGGAGCATTTGTTGTGGGTTATCATACTACTACTGCTATTCATCTTTCAGACAGCAACGATTCTGATCGGCGAATATAAACGACCTGCTAAAACGGTAGCCTGGCTGCTCGTTTTGTTTATTTTTCCAATCATTGGATTTATCATGTATTATTTCTTAGCTAAGGAATATACCCAAAGAAAAATGGTTCGGCGCAAAGGTCGTCGTAAAATGGATGAAATTAAACATCAATGGATGTATAAAGAATCGGCTGCGATTGCGAACAATGCGGGGAGTTATCAGTTGTTTGATGAGCCTCGACTTGGTGGACTGCTCCATAACATTCCAGGCTCGCCCATTACTCCAAAGAATCGAGTTGAAGTGTTGACCAACGGGGAAGTCACTTACGAGGCTATGTTAAAGGCAATTGAGCAAGCGAAAAGTCATATCCATTTTGAATTTTATACCATAAGACATGATGAAACTGGTGTGAGATTTCAAGAAGTTCTGATCCGTAAGGCAAGGGAGGGTGTCAAGGTCAGAGTTATTTATGACGGGGTAGGCAGCTATACGCTTTCTACGGCCTACATAAATAAATTTAAGCAAGCTGGGGTTGAGGTGTATCCTTTTTTGCGGCCGCTTATTGCCTTCTTCGATAAACGGATGAACTATCGCAATCATCGGAAAATTATTGTCGTTGATGGTTTGATGGGGTTCGTTGGGGGTATCAATATTGCCGATGAATACTTAGGGAAAGATCCGAAGCTTGGTTTCTGGCGGGATACCCATCTCATGCTGCACGGCGATTCGGTGTATTATTTGCAGCAGACCTTTATGACAGACTGGATGTTCGTTAGCGGGGAGCGATTGTCTGATGAATCGTTATTTCCTGAGCATAATGAACCGCAAGCTTCGTTGGTCCAGGTTATTTCAAGCGGTCCAGATGCCTACTGGGATGCTATTCAGGAGATGTTCTTCGCAGGTATTATGGCAGCTAAGAAGCGAATATATATGACAACGCCATACTTTATTCCGGATCCCAGTATCACTATGGCACTCAAAACAGCGGTAATCAGCGGTGTCGATGTTCGTATTATTCTTCCTTACAAATCCGATTCCAAAATCGTTCAGTACGCATCGCGATCCTATCTGCTTGAGCTGATGCAGGCGGGAGTACAGTTCTATTTATATCGCAAAGGCTTCATGCACGCAAAGGTCATGATCGTTGACCACTTGATGGCTACAGTAGGTACGGCGAACGTGGATATGCGCAGCTTTTTTAGCAACTTTGAATTGAATGCCGTGATGTTTAATAAGGATGAAATTGTGCGCTTAGAGGCTGATTTTTTAATGGATTTGAAGGATAGTGTTGAGCTGAAATTAGCCCAATTTGAGATGAGGTCCCGGATGGAAAAGGGGAAGGAAGTCATTGCCCGATTATTATCCCCTTTATTCTAATGAGGGAGTTCTGTGAAAGGCTGCTACATTATTTTAGACGCTCTAAAATGGCGTTCAAATTTTGTGGAGGGACCTTCTCAATGAGGTCGCCATACGTTCTCAAACGGTTCATCACCGTATGTAAGTTGAAATCTCGGATACTAGGACGCAGCTCTACCTCTTTCCATAACAGGGGGGTGGAGACAGAGGCGTCCTTTTTGGCGCGTGGTGTATAAGGAGCGGATAATGTTTTTCCATACCAGTGCTGCAGGTAGTCTACGTAGATTTTATCACCGCGATTTTTCTTGAACCTTTCGATGGTAAAAAGATTAGGATACTTCTTCACGACAAAGGCGCCAATAAAATGACCGATACGGCGAAGCTCTTCAAATGTGTAACCATGCTGAATAGGGATGTAGATCTGAACACCAGTAGCGCCTGAGGTTTTGGGAATCGACTGAATATGCAGGGAATCCAACACTTCTCCAATGATGTGGGCAGCCTCCATAATACGCGGCTCTTCCTCTAGCGAAGGATCGATATCGATCACCCATTCTGCTGGCAGCGTCTCGCCAATTCGGTGGAAGGAAGGATGAAACTCCAAACAAGCCAAGTTTCCCAACCATATCAGGGTCGGTAACGAGTCTAGATTGATGTAATTAATGCCATCCAGCGGCGCCAGCTTTACGAAGCTAGGTACCGGATCGGGGGCATTTTTTTGATAAAAGGATTTTTCATTATAACCGTTAGGGAAACGAATCGTTGTTAAGTGGCGATTACGGCAATAGCGCAGAAGGAAAGGAGACAACTCGGTTAATTTAGCAAGATAATCGGCCTTGGTAATGCCCATTTCAGGCCATAGAAGCTTGTTCGGGTTCGTAATGGTCAACTCGTGCCCTTCCACGAGCAGTGTTCCTTTGGTTGAGACCGCCATGTGAATCATCCCTCCTGATCTCTTGATTTACATCCGATTATTCCCCGTGGGGAGGGATCTCAAACTTCGAAACTTAATTCTATCAGAAGATAGAACCAGAGGAGAGATAAATACGAGTAACTCATTTTTAGCTGCTGTCAAAGAAAGACGTACTTACTATGGACTGAGGCGGCGCAGGTTGAAAGCGCGGAAAACGCGCTTTCGCTGAGGAGTGAATGAAATAGGCTCCAAAACCGCGCTTAAATGCAGCAAGAACGCGGCGACTTGGGCGTTTGAGGGCTGAGAAGTCGATTTTCGAACTTTCGCATTGCGTATCGTTGCTTAAAAAATCTTTACTTTCCTCACAATTGATAAAACCGCTTGCAGCTCCACATCGTTACCTTAGGTAGAAAATTTAAGGAGGAGTAATCGAGCATGGGTAATTTTAAAAAAGTATTCATATCTTCGCTAGTGTTATTAGGTCTTATGGCGGGAGTGACGGCTCTAGCGGCAGTCGCGGCTGAGCCTCTGAAGGTCAAGTCTGAAACGGATATAGCAGGGGATATTGGTATCCTCCAAGGAGAGGGCAATGGGCTGACGGCTGAATACTTAAACAAGCCAACTACAAGGCTGCAAGCCGCGGTGATGTCCCTAAAGTTAAAAGGATTGGAAGCTGAAGCGTTAGCTTTCACCGGAACTACTAGCTTCAAGGATGCTAGCGGCGTTTCCAAAGAGAATCAAGCGATTCTAAGTTATTTGAAAGCGAACCCAAGTCTAGGCTGGCAGGGAACCGGCGATGATAAATTCGAACCGCTCGCAGGAATTACAGCGCAGCAGTATTATAAGGTTCTGTTGGAATCGCTAGGCTACACACAAGGCACGGATTTCGAGTATGCGAACGTATTTACCTTTGCCGGGAAAAATGGCTTATCGAAGATTGCTAACGTGAAGCAATTCAAAAACTTACATATCGCTACAGCAACCATCGAAGCTCTGAAGGTGCCAATCAAAGGAACTACGAAAACGCTAGGCGCCGATTTGACGGATAAAGGTAAAATCAGTGCAACAAAGTTAGAAGTGTTGGGGAACGCAGAACTCAGCTTGAAGCAAAGCGATACGTTAGGTAGTTATCTAACGGACTCCAAAGGCATGACGCTTTACTATTTTACCAAGGATGCAGCAGATGTTAATTCTTGTGTGGGTCAATGTTTGGCCAACTGGCCGATCTTTAACGGCAATAATTTCACGGTTCCTGCTGAGTTTAGCGCAGCGGATTTCAAAGTGTTCGTACGTGCTGACGGCAAAGAACAACTGACCTATAAGGGCTGGCCTTTATATTACTTCGTCAAGGATCAAAAAGCCGGAGATACCACAGGAGACAACGTTGGTAAGGTCTGGTTCGTTATTAAACCCTCGAACGGCGGCGTGGCGCTAGGCACCAAAACTGATCTAGGCAATTATTTGACAGATGCAAACGGCATGGCGCTTTACTACTATGATAAAGATACGAAGGGCGTCAGCAATTGCTCCGGCAAATGCTTGGAGAAATGGCCGTTATTCTACGCACCTAATATCTCGCCTCCAACAGGAGTTAATTCAGCAGATTTCGGCACTCTCATTCGTGCAGATGGCAAAATGCAAACAACGTACAAAGGTTTCCCTCTGTACTATTGGGTAGATGATAAGAAAATGGGCGATACGTTAGGCCAGGATGTTGGTAAAGTCTGGTACGTGATTGATCCTGCGAAATTCAGTGGCACCAAGGCGACGAATACATCTGTAAAAACAAGTAAATCCGACGCTCTTGGCACGTATTTGGTGGATGCAAACGGCATGGCTTTGTACTTGTTCACAAAAGATAAAGCGGACCCTAACTCCTGCGTAGGCCAATGTTTGGTTAACTGGCCGATCTTCTATGATGCGAACCTTACGGTTTCCTCGGATCTAACTAGCAGCGATTTTGGTACCCTTACTCGGAACGATGGCACGAAACAAAGCACGTACAAAGGCTGGCCGCTTTACTACTGGATCAAGGATCACAATCCCGGTGATACAACCGGACAAAATGTAGGAAAAGTCTGGTTCGTCCTCGACCCGGCTCAAACCACAGCTAGATAACTACTAGTCGACCCTGTAGGTTTATTGCGCTCCAACATGCTGGCAGATTCAGCGGCGTTGGGGCGCTATTTTTCTATAAAGCTATTGCCAAGAAGTCTAGCTGGCGATAATGTAGAAAGATAATAAACTTCATTTCGACTCGGGGTGTACCGAATTATGCGAAATCGAACAGATGGTGAGCTCATGAAGCTGGTGATGGCTAAGCACCATCCTGCCTTAGAAGAGCTTTACGATCGCTATGCGAAGCTGGTGTATTCATTTGCGCTGAAATCCATGAAGGAAGAGCAAGCGGCCAGAGAGATTGTCCAGCTTGTTTTCACACGTCTTTGGACCACAGAAAAGGGCTTTGACGCAAGCAAAGGTGCATTCGTCAACTGGGTGATCACGGTTACCCGCAATATCACGATAGATTGCTTGCGCAAGAAGCGGAGACTCGATCAAGTGATCCAATTTGAGCCCAGAGAGTGGGAACATACGCTTATTTCGAGCGATCCTGATCCAGAATCGGTCATGTCACGTAAGTGGATAGGAGAGCAAATTCAAGAGGCTTATGTGCATTTGTCGGATAGCCAAATACAATTGATCGACATGATGTACTGGCAAGGCTATTCTCTAAGCGAAATTGCGACTCAAACGAATGAGCCGCTTGGTACGATAAAAAGCCGATTGCACCAAGGGTTGAAGATACTTCGGAAGCATCTGACATCACTGAGGGAGGGATGACGTAATGAAAGAACAGGAGACTGTGGAATGCAGTTATCTTGTCAATTATTTGACAGGCGACTGCACAGAGTGGGAACGCGCTGCTTTCGAACGGCATCTGCGAACTTGTGTCACATGTCGGGAAGAATTAAGCGAGCTGCAGGAGGTCTGGCAGGCACTTCCTTTTGAGATGGAGGAAGTAGAAGTCCCCTCGGATTTGAAGCAACAGGTTATGCAGTCTATTATCCCGACTGAACTGAAGGATAAAAAGAAGAAAAAACATTCGTTCAAATGGGTTTATGGTGGGGCTGCAGCCATTATTTTAGGCCTCGTTGTAGGCGTATGGTGGAACAATCAACAACCCAAAAACTTTTCAGCCAACCCCTCATTAAATCAACCTGCGGAAATCGTTCATACGTTCCAATTGAAATCCGTTGAAAGTACAATGCCAACAGCCTCTGGCACAGCTTATGTACTGCAAAATGGCGATATCCACAATGTGGTCATTAATTTGCAAGGCCTTAAGGAGACGCAAGGGGATTGGGCCTATCAGGTTTGGTATAACCGAAGCGGGAAGCGATACAATTGCGGGACGCTCCGTGTAGACGAGAAGGGTACTGGTGTGCTGACCTACAGTATCCCTGTGAAGGTGAAGGATTTCCAAATCGATTCCTTTGGCGTTACGTTAGAGCCAGATCCGAATGGTTTGCAGCCGCGCGGGAAGAAGATACTGGGTACATCATAGCTCATACTACGAGTAGGTTAAGGTTAAACTACCAGTTGTGTTGGATCAGAGGTCTGAGCATGTTTAGAGAGGACGGATAGATTTGAACGTAAAAGGTATTCATCATGTAACCGCGATGACAGGGGACGCAGCAGCGAACTTCCAGTTCTACACCGAGGTGCTTGGCATGCGGCTTGTCAAAAAAACAGTCAATCAAGACGATACAACGGCTTATCATTTGTTTTATGGAGATGAAAAGGGGAATCCGGGAACAGAGCTTACTTTCTTTGATTTTCCCGGGGTTGGACCTAATGCTGCAGGGGTAAGCAGTATCTCAGGTACATCTCTTCGTGTTGCGAATGACGACGCGCTTTCGTATTGGATAGAGCGATTCAAGGAACATGGTGTGAAGTACTCCCCAGTGGAGGATTTTGCGGGACGCAAAGTCATTTTTTTCGAGGATCCGGAAGGTCAGCAGCTAGCCATCGTTTCCGATGAAAATAATACAGGTGTTAAGGGCGGGAAGCCGTGGGAAAAAAGTGCGGTTCCCGTTTCGTATGGCATCACCGGACTAGGCCCAGTGAAGCTTACCGTCCGAAAGCCGGAATCCACACTGGCAGCGCTTCGCTTACTAGGCTTCACGGAGAAAGAACGCATTCCCGCGCTGGCTAAAGGAGAAGAAGATATCATTGTCATGCAAGTAGGCGAAGGTGGGTCAGGGGCCGAAGTCCAGATCGAGCCGCGCAGCGATCTGCCGGTTTCACGTCAAGGCGGCGGCGGCGTTCATCACGTTGCTTTCCGTATTGAAGACAAGGAAGAACTGCTGGCTTGGGCTGAAATTCTTAACAAAGCAGGATTGCCTAACTCAGGTTTCGTAGATCGATTTTATTTCCGATCCTTATACTTCCGCGAGCCGAATGGCATTCTCTTTGAACTAGCGACCGATGGTCCGGGCTTTGCTACGGATGAACCCCTTGAGACGCTAGGCGAATCACTTTCCCTCCCGCCATTCTTAGAAAACCAACGTGTTTCCATTGAAGCAAACTTGAAGTCGCTGCATACGAAACGTTGATGACCAAAAACGAACATTCTGCTCTGTGATTCAGCTCACGGATTTGAGATGTTCGTTTTTATTTTTGTGATCAATCAGTTATCATTGATACATACATAGTGTGGAAATGAAGGGATTGAAGCCAAATGACGACTGGGGATAAAATCAAACTAACCTCCTACTCCACAAAAGGTGGATGCGGATGCAAAATCGGTCCGGGAGATCTTTCTCAAGTGATAAAATCTTTGCCGCCTACAGTTGCTAACCCAAATCTTCTGGTCGGGATAGATACTAGCGATGATGCAGGTGTTTATAAACTAAGTGAAGAGCTAGCGCTCGTTCAAACCGTAGATTTCTTCACTCCGATCGTTGACGATCCCTATTCATTCGGACAAGTAGCTGCGGCGAATGCCATCAGTGATATTTATGCGATGGGCGGTAAGCCATTAACGGCATTAAACATTGTGGCTTTTCCGATTAAAACGCTTCCCAAGCAAGTGCTTGCCGATATTTTGCGCGGTGCTGGGGATAAAATGCTAGAGGCAGGAATTACACTAGTAGGTGGTCATTCCATCGATGACAACGAGCCGAAGTTTGGACTCGCCGTCACGGGATTGGTGCACCCAGGGAAAATTCGCACCAATGCAGGAGCTAAGCCCGGAGATAAATTAATCTTAACGAAGCCGATTGGCGTGGGTATTTTGACGACCTCGATCAAAAAGGATCGACTAAGTGAAGAAGAAATTCAGCGAGTCACACAGGTGATGGCAACGCTGAATAAGACGGCTGCGGAAACGATGGAGCCTTATAACGTTCATGCCTGCACAGATGTGACGGGCTTTGGTTTAATGGGACATTCACTGGAAATGGCCAAAGGCAGCGGCGTGGGTATTCGCATAACTGCGCAAGATGTACCTGTATTGCCGCGGGTCCGAGAGCTTGCCGAAGAGGGCTTTGTTCCTGGAGGCACTAAGAACAACTTTGCTCATGTTCAGGAATCGATCACATTTGCTGAATCGTTGGATCAAATTGGCCAATGGATTTTGTGCGACGCGGTCACCTCAGGTGGTCTCCTCATCTCTGTTGATGGAGAAGAGGCTGCTGAATTACTTAGCAAACTGAAGGATGCTGGCGTAGAAGCGAGCTTGATTGGCGAAGTCACGGCAGAACATCCCGGACGCATTGTTGTACTTTAAAGGAGCGAAAATCCATTGTTTCAAGACATCACCATCGAAGAATTACTAACCCTGCAAAATAAAAAAGAGATCGTTTCGATCGATGTCCGTTCCGCTTCGGAATTTGAGGATGGCACATTCCCCGGCAGCTTGAATATACCCATATTTGAGGATGCAGAGCGTGCCGAGATCGGTACCCTTTATAAGCAAGTGAGCGTGCAAGCAGCTAAGGATAGAGGGCTTGAGATCGTTTCTGCGAAGCTTCCCGCTTTTGTGAAGTCTTTCGAGCAAATCAAGGAACCAAAGGTCGTTTTCTGCTGGCGCGGCGGAATGAGAAGTAAAACAACAGCAACAGTTTTGTCGCTGATGGGCATTCGGGTTTACCGTTTGACAGGAGGTATTCGGGCCTATCGGAAGTGGGTTGTGAGTACACTAGAGCAGCTGGGAGATTTCAAGCCCCCTGCCCACGTTATTCTGGGAAACACGGGAACCGGGAAAACAGCTATTTTGCGCAGCCTTCAGGAAGAGGGCTTTCCTGTCTTGGATTTTGAAGGGATGGCCGGACATAGAGGCTCCATTTTTGGCGAAATTGGTTTGAAATCGCATAACCAAAAGACATTTGAATCCTTACTCGTCGGGCAACTACTGAAGCTTGAATCAGCGCCTTACGTTTTAATAGAGGGAGAAAGCAAGCGAATAGGCAAAGTCGTTCTTCCCGAGTTTATCGTTCAAAAAAAAGAAGCTGCCACGCAGATTTTTATCGAAATGCCCATCGAAGAACGTGTTCAGCATATTATCGAGGATTACAGACCTTTCGAAAATCAGCCGGATATTTTGCTTGCGTTTAAGCATATCAAAAACCGCATCCATACACCGATTGCCAAAGAAATTGAGACAAATCTTCAAGAACAGCACTATGAGAACGCCGTCAGGCTGCTTCTGATGCAATATTATGACCCGCGCTATGAGCATGCGATGAAGCAATATGAACAAGACAGAGTCGTTATCAAAGCTGAAAATAGGAGAGAAGCTGTAGATGCAGTGAAGAACTATTTGTCGGAGCTGTAGAAGACGGCTATGGTTGAAAAAGAGGGGCTGTCTCAAAAGCCAATTTATGATTTTCGAGCACCCACTAAGAGTCAAATTTCATAAATAAAAGAAGCTCCATCTCGCACTGTACTAGTGGAATTGTAGGTTCTTTCGTGCAATATTTGAGACGTTCTCTATCATGCGAATACTTTTGAGACAGCCACATTTTCCATACTCGGGAGTGAATCCATACCCCCAAGTCTGCGCTTGGGGACCCGTTTAACGCGGTTTGATACGGACAATAGGGCAACTGAAGCTGCTTATTTGTTCGAATAGCTCTTGTTATGGATACTTAAGCAAGCTATGTTTGCTTATTGATCGGTAATGCGCCCAGAATGTCATGTTTTTGCAGAACATTAGCACGATCTGTGGTCTTATCTCATGAGATACCTCGATAGTTAGAAGGAATTAGCACACCTAACTTGCCTATTCATTTCTATCGCAATGTAGATATTTTAAATGACCTAGCCGCAGTCTAGGTTTGTAATCGAGATAGATATGGATATGTTTTCACATGCCAAATCGGCTATAAAGAACCTCCATCTCCCACTGTGCTAGTGGAATTGGAGGTTCCTTTGCGTAAAATTCGGGACGTTCTCAATCATGCGAACACTTTTGAGACAGCCCCTTTTTACATTTGTCTTAAAGTATCATACACATGGGTGGCAGCAGTAGATAGGGGTGTACTCTTTAATTTAATAATACCTACTTTTCTGGCAGGGATAGGAGTTGTTAATTGAATTTCATACAACGATTCGTCCAATAACTCTTGATTGACAAATTCTTTGATTCCGCAAGCTATACCGAAGCCATTTCTAGCAAATTCAATAAGTAAATCAACACTGCCAAGCTCAATCTCTGGCTTCATGGACAAACCGTGTCCTTCAGCAAAATGATCTAAGTAGGCGCGGGTGCTGCTCCCTTTCTCAAGCAGGATAATCGGATGCTCGAGCAACTTCATGAGAGAAATGGGGGTCTCTGTAAGATGCTTGTACGCTTCTCCTGTTAAGAAACAGTCATGTATGACAATGCTTTCTTGAATGGAGATATGAGGGTCAGAAATAGGGAGATTGACGATGCCTAGATCAATTTTCCCCTCTTTTAGCAGTGTAATCGTCTCCGTTGTGGTTCTGTTCGTTACTTGTATCTTCACTTTGGGGAATGCTTCGTGAAATTGCTTAAGATGCGGCAAAAGAAAATGTTTACAGAGCGTATCACCAGCTCCAATTTTCACCTCTCCGTGCGTAAGTTGATGCATCTCGGTAATCTTTCTTTCACCATTAAGAATAAAGTGATAAGCCTGCTCTATATAGGTGAAAAGCTCGCGACCCTCCGTTGTTAATGTCACTCCTCGAGATGTGCGGAAAAATAATTGCCCGCCCAGTTTTGCCTCTAACTGTTTAATCGAATGCGTAACAGCTGGTTGTGTAACAAATAGTTCATCAGCTGCCTTGGATAGACTACCCGCTTTTGCCGTGATATAGAAGACTTGATATAGCTCCATATTGTGAATCATCGTTCGTTCATCTCCCTAATATCAATACGGTTAATATTAAGTATTAGTAATATTAATTTTTTTAATGAGAATATTGTCATTATACTTAGTTGTATGGAGTTATTTCAATGGGAGGGTGATCTTAAGATGACTGTTACAGCTATTGTGGGAGCGAATTGGGGCGACGAGGGCAAGGGGAAATTAACAGATGTGCTTGCCGTCCATTCCCAATTTGTAGTTAGGTACCAAGGTGGGAGCAATGCAGGGCATACGATTATTAACGACTATGGCAAATTCGCGCTGCATATGCTGCCTTCGGGAGTGTTCTATCCTGGAACCACGAATGTTATAGGGCCTGGTGTCGCCTTAAATATGAGTAAGCTCCAAAGTGAATATCAGGAATTAGTGAAGCGAGGCGTACCTGAGCCTAAGTTATGTATTTCTGAACGCGCGCAAGTCGTGCTTCCTTATCACATTCATTTCGATGAGTTGGAGGAGGAACGTTTAGGGGACAGGAAGTTTGGGTCCACCAAGCAAGGAATTTCGCCATTCTATGCGGATAAATATGCGAAGCTTGGCATACAAGTATCCGAATTATTTGATGAAAGTCATTTAAGATCAAAGTTAACTAGGGCATTGGAGTCCAAAAATATACTTCTCACTCATTTATATAAAAAGACTCCTCTGGATGTAGATCAGCTTGTTGATGAAGTGCAGCAGCAAGCGGCATTCATTCAGCCATTTGTGTGCAATACGACAACATTGCTGCAAGAAGCATTAGCAAAAGGACAATCGGTATTGGTTGAGGGACAATTAGGAGCGTTACGAGATCCTGACCATGGTATTTATCCGTATACGACATCTTCATCCACATTGGCTGGATACGCTGCTGTTGGGGCAGGAGTTCCTCCCTATGCCATCAAGAAAGTTGTCGCTGTAACGAAGGCTTATTCAAGCTGTGTCGGCCAAGGGCCATTTGTGTCAGAGATTCATGCCGAGGGTGCCCATGAGTTACGTACGCGTGGCGGGGATGCGGGAGAATTTGGTGCAACAACCGGCAGGCCAAGGCGCGTAGGATGGTTCGATGCCGTTGCGACCAAGTATGGCTGTGGGCTGCAGGGCGCAACCGAGGTTGCCCTAACCAATCTAGATGTGCTGGGCTATCTGGAGGAGATTCCAATATGTAACGCTTATCGTATTCAAAATGAGATGAGCATGGATTTCCCGCATACTTCACAATTACAGCAAGCAGAGCCAGTCTATGAAAAGCTGCCGGGTTGGAAGTGTGACATTTCACATATTCGTACGTTTAATGATCTCCCATTTGAAGCTCAAAATTATGTGCTTCACATTGAGAAATTGATTGGTGTGCCTATTCGTTGGGTCTCCATTGGACCGAAACGCGAGCAAATTATTGAAAGATAGAAACTGTTGATTCATTCATTATGGCTCCTCACAACTGGTATTATAAAACTCCAAAGTTCGATTATAGAGTCATTCAGCTTTTGGATTCATTCATCAGGCAACCTCAAATGAGTAAATTTGACGTTGGTTTCCGATTTAAGAGATGTAGAACTAGATTGGATGAATGAATCGACGATCTAAGAGAAATAGCGTTAAGAAATAGCAAAAAACTAGGTCTCTAAGCAAAATTGCTCAGGGGTCTAGTTTTTATGGTTTATTTATTAAATAATTTCTCAAGAGCCTCACGTTGAGGTGCTCTAACATTCACGACAGGGCGAATGCTTTGAGCTATTTTCTCCGCTTCTTCGATGGTCTGGCTTTTGCCCAATGAGATCAAAGTGCCGATGGCTACAGCTCCGGTACGACCTTTGCCTCCGCCACAGTGAAAGCCAACCTTTTTACCACTGTTATAAGCCTCTACAACGTGATCGATTGCTTGCTGAAAGAGCTGATCCTGTGGTACTTCGGCGTTGTCTCCAAGGGGGACCTGAATCCATTCGACGTTACCGGCTGGGAAAGCACACTCCGTGGCTTCTCCGCGTAGATCAACAATCACTTCAACGTTCTCGTTCTTGACCATGTCCTCAACGTCAGAGGCACCGCCAAAGAAGATTTTATCTTCGATTAAGGCTTGATAATTTTTCGGCATGATATGCCCTCCTTATTTTTTCTTAAATGGCATGAATTCTATAGTTGCCTTTACAGGTGCGGACGGTGGTGAACAGCATAATGAGGCATCCAAAGGCTCTCCCGCGGATTCAAATTCGGAATCTTCCTTGGTATAAAAGATTTCCCAAGCGTTTCCGTCGGGATCATACACCCAAACCTTATCTTGAACGGCATAACAGCAGGTTGTGTTCATTTCGTCGGTTAGAAGAAGGCCGCTTTGTCTCAAACGCTCACCCATTTGGAGGACTTCTTCCGTGTTATCCACTTGGAATCCCAAATGATTGAGAATGCCGTTTTTCTCGAACGGTCTGACATTCAAAGAGAAGTGAAGAGCAGGACTATCGAGCTCGAATTTCGCGTAGTTGTCTTTGACTTTCGTCGGCTCAGCGCCGAAGAAAGCGCGGTAAAAATCTAACGACTTGTGAAGATCGGAACAATTGACCGCGACGTGCATTCTTTTGATCATCTTAGTTACCTTCTTTTACGAACTGCGTAATCCGAGCTTTAATGGCGTCGCGAACCTCGCGGAATTTGGCTGTAATTTCTTCTTCAGTTCCCGTTGCTTTGGCCGGGTCATCGAAGCCCCAGTGCCATCTTTCTGCTTTATCATTACGCACAACTGGGCAATTGTCATTGGCATGACCGCACAATGTAATGATGTAATCCGCTTGACTCAAAATTTCAGGGTCAATCACATCAGAGGTATGAGTAGAGATATCAATGCCATCCTCTTTCATCGTGGCAACCGCTCTTGGGTTTAGACCGTGGGCCTCCAGACCGGCACTTTTCACTTCATATTTGTCACTGCCCAAAGCTTTCAAATAACCATCTGCGATTTGACTTCGGCAAGAATTTCCCGTGCATAGAAAATATACGATTTTTTTGTCCATAGTGAACATCTCCTTAAAGGTTGATTATGAAACTACGTTTAACCATAGGTACAGACCAATTAATGTGATTAACAAAGTTGGGATCGTAAGGATGATGCCTATTTTAAAATAGTACCCCCAGGTGATTTTCACACCTTTTTTGGATAGGACATGGAGCCATAATAAAGTCGCGAGCGAGCCTATTGGTGTAATTTTAGGCCCTAAATCGGAGCCTATGACATTGGCATAGATGAGAGCTTCACGAATAATTCCCTCTGTTTGAGTGCCCTTGATCGCTAGTGCATCAATCATAACCGTCGGCATGTTATTCATAACCGAGGAAAGGATAGCAGCCAGGAAGCCCATCCCTATGGTGGCAGCGAACAAGCCTTGTCTTGAAATGGTGTCAATTAGTTCTCCAAGAGCATTGGTTAAGCCAGCATTCTTTAATCCATAAACAACTACGTACATGCCGATTGAAAAAATGACGACAGCCCATGGCGCATCTTTGATGATTTTTTTGGTTTCGATCACCTTGCTCGATCGGGCAATCAGAATGAAGTTAAGTGCAGCGACCCCGGCTATAATGGAAACAGGAATTTTAATAAAACCACTGATTAGGTAAGCAGCTAATAGGATCCCAAGAATGACCCAAGATAATCGAAATAGCTGAATATCCTTAATCGCTTCAGAAGGACGCTTAAGCTGAGTGATATCGTAGTTTTGAGGAATGTCTTTTCTAAAATACAGGAATAGCACAAGCAAACTGGCAGCTAATGAGATTAGACTTGTAATAAACATTCGGCTAGCATAAGTGACAAAATCAATACCGAAAAAGTCAGCCGATACGATGTTCACCAAGTTGCTCACAACGAAAGGAAAGGATGTCGTATCTGCAATAAAACCACTGGCCATAATAAACGGCAGAATCATTTTATCTGGAAATTTTAAGGCACGAACCATAGCTAGAACAATTGGCGTTAGAATTAGCGCGGCGCCATCATTGGAGAATAGTGCAGCAACAGCGGCCCCGAGCAGGATGACATAGACGAACATAACTTTCCCGTTCCCTTTGGCAATTCGTGCCATATGAAGGGCAGACCATTCAAAGAATCCAATGTTGTCCAAGATGAGGGAGATCAGAATAATGGCGACAAAAGTCAAAGTCGCATTCCAAACAATGCCAGTCACAGTGACAACATCATTCAGAGAAACAACCTGAAAGAGCAGCGCAAGAATGGCACCTGCGGATGCGGACCACCCTATATTCAGCCCTTTAGGCTGCCAAATGACGAAGGTCAGCGTAAGTAAAAAGATGATGACTGCTAAGTAAACCATACGTTCTTCTTAAACCTCCTAAATAATAAGCTCATCTGCTAGTCGCAGCAATCGAGCTGCTCGCAAGACATGAGATCTACCTTTTCTTTTTGAGAAGGCAAATGTTGAAATAATTCGTGCAAGTAAGGCTTATCGTCAATGTTTAACGAGTAATATACCCATTGTCCTTTCTTGGCTTCCTTAACCAAGCCGCCATCCTTCAATTTCCGCATATGCTGGCTCACATTAGGCTGACTGGTATTCATGATTTCCACGATTTCGCACACGCAAAGCTCACGTTCCTTAAGAAGCGAAAGAATCGTGAGTCGCATTTTATCCCCTAGCAGCTTGCAAACGTCCGCGACTTTTTCTATTTCAACCAAAGCTGCACGCTCCTTCGTAAGGTGTAAAGTACAAGAAATTTCTTTATTATTTTCTCAATTACCTATTCAGTTGTCAATGCTTATATAATTATTTAATTATATGTTGAATGAGTGTTTGCTTTTTATTTTAAGGAAGAAGGATGATTAGGATGCTTGTGAGTCTAGCTTTTAACGGCTTATTATGAGCGAAAGTTGTACAGTGTACAACAATTTCTTTCGTTTCCTTCTCATCAAGCTGTAGGTGTTGTACTTTGTACAACAATTTAGCCATATTTCATGATATGAGGCTATTAATGGCAGTAAATGGTGTATTTTCTGCAACAATTCTGAATATAACGCGGAATTGCTTGCTTATTGTTATACAAAGTACAACATGTTTGGGGCAAACTTGGCTTAAGCAAACATTGATCGCCTTGGCAGCTAGTATTTTTGGTTTGTTCTATTTCAATAATGGCAACAATGAAAAGAACATATCATACATGGGAGAACCACATGGAACTTAAGCCCGTATTTCCTTTCGAGCCGATCAGCACGGAAACGATTCCAACATCCGATAATTGGGTGGCACAAATCAAGTGGGACGGCGTCAGAATGCTAACCTATTTTGATGGAAAAGATGTTCGTTTAGTGAATCGCAGATGTAATGACCGAACCAAACAGTACCCCGAGCTGCTAGAAATAAAAACATATTGTTCGGCTTCTTCCGTTATCTTAGACGGGGAAATCATAGCATTTGATCAAAAGAAGCCTGCCTTTCACGAGATTATGAAGAGGGAATCTTTACGAAAAAGCCAAAGCATAGATAGAGCGGTCACGCAGACGCCCATTACTTATATGATTTTTGATATCCTCATGTACAATGACAAGTGGGTCTTGGATAAGCCATTATCAGTGAGACAGAAGATACTCCATGAAGTGATTACTCCCTTGCCCCAATTTCAACTTACACAAAACATTGCGGACGGAAACAAACTCTTCGATGTTATGAAGGAGCACGGCATGGAGGGGGTTGTATGCAAGGATCTCAACAGTACTTATGCCATTGGGGGAAAAGACAGCCGATGGATGAAGAAGAAGATTTTCCGCGACCTATTTGCTGTGATTGGCGGGGTAACGACTAGGGCGGGTGTTGTCAATGCGATAATGCTTGGGTTATACGACAAAGATGGCCGTTTTATTTATATAGGTCACGCCGGCACTGGGAAATTAAGTAGGGAAGATTGGCGTCAATTGACGAAGATCGTTGAACCGATGACGAGGTCACAAAAGCCATTTATTAACGAGCCTGAACGGAGCAAAGAAGCCATTTGGATTGAACCCAAGTTAACGGCGAAAATCCAATTTCTTGAATGGACTCCCCACGGGACGATGAGGCATCCCAGCATTCAAGCCTTTGTTCAAATGGATATAGCGGATTGCACCTTTGCACAGAATATGTAGATGCTATAACAGAACAAAGCAAAAGCGCTAAACCTTGAATATCAAGAATCAGCGCTTTATTTGCGTCCTACTCACATTCACGTTACCGGTTCTTTGACTTTTTTGGCTCTCGGTTTCGCTTTCGGCTTCTTGACCTCAGTGACACTGGCGTCCTCACCTAATGCTACTTTTCCATCAGTCGGTTTCGTGGCGTCAAGGCTCGCTTGCAGCGCGGCCATGAGATCAATAACGCTCGTTTTCTGCAGTGTAGGGGCAGCTTGTACTTCTTCTCCAGCAACTTTATGCTCGATGGCTTCGAGCAAGCGGCCGCGATATTCATCTTTATACTTTTCAGGTTCAAAAGGTGTCGATAGCTGGCTGATGAGCATCTTCGCCATTTCCATTTCACGCTCGTTCACGGTGACTTTCTCGGGAAGGTTGGGAACTTGAGAAATCGGACGAATCTCATCCGGGTAAAAGATAGTTTCCATAGCGAGGCAGTTCTCAATAACTCGAATGGCGGCTAGTGAGCTCTTGGAGCGGATCGAGACTTTGGCGATGCCGATTTTGCCGGTTTGACGCATGGAATCCAGCAGCAAATGATAGGCACCAGACCCTGTATCTCCAGGTCCAAGATAGTAAGTCTTTTGAAAATAAACCGGATCAATATCTGTCAAGTTGACGAAATCCAGAATTTTAATCTCTTTATTCGCTTCGCCTGAGATATTTTCCAATTCATCCTTCTCAAAAATAACGAAACGTCCAGGTTCATACTCATATCCCTTGGAAATTTCCTCCCACTCTACTTCCTTCTCACAAGTCTGGCATTTACGTACATAGGAGAGTGGTGTAATACAAGTTTTATGTATATAACGCATCGAGATATCTTTATCTTCCGTAGCCGAAAACATTTTCACAGGCACATGAACAAGTCCGAAGCTAATAGCACCTTTCCAAACTGTATGCATCTCGTGATTCCTCCTGGGTAATCGTGATTGTACTAGTATTCTCTTGATTTAATTCCTTTATACGGTAGGGATTTAAGAGAATGGATTACCTCGATAGTGGGTACTTTAAAAGCGAAAGTTGATCAACATGAGCTAATCTAAAGCTAAGGAGGGATTACGGATGGCACAAGATTCAAATGAATTCCAAGATACGATCAATGAAGGCAAAGATGATCATTTCATGGACATTGATCGCATGATTAATGAAGGCTTGGGAGGCGGTAACGTCACCATGCACAATGGATTAATCGAATCCACGACAACGGATACGATGGATCATCCGGAATCCGTATTGGATGAGCCATGAACATTCATCGCGCTCAAGAAATTTTAGCCGCAGATGAGAAGATTCACGTCGAGCTAAACGGCCTTCCTGTCTGGATCGACAGTGTGGATTCTGGCAAAGCAGTTGCCAAAGTTCATGCGGAAGAAAACCCGGCTGATTCTCGGGTCGTGGCGGTTCAAGAGTTAGAAGAGGTCCATTAGTGGACGTGAAAGAACAGCAAAGCCTGCTCCGAGTCATTTCGGGGCGGGCTTTTTCAATTACAGAGTTGATGTTGCCTACTAGCGAGGACTATAATAGGAGCAGCACGCGCAAACGGAAAGAAAGGGATGAGATCTACTTGCCTCAATCCACATTTACGTACAACTCCCGGCATGAGGAAGATACCGATAAACTAGGGAGATTGCTGGCCGCTTATTTGCAGCCTGGCACTGTCTTTACACTAGATGGCGATCTGGGTGCGGGAAAAACGAGGTTTTCGCAAGGCTTTGCCAGAGCGATGGGAATTACCGAAACCGTTAACTCGCCTACATTTACCATTATCAAAGAATATGAGGGAGCCGAGCTTCCTTTCTACCATATGGATATGTACCGCATTTCCCAAGAGGAAGCGGATGAATTAGGGCTCGACGATTATTTTTATGGAGCGGGCGTTACGCTGATCGAATGGTCAAGCTTAATTGAAGACCTTCTGCCGACAGAGCGACTAGCTATCACGATTGTCCAAAAGGATGATCAAACCAGAGTATTTCACCTGACTCCGCACGGAGACCCGTATCAGAGCTGGTGTGTACAAATGAAGGAGAACGGACATTTACAATGACAGAACGGACAATGAATGTAGGACGATGCTTAGCCATCGATACCTCAACATCTGCAATGACAGTTGCTATTTTGGAAAATGGTGCCATGCTGGGTGAGGTCAGCTCCCACGCTGAACGGAATCACTCGATCGGGCTTCTTCCCCATATTCAAGATTTGCTTGCAAGTTTACATCTCAAACCCAAGGACCTTCAATCGGTTGCTGTGGGCCAAGGCCCCGGTTCCTATACAGGGGTTCGTATTGCCGTGTCTGTTGCCAAAACATTCGCGTGGTCGTTAGGTATGGATCTTATTGGTGTGTCCAGCTTAGAAGCAATGGCACTTGGCGGTGCTATGAAGGAGCCGAACGCGACCGGAAATGGGCCAACTTGGGTGGTTCCGCTCATGGATGGCAGGAGAAAGCAGGCTTTTACAGCCGTTTATGCCTATATGGGTGCTTCCCCCATGACAGCTAATGGAGAGGTAGAAGCAAGCTGGCAAGAAGTACTGCCTGATGGCATTCGCGTTATTGGATCTTGGACGGAGCAAATCGTTAAACAAGCAGCCTCATCTTCGCAAGGACAAAGGCCGCAAGAGATTCTGTTTGTGGGTGAAACCGAGGGTTTCATGGCAGAGCTTGAACAATTCGCACAGGATTGGGACGGAGTCGTTCGTGTCCTTTCCTATGGCATTGAAGCGGAATATATTGGGAGACTAGCCTATCCGAGGTTGGCCAAAGGGGAGAAGGCAGATGTGCATACATTTGTCCCCAATTACACTAGACTTCCGGAAGCCGAGGCGAATTTACTGGCCGGAATTAAGCCGAAGAGAGGGGATCATTGATGATGGAGCAGCGACAACCGCAAACAACCGAAAACTCGTTGGTATTCCGTTCCATGCGAATGGAAGACATCCCTTTTATTTGTGAAATTGAGCAAGAAGCATTCACGACGCCTTGGACAAAAGGTGCATTCGAAAATGAATTAACGAACAATCAGTTCGCTCATTATATGATTATGGATATCGAAGGTGAGGTCGCCGGGTATGGCGGCATGTGGCTCATCATGGAAGAGGCGCATGTCACGAATGTGGCAGTTCGGGATACGCATAGAGGACGTAAGCTAGGGGAACGTTTGCTTCGGGAGCTGATGAAAACAGCTGCTTTCTTAGGGGCTATTCGGATGACACTTGAGGTACGAGCCTCGAACTACGTTGCGCAAAATTTGTACGAAAAAGTCGGTTTCCGCTCTGTTGGCGTGCGTAGAGGATATTACACGGATAATCGCGAGGATGCTGTCATTATGTGGGCAGACTTGCCTAAGAGAAGAAAGGATAGTCTCGGGGACTGAGGCTTTCGGATAGGTGACGAATTTGACTAGAGAAGTAGGGCAAGAGAAAACAATTGAAACGGGACAAGAGCAAAAGAATGAAACAGGGCAACAGATAGATATGGATGTGCTAAAAGGTAAAACAGGACAACAGCAAAAGGAAGCTCCCGTCACGAAGCCGGTTTATATTTTGGCGATCGAGACGAGCTGTGACGAAACTTCTGTCGCCATTGTCGAAAATGGTAAAATCATTCGTTCCAATGTGATTTCCAGCCAGATCGAAACGCACCAACGCTATGGCGGTGTGGTGCCGGAAGTGGCTTCCCGTAAGCATGTGGAATCGATCACATGGATGCTGGAGGAAGCCACCCAGAAAGCGGGCGTATCTCTGCAGGAGCTGTCCGCGATTGCCGTAACCGAGGGACCCGGATTAATCGGGGCCTTGTTAGTGGGTGTTGTTGCGGGCAAAGCGCTAGCCTGTGCCTTAGACCTGCCGCTGATTGGTGTTCACCATATTGCGGGACATATTTATGCGAATCAACTTGTACATGAGCTTGAGTATCCGTTGATCTCGCTCGTTGTGTCCGGCGGACACACGGAGTTGATTCTGATGGAGGGGCCGGGCCAATTCCGCATCATCGGGCGAACGCGCGATGATGCGGCTGGCGAGGCCTACGACAAAATCGCGCGGGCGATGGGCCTGCCTTACCCGGGCGGACCGCATGTAGATCGGCTTGCGCAGGAAGCCGAGTCTGAGATCAAGATGCCTCGCTCATGGCTCGAGGCAGACTCTTACGACTTCAGCTTCAGCGGATTGAAATCCGCTGTGCTGAACGTCGTCAACCAAAGCAAGATGCGCGGCGAGGCCGTTCAAATCGCGCAGATTGCCAAGGGCTTCCAAGCCTCCGTCATCGACGTGCTTGTGGAGAAGGCTGACCGCGCCGTGCGTGAATACGGCGCGAAACAGCTGCTGCTCGCGGGCGGTGTCGCCGCGAACAAAGGGCTGCGCAGCAGGCTCGCCGAGCGCTGCGAGCAGCTGAATGTGCCGCTGCTCGTGCCGCCGCTAGGCCTCTGCACGGACAACGCTGCGATGATAGGCGCAGCCGCTTTCCTGAAGTGGGACAAGCAGGAATTCGACTCCATGGAACTGAAGGCAGAGCCTCAACTCAAGCTAGAAGAGTGGTAAGGGTAATAAAATAAATTTTCTGACAACTGTATTGACTTTGCCAAAGCTGCATATTATAATCACAATCAATACTTTCAAACGCAACGAACGGGATTAGTAAGGAACAGTAGTTTCGCTCAGAGAGCTGTGCGCTTGGTGAAAGCACAGACGAAACGGTACCTGAACTCGCCCGGGAGCGGTAAGACTGATAAGGATGCCAAGGATCCAGCACCCAAGTAGGTCTTGACGGTTGACCCCCGTGATCAGGTACATGAGTGGTTTCGAGTGTAACAGCTCGGATCAATTAGAGTGGTACCGCGGAAGGTTCAAGCCTGTCGTCTCTTTTATAGAGATGGCAGGCTTTTTTGGTTGTTCTGAAACCTGAAGCGAACATGAACAAATGTGAAGAAGAAATATGAACATATAACAAACGCGATGAACAAGAGTAGTAAGGGCTCACTTGTACGGTACAGAAAGCTGCGGGTTGATGCGACGCAGACCGTGAATGCCCCGAACTCGCTTGGAAGCGGTCATCCTGATCAGCCAGTCAAAGGCTGTTAGGGATGAACGGATGACCTCCGTGATCGGGTGACGTAGAGCAGCAGCTAGTTTTGCTGCGCTATGTCTGAGGTGGGCTCCGTGACTTGGAGCCAACAAGAGTGGTACCGCGCTGGGTGAAGACCCGTCGTCTCTTATGTGGAGATGACGGGTCTTTTTGTTGTTTTTTGAGACGGCATCTCAATTGACTAAAAGCAGCCAACTTGGCCTGCTCCCGCCAAGGTGAGCTTCTGTAACGATGAAAGACATTTCTACAGTCACTTTACAGTAGCTTCTGTAAGAATGAAAAACATCGCTACAGTCACTTTCCGCTCTACAGTAGCTTCTGTAAGAATGAAAAACATCACTACAGAGACTTTCCGTTCAACAGTAGCTTCTGTAAGAATGGAAAACATCGCTACAGTCACAGCCCGCTCAACAGTAGCTTCTGTAAGAATGAAAAACATCACTACAGAGACTTTTCGCTCAAAAGTAGCTTCTGTAAGAATGAAAAACATCGCTACAGTCACACCCCCCGCCCCATCAGGAGCTGTAGTGATGAAAAACATCACTAACGGGGAATCCAATAAGGAATCTGCCTCAAATCACCTGGTTTAAGTATGAAAACCATCACTAAAGTATCAGAAAAGCTCAAGCTACCTACGTAAGCGATAAAAAACAGCACTAAAGTAACGCGAAGACACATAAGTCAGTCGTAGCACGATTCATTTTCATTTTCAAACCATAAAAAGATCATTGCCAGCAGGTCTGACCCAACCTTGAGGAGGAATTTAACCATGGAAATCAACAACACAAACACAAATCGACGCATTCGTATTTTTGACACGACACTAAGAGATGGCGAACAGGCGCCAGGAGCCTCACTGTATCCGGAAGAGAAGATTCGGATCGCAAGGCAGCTCGCGAAAATGGGTGTGGATACCATCGAGCCGGGCTTCCCGATATCAAGCCCTGGCGATTTTCAGGCGGTGCAGCAAATTTCACGTGAACTGCAGAACATAGAGATTTGCGGCTTCGCCCGTGCTGTGAAAGCGGATATTGACTCCGCGGTGAAAGCCACACAGGACGCTGCTTCAAGACGCATTCACATGTTCCTGTCCTCGTCGGATATACACCTGGATTTCCAACTGCGCAAATCCCGTCAGCAGGTGGTAGAGATGGCTCGCTCCATGGTCGCCTATACGAAGCAATTCGTTGATCGGATTGAATTCTCGCCAATGGACGCAACGCGAACAGGGGACGAATTCCTGTTTGAAGTACTAGAAGCGGTCATTGCTGAGGGAGCAACGATACTGAACATCCCTGATACAGTAGGTTACGCGCTGCCGGAAGAATACGGAGCTATGTTCCGAAGAGTGCGCCAAAGTGTAAGGGGCGGCGATACCGTGGAGTACAGCGCACATTGCCATAATGATTTGGGTCTTGCTGTCGCGAATAGCCTAGCGGCTATTGCTGCAGGAGTCACTCATGTGGAAGTAACCGTTAATGGTGTAGGGGAACGCGCAGGCAACTGTTCTCTCGAAGAGCTCGTTATGGCCATTGAGACGCGTAAGATGACCATGGGCGTGGAAACAGGGATCGTATCCAGTGAAATTTTCAACACATCCAAAATGGTCAGCCGCATCATGGGCTTTCCGATTGCATACAATAAGCCGATTGTCGGCCGCAATGCCTTCCAGCATGAAGCAGGTATCCATCAAGACGGGCTGCTAAAAAATCGTAACACGTACGAA
This sequence comes from Paenibacillus sp. J31P190, assembly GCF_059692075.1. Taxonomy (NCBI): domain Bacteria; kingdom Bacillati; phylum Bacillota; class Bacilli; order Caryophanales; family Paenibacillaceae; genus Paenibacillus; species Paenibacillus sp. J31P190. The sequence goes on along the minus strand of NZ_JCAUAS010000001.1, from coordinate 226,465 downwards.
ATTATGGATCCGGAAAAGCTGGGCATTCCACGGTCCATGATCATCCTTGGCAAGCACTCAGGACGACATGCACTGAAGCATCGCGTCGGGCAATTTGGCATCGAGCTTACAGGAGAAGAACTGGATACACTTTATACCAGATTCAAAGAAAAAGCAGATGACCAGAAAATGGTGACTGACGACCAGCTTATGGAGCTTGTAGGCTCAACCGTTGATGGGCAAATGGAGCCATTTACACTGACACATATGCAAGTTGTTTCTAGCAGTGATCGCAATCGAGTCGCCTCCGTGTCGGTAAAGAACAATCAAACTGGTGTTGAAAATGTGTACTCAGGGACTGGTGAAGGACCGATTGAAGCAATCGTGCAGTGCCTTCGACAAGCGATTCCGATGGCTGTGGATTTCTCCGATTTGGAGCTTCATTCGTTATCCACAGGTGAAAAAGCAACAGGAGAAGCGGAAGTCACCATCTCAGTGGGTGGCCAAACTTACAAAAACACAGGCATTGATCAGGATGTACTTGTTGCTGTAGCGAAGGCTTTTATCTCAGCCTGTAACCAAGCTATTCGTATGCAGAATAGCGTATCGGCTCCAACCGAAGCCACGACGGCGTGATAAACGACTAAACAATATCAAATTGTAAGAAAACTTAGATATATACACAGCTTGTGTGCAAAGTTATTCACATACCCTGTGTACAATGTGCATAACTAGTGCAAACCCACGGTTACCAACGGTTTTAAAAGAATACGGAGAAGAATAACTTTTTCACAACTTTTTGTGGACAATGTGGATAAGATTGTGGAAAACGAAGGAATAGCGCAGGGGGAGGCGGAATTTGCCTCTCTTTTTTTGTGGATAACGATGTGGATAAGTTATTGGGCATAAAATCATCTCACTTTAAATTATCGGAACAATCCGGCAGTGGATAGCTTTTCACTTGGATGAAAATGCTAAAAGCAAAAACAGTGGGTGAATACACTTGAAATTAAAAATAGCAGGCATTTTTGTGGGTATCTTGACTTTATTGTTAGAGTTGTCCACAAGTGCGGAGGGAATAGCAGCTGGTATCGACCCATCCATCCACAACGAAGTAAATTCCAAGCAAGTAACGGTGGTTTCAATACCGGGTTTATCGTTCATGGAGCTTCGGCCCGATCAACTTATGGAGCTGCCCCATTTACGGCGCCTGACGGAGATAAGTGCAGTTGGAGCTATGAACATTCGCACATCGAGCCGAACGATGAGAGATGTGTATGTCTCGTTGGGAGCAGGAGCACCTTCCGTAGGAATCCCAGAAGTGCAGGCTTTTGCTGCAAAAGAAACAAGGCAAGGTATTCGCTTTTCTGAACTTATGAATCGTTACACAGGCTGCTGCCAGGAAGAAAAGCCGGTTGAAGCTGACGCCGTACTGGTGGCTGACATCACATTGCTGCAGCGGGCTAATGAGAACCAAGCTTATGAACCAGGCACTCTAGGGGAATTGTTGAAGGAGAACGGTGTATATCGTTCCGTGCTGGGAAGCAGTGATTTAGGGAAGAGATCAGGCATTGAAGAAAAGAAATTGCGGCGCTACAGTCCGCTCATGCTGATGGATTCTAATGGCTTTGTGGATAAAGGTGCACTCGGAGATGATATCTTAACTGTGGTTGTGGATAGACCATACGGTGTTAGTACCCATTATGCACAACTGCTTTCTTTGTGGGAAAAAAAAAAGCTGCCCAGCCTTACACTAATCGAATTAGGTGATTTGTACAGACTTTACATGGATAAAGAGCATTACAACGAGGATCGTTTCACGCAGTTGAAAGGACAAATATTGAGGGAAATGGATCAATGCTTAGGGCAAGTGGTGGCAGGAATGACGGAAGAGGAAAGCTTGTGGATTTTCTCTCCGGAAGTGAATAGTGAGGCGGCAAGAGCCAAAGCCTATCTATCACCTATCATTCATTACACGGCTGACAGCAGAGGAGCAATATTAGTTTCGGAATCTACTCGCAGGCAAGGTGTTGTTACGGCGCAAGATTTCACAAGTTCGCTGCTAAAAGAGTTCAATATCCCGGTGCCGAGTGGGCTGATGGGCATTCCTTTATCCTATATGGGGGAAAATGATGTTCTTGCTGGGCTTGTCAGGGAACAGAGCAGCATGCAGATGATTTACCGCAGTAGGCCGCTGCTGCTATATCCATTTGTTACTTATGAAATGCTCGTATTGCTCTTGAGTTTGATGTATGGTCTGTGGATTAAAAAAAGACAGGCAGAACCTGAATATCTTGAAGGGAGGCCATTACCTTGGCGCAGGAGTGTCCGTACGCTGCTTTTCTCGTTGCCCACGGCGCCTGCCGTTATGCTGTTGATGGGCTGGTTGGTTGTTCCTCTGACAACAAAATTAGGGATTGAAGGCACGATGCGGGTGCTGATTGCCATTTTTATTGTGTGCACACTGCTCATCTCAGCTGTTATGGAAAAATGCCGCCTATCCACAGCCATGATCTGGCTTGGTCTTGGAAACGCGTTGATCATAACGTTGGATGGCAGTACAGGGGCCCATGCCATGAAGTATTCCATTCTGGGTTATGATCCGATGATCGGCGCCCGCTACTACGGCATCGGGAATGAGTACATGGGCGTTTTGATCGGCGCCCTCGTTCTTGGTGTGACGGCGGCTTTGCAGCGCCGTCATTGGAAAATGCAGCCCGCGCTGCTCGCATGCGGGGCATTCTTGCTCGTGACGGCCTGCTTGGCAGCACCGTCACTCGGCGCGAACGCGGGCGGCGCCTTGAGCGCCGCGGTCGCCTTCGGCGTAGCCGGCGCGCATTGCTTCGCCGGCGAAAGCTGGCGCGAGCTGCGCCTAGGCAGGGGCGCAGCCCTGCTGTCGGCGCTGCTCGCGCTGGGACTTGGGGCGCTGTGGCTGCTCAACAGCGCCGATTCTCCCGCGGCATTCGCGCGGGAGAGCCATGTCGGGCGTGCGTTTCACGCGCTGCACGCCGGGCACTTCGATCAGATCGGACAGCTGATCGAGCGCAAGCTGCGGATGAACGTGCACTTGCTTCGTGCATCCGTGTGGAGCAAAGTGCTCATCACCAGCCTCATCGTGATGGCTGTCCTTGTGCTCCGTCCCCGCGGTCGTCTTCGCTTGTGGCAGAACAAATACCCGTATTGGATGTACGGGTTCTCAGCCAATATGATCGGAGCCATCGCAGCGCTGCTGCTTAACGACTCCGGCATTGTTGCAGCTGCGACGTTGATCATTTTCGTCGCCGTACCGATGCAGCTCCTGCGATTGGGGGAGCTGGAAGCTTCTTAACGTCTTCATGGAAAATCCCATTGGATCGGCTGGAGTAAGGCTCACACATTTGGAAATAAGAGCCTCCAGAAGCTTCTATTTCAACAAAAACTGGCTAATGATGGGCAATAAGAGTCTCCAGAGACTCTTATTTGATGCCGAACACAGCGCATACGTAGCATTCCGTGGAAATAAGAGCCTCCTGAGGCTTCTATTTCAACAAAAACTGGCTAATGATGGGCAATAAGAGTCTCCAGAGACTCTTATTTGATGCCGAACACAGCGCATACGGAGCATTCCGTGGAAATAAGAGCCCCCAGAAGCTTCTATTTCAACAAAAAGTGGCTAATGATGGGCAATAAGAGTCTCCAGAGACTCTTATTTAACAATATTGCTCGGAAAAAAAGAAGTCGAAGTTAGCACAGAGTAGAGCAGAGCAGAAAGGGGATTGGCATTGGTGGACAAGCGGCGCTTTGCGGTGTCAGTATGGTTATAGACAAAAAAGCTGAGGCAGAGCCTCAGGTCTTTTACAGTAGATAAGACTTCTATGCCGCGTTGCGGCACCATTGATGAATGAAAATTTTTAATTTTCAGGGCAGAAAGTATAAGTTTTATACTTTTGCTTCGCATCTACCTTGACAAACGCGCTCGTTCCTAAAGGACGACGGAGTCGTTTATCCTTGATGATTGACTAGCAAATTAAATGCAAACAAAAATCTAAATCCGCTTGTAAATGTTGTTTCATCAAAGCTTCTGCTTGGTCGCCATCTCTTGCTTTAATGGCCTCATAGATATTCTCATGTTCATCAATTAAGAAGGGCCGGTTGTAGTAGACAACGGTACGACGAAAAAGATAGATGATGGACTGCATACGATCGATGATATCGATCATGAACGGATTGTTACTTGACTGTACGATGATCTCGTGAAATTTCTCGTTGGCCTTCATAATGTCTTCCACAGCCCCTGTTCGGCCAATTCTCACACACTCAAGAAGAGACTGTAACTCGCTTTCGGGAAGATAAGTCGCGGCACTTCGAGCAGCGGATCCTTCTAACAGCATACGTACTTGAAACGTATTTCTCAAATCCTTCTCAGAAGGATTAATGACCATTTTATTTGCTATAAGTCCTTCTTGCTCCAATTTACGTATGGATTCACGAATCGGGGTTCGGCTAACTCCTAATTCAGAAGCAAGCTTTTCCTCAACAATTTTGGATCCGCGAGGAATTTCGCCTTGTAAGATCATATCACGAATAATTTCATAGGACTGGTTGTAAGCGGGACGAGATTTTTCATTGTTCTTGGCCAAATTGTCCACCTCTTCGAAGGTCCGAAATCTAAACTAAAATGATAATTATACTTCTTTTTTTTATGAAAGTATAGACTAGCGCTTTAATAAAATTAATATTAAGATAATCGTATCCGAAATTGATTAAATTGTATACAAAAACAAGTTGAATTGAATACATTTCGGTGTGGCATAATAGGTTAACCGTTGCATTCTGCTAATGAGTTCAAGCTTTGATTTTTATCATAAACACATGTTTGCCAAAACATTCATGAGAAGCTAGAGGGTATTCAGCTGACATGTGAAAGCGCAATCAATAGGAGGAATAGAAATGAGTAAAAAAATTGGGTTTATAGGCTTAGGTATCATGGGGAAACCAATGGCTATCAATCTTTTGAAAGCCGGATATGATGTAACCGTAACCGATTTAAATAAAGAGGCTGTGGAGCAAGTAGTTAAGTCAGGTGGCCTTGCTGCTGCATCTCCCCAAGAGGTAGCGGAGAATAGTGAAGTTATTATCACCATGCTTCCGAATGCGAACATTGTTAAAGGTGTTATTTTTGGAGAAAACGGGATATATAAAAGTGCAAAAGAAGGTACAGTAGTGATTGATATGAGTTCCATCTCACCTGTAGTTTCCAATGAAATTGCTAGTGAGCTAGCTAAACAAGGGATTGAAATGTTAGATGCCCCTGTAAGCGGAGGGGAACCCAAAGCTGTAGATGGCACCTTGGCCATTATGGTAGGCGGTAAGGAAGAAGTTTATGAAAGTGTGAAAGATATGCTTTTCAGCATGGGAAGCGCTGTTACCTTAGTAGGTGGAAACGGATGTGGCTCTACGGCTAAATTAGCCAATCAAATTATCGTTAATCTCAATATTGCGGCTATGTCGGAAGCGCTTGTTTTGGCTGCTAAAGCCGGAATTGATATCGATAAAATGTATCAGGCGATCAGAGGCGGGCTTGCTGGAAGCGCTGTACTGGATGCAAAAGTTCCATTAATCCTCGATAGAAATTTCGTTGCCGGAGGAAGAATTGATATTAACCTTAAGGATATTACCAATGTCATGGAAACAGCGCACGCAATCGGTGTTCCCCTGCCGCTATCCAGCCAGCTTCTTGAAATTTTCCACGCGCTGAAAGTCGATGGCAAAGCCAGTCATGATCATGGCGGAATTGTTCAGTACTATGAAAAACTTGCACAAGTTGAAGTAAGGAGGGTGTAACAAATGAGTACAAGCACAGTAAGTGTCTCATTCCTCGAATCGCAATTGCCCCCAGAATGGAGAGGCAGCGATCTTCGTGGGCAAATCAATCAAATCAATCAATCCCGCAACAAGAAGATCATTGTGCTGGACGATGATCCGACAGGTGTACAAACCGTACACGACATCGACGTATTGACTCAGTGGGACAAGGAATTATTGCGCGAAGCTTTTAATAATCCGGAAAAAGTTTTCTATATTTTAACCAACACACGCGCTTATCAAGCGGCCGAAGCGGAACGGATCAATCGTGAAATTGCCCAAAACGTACAGGCAGTAGCAAGTGAAACAGGAATCAACTTCGTCTTCGTCAGCAGAGGCGATTCTACTTTGCGCGGGTATTATCCATTGGAAACCGATACGCTAACGGATGAGATTCGCCGAATGACAGGGCTTGAATATGATGGGCATTTGATTATCCCGGCTTTTTTTGAAGCAGGCCGTATGACTTATCATGGTACCCACTACCTCAAAGAAGGCGACGCGCTGCTTCCTGTTCACGAGACGGAGTTTGCCAGAGATAAGGTCTTTGGCTATGAGCATAGTGATTTAACGCAGTGGGTTGCAGAAAAAACGGATGGACGAATTAAGCCTGAAGATTGCGTTGTGATTACGCTTGAACAGGTGCGCCGCGGGCCGGATGCAGTGGAAGAAATGCTGCTACAGGTTAAGGGGAATGTTCCGGTTATTGTGGATTGCTTATCCTACGCAGATCTGGATGTCCTATCCTTCGCGCTATTGCAAGCTGAGAACAAAGGCAAGAAGTATATTTTTCGTACGGCAGCCTCTTTTGTAAAATCATACGGGGGCATCGCAGATCAAGATATTTTGCCGAAAGAAAAGCTAGTGGCCAAAGGACAAGAATCACACGGAGGGCTTGTGGTGGTCGGCTCTCATGTCCAAAAGACGACACGCCAATTGGAACAATTGCTTGCAGGCACTAACATAATTTCCTTGGAAATGGATGTCAATAAAATTTTGAATCCAGCTGAAAAGGCTGAGGAATCGAAGCGGCTTATTAACCAAGTAAATGAACATATTGCCAGAGGACAAAATGTGGTTGTATTCAGCAGCCGCAAACTAGTTGCCGTCCAAACCTCCGATGGAAATTTAAACATCAGCCAAACCGTATCGGAATCACTGGTTAAAATTGTGAGCTCCTTGGATATTGTACCTAAATTCATCATTGCAAAAGGAGGAATCACCTCAAGCGATGTTGCCACCAAAGGACTTGGCATTCGCAAAGCGAGAGTCATTGGTCAGGCTGCAGCGGGTATTCCAGTTTGGCTCACAGGTGAAGAGGCTAAATTCTCAGGCATTCCGTATATCGTATTTCCGGGTAACGTAGGAAGCGATACAACGCTGCTTGAGACAGTTTTAAAAATCGAAGGCTAGTTCAACCATACTGAAATTGAAGGGGCTTATAAAGATGCTTGTGAATACCAAAGATGTATTAAAAGAAGCTCAAAGAAAAAGTTATGCTGTGGCTGCTTTTAATGTATTCAATCTAGAAACCGTTCAAGCGGCTGTACGGGTAGCTGAACATGAACGTCAGCCAGTCATTATCGCCTTGGGAGAACGCTACTTTCCAACGGTAGATGTGGAAGGATTTGCTGCGATGGTTCGAGCATTAGCTTCCAAAGCTAGCGTACCTGTTTCGCTTCATTTAGATCACGCTTATGAGAAGGAATCTATCATCCGGGCGATTGAGAATGGTTTTACATCGGTGATGTATGACGGCTCCAAATTCGAGCTTAATGAGAATATTTTACGGACAAAAGAAATCGTAGACCTTGCTCATCAGGCAGGCGTATCGGTGGAGGCTGAGATTGGATCTTTAGCAAGAGGCGCTTTTTCAGACGAAGAAGAAGGGGATGGAACTCTGACAGATCCGCAATCCGCGAAAGAATTCGTCGCAGCAACAGGGGTAGATTTCTTGGCAGCCGCGATTGGCACAGTACACGGTATGTATCAAGGTGAGCCCAATATTAACCTTCCGCTTTTGGAGAAAATACGTGATGTTGTTGATATTCCGCTTGTTCTTCATGGGGGATCTGGAACACCTGATGAAATAATTAGGCAAACGATTAAACGCGGCATATGCAAAATTAATGTCAACACGGAAGTGTCGATGGCAGCAGTAAGCTATTTGCAAAATCAGTCCGATAACAAATCAATGCCACATCTTTCTTCCATAATGTCAGATATGCAAGCTTCAATGGAGCCTGTGATGACTAAATTCGTCAAATTATTTGCTTACTAAGATGCTTCAATTGCTAATCGCTTACAACTAAAAAGGGGGCAAAAAGAATGGTTTCTATATTTGGATTAAGCCATGACATAAGTTTATTGCTATTTGCTTTGATTTCCATTGTAGGTTTAATTGTATTGATTGCAAAGTTTAAAACAAACCCATTTATCGCACTGATTGTCGCTGCGTTGTTTATGGGATTGATTTCGGGAATGAAGCTGCCCGATATTGTTAAGTCCTTTCAAGACGGGGTAGCTAGTACGCTTGGTTTTATTGCCATCGTGATCGGACTCGGAACGATGCTCGGGAAAATGATGGCCGAGTCAGGAGGAGCTGAACGTATCGCCCGAACGCTTATACGTGCTTTTGGCGAGAAGAATGTCCACTGGGCGATGATGGTAGTGGCTGTCATTTGCGGAATTCCTGTATTTTTCCAGGTTGGGGTTGTCTTGTTGATTCCGCTTGTATTCGTGATTGCCAAGCATACCGGCACTTCGCTAGTCAAAATCGGTCTTTCTTTAGTTGCCGGTCTTGCCGTTGTTCACAGTCTTGTTCCGCCGCACCCTGCTGCAATGCTAGCAGTTGGTATTTTTCACGCAGATTTGGGTAAGACGATCCTGTTATCTATTTTAGTAGCTATCCCTGCTGCTGCGGTAGCGGGCCCGATCTATGGCTCTTACATTGCCAAGAAAGTTATTGTAGAACCAACGGGTGAACTGGTTGAGCAATTCACGAAGGCTCAGCAAAAGGAGCTGCCTGGTTTTGGCATTACGCTGCTTACTATTTTACTTCCAGTTATTTTGATGCTGCTTGCTACTCTCGTGGATGTTACGCTTCCTGCTACTAGTGGATTACGCATCGTTGTTGATTTTATTGGAAGTCCGGTCGTAGCACTCCTGATTTCACTGGTATTTGCTTTTTATTCATTTGGCTTTGCCCGCGGCTATGATAAAAACGATCTTTTAAAGTTTACGAATGAGAGTCTGGGACCTGTCGCTTCTATTATTTTGATTATTGGCGCAGGCGGCGGCTTCAATAAAATATTGACTTCAAGCGGAGTGAGTGAAGCGATTGCTAAACTGGCTACAGGCGCACATATCTCGCCTCTTGTATTAGCCTTTGTCATCGCCGGCATTATCCGAGCTGCGGTTGGATCTGCTACTGTCGCTATGACAACATCAGCAGGTATCGTTGCCCCGCTTGCTGCTACAATTCCCGGTACAAGCCCAGAACTGTTAGTGCTTGCAGTAGGAGCAGGTTCTATCATGCTTTCTCATGTGAATGACTCCGGGTTCTGGTTGATTAAAGAGTTCTTTAATATGTCGGTGGCCCAGACGCTAAAAACGTGGACCGCTATGGAAACCATCTTGTCATTCGTTGCTTTTGGCATTGTTTTGCTGCTTAGTTTGGTTGTGTAAGAGAGGAATTCCATATCGAAAGAGAACTTGCATTAGAAATCGTGTCACGGAACTTGCCGCATTGGCAGCTTCCAGATGGATGGGGAGAGGCGATAAGAATAGCGCAGACGGGGCTGCTACTTCGGCAATGAGGGCTGTGTTCGACTAGCATGCGGGCAAAAACAAAAACGATTCGGCATATCCGAACAAGCTACTTTTTGCCCAATAAACCGTTTCTGAACCATGTCTGACTGAAGTGAAGTGCTGCATGCTGTCCCAAAAGTACCATTAAAAAAGGAGTTAAGCAGTTTAAATAGGCTTAACTCCTTTTTTTGATGTCTGCCGGTGTTTTTTGAAGCTGATTATTGGTAAAGTTGAGTGTGAAGGCAGGTAGATAATCAATAATCAAGAATAGGTTCACTGGTAGGTGAACATTAATTGTTTGACCCACCGTAACCATATGACGTGCTCCGTTATCGGAGTGTATAGCAGAAAAGTTTGGTGCGAGGCAGGTAAAATAGTATTCTATTCAAATACTGATAAACAGCTGGTCGAATTCAGCTTTGTGGAGTGACTTCGGACATATAAGCTGCTAATCTGCGGATCATAGGGAACGAGGAGCCGCTATTTCGGTGATTATGCCGATTCCGGACCGGTACGCGGAACGTCGGTGCGCTATCTGGCGTTTTTCCGGTTTTTACATCTCGAAAGCGCGAAATAGAAGCTCCTCGTTCCGCGAAAACGTGAAATACGCGGTTTTGCGCAAAATAAGGCTCCTACGTTCCGCTAAAATCTAGTGATGCCGTCCAGAAGTCTCATAGATGAAAAGGGGCTGCCCTCAAGTAGATCAGTTCACAATCTACTTTTAGGACAGCCTCTGTTTGTATGAACCGATAAATATCTATCTTTCTATGCGAGAAGCGTCTCCCACTCCTCATAACAAGCAGCGAGCGAACTCTTACGCTCATCAACCGCAGCGGTCTTCTCTTGAACGAGCACATAGTTGTTGTACACAGCTGGGTCAGCAAGCTCCGCCTCCAAGGCCAACACTTCGTCTTCCAGCCGAGCGATGTCGAGCTCCAACTGCTCCAGCTTACGCTGGCGGCTGCGTTCTTCGCGCTTCGCCAGCTTGTCTGCTTCGTAACCACCGGTACTCGCGGGTTCACTCTTCCCAGCCGAACCGCTGCCTCCAGCGGCCTTCTTCTCCGCTTCTTTGGCCAGACGCTTCGCTTCCATCTCGGCGAGCTCGGCCTTTTTCTCCACGTAATCGTCGTAGTTGCCGAGATAGCTCGTTAGCCCATCCTTCTGCAGATCGAGCATGCTCTCAGCCATTTTGTTCAGGAAGTAACGGTCATGGGAGATGAAGAGGAGAGTACCCTCGTAATCCATCAAGGCCGATTCCAAAACCTCTTTACTATACAAATCCAAATGGTTGGTAGGCTCATCTAGGATCAAAACATTCGCTTTTTGCAGCATCAACTTGGCTAAGGCTACACGGGCCTTTTCACCGCCGCTTAAGGCAGCAACCTTTTTGAACACATCTTCGCCGCTAAAAAGAAAGCTCCCGAGCACCGTGCGAATGCGTGCTTCTTCCAGATGCGGGTACGTGTTCCACACTTCCTCAAGCACGTTGTTGGTCGGGGTCAGTCCCGTTTGTTCCTGATCGTAATAGCCAATCGTAACGCCAGCGCCCCATTTGAAGGTGCCTGCGTCTTGTTTGTGCTGACCAATTAATGTTTTGAGCAAGGTGGATTTACCCACACCGTTAGGTCCAATGAGCGCAGCGGTTTCCGAACGACGAAGCTGGAAGGAGACGCCGTCCAGCAATCGGTTCTTTCCATCATAGGAAAGCGCCAAACGATCAACCTGCAGCACTTCCTTGCCGGAGGTCTGCTCGATTTCAAAAGAAAACGAAGCCCGCTTCAAATCCCCCATCGGCTTATCGAGTCGATCCATTTTTTCCAGCTGCTTGCGGCGGCTCTGCGCTCTCTTCGTCGTGGAAGCACGGACAATGTTGCGCTGAACAAAATCCTCCAGCTTCGCAATTTCATCCTGCTGCTTTTCGAACTGCTTCATTTCGATCTCATAATTAGCTTCTTTAATCTCGATGAATCGAGAGTAGTTCCCAGTATATCGTTTGGAAGCATTTCGCTCAATTTCATAAATAGAAGTCACCAAAGCATCGAGGAAGAAACGGTCATGAGACACGACCAAAATAGCGCCCGGATAGCCGCGCAGATAACCCTCCAGCCATGTTAGCGTCGGAATGTCCAAATGGTTCGTCGGCTCATCGAGCATGAGCAGATCGGGTTCTTCGAGAAGCATTTTAGCAAGGGCAAGCCTTGTTTTCTGACCGCCGCTAAGCGTTTTGACTAACGTATCCGGAGGAAACTGTCCAAAGCCCATCCCGTGCAAAATGCCGCGGATTTTCGCTTCAATTTCATAGCCGCCATGTTCACGAAACCATTCGGAGCGTTGAGCATAACGATTCATCGTAGTTTCGTACTTTTTTTCGTCCGAGATTAATTCAGGATCTGCCATTAACGCTTCAAGCTCTCGAAGTTCTCGCTCTGTCTCGAGCAAGGAACTAAACACGCTGAGCAGCTCGTTCCAGATAGACTTGTCCGTTTGCAGTCCGCTGTTTTGCTTCAAATAGCCGATTTTCGTTTCCTTCGCTTTGAATAAGTCGCCGCTGTCATAGGACATTTCGCCCGCAATAATTTGGAGCAGTGTCGATTTACCGGCGCCATTCACGCCAACTAAACCGATCCGTTCCCTGTTTTCGATCTGAAGCGTTATATTGGAGAGTACGGAACGTACCCCATAGCTTTTGGAAATGTTAGAAACCTGTAATAGCATCTGCTGCTACCTCCTGCTTATTAATGAAAGGACCTGATCTTGCCCGCCTTTTCGCTCTCTTATAAATCCCATCAATTCACTAGTATACACCATGCGAGGCGGCATCGTATGCTTAATTTTGCATAGATCAGAATGGGTGGGGGATGGGTAAATGGTGCTTTTGAGGCATGCTAAGCATATAGGCTTTACGTTCTTGCCCCTGCTTCTGTTGATATTTCTATGTCAAGGCGTAACAAGCCCATTAGACAGTGGGAGGCAGTCCATATCAGCAATTCCCGCGTCTAGTTCAACCACTTCCCCAGCAGCATTCACGATAATGACGTTTAATATCCACCACGGTGAAGGTTTAGATGGTAGAGTAAATATAAAACGTATTGCTGATCTCATTCAAAATGAAAAAGCCGACGTCATCGCCTTGCAAGAAGTGGATCGGTACCGCTGGCGCAGCGGGTATGTGGATCAAGCGAAGGAATTGGCCGAGCTTCTTGGGATGGATATGCGTTTTGCACCTAGTTTAACCTATACGACTGGGCAATATGGCAATGCGATTCTGAGCAGATATCCCATTGAGGATAGCAGCTACACGCTGCTTCCAGGTAATAAGGAAACTAGAAGTCTGTTAGAGGTTAAAATCAAGGTTAATTCTGAATCTGTTCGAATAGCCGACACACATTTGGGTCTTTCCAAAGAGGATCGAAGCGTTCAACTTGCGCGTATTTCAGAAAAGGTAGCAAACTACGATGACCCACTTGTTGTCGCAGGGGATTTTAATATGGAATTAGACTCTTTTCCGTTCAAAATAGAACCAACACAGCTCACCAATGTGCCATTACGAGATGATGTGAAATCGACATTTGTGGATGGAAAAAGGATCGATTACATCTTTACAAATAGGAAGAATGTCGAATCTTCATGGGCGATTCCGACGATATTCTCGGACCATTTTCCCGTAATAACGCTCATTCGTCTGGGGTCTTCGGTGCGAGTATAGTTTTTTTCCTTGTTTATGTTAAAATGGGGGAAACCACTCCTCGTTAGGGAAGGGCTGAAGCTAGTATGAACATCCGAGAGCGGAAAATCGAATTACGCAAAGAAATGGAAGAACTGCGCTCCTCCATCATGTCTGAAGAACGTGAAGAGAAGCAGCAGCGCATAAATGAAAGATTAAAAAAACTATGCAGCGATAGGCTTCTTGTGCATGGACAGAATGAACCGTCCGCCCCGCCTACGATCATGAGTTATATGCCTTTTCGGTCTGAGCCGGATGTTGCCCCTCTGATGGAATGGTGTTGGCAGCAGGGAATTCGTGTGCTTGTGCCGAAGGTTGTAGCAGATACGAAGACAATGAATTTGCATGTCATAAGCAGCTATGAAGATGTGGAAAGCGGGGCATGGGGCATCAGAGAACCTCGCGGCGAGGTGCCGATTGAGCACGATTTGTCCACCTTATCTATGATCTTAGTGCCAGGGCTTGCTTTTGATTTGGATTTCGGTAGATTAGGTTATGGAGGCGGTTTTTATGATCGCTTCATGCAGCTATTTGCTGCGCGCGGGCTTAAGAGACCATTTGCGGTTGCGGCCGCTTTTGATAATCAATTGATTCCTGCGGTTCCTTCTTCCTGGCATGATTTCCGAGTTGACGGGATCGTTACCGAGAGCAAAATGGTCTTCAAATCAGAATCCTAAAACAGAGGTGAGTGCTTTGCCCGATTCTTCCCCATTAACCCATTTTAATGAGCAGGGACGAGCACGAATGGTCGACATTTCGGACAAAACAGAGACGAAGCGTACGGCTACTGCGCGTTCCACTTTAATCATGAAGAGCGAAACGCTCGATTTAATTAAGCAGGGTAAAATGAAAAAAGGCGACGTCCTCGCCGTTGCGCAAGTGGCTGGCATCATGGCCGCCAAAAAAACGTCAGACTGGATTCCGATGTGCCATCCGATTGCGCTGACGGGCATTGATATTCAGTTTGCTGATAATGGCAACAATGAACTTTACATAGAAGCAACTGTCCGGACGACGGGTCCAACTGGCGTTGAGATGGAGGCATTAACTGCCGTATCCGCCGCCGCGTTAACCGTCTACGACATGTGCAAAGCAGTAGAGAAGGATATGATTATCAGCTCCACGCTGCTTGTCCTCAAAACAGGTGGCAAAAACGGGGATTTTCACAGACAAGATAGTTGACAGTGACGCGACTAGACAGATAAAGCAGTTTTTTTCATAGAAATGAAAGTCGACGATCACTCAGGTTAGTGGGGTTATCTCATTCAGTTAACAAGGGAGAGGTGACGAAGGATGCACTGGAAAGTTGCGATTTTGACAGCCAGTGACCGCGGTTACCGAGGAGAACGAGAAGACACTAGCGCTCAGGTAATCCGCGAGCTGATTGAAGAGGAAATTCAAGGCGAGATCATCGAATACCGGGTCGTTCCGGATGAGATGGATGAAATCATGGCTTCATTAATAGAAATGACGGATTATTATCAGGCAGATTTGATTTTAACGACTGGCGGAACGGGACTAGCCCCCCGAGATGTGACACCGGAAGCAACGCTCAATGTGATTGACCGGGTTGCACCTGGTTTTGCAGAAGCCATGCGGATGATTTCAATGCAAAAAACGCGGAAAGCGATGCTTTCCAGAGCGGTATCCGGCATTCGCGGGCGCACGCTGATCATTAATTTGCCGGGCAGCCCGAAGGGTGTGCAGGAGAATCTGATGGCGATTATCGATCAGCTTCCGCATGCGCTGGGGATTCTGACAGGCAAAGAAGGTGACCATGGGTGAGCGAGTCTAGAGCCTTGTTAGGTGAAGATGCGAGTGTTGAATTATCGCTTATGAAGTGCATTGGGGTCAAGCAAGAAGGTGACCAAGGATGAGGAAACATGAATCCATGTTGCGCGAGGTTAAAGTCGAAGATGCCATCGGCATGATATTGCCTCATGATCTGACTCAGATTTTGCCTGGCGAGTTCAAAGGGCGCTTGTTTCGCAAAGGCCATCAGGTGACGGAGGCCGATATTCCTGCGCTTCTGAGCATCGGCAAAGAGCATATCTACGTGATGGAGCTGCAGCCTGGCTATCTGCATGAGGATGAAGCGGCGCTGCGCATGGCGCGGGCGATTGCTGGGGATGGGCTCACGCTGACGGAGCCGCATGAGGGCAAAGTGAACGTGAAATCGGCGATTCACGGCTTGGTCAAGATCGATAAGGCGTTCGTCGACAGTGTGAACGCTATCGATGAGGTCGTGTTGTCGACGATTCGCAGCAACACGGTCGTTCAGGCAGGCGCTTCGCTAGTTGGCACGCGGGTGATCCCGCTGATTGTGGACGAAGCGAAGGTTGCGGAGGTCGAGCGCCTGGCTGCCGCTCGACGTGAGGAGGGCTTCACCTTGCTTGAGGTGAAGCCGTTTCGCAAGCTGCGCGTCGGCGTTATTACGACGGGCAGCGAGGTCTTCAAGGGCCGAATCAAGGATAAATTCGGCCCGGTGGTGAAGGAGAAGCTCGCGCAGCTCGGCTCCGAGGTAGTAGACCAACGCTTCGTGTCGGACGACAGCGAAGCGATTGTTGGTGAGATCCACGCGCTGCTAGCGCTGGGCGTGGATCTGGTCTTGGTCACGGGCGGCATGTCCGTGGACCCGGACGATCGCACACCGGGTGCGATCAAGCAGGCCGGCGCCCGCGTGGTCAGCTACGGCACGCCGATGCTGCCGGGCTCGATGCTGATGATCGCCTATCTGGGCGATGTGCCGATCATGGGCTTGCCGGGTTGCGTGATGCACGACCCGTACACGTCCTTTGATGTGCTGCTCCCGCGGATTTGCGCGGGCGAGACCATCGTACGCAGCGACATTACGGAGATGGGGTACGGTGGGTTTTATCAGTGCTAGTGGTAGTCGATGAAATCCTGCAAGTCAAGCTTGTTTGAATTTATTGTGTGATTTGTTGCATGGCTTACAAAGTTGATTTTGCTTTTTAGAGCACATTCAAACAATTAGCTGCATTTTGTGCAGTTAATTGGTTGAATTTGTTTCGTATCTAGCAATTTGCTGCAAAATGTACATCTATTTTGGCGCTTTGGCGGTATATTGGCTGTTTTTAGCTGATTTTGATGTACAAAATGCAGGTAAAGTGGATCCTAGAGGTGAAAAGTAACCTAATAACTGCACTTTTTGCAGCTAATGCAAAAGTGTGGCGACTATAGTGAAGGTGTTGACCACAGTTACCACCCACTAGGAGATTTCGTTGCCGATTTTAGCGTTTGCTAATTTGTTATACGGTTTAGTTGAGTCGCAACAAATAATGGAGATGAAGTCCATGTTTCAAAATATCGGTTTCACCGAGCTCTTATTAATAGCAGTCGTTGCTCTTGTCCTATTTGGACCTCAGAAGCTGCCCGAAATTGGCCGCGTGCTTGGGCGCACGATCAGGGATTTTAAAAAAGGCGCTCACGCCTTGTTGAACGATGAGCCGGAAGAAGCGCCGAAGCCGGCCGCCCAGGTCAAACCTGCTCCGCAGGTTTCGACTCAAGGTGAAGCAGCCTCGTCAAACGCTGTCGAAGCAGGAGCTACTTCCGAGAGAGCGGCTGTGGCGTTTGTTACCACAGCTCCCTCATTAGTCAAATCGGCTGTCGAACCGAGTACAGCTGCACCAGAAGTAGCGGAGCCTGGCTCTTCCACTACATCTGCTGCTGTCCATGCAGTTGTCCAGCCCGAGCAAGCATCGGCCCATGCCTCATCCACTGAAGCGTCTGCTGTGTTTGCTGCAACTGCTGCAACAATCCCAACGGACGCGCCATCTGCCCCTTCAGCAGTAGTCTCCGCTGTGGAAGCACCGTCGGTCACGCCGGCAGCACCTGCTCGGACGGACGCACCATCTGCCTCCTCGGCAGTAGTCTCCGCTGTGGAAGCACCGTCAGTCACACCGACAGCACCCGCGCGGACCAACGCGCCACCTGCCTCATCGGCAGCGCCAGCAGCGCCTATCGCGCCTACAAGCAACACGCGGCGTCTACCGGACTAGCCGCTTTCTTTTCAGCATAACAAGTGCTTCAGCCTTATAGGTTTGATCCACTAGATCAGGTTGGTGAAATATGACAACGAACGAAGAAATGTCACTCGTAGAGCACCTTGGTGAGCTGCGCAAACGAATCATGTGGGTACTGGTCGTCCTGGTCATAGGGATGGTAGGCGGACTAATCTGTGCGAAGCCGATCATTCGTTACCTCAAAAACATTCCGCCTGCTGACAGCATCAGTTGGAACGTTTTTTCTCCGTGGGATGCTCTGCGCTTGTATATGAATTTTGGGTTGGCCGTAGGTATTTTGATTACCCTGCCAGTCATTCTTTATCATATATGGGCATTTGTTAAGCCTGGTTTGCGTGAGGCTGAGCAGAAGGCTTCGATTATTTATATTCCTTATGCGTTTTTGCTCTTTTTGGGAGGTCTTTCCTTCGGTTATTGGGTTGTTTTTCCGATGGCCTTTTACTTTACTTCCTCCATTAGCCGGAGTCTCGAAATCACGGAGATGTATGGCGCGGCGCAATATTTTACATTCATGTTCAACATCATTCTTCCATTGGCCATTGTGTTTGAAATGCCGATTGTCGTGATGTTCCTCACGAAGATTCGTCTTTTGAATCCGAAGCGTCTGCACAAGTTCAGAAGGTATGCTTACATGCTGCTCGTTATTTTATCTACGGTTATCACGCCGCCGGATGCGATATCGGCTATCTTAGTGGCTTTGCCGCTTATTGTTTTGTATGAATTTAGCGTATTTATGTCGGGATTTATCTATCGCAAGCAGTTGGCGAAGGATGCTGAGTGGGAGCGGGAGTTCGGTCCTAAATGATAAAACAGTCTGCGTAACGTGCAGGCTGTTTTTCTTTTTTCGAAGGGAATATTTGTTTTTCATTTGGGTAGAATGAGGGGGGTGTCCAAAAGAATGAAAAATGTGTAAAAGGACTTGCAAATTACTCCCAGAATGAGTATCATAAGAATTGTTGTTAGCACTAAACACATTCGAGTGCTAATAACCGAATACACCCATTACCAATTTTCTAAAGGAGGCTATTTTTCCATGATCAGACCGTTAGGTGATCGAGTAATCATTGAAGCCGTTGCGAAAGAGGAGACTACAGCAAGTGGCATCGTGCTGCCAGATACAGCTAAAGAAAAACCACAAGAAGGTAAAGTTGTAGCCGTAGGCGCAGGCGCGTTGAAAGATGGCGTACGTGTTCCGCTTGAAGTAAGCGAAGGCGACCGCATCATTTTCTCCAAATACGCTGGAACTGAAGTGAAATACGAAGGCCGCGAACTGTTGATCTTGCGCGAAAGCGACATTCTCGCTGTATTAGCCTAATTTAGCAGGATATAGATCGGCACTGCGTTTACTTAGTTTTTCCGTATTACTACTTACTATGTACAGGTTCTAAATTAGAGGAGGTTTCCTATCATGGCAAAAGAAATTAAGTTCAGTGAAGACGCACGCCGCGCGATGCTTCGTGGGGTAGATGCTTTAGCTAATGCTGTAAAAGTAACCCTCGGTCCTAAAGGCCGTAACGTTGTTCTTGAGAAAAAATTTGGCAGCCCGTTGATCACAAATGACGGTGTTACTATCGCGAAAGAAATCGAGCTTGAAGATGCTTTCGAAAACATGGGAGCACAACTTGTTAAAGAAGTTGCTACCAAAACAAACGATGTTGCTGGTGACGGTACGACAACTGCAACGGTTCTAGCTCAAGCTATGATCCGTGAAGGTCTGAAAAACGTAACTGCAGGCGCTAACCCAATGGTTATCCGCAAAGGTATCGAGAAAGCTGTTAAAGCGGCTGTAGAAGAGCTTCAAGCTATCGCGAAGCCAATCGAAGGCAAACAATCCATCGCACAAGTAGCGGCAATCTCTGCTGCTGACGAAGAAGTAGGCGAATTGATCGCTGAAGCTATGGAAAAAGTAGGTAAAGACGGTGTTATCACAGTTGAAGAATCCAAAGGATTCCTTACTGAACTAGAAGTTGTAGAAGGTATGCAATTCGACCGTGGTTACACTTCCCCATACATGATCACTGACACGGATAAAATGGAAGCTGTCCTCGACAACCCATACATCCTGATCACTGACAAAAAAATCTCGAACATCCAAGAAATCTTGCCTGTTCTTGAAAAAGTGGTTCAATCCGGTAAACAACTTCTGATCATTGCTGAAGATGTTGAAGGCGAAGCACAAGCAACGCTTGTAGTAAACAGACTTCGTGGAACATTCACTTGCGTAGCTGTTAAAGCTCCAGGTTTCGGTGACCGTCGCAAAGCTATGCTTGGCGATATCGCTGCTCTAACTGGTGGCCAAGTGATTACAGAAGAGCTTGGATTGGATCTGAAATCCACAACTCCTGACCAATTGGGTAGCGCGCGTCAAATCCGCGTAACCAAAGAGAACACAATCATCGTTGATGGCGCTGGCGACAAAAAAGACATCGGCGCACGTGTTACTCAAATTCGCGCACAATTGGAAGAAACAACTTCCGATTTCGATAAAGAAAAACTGCAAGAGCGTTTGGCTAAACTTTCTGGCGGCGTAGCTGTTATCAAAGTTGGCGCAGCAACTGAAACTGAGCTGAAAGAGCGCAAACTTCGTATCGAAGATGCTCTGAACGCAACTCGTGCAGCTGTTGAAGAAGGTATCGTTTCTGGCGGTGGTACAGCCCTAGTTAACGTGTACAACGCAGTAGCTAAAGTAGTAGCTGTTGGTGACGAGCAAACAGGCGTTAACATCATCCTACGCTCCCTAGAAGAGCCAGTTCGCACAATCGCAGCTAACGCTGGTCAAGAAGGTTCCGTAATCGTTGAGCGCCTCAAGAACGAAAAAGTAGGCATTGGCTACAACGCAGCAACAGGCCAATGGGTGAACATGTTCGAAGCAGGTATCGTTGACCCTGCTAAAGTAACTCGTTCCGCACTTCAAAACGCAGCTTCCGTAGCAGCTATGTTCTTGACAACTGAAGCGGTTATCGCTGACAAACCAGAAAAAGACAAACCAGGCATGCCTGATATGGGCGGCATGGGTGGAATGGGCGGCATGATGTAAGTCGTGTCCAAAATAGAGGCTTCTCATGAGTTCACCGAACTTATGGGAGGCTTCTTTCTTTTTCGGTTTGGTAAAGGAACCTTCTATTTATAAAGATAGACAAATAAACTAATACCCTCTTTATTGATCTTGTAGTTCTTAAAAGGGGTTTCTTTTAAAAGTGACTCAAAATCTTCTTTCGTGTAAGCACCTTGTTTTAGGAAAGTTTTGAATGCAAATTTCACAAAATGCTTGTCAAATCCTTTCATTCCTGACTGTCTAATCTCATTGTTAATATCTTCAGATGTTGCCTCATAATTCATGTCGATGATTAGGGAGGTTCCACCTTCTTTCAGCACTCGATACATTTCACTCAGCGCCTTTACGGGGTCCTTAAAGTTCTTGAATGCAGCACTGCAAATAATAGAATCAAAAAAGCTATCTTCGCATGGTAGATGGGATGCGTTACCTTCTTTAAAATCTACTGAAACATTTGCTTCTTTTGCATTATCTTTTTCAATTTTCACAAAGTCTGGGCTAATCTCAACTCCTGTAACGTTAAACCCTTTCTTGGCGAGTTCAATTGACAAATAACCCGGCCCGGGTGCAACTTCCAAAATATTTGCACGTTTGCCGACAAAAGATGCAACTTCATTCGCATAGGTTTGCATTTGAGTCATTCGACTTTTGCGAGAATTCTTATCATACCACTTTGCAGTTAAGCCATAAATGCCGACATCCTTGGTTTTTCGCATGTTTTTCATCATAAGCATATCTCCTTTAAAATTAGCTCGATATCTTCAGCATCTTATCGATTTCATTATATAGGATCGATCGGCGCGTCTGAACCATCCGGCGGATGACATACAGCTCAGTCTTAAGACGGAGTCGTCGAGCAAATCACAGATCTCTTTCATCGGTTACTTATTATCATAAAAAAAAAGCCCTTATGGGCTTATTGTGAAGGTTGTGGTCTGGATCGCTTCAAGTAACGTATTGTCGGTATCGATATTATCAACATGGTGTGCATCTAAAGTTTGTTGGATTCGGTCGATCTTCAAATCCATCAGTTCTAATTTAGTTAGTATCTGCTTTAACAATTCTTCGATAGCATTCACCTCAGTGAACATTATAACATTCCCAAGCCGCAACAACCTTGTTCTTCCCCGTCTGCTTCGCTGTAATCTCCGCCGTATCGGCCTGTTCAATCAATTCCTCTATCGAAGTTGGACGACAGAGCTCTAGAGAAGACACGCCCACACTGACGGTGATTTGGTATGGGCGCCCGAAGGCAAATTCTCTCTCTATTTCGCTTCGCAGCTGATGGGCAATCTTGAGGGCTTCTTTCCCATCCGTTTTAGGTAAAATTAAAATAAGTTCCTCACCGCCATATCGTCCAGCGATATCGCTCTTTCTTAAATTAAACCGGAAAATATCTGCGATTTCTCGTAAAACTCGGTCCCCTTCCGGGTGTCCAAACTCATTGACCCTGCGGAAATTATCGACGTCGATCATGATTACGGATAAGTCGAGGTTATAACGTCTAGACAGATCGAATTCTTCCCTCAGCTTTTCCATGAAATAACCGCGTAAATAAAAGCCGGTCAGGTTATCAATCACCATCTCTCTATGCAAGAGAACGTTGATAATATGCGGTTTGATGAAAGAAAGAAAATGCTCCATATGTTGAAGCTTTGTTTTAGTCATACCATCTACAAAAACCTGGAGCGTAATAGCTTGATCACCTCGCTGAAAGAGAGTGAAAGTGTGGGCCCAACTATCTTCACTTCGGCTTTGATAGGCAATCAATTCATCGTGGTCTCTGAGTCCGGAAGCCGTAACGAAAACCTTGTGTTTATAATGCAGCAGTTTGTAGGTAATGGCTAGTTGAATGACAGGAAAATAGTCAAAAAGTGCCTTGGTCAATCTTTGCATCGTTGTCATTAGATCCAAAGTCTCGGTAACCTGTTCACTGAGCTCTATGATGATTTGTAAATCCAAAGACAGGAGCAGCCATTGCTCGCGGTCGGCAATCATTTTTTGAACAAAGTCATCCTGCATAATAGCAGGTGATGCCGGAGCAAAGGTGGGTCGAATAACCCGTTCCATACATGCGGTCAAGTAGGGACGCCAAGTTTCCTTTTGAATAATTTGATAGCCATTTAATGCACGTCGCAAATACAGCATCGCATTTTGAACATCTCCCTCATACATGGACCTCTCTGCCGAAAGTCGATAATAATCGGGCCAAAAGATGTCAAAAGAGCATCGTTTGAGATAAGCTTCAAAGTTTTCGAACCAAATCCCCATATTCTCCGAGCGAAGCTCTAGGAGAAACGTAAGCAATTCTCGGTAAGCCCAACCAGCGTACATCCCTGAGTTATTTTTCGAAATGAATTGTTCAAAAAGCTTGCAGGCTAGCTCCAGATTTCCTTCCCTAGTTTGGAATAGTGCGTCCAAGAAGAACGAGGTGTTCTCATATTTCAAAAAGCCCGGGATGGTGATAGGCAGGTTTTGACGGAAGGCGACATAACCTTGAAAAACGGACAGTAAAGCCAAACTCGACTCTGTGATTTGCTGCTCGAACAGGAGGGTTTCAAGTTCTTGAAACAGTTCCCACTGCTCCCATTCAAGTGCGTATAACAACTGATTCGTTAAATAAGTCTCAGCCAAATCCTTGCGCCGCAATTCGTCAACCTGCAGGACACGTTCTTTGTGATAGTGGTAGCTGGCTAAGTCTCCTTGATTTAATGAAAACTCCATGGCATTCAGATGGCCTACTTGTTCCTTGATCGTGTAGCCAGAGCGCTTGGCACCTTCAATCCCGCGGTATACGTACGTATTGATCAACTTATTGTTGCTCTGATAGGAATATAAATCATAAAGACGGAGCATGAGGTCCGTATGAGGGGAAGTTTCCAAAAGCGGTTCTAACTTAGCTGCAATGGATAACGCCCACTCCTCGGTTTCAGGAAAATGAATCAACATATTAATCGTATAATAGTTCGTAATCTCCGCAAAATGGCGAAGTGAAAGCAAATTTCTCTTTGGATAGACGACCTCGGTATAGAAGACATGAAGCTTACGCACCTCTTCGTCCTGTAGAGGGAAACAGAGATTACTGGTGTTGAGTAGAAATGCAGCCCGTACCCGGTCATCTAATGCCTGACTTTCATCGAAAATAAAGGGGAACAGCTGCTCACGTAAAATATAAACATCCAAATCATTTTGCAGGATGCGGATATACATCCACCCGAAGCGATCCGTGATTTTGCCCGTTCGTTCGTATACAATTAGTGCCAATTGTTCGGAAAGAGCAAATTGGTTAAGCAGTAGATACATTCTACTTAGCAGCCTGTCTAGGAAAATAAGATAAGGTCTTTCTAATTTTTCGTATAAATATTTGATGCGTTCTAATAATTCAACCTTTTGCCCATACGAGAGCAGGGAACGGATTTGTTTATAATATTTTAAAAGCAAATAATACTCTACCTTATACTCACTCGCTTGGCTGGATAGTGTAATGAGTTGAGGTAAGGCAAGTGGGCGGAATTGCTGCTGGTAGACCAAAGCTTTTTGGTAGTAAGACATTAATTGAACTGCCGGCAGCTGCTGTAAGACCAATTCGGTAATTTCAGTTGAGATAAATAAACTATCATTGTGACTGACATGAACAAGGCCAAGCTCTGCCAGCTTCGTAACCGATGAGAGGATACTCCCTAAATCCACTTCATTAGCCTTAAACAGGGAAAACACGCTTATTGGCATAGGCAAACAACATAGGAGTCGTAACAGCTCTATTTCCTCATGGTCCAAAAGGGAGATGCGATTAGAAAACAAGTGAAGAGAGTGAAGCTTTTCATAATCAAGATGGAATGAAGTTGTTTTGTGCCAGCCCTTGTTGGTTAAATGAATACTTCCAGAATGAATAAGCTCCTCTAAAATGATGCGGCAGTGACTAAAGTTGATCTTGTGCTCATAAAACCAATTTTTCAATTCGGATATTAACGTGGAATCAGCTCGTCCAAATTGTGAAGACAACAGCTGTTCATAGATCGCTAGGTCCGAATGATGGATTTCAAGCGTTTGAAAAGATAGGCCAGTGAATTGAGAAGGTATCTTGCTGCCGCTGAAAATTACATGCAATCCGGTCATCTCATGGCCATGCTCTCGCCAAAAGTTGAGGAGAATAAGCTGGGAGTCTTCATCGAAGTGTTCGCAGTTTTCAAGAATATAGAAAATGTTTTGAACAGGGAACATCGGGATCACGGAAGATAAAAATTGATACAACCACTCGGTTAGCAGATAAAGGATATCGTCGCCTTCATAGTGCTTTTTAAGAAGTTGTTCAAATTTACGAGAAAGATTTCTCAGCATAGTGATAGATTCAGGAAATAAGCCATAAGCCAGATGTAAGGTTCGGGAGACCACTTCACGCAAGGTTGAGTAAGGAAGTCCTTGTGAGACAATCTTGAAGAAATAGCCTCTTTCTAACATCTCATTGACATTCTGAGTGTAAACATCAAATCGAATAGCCTCATCCTCACAAACGAGCCCTAATAAACGTTTCTCATTTGACTGTAAAAAATATCGAAAAAGCTTTTGATGTTCTTGTGTAATTGGCGCAGCGGCAGGGTGCAGCCATTGTGGGCTGCTATGGTAAATAAGCGGTTGCACCTGCTCAGGCAGTTGAAAGGCTGCTCGAATGATATCGGCAATTTCATCTGCGAATAACATAGTTTCTGGCTCAGTACGCAGACGCTCTGATAATTGCTGCAGGTTAGTTGGCACGGAATCGGAGCCATAGATTGTATGAATCAGTAGATGGATAGCTTCAAAATCAGCAGCTGGGGAAAGAAGAAATCGCCGTGCATAACGCGGAAAAGAAGTAAATGAAAAGTCCGTCAATAAATGATTAATAAATTCGATAGCGGACGGGAATGGTTGGACATCGATGATAATGGCTAACGTTTGTGGATCGAAAAAAAGCTGCTCTGGCAGCAAAAATCCCATGTAAAACTGCTCTTCATGCAGAATGGAAAGCGCTTTACAGATGGAGATTAGCAATTTTCCTTTGGATTCATCACTTAAAACTGCTTTTTCTATATGTGAAAACGGCAAATAGCCTTCTGGTAATGGAGAAAGCTGAACGACGAGATTGCCCTCGACAAGCTTCCAATCCAGCGGCTGACGGAAATAATCTCCTTTAGCGGCTTTGGACCAAGAGAGCAAACGATTCTCGATTTGTTTTTCGTGGAAATAATTCCAAAGCTTATGATGGAGATGCATCTCCGAATAATCAGGGGCATGAGAGTATGTTAAATGACGAAAGTCGGAATTCGTGTTTTGAGTTGTATGATTCATCATACTCCCTCCTCCTTCTAAGGTATGGGAATTCAAGACGCGGGGGATGGGACGAAACCATCAAGTATATACCATTGTTCAATTGTAACAAATATATGAAGCAAAAGGGAGAGGCATCATGGTGCTGTTAGCCTGCCATTTTCATTCCTGCTTGGACATTTAACCCGCTTGGCCCACATAATCCGCCCAAATATTGGATATATGGGCATTTGTACACTCGTTGGACTAGGGATAAACGTATACTAACATAAACCTATAGAGGAGTTGACCCATCAATGGATCATTACAACCCTAACCAACTCAGCCCGCTTAGCCAACCGTTCCAACCTAGCCAACTCAGTCCGCTTAGCCAACCTAGTCAACCTGGCCCAGGCAAACCATATCAATGTCCACCGACTGACCCGATCATGACAAGTCCAGAAAGAATCGTAAGAGACTTCTACCACCCACAAAAAGTTCAAGTTATTCATCCTATTCAAATCGTTAACCGCCACCACTGCGTTCCTGTCTATGAGCATGTGTATACTTGTTCAGAGACAGATGAATATTGCGGTACTCACCCGCATCCGCATCAAGGTATGTTGCGCGACTAGACGATAAGGAAACCTCCGAAAAGAATCGTTGATTCTTTTCGGGGGTTGTTTTGTGTGGTGCCAGAACAGTAGAAATTGACGATACAAGGGGGGCAGGCTTCTATTAGTCTAGCGAAACAGATTGTATACACATTTTAGTATAAAATATATAATTATGTATCATATTGGAAAGGGTGTTTGGTTATGTCGAATCGTGTGATCCCTTTGAAACGGGAAAAGCGTGATTTACGCGATTATCATTTTATGAGCACAGCGTTTAAGTCTCCAAGCGAGCTGCCCAAGAAAGTCGACTTGCGCTCAAACATGTCCCCATTGTGGATCAAGGAGCACTCGGAAGCTGCACCGCTAACGCCATAGCTAGCGGGCTTCGAGAGTATTTGCTCGTAAGCAGTCATGAGAAGTGGACAGCCCTTTCTCGGCTTTTCTTGTATTGGTACGAACGCAAGCTCGAGGGTCATGTAGATGAAGATTCAGGGGCCTATATCCGAGATGGGATGAAAGTGCTCCAGAAGATTGGCGTTTGTCCAGAAGAGGATTATCCATACAATATTGCAGATTTCAGAGATACGCCAGATCCCAAAGCAGAAAGTGATGCAGCTAACTACAAGATCAGCGACTACCATCGGATCACGGATTTATATGCTCTCAAGGCAGCAATAGCTGAGCAATCACCCGTTGTTATCGGTATGATGTTATACGAGAGCTTCCAATCTCCTGAAGCAGCCCAAACGGGCAAAATTCCGGTTCCAAAGAAGAATCTTGAACGTGTTCTGGGCGGACATGCCATGTTGGCAGTTGGCTATGTGGATCGAGGCCTATCAGGTCATGTTATCGTGCGCAACAGCTGGGGCGAGGACTGGGGAGATCAAGGTTACTGCTACATTCCCTATAAAATGTTTCAGGATCCGGACAGCGTGATGGATATGTGGACGGGGCGATAATTGAAAAGCAAAAGGTGCCACATCAATGTGGCACCTTTTTTATTTCGTTGGAAAATTCGTGGCAATAATCGCATCAATATTCTGCTTCTCAGCGGGGTCCTTGGCAATCAGCTTATCAAGAAGGGCTTGATCCTTCGTGCCCTGTTTCTGTAAAGCAGCCAAATACCATCTGATCAGAACGCGATTCGTTTGGTCATCTAGATTTTCAGAAATGTGCGGTTGAATAGTTGCAGTTGCACCTACGTAATCACCACGCATATAGCTAATTTGACCTGCATTTAAAGCCATGCTCGGTGTTACTGCAAACGCGCGACCCTGTGCTTGTTCTTTCGGTAGGTTTTTCAGAGAATCAACTCGCGCTAGAACGTCTTTGTAAGTGGCGAGAGCATTATCGAGTCTAGTGTTGTATTCTTGCATATTATTCTTTTCTCTAGCTTCATTCGCAAGATCAATGCCTAGAGACATACTCTTTTCATACATTTCAATATACCATGGATAATTAGGAATCTGAGCGTTGGACCAGTTTAACGCTTCTAGCTTGTTTCCTTTGATGAGAAGCATATTGAGCTGCTGCATCGCCACCATGCGGTTATGTGGTTCTTTTTTCAATAACTGGTTAAGAAGATCTTGGGCTTGATTGAAAAAAGCTTCGCCCTTCTTCGGGTCTTCCTTCTGCATCTGATTAGATACTTGAAGAAGGATTCCGATTCTACTAACCTGTCCTGTTAATAAATAGTCTGGATGAGCAGGATGTAGAGAAATCGCTTTGTCCAGTGGAGCTACGATTTGGTTGTAATCCTGACTCTTTTTAACAGTCTCAAGTGTTTGTTTATAAGAACTATTCGCTGAGACTAGTTGAGCCGAGATATAAAACATCACGATCGACAAGACAGCCAGGACTGCCGGGAACATTTTGTGAAGCGCAAGTGAATCAAACTTTAATCGAATTGGAGCCGATGTACTGTTACTCAGCATCCCACCTAGTGCAAGGAAAAGGATAGCACCCAAATACACATAGCTTAAATCAAAGTCAATCATACTGTGGATCAAGAGAGAAATCGTTACGATGAAAAATAGGAAGTGAAGATCTCTTTTCTCCTGTGAACTTTTAATATAGCTTCGAATATAGAATACCATGACAGCAATCACGAAACCGATAAAAGCAAGGAATCCGAGCGCTCCAGCTTCAACCAAGTATTGAAGAGCGAAGTTATGAGCCTGACGACTTGTATACGGGTTGTTTTGATACTTCTCATATAAAGAAGCCCAAGCGCCACCGCCTGCTCCAATAATCGGATAGTCCAACCAGAGTTTCACAGCATCTTTGTAAAAAGTACCGCGCTCCAGAACGCTGTTTTGTTGGAAGTTAATGTTTTCAATACGTGTTTTGACATTGTTAGGAAGGATATTTTTCAAACCTGTATCTCCGAAAAGAAGAACAGCTCCTATAACACCGACGATAATAGCAGCTATTGGAAGGATGAAAGTAGCATTCTTCTTTGCTGAGAATCGAGCTGTCACTCGCTCCACCCAAGGAGCTCCGAAGCGTTGAATAACGATTGCAAGTGCAGTGAAAACTATCGATGTAAGAAGTAAAACCCACCAACCGTGCCAGGATTCCGCTGCACTAGGCTGTTTTTGTAATCCAATCCCGATATCTGTTACTTTTTGTAGAATGACCAATGACGCTGCGAAAGCTAGTACAAGTTGAATCAACGACAAAATTTGTCTGCTAATCGAAAAAAAGAATAACATAATTAAGAAAATAACCGGAATGACGACAATCGCTCCACGAGAGAGCGTGAGCCAGAAGGAAACAATCATCGGCACCATCATAAGTGCGTGAGGCAGCACTGTATACCATTTGCGAGACTTCACAATAAAAAATAAAGATCCAAGAAATAACATAATCAAGTAAGCCGCATATGTGTTAGCATATTGGAAGACGGATGTAAGCCTAAGACCGTATGATTCTGACATGACTGCATCCCTATATAGCAGTGGCTTGTTTTGATCCATAAGAGCAAACCATCCAAATAAATGGCCAGCAAAGTTTCCATTGCCGAACAAATACAGAAGTCCGAAAATAACAATAACATAACCGGAAATCATCAGAATTCCAGCAACAATTAATGTGCCTAATTTGTTTTTCGTCAAAAAAACACCTAGTATAAAGAATGTTGCATATAGTATTTGAATGTAGATCATATTCGTTGCCAAATAATGTGAGGCTGCATGCGATAGCGAAATGACGTATGTCAGTGGCATCAACATGACCAGAATGGTCAGCAAATCTTTACTCTCTTTGAGCTTATAAACAAAAAATGCAAAGATAGCAATTAACAGTAAAATAATGGAAGACCATACTGATGCCGAGTAAATTGATCGCTCGAAATCATAAGTTCCCCCATTAAACAACGCCCGCTGAAACGGCGCCCAGAACATGAACAAACCCGTAAAAGCTACTAAAAACCAAAAAATAACAGAGCTTTTCTCTGTCGTTATCGTTCCACTAGATTTTGCGCGCGACGCCGCGTAGGCATTCTTACTTGCACTCATGATAAAACAGTCTCCTTCTTCGCTAAAGTTCGAGTTTATTTTAGCATACTGGAAGAGGGTTTCCAAATAATCTATCATAATAAGTAGTAGTAATGATTGTGTTTTTGCTATACTCGTATTATGATCGAGGATTATTACTTACTACTTTAAATAAATTAGGTTATTACTAGTATAGGGGAAAACTAGGGTGACGATAGTTTCAGTTATTATGAGTGTTTTTAATATGAATGATGAAAAAGTGCTTCAACATTCTATTCAATCTATTATAGCCCAAACTTTTTCTAACTTTGAACTTATTATTTGCGACGATGGTTCTACTGATGGTACCTATGAAATTCTAACAAATATTAGCAAGGGCGACAGCAGGATCAAGCTTATTAGAAATGAAACAAACATGAGGGCAGCCACGGCTCGAAACCGTTGTATATCTCTAAGCAAAGGGAAGTACATAGCGGTTATGGACGCAGACGATTATTCGGCTGTAAATAGACTTCAGATCCAGTTGGATTTTTTAGAGAATAATAAGGAATTTGACTTTGTCGGAAGTAGTGCCGATTTATACAATGAGAACGGCATATGGGGTCACCGTAAATATAATAGTTTCCCTGAAAATAAAGATTTTCTATTTGTAATACCCTTTATCCACGCATCAGTTATGTTTCGTAAGGAAGCACTGGAGAAAGTTGGAGGATATCGTGTAGCAAAGGAAACGATTCGAACTGAAGATTACGATTTGTTCATGCGTCTATATGCTAATGGTAATAAAGGAGCGAATCTTGAAGACACGCTATACTTTGTACAAGAGGACCAGTCTCTATACAAACGAAGAAAATATCGCCACAAATTTAATGAGGCAATAGTGAGATATAAAGGTTTTAGCGCACTTGGATTGATGCCGGGAGGCTTTTTATATGTCATTAAACCACTTATTGTCGGGCTGATTCCACTGTCAATACTTAATCTTCTGAAAGATAAGTACTATAGACATAAAAAGTTGGTGGATAAATGATTACCCCAAAAGTATCGATAGTAATTCCTGTTTACAATGGATCAAATTTTTTGAAAGAAGCTATTGACAGCGCGTTGGCCCAGACATACTCAAACATTGAGATAATTGTTGTAAATGATGGCTCAAATGATGATGGTGCAACCGACACTATTGCCAGATCTTATGGAGATAGGATTCGTTATTTCTCAAAGTATAATGGAGGCGTGTCAACAGCTTTAAACTTAGGAATTAAAGAAATGACTGGCGATTACTTTTCATGGCTAAGCCATGATGACGTGTACAAGCCTGAAAAGGTGGAAAAGCAAATTGAGTTTTTGCAAAGCCTGGAAGATAGCGACAAAATGAATGCTATAATTTATGGTGGATATGAATTAATTAACCATAAATCTAGAACGATTGATGTTGTAGATTACTCAAAACTTTATGGGAATTATCAATTATCAGTTCCTCTTTTTCCAGTTTTTAGAGGTCTTGCAAATGGATGTACAATGCTCATTCCAAAGATTCATTTTGATCGTGTTGGTTTGTTCGATGTTCAGCAAAGGACAACTCAAGATTATGATTTATGGTTTAGAATGTTTCGTGGAGCCATGGTTAAGTTTTGCCCTGGTATCTACATTAAATCACGAGTTCATTTGAACCAGACAGGTAAGACAACAAATGAACATACGATTGAATGTGTGAGACTATGGATTTCTATGATTGATAAAATAAGTGTTGAAGAAATGTGTGAATTGGAGGGCACTCCCTATCACTTTTACATAAGAACAGCAGAATTTCTTAAAAAGCATTCTAATTACTGGGAAGCGGAAGAACATTCAAGAAAACTTGCAGATAGGGAGATTTATAGAAATATGGGTGAATTACCGGTAGAAACAATACGATCCACAGTTCCAATTTCCATGTCAACAGGTGGATTATATTATAAAATTCTAAGATTAATACATCAAGTAAGACAAGATGGTTGTTTAATTACTGCCAAAAAAATATTGCAGAAGTTTTAGTGATTATGAGAAGTCAACTCAGGTCAGCTGAGAAAGAGAGTAGAAAACTATAAAACTATAAAACTATAAAACTATAAAACTATAAAACTATAAAACTATAAAACTATAAAACTATAAAACTATAAAACTATAAAACTATAAAACCTTAGAAAATAGGAGTGAGAATATGTTTAAAGATAAAATATTACTTATTACCGGTGGTACAGGCTCTTTCGGTAATGCTGTCCTTCGACGTTTCTTAAACAGCGATATTAAGGAAATTCGTATATTTTCTCGTGACGAGAAAAAGCAGGATGATCTTCGAAATGAATATAAAAATCCTAAAATTAAATTTTATGTTGGGGATGTTCGAGAATATTCTAGTATAGCGGCAGCTATGGGAGGCGTTGACTACGTTTTTCATGCAGCAGCCTTGAAACAGGTGCCATCCTGCGAGTTTTTCCCCTTAGAAGCGGTTCGCACTAACGTATTAGGTACAGAAAATGTTCTAAATGCTGCAATAGCTAATCAAGTAAAAAAAGTCATCTGCCTATCTACAGATAAAGCGGTATATCCAATTAATGCCATGGGAATGTCTAAAGCTATGATGGAGAAGCTAGTTGTCTCTAAGGCAAGAATGGGAACAAATCACAATACGATTATCTCGGTCACACGATACGGCAATGTAATGGCATCTCGGGGATCTGTTATCCCATTGTTTACTAAACAGCTTAAAACAGGACAGTCTTTAACAATTACAGACCCTAATATGACTAGATTCATGATGTCTTTAGATGATGCTATAGATTTGGTTTTGTTTGCCTTTGAGCATGCTAAGGGCGGAGAACTTTTTATACAAAAAGCGCCGGCTGCAACTATCGAGGTATTGGCAGAGGCTATGCGGGAAGTATTCAATATAAACGCCGACATTACTTGTATCGGAACTCGTCATGGTGAGAAAGTATATGAGACACTCCTAACTCGTGAAGAAAATGTAAAAGCATTTGATTTAGGTCGATACTACATGGTTCCAATGGATGATCGTGACTTAAACTACGGAAAATTTTTCGTGGATGGCGAAAAAATAATTACAGAAGCAGAAGACTATAACTCTCACAATACCGAAAGGTTATATAAAGATCAAATGGTCAACATGTTGAAGAATCTTGATTATATACAGAATGAACTGAAAACCAAAGCATATGGTGAGGGCTATTAATATGAAGGTTATGACTATTGTCGGAACTCGTCCGGAAATTATTAAACTTAGTTGTGTTATTGAAGAGTTAGATAAATACACAGAGCACGTGTTGGTCCATACAGGACAAAATTATGACTACGAATTAAATGAAATATTTTTTTCAGGCATGGGGATTCGTAAACCTGATATTTTTCTTGAAGCTGTCGGTAACACAGCAGCAGAGACTATTGGTAACGTTATTATTAAAACCGATGAATTGTTTAAGGAAATTAAACCAGATGCTGTTCTACTCTATGGGGATACAAACTCTTGCTTATCAGTGATTTCGGCTAAAAGAAACAAAATACCTATTTTCCATATGGAAGCTGGCAATCGTTGTTTTGATCAAAGGGTGCCAGAGGAAATCAATCGTAAAATTGTTGATCAATTAAGCGATATTAACATGACTTTAACAGAGCATGCACGTCGATACTTGATTGATGAAGGAATAAGACCTGAAACAATTATTAAAACTGGCTCGAGTATGAAAGAAGTGTTAGAAAGACAATCGGAGAAAATAAGCAACAGTGATGTTTTGACAAGATTGAAACTCGCTAAAGGAGATTATTTTGTTGTTAGCGCTCACCGTGAAGAAAACATTGATTCCCCGACGAATGTCAGTGATTTAGTCGACTCCCTTAATTCGATCGCTGAGACTTATTCAAAAAGGATAATCGTATCAACTCATCCAAGAACGCAAAAATTGATTGAACGCGGCAATTTTAAGTTTCATGGCTTAATTGAGTTAATGAAACCATTAGGATTTGCTGATTATATTAAGCTTCAACAAAATGCTTTTTGTGTAATTTCAGATAGCGGAACAATTACAGAAGAGTCTTCAATTCTGCATTTTCCGGCGATAACTATAAGACAAGCGCATGAACGACCAGAGGGAATGGATGAAGGGACGCTTGTAATGTCCGGTTTAAAGAAAAGTAATGTCTTGGATGCCATTAATCTTGTCGTTTCTCAGTATGCTGAAAATAAACAGCCTTTTAAAACTGTTCCGGACTATGACACCGACAATGTTTCAAAAAAGGTTGTAAGAATCATACTTAGTTATACGGATTATATTAATCGAACAGTCTGGAAAATAGAACAATAGAAGGAACGTGTAACGTGAAAAAGATCGCAGTACTTGGTGCTACAGGAATGGCTGGCCATGTCATTGCCTTATTTCTTGAAGAGCAAGGTTATGATGTTTATCGAATGTCTAGAAGCATTGCTCCATCTGAAAAAAATGTACAGATTGATGCAAGTGATTTCACTAGTCTAATTAATTGGCTTGAAGAGACTAAACCAGATGTAATTGTAAATTCCATCGGTATCTTGCAAAGGGAAGCTGATGCTCGCCCGGATATAGCAATCCAACTAAACGCATATCTTCCCCGCAAATTAGAACAACAGTTCAAGGATCGTCCAACCAGGTTAATACATTTAAGTACAGATTGCGTATTCTCTGGAGAAACGGGAGGATATACAGAAGAATCATTCCCCGATGGTATGACGATGTATGACCGTTCTAAAGCTTTAGGTGAGGTTGTAAATGGGAAAGATCTGACTTTCCGTATGTCCATCATTGGGCCAGATACAGATGTAAACGGTACAGGTTTATTTAACTGGTTTATGAAGCAGCAAGGAGTTACGAATGGGTATTCCAAAGCCCTCTGGAATGGGGTAACCACAATTGAGCTTTCCAAAGCGATAGCCGCGGCTATCAGGCAGGACTTATCTGGATTATATCACTTAACACCAAATGGTATGATTAACAAATATGATTTATTATGTGTATTTCAAAAGGAATTCGAGAAGAATGATGTGGAAATTGTGCCTTATGATAATTATCTAGTAGATAAAACTTTAATTAATAAACGTACAGATTTTGAACACGTTATCCCAACTTACCCAGAGATGATCAAAGAAATGGCTTCATGGGTAAAAGAGCATAAGAGGTTGTATCACTATGAATAAACTATTCATCATGCTAACAGGATTTTTTAAGTATAATAACTTATTGTTTGAGTTAGTAGTCAGAGATATAAAGATACGCTATAGAAAATCTGTACTAGGTCTTCTTTGGACATTGTTAAATCCATTGATGACAATGATAGTGATGACCATAGTATTCTCATCGCTTTTCAAATCAAATATACCACATTTTCCAGTATATTTTCTTACAGGCAGTATCTTATTTAGTTTTCATTCTGATGCTACCTCACAAGCGCTAATGTCAATTATTTCAAATGCTAGTCTTATAAAGAAGGTTTATATTCCTAAATATTTGTTTCCCTTGTCTAGAGTGCTGTCTAGTATGGTGAATTTAGGATTTGCATTTGTCGCATTG
The DNA here is from genome assembly GCF_059692075.1 of Paenibacillus sp. J31P190. Classification (NCBI taxonomy): domain Bacteria; kingdom Bacillati; phylum Bacillota; class Bacilli; order Caryophanales; family Paenibacillaceae; genus Paenibacillus; species Paenibacillus sp. J31P190. The sequence continues at coordinate 191,016 of NZ_JCAUAS010000001.1, read as the reverse complement.
TTACTAGTAATGCTTTTTGATGGTGCTCCAATCCATGCAACAGTTTTATTATTCTTTATACCTATTTGTTACTTGATCTTATTCACCACTGGTTTAGGTTTAATTTTATCAGCGATAACAGTATTTTTCAGAGATATTTCCCATTTATATGGAGTATTAACTCTTCTTTGGACATATATGACACCAATCTTTTACCCAGCATCTATTATTTCTGAACAATTCAAATGGATATTTACGTATAACCCAATGTATTATTATATTAATTTTTTCCGTGAAATAATGATTAATGGTAATTTTCCAGGGCTCGCTGATAATTTGTTATGCCTCTCAATAGGAATTATATCTTTAATTGTAGGTTTAGTTACTTTTTATAAATGTCAGAATAAATTTATATTACATGTTTGAATATGCAGTTTTTTGGGGGAATCATTTTGTCAGAGAATATAGTTGAAATTAATGATGTTTCCTTGTTATTTAATTTAAGCCGTGAGAAAGTTGATAACATTAAGGAGTATTTTGTTCGTTTTGTAAAGGGAAAGTTAACATTTGAGGAATTTTGGGCGTTGAGAAATGTGTCATTTAATATAAAAAAAGGAGAGTCAATGGGTATTGTTGGTTTGAATGGCAGCGGCAAAAGCACTCTTCTAAAAGTTATTGCTGGAGTCTTAAAGCCGACTACTGGGAATATATCTGTTTATGGTTCAGTGGCTCCTTTGATCGAGCTTGGAGCTGGTTTCGATTTCGAATTGACGGCTAAAGAAAACATTTTCTTGAACGGTGCTATCCTCGGATACAGCAGAGCTGAGATGAAAGAAAAGTTTGAAGAGATTATGGATTTTTCTGAGTTGTGGGATTTTATTGATGTACCGATTAAAAATTTTTCTTCTGGTATGATTGCGAGGTTGGGTTTTTCAATTGCTACAATAAGTAAGCCGGATATTCTAATTGCTGATGAAATATTAGGTGTTGGTGATCACAAGTTTCAATTAAAGTGCGAGAAAAGAATGGAAGAAATAATTCATAATGGTGCAACTGTAATACTTGTCTCCCATTCAATCAATCAGGTGAAAGCGATTTGCACACAAGCTGCATGGTTGAGCAAGGGGCAATTAATTAGTGTCGGCCCTGCGGAAGCAGTTTGTCATGAATATATGACTAGTATGGAATAAGAATGAGAAGTGATAAGATGAGAGTCTTGCATATTACAGAAACTATGGCCTCTGGGGTTCTGAAATATATTCATGAAGTGGTTCATGCTGACAGCTGCGCTGATGTCGAACATGTTGTTGTCTACTCTCCATACAGAGAGAATACGCCAAAAGATTTGAAGGAACAATTTCCTTCTTCAACTTCATTAATTAAGATAAATATCAAGATCAATCAAGGATGCATACAAAGTATGAAAGCTTTGTATGCACAAATTGGTCATATTAAACCTGATGTTATTCATTTGCATTCTTCAATAGCGGGTTTTTTTGGAAGAATGGTTACGTTATGTTTTCCAAAAATAAAAGTGTTTTATACACCACATGGATATAGTTTTCTAATGACCAACAAATCCAAATTGATAAGAAGTATATATTGGCTAACAGAGTTTATACTGACTCAATTCAATGGTCAAATTATCGCTTGCTCTAAAAGTGAATATAGGTATGCGAAAAAATTAAGTCTTATACGTAATACTTTTTTACTTGAGAATAGTATGAAAGTACTTCCTATTCGGAGTGAAAAAAAATCTACTAAGCAAATAGTTGGTGTTGGCCGAATAGAAGATCAAAAAAATCCAAAACTTTTTATTGAAATCATTAGCGGGCTTAAACTAATTGATCCAACAATTAAGGCAATATGGATCGGCGATGGTTCACTAAAACAAGAGTGTGAGGAGCTAAATCGCAAACTCAATGCTGATATCACATTTACTGGATGGCTGTCAAATGCTGAAACAATCGAATATCTTCAAGAGTCAGTGATCTTTCTGCAAACATCGAAGTGGGAAGGATTACCTTATTCCGTATTAGAAGCATTTGCGGTAGGCCTACCTGTAGTGGCAAGTGATATTGAAAGTCACAGAGACTTGATGGAAAGTAGTTATTTGGGTTTTATTGCAGCAAACAAAGCGCAATATATTGATTATATATTTAAATTATTGAACAACGAAGAACTTTTCCGTTCTATATCGGAGGAAAATAGGACCAAGCTAGAGGAGTCGCATGTTACTTTTACCCGAACTCTTTTTTCTATTTATAGAGAGGGAATTGATAGAAAATGATCTTTTCTGAGGAGATTGTTGCATGAATCTTACCGTTAAAGTCAGAAAATCCAATATAGTGCTTTTGAGAATAGTATTGTTTCTAATGGTGATTTGCATACATGTTACATCTGTTGGACTTGTTCACTGCAATGCTAAAAAAACAGACCTATTTTTTATATGATATATATTACCTTCTATTCGTTTTTGTTTTTTTCTATATTAACAGAATCTGTTAGACATCATTTGGCGAAATATTGCAATAAACTCTATGTGGAATTAAAACCCCAGACAAGTATTGTGAAGTATAAAATTCGAGAGGAAAAAAACAATGACTAACAAATTTGAACCATTGGTATCCATAGTGATACCAGTGTATAATGGCTCTAATTATTTAAGTGAAGCCATTGATAGTGCGTTATTTCAGACTTATAAAAATATTGAAGTTATTGTCATAAATGATGGTTCTAAAGACGATGGAAAAACAGAGGAAGTCGCTTTATCATATGGTTATAAAATAAAATATTTTACAAAAGTAAATGGCGGGGTAGCAACTGCTCTTAATTTAGGCATTGAAAATATGCAAGGCGAATATTTTTCTTGGCTTAGCCACGACGATTTGTACACAGAGGATAAAATTGAAAAACAAATTGAAGCTTTATCAAAAATAGAAGAAAAAAAAACTTTAATAACAGGAGGTTACATAGTTGTAAATTCAAGTGGAGAATATTTGCATGAAATTGATCCACTGTCTTTGCATCACATAGAGAAATTAGAAAATTCAGTATATCCTTTGTTCCATGGTATGATTCATGGTTGTGCAATGCTAATTCATAAAAGTCATTTTGAACGAGTTGGTGTTTTTGAAACAACTTTAACTACCACACAAGATTTTGAGTTGTTTTTTCGTATGCTACGTGGTCAAAAGATTATATTCCAAAGGGAATTGTATGTAAAGTCACGGTCACATGACGAACAAGATAGTAAGAAACTAGTTATTTCTCATCTTGAAGAATGTAATGAATTATGGATTAGCATGATTAGTAAATTGACACTCGAAGAAAAATGTCAATTATATGGAACTGAATACGCTTTTTATAATAATATTTATTATTTCTTGAAAAATTATATGCCCTATGAAAAAGCCATTGATTTTGCATATTCCTGTTTAATTGAAGCACGAAGTAAGATCTCACCACAAGTTTTGTTATTGACAGATGTTCCACCATGTACTAATTTTTCTGGTGGTATTTTTCTAAATCAACTTTCAGAAATATTAATCAATGAAAAAGTTAATCTATTTGGTTATTTCATGCCACCGAATGGGATTAGCCTAAAGTTTGATCAATATGTAATAAATCAGATGAATTATAAAATAATTAATCATATTGATAATGAATATAGTAATGAACAGGAAAAAGAATATTATTTAAATAACATAGAAATAATTGTTAATAATACTATTGAATTTTTATTTAGTAACGATATCACAATCATATGGTGTTATGTTCAATGTGAAAATGTTTTAAGAATATTGAATGAAGTTTACAAAAAAACAAATATACCATATATCGTGCAGATTATGGATCCAATTGAATGGTATATGAAAGATAGAAATTTCAATGATGAGAAAAAGCAAGAATTATTAAATATTTTTGATAATGTTATAAATAATTCCTATCATTGTTTTACTGCGTCGCAAAATATGAATCAATATTATAAAAAGAAATACCAAGTGAATTGTGAATATATTACAGTTTCTAATAATAAGAATAATTTTATTTATGAAAATCAGTTAATAGATCATAATCATTTTGTAATTGCAATGGCTGGACAAATATATTGCACTGATGAACTAAAAGGTTTTTTGCAAGCTTTAGAAAATATGAATTGGAAGTTTAATAATCGAAATATTATATTTAAATATTTTGGGCAAGGAAGTATAAGTAATTTCGAAAATTTTTCTTCTGAGAATATTGTATTCATGAGTTATCTACCGCAAAGTGAATTGGATATTGAATTAAATAAATGTGATTTATTGTACTGTCCTTACTTTTTTTCCAATGATGAAGTATTTGAAAAAATATCTATTCAGTCATTCCCAAGTAAACTAATAACCTACCTCAATTCCGGTACAAATACTATTGTACATGGCCCAGACTATTGTTCACCTGTTAGTTTTATCAGAAATAATAATTGCGGATATGTAATTAATAGCTTGAATGTCACTGAAATTCAATATCAGCTGCAAGAAATAATAGCCAATATTCCGTCGTCTGAAATTTTGGAGAATGCAAAGAAAACTTTTGATGAAAATTTCACGAAAAATATTATTAGTGCTAAATTCTTAAAGCCGTTTAATGTGAAACCTAATAATGACAGATTGAGAATATTGGAAGTCAATAATTTTGATATTTACGGAGCAAGGTTTAATGGTTATGATATGATTCAAGATATTAATAACAATACTCATCATATCCTTAACCAAATTGTAACAAATAAGTTTTCAAATAATAAGAGGGTTTTTAAATTTTATGAAAATAGTAAAATAGAACAACTTGAGGTTAATTTCAGAAATTTTGAAGACAATGTTTTATCTATACATTCGCAATTTTCAGTTATTGGTGAGTTTTTATTGAATAGTGATGTATTCAAGCAATCCAATTTTATACATTATCATATGATTCATAATACTAAAATTCCCTTATCTTTATTAACTCACTTATTTGCTCAAAAACCAACTGTTATAACAATTCACGATCCATGGAATTTTACAGGTAGATGTGTGCATCCTTTTGAATGTAAAAAATGGCAAACAGGTTGTGAAAATTGTGAACATTTAGACTCTTTATTCTCATTTAAAGAGGACAATTGTAAATATTTATGGAGTCAAAAGGGAAAAATAAACAAAGAGTGGGATATTGATATAATTGTTTCGACAAATTATCTAAACGAAGAGTTTGTTAAACAAAGCCCGATAACCAAACATTTCAAAAACGTGCATGTCTTACCTTTTGGAGTAGATTTAAACAAATTTCAAGATAATGGAACGAAGATATCTGCGAGAAAAGAATTAGGAATACCAGAAAATGATATTGTAATATTTTTTCGTTCTCAAGTACATTTTAAAGGGATAGAATTTATCGTTGAGGCACTGCAACAATTAGATAATTCAAATAATAATATTACTTTAGTGACATGTAGCGAAATCGGCAATCTATCATCAGTTAGAAAAAAATATAATATAGTTGAGCTTGGTAATATAGTTGATGATCAAATCATTATGGCTTTTAATATTTGTGACATATTCTTAATGCCAACAAAAGGTGAAACATTTGGGGTTATGGCTATTGAAGCTATGGCTTGTTCTAGACCGATAATTGTTTTTGATAATATGACATTACCATATGTTACATTTGCACCTGATTGCGGAGTTTTAGTAGAAAATAAAAATTCACAGAAACTAATGGAAGCTATTAAATTTTTAATGGATAATCCAGATGAAAGATTAAGACGTGGACAACTTGGCAGAGAGCTTGCAGAACAGCATTATGATGTTAATATTTATAATAAAAAGATAATTGGAATTTATGAAAAAGCGTTTGAAAGACAAAAATATAAGTTAGAAAGTAAAATTGCAAGTTTAGATTTTGATTTTGATATAAGTAATACAAATGTACAAAAATTAATTTATACAATAAAACAGAATTATAAATCATTATTTGGAAAAGATAAAATTCCCTTGAATTTTGAATTGAAAAATTTAAATTTCACTCTAGATGTAGAAAAAATATCAAAATCAAAAATTAAAGAAAATAGTAATGAACTAAATAAAAATATAGATTACTCAGACGATGAAGTAATGAAATTTTTAAATTATTTCAATCATCAAGTATATAAGTATTATAAAGATGAAGCCTTTTTCACTTATAATACGTCTAATAATATAATTAGTAACAGTAATAGTAGTGTTAGTGGTGTTAGTATTGTTAATAGTATTAGTAACTATGTTGATGCTGTAGTAGTTGATCCAATTGCGAATAGAAGTAAAATTTATAAAATGTATTATTATGCAAGACATGATAGGCTTAGCTTAAAAGAAGCTGTTAAAAGGCGATTAACGAATAAACCAAGACTTTATAATGCTGCTAAAAAATATTATAACGTTTTGAAACTGGTGAAGAACAAACTTCAATGAGTTGAATGGTCCGAACGATCGGGATACGGTGGAGCAGATCACGGAAAACCTGTATTTGCAGTATCTCATTGGTCTCTCCGGATTCCAGCTTGATCCGCCGATTCATCCCTCGCTGATGCCCCACTTCTGCGAACGGTTAAGCAACAAAATGATGCGTTGCACGTGTGTGTTTCTATCTATAAACGGGAATGAAAGAGCTTTGACTACTAAACAATTCTGTGGAGAGACAAGAATGATTATTTGACAACTTATGTCAACGAATAAATTTTAAACAGGTGAGATATATGCATAATAATGAAAAAACAAAATGTTTTTATCTTCATATGCCCAAATGTGCTGGTAGTAGTTTAGTAGTATTTTTGCGGAAACAATTTGGAAAAATCATTTATTTATCTGGAGCTGAGCTAGCAAGCGATTTTTCACAAGAAATGTGGGATGAAACTACCTTTATAGGAGGTCACTTAACTCCAAACTTTAAAGAAATATATGGTGAAGCTACAGAAATTATTGAATTTACCGTATTAAGGGATCCGATAAAAAGATATATATCACATTATAATTATTATAAAGAAGTGTTCTCATCACCTTATTTTACAGAAAGATTTAGAAATACTGATAATTACGAAGGTTATGAAAGAGTTGTTATAGAGTATCAAAAACATATGTATGAGAATATAACAAGCAAATCCTTTGAAGAGTTTATTGATGATGAGAAGTTTCGTGCAGAAACAGATAATATATTTTCTAGAATGTTAATGGAAAATAATAAGTATTCACAAAATTTTAGAGTAGATATGGAAGCGATCTATAAACGTCTTGACGATATGGCATTTGTTGGCTTGCAAGAAGATATGGCTACGACATTTAAGTTCACTTGTGATCTACTTGGTATTCCTGAACAAAAAGCAATCAAAGAGAATATAACACAAAAAAACTCTATCTCAATAGAGGATTTATCACCAGAAATATTGGATAAAATACGAAGTAGATTAGAACTAGATTATCAAATCTATGAGTATGGAAAGAAGTTGTTCTACATGAAAAAAGAACAAATTATTGGTCATAAGGCTTTAAAAAAATATTATTTTGGGAATGACTGTAAGTTCGATCTAGAAGTTATAGATTTATTGAAAAACAAGGAAGAACGTTTTGGAATTTATGACAGAAATAATAATGTGCGTAAATCTATTGTTGACAAGAATAGTAGAATTTTAGAAATCGGTCCACTAAATTACCCATTAATAACAAGAGGTGAATTTCCTAATAGTTATTATGCTGATATTAGAAGTACAGAAGATATTAAAAAGCTATATACATCTAATGATTATCTAAAGTTAACGGGTATATATATTGACCCCAATACTATTATAGACATAGATTATGTGCTTAAAGATAGTTATGAAGAAACATTTAAAGGCGAAGAAAAGTTTGATTATATAGTAGCTTCTCATGTTCTTGAACATATCCCTGACTTGATATTCTATTTAAGAGATGCTTCATCTGTTTTAAAAGAAAATGGGAAAATCATAATTCTTTATCCAGATAAGCGTTATTGCTTTGACCATTTTAGAGAGCCCGCTTCATTTAGAGATGCTTATGATGTTTTTGTTAGAGGAACTAAAGAAACATCCAGAATGGTATTAGACTTTTACAATACTGTAATTTCAGAGAATAATCCTAAAGTATTTTGGGATTCTTCTGAAATGCAAAAGTTGTTGCCCAAAAATAACACAGATGATGCTATCAAAGCATATAACAAAGTTTTAAACGATGAAAAACTTGATGATGTACATTTTTGGCCTTTTACTGATGGAGGTTTTTTACGTTTTTTATATGATTGTATTCGTGCTAAGCTAATTCCATATTGCTGTGTAGATTTTTATCCTACTTTTGAAGGGACACAAGAGTTTTTTGTTGTTTTAGAGCGTACTGATGAGATTTTAGAAGATAATAAAAATGAATTAGATTGGTTATCTTTACTAATAGCGTCAACAGAAACTGATTACTTTAACTCAAATCATATTAATATGCGAAACCAAATAAATAGCCTAAATCAAAGTAAAGCTGAACTGAACTATCATATAAATGACTTACAGCAACATAGCTTTAACTTAGAAAATGAATTAAATTTTCTAAGACAAAATAATGATAACCAACAAAATGAATTAAATCTTCTAGGTCAAAATAATGATAACCAACAAAATGAATTGATTCTTCTAAGACAAAATAATATTAACCTACAAAATGAAAAAACATTGCTACTAGAAAAAATTGATACTTTCGAGTACAGTACGATTTGGAAAATGACAAAGCCACTTAGAATATTGTTAGATTCAATAAAGAAAATAGTTAGGTAAGGCTTGCTGAACAAAGCGTAAATGCGAAAATCGTGAATAAATGACTTGAGTCTTGCAAATTTCACTTAAAAGAGGCCTAAATAGGCAGAGCGGTAGCGTGAACGGTCATTTCGGCTTTTAGGTAGACAAGCTTGAGTTGCTGGAGGATGTCGAAAAGATGCTTCTTTTCGAGGGCCTGCTGGTACACATAGAGAGTCTGTAAAATCTTTCGTGTAAACTCCAATTCTATTAAAATGAAGATACAAGAAAGGTTGGGGATTCGGAATGGGACTTTGGACGAAAGAATAACTACGGGCGTTTATCAAGGAAAATAAATTAGTCACGGCTCAGGATGCTTCCAATGCATTGAAAATCTCTTCGCAGAGACGAATCAAGTGATGCTGAAGCCGAGATGGATACGCATCTGGGCTAAGAGAAGCATGACACGACGAACAAGAAAACCTCGAACAGCCGGAATGGCAAGGGGAAGAAGAGCATCATCAGCGAGTATGGCGAACAGGAGATTCAAGTACCTCGCGAACGTCAAGGCGAATTCGAGCCGTTAATCGTGAAAAAGCATCAATCACATGTGAATGGAATTGAAGATCAGATAATTGCCTTATAGGCCAAGGGAGTCAGTACCTGCGAGATTCAGGATCACATGGAGAGGATCTATGGCTTCGAAGTCTCCCCGACGTTTATTTCCAATGTTACGAATAAGATTATCCCTATGATCAAAGAATGGCAAAATCGTCTGTTGCAGAACACGTTTGCTGTCGTTTTCTCCTGGACGCAATCCACTTCAAAGTGAAGCAGGATGGGGCTATTGTGAACAACAAGCAGCCTACATGGTCATTGGCATCGATCTGGACGGCAACGAGGATGTTTTGGGCATCTGGATCGGCGAGAATGAATCGACGAAGTTCTAGCATAGCATCTTAAATGATTTGAAAAACCGTGGCGTACAAGACATTCTCATCACCTGCGTCGACAACCTGACCGGCTTTACCCAAGCCATTTCCGCTTGCTACCCAAAGATGGAAATCCAAAAGTTCATCAAATCCGAAATTCCACACGGTATGTCTCCTGTAAAGACCTTGAAAAAGTGACGGCTGATCTGAAACCGATCTATAAAGCGGTAACAGAGGACGCAGCAAAGCTGGAGATGGTTGGAAAAAAGAAAGAACTACTTGAACCAATGGAATGGTTTGAGTAGTTTTTTAGGTGACGATTACCCAAATGAAGGTTAGCATATTTGAAGAAATCAAACCAATGTTGAGGGCGGTGTAGTATCATAGTAGTTTTATCTAATAACTTAACCTTCCATAAATCAACGATCAATAAACAAGATCGTCATGAACTTAATCAGCATAAGAGCTGTGTATTGTGGTTCACGGGCTTATCTGGTTCTGGGAAGTCCTCTTTGGCTAATGAAGTAGAGAAACAGCTCTACACAAGAGGAATCCGTACCTACATTCTCGACGGAGATAACATTCGACTAGGTCTTAATAACAATTTAGGATTTAGTGCAGAGGATCGCAGGGAGAACATTCGGAGGATCGGCGAGGTATCCAAACTATTCGTTGATGCGGGAGTGCTTGTGCTGACGGCATTCATTTCGCCGTATGAAGCAGAGCGACAGAGGGCAAGGAACTTGTTTGCTGCAGGTGAATTTATTGAGATATATGTGAACTGTTCTTTAGAAATTTGTGAGCAACGAGATCCGAAAGGTCTTTATAAAAAAGCTCGAAATGGAGAAATCAAAGAGTTTACAGGCATTTCTGCCCCTTATGAGGCGCCAAGCTCTCCAGAACTGAAGATAGATACTGGAAAGTACACGCTGGAGGAATCGGTTGGGCGCATTATTGAGTGCTTGATTCAACAGAAAATACTTTAAAATAGAACAGTTGAAACATCATGTCATATGAAATTACATTGATCGGCTTAGTTATGGCGAGGATTTAAATTGGTGTTATAGAATATGGGAGCATTATTACCCTTGCACTCACATTGTTCATCATAAAGGCGCAAGCAACCGTAGGAAGCCTTTTAAGATCATATATGAGTTACACAGGGCTACGATTTTGTTTTATAATAAGCATTATCATAAGAAGTATTCCTGGCTAACGAACACGATGGTATATGCAGATGTTAGCTTAAAATTAATACTTTCTTTAGTAAGGAATAAATTACGTCCAGCGAGGTGATTTTACATTGATTCGACAGAGTCAAGGTTTCTTAACACAACTTTATGCACTTTCCGACTTCATATGTATTCAGCTCGTGTTCTTACTATCTTGGTGGCTGAAGTTTAGAAGCGGTTGGATCCCATTTGTTTCTCCTCTTCCATTTAAACATTACATAATGTGGAGTGTAAGTTATGCGGTAATAGCAATTATACTCAGTTACATGATGAACTTTTATACACCTAAGCGAAGGAAGCAGTTCTCTTATGAGGTTTTTAAGATTATCCAAGTTCACATATTCAGCTTGCTGCTGCTGTTAAGTGTTTTGTTCATTTTAAAAGAAGTTGATGTTTCACGTTCTTATCTCTTATTATTCCTTGTGAACAATATTCTTTTCATCAGTTTTTATCGTTATATGTTAAAAGTTTCACTGAAACGTGTCCGGCAAAAAGGTTATAACAGACAGTTCATTCTTATTCTAGGTGCAGGTTCACTTGGCCGGCAGTTCTACACAAAGCTAAGACAACATCCAGAGCTGGGGTATGAGGTGGTTGGTTTCCTTGATGATTATCAGGAGAAACATGAAGTCAATTACCAGAGCTTTAAGCCGATTATCGGGAAGATTGATGATCTGGAGTCCATTCTGAACGATCTGATTATTGATGAAGTTATCATCGCCCTACCTTTAGATGCGCATCGCAAGTTCGGCAGCATTATCAATGTCTGTGAAAAAATTGGCGTAAAAACGTTGATCATACCAGACTTTTATGACTTCTTACCGTCACGTCCTTATTTCGATAATTTTGCCGATATGCCGCTGATTAACGTGCGTGATATCCCGCTGGATGAGTTCCGGAATCGACTTTTCAAGCGAGCTTTCGATATTATTTTCGCTTCTGTGGCTATTCTTATTACTTTGCCCGTTATGATTGCAACTGTTATTGCTATTAAACTTAGTTCTCCAGGTCCCGTTATTTTCAAGCAAGAGCGGGTAGGTCTAAACCGTAGAAGGTTTATGATGTATAAGTTCCGCAGTATGAATGTTTTGGCAGAGAGTGCGTCCAATACGGAGTGGACGGTTGAAAATGATCCGCGGCGAACGCAGGCAGGTACTTTCCTCCGCAAAACGAGTCTTGATGAGCTGCCGCAGTTTTTTAATGTGCTTTTTGGGCATATGAGCGTTGTCGGTCCAAGGCCGGAGCGTCCTTACTTCGTGGAACAATTCAAGGAAGAAGTTCCGAAATATATGGTGAAGCATCATATTCGTCCTGGGATTACAGGCTGGGCGCAGAGCAACGGCTTACGGGGGGATACCTCTATCGAAGAACGCATTAAGCACGACATTTTCTATATTGAAAATTGGACTTTTTTATTCGATATTAAAATTATTTGGAGAACGATTATTAACGGTTTTATTAATAAAAATGCGTATTAAAAATTTTTTCGCATCAACCGCATGATTCGTCAACATCTTCCCCATACTATGCATATACTTAGTATGCGGGGAGGTTATTCTTATGATCGATCATGAAGACGCTTACCAGGATGATCATTTGTCGGTTGGCAAAGGGTTGATTGTTGGTGTTGTGTTCGGCTCCCTGATCTGGGCGGCCATTATTGCCGGCGTTGTGTATATGTGGTAAAACGTAATTCATAAATGAAGAGGTTGCTGAGGCTATTTATAGCTCCTGGCAGTTTCTTTTTTTGTTTTGAATGGAGCACGAGCCAGAGACAATTATAAATAATCATGCATACGTTAGTTACAGAGGTGATCTAGCTGATGAATGTTATTTCCACAAAGCTACCAGGATTATTTATTATTGAGCCTGATGTTCATGGGGATCATCGGGGTTTTTTTATGGAGAGTTATCATCGCGCGAAATTGGTGGAGCATGGAATAGATATTCCTTTTGTTCAAGACAATCATTCTTTATCTGTAGAAATTGGAGTTTTACGTGGGTTACATTATCAGTTGAATCCTAAAGCTCAAACGAAGCTAGTTCGGGTTGTTTCAGGTGCTATTTATGATGTGGCGGTAGATATTCGTAAAAAATCTTCTACCTTCGGTGAATGGGTGGGCGTCACGCTCAGTGCGGCTAATAAGCGCCAGCTACTTGTTCCTCAAGGATTTGCTCATGGGTTTTGTACAACTGAGCCCCAAACTCAAGTGTTATACAAGGTGGATGAGTATTACTCTCCTATACATGATAGGGGTATCCTATGGAGCGACCCGGCTATAGGCATTGATTGGCCGACAGCCAATCCTATTTTATCGGATAAAGATCAGAAGAACCCGCTGCTTAAAGATGCGGAGATCAATTTTTGATGTTATACAGGTGGTATAGATTAAAAACACTTATCTTGAAACTAGGATAAGTGCTTTTAATCTATAATGCTATTCTTCTCATCCTTAACCTCGGTAAGCCAAACTTCGAATTCGTCTTTTTCGGAATGATGTTGGAAATTAGCTTCGATATAGCCTAGGTCGATATCTTCAAAATAAATGAGTAATAAGCGGTATCCCCACTCACGATCCTCACCGGACTTCCAATGAACAGCCGACGAAGTCGATCTAAGATAATATCCTCGATACCAATGACATAAACTTTTTTTTGATCATCTAAAGGCAGTTCGGTAACCTTAGCATAGTCGCCTGTCAGAAAATTACTTGGGATCTCAATAGATATGCCAACAACAGGGTGAATCCAATCTTTTCCTAATTTTTGAAAATCAAGCTCTTTTAAGATTTTATCTGCAATCTCATACCCATCCATAACAAGATCCGTATCTTGCGTGGTATAACCGCTTTGAGTATATATCTCAACAGCTAAACCTCCCACGATGATAGGTTTAATTTGATGTTCAATTAGTAATTCAGTGAAAATGGCTGTTGAAAAAATAAGGCGCTCGAATTTTGTTTTATCTTTAAGCGCATAGATAGCCTGCCTAGCTTCGGATATATTCGGCAACGGTTAACACCCGTCTTTCCTTATCATAAGTGATTGTTCCATCTTTAACAGCCTTACGATATTTATAGCGAGCAAGATAATTTAGGGCTTTAATCTCATCTGGATCACGAGGTTTCGTTCGTTTCATTGTCCAGCCTTGGTTTTTGGTTAATCCACGGAAGATGTTTACTGCGTAATCTACATCTGTACGTCTGGCTGCTAACTTCAATTGTATGTCCCCCAGTGACATTTTCCTCATGGGAATCCCCTCCAGTTCTATTATATTCATTATATCCTACATATGGGGCAATTAAAATAAGGAAACAACCTCCTGCCAGTGCATCAATGCTTCCAATGACGGTTAGATAAAATCGGTTAACGAGCAATTCCCCGAAGTGATCTGTATCACAAATACCGACAACATTGGCTTCTCCAAAACCAACAATCAAGGGATCCGCATCGCCTTAAGGTAGGAGCCAGCGGCTGTAAAATCGTACTCCTAGACGATCACTGGAAAGCCGCTGCAGCCTTTTTATCTAGAAGATAGGTTTAGATGTTTTGGAAGGACTTAATTTTAGTGTGTTTTTGAGCCCTGTAACAAGCGGTTTCTAAGCAAGCTTATAAGCCGCGTAGCATAGGGGCACGACCATCGCCAACAATAATTAGATCAGTAAGTAGAAATCCAAGATGGTTAACCAAATTTATCGCCACACTCAACTTCATTAAAATTGAAATAAATAATAGATGCGTTAGCAAAATCGTATAGGAGGCATTTCCTAGCTTGCTCAAGATATTTACCCAATAAGGCAACCGAAGTTCTTCAGGAACAGAAGAAGGGCCTAATAGTACAAATGTAGCTGGAATGATGTAAAACAGGTAATTGTGATAAGGGAAATGTATAATAATACCTTTGTAAAACCTTTTTCGCGGCCAAGCCCCAACTCGTCTGCATAATCGGCCAAGTCCCCTCATATGCATGTACTATGTTGATGTTAATCATGAGTGAGGGGATGATCGAATGCGCCGGGTCACATGGGTGGTAGCAGTGGTGATGTGCTTAGCATTGGTTCTCGCGGGATGCGGGATGGGCAAGAAGGATGCAGGATCTATCGTAAAGGATTTGGATCATGTGATCAGCAAGTCGGGCAGCTATCAAGCTTCAGGAAGCATGATTCTGAACACGGGGCAGCAGCCGCAGGAGTATCAAGTGGAGGTGGCTTACTCGCCGGAACATTTCTACCGCATTTCTCTTACGAATGCGGGGAAGGACGTGACGCAGATCGTGCTGCGTAATGAGGAGGGCGTGTTCGTGCTTACGCCGCATCTCAAGAAGAGCTTCCGCTTCCAAAGCGATTGGCCGGAGAATCAGGGGCAGGTGTATTTGTTCCAGTCTCTTGCGAAGAGCATAATTGCCGATAAGGATCGCCAATTTACAACGGATAATGATACGTATGTGTTCGATGTTGCAGCCAATTATCAAAATGAGCAGCTGTCACGCCAGAAAATTTGGCTGAATAAGAAGACGCTGGCGCCTAAGCAGGTTCAGGTGTCGGATGCGAATAAGAATGTGTTGGTTCAGGTGAATTTTACGAATTTTGAATTCGATGCTAAGTTTGACAAAGATTATTTCCAAATGGAGCGCAATATGACCAGCTGGAATTTGAAGTCTTTACCTACGATGGCTGGGGTTGCGGATGCCAATCACCCAGCAACGAGTGATAAGTCTGTAACAGATAAGAATCTGTCAGCAACAGGCGGACAATCCGATCAAACGGCTAGCCAAGTTCAAAATGGGCAAAAGGCTACAGGCACTAAAACCGGCACAGATGCGACGAAATCAACTGCCGCGGCAAGCAAAGCGCAAAGTATTGGTATCATCGAGCCGTCTTATCTGCCGAAAGATGTGGTGAAGCAGGACATCACGGATATGAAGCTTGGTGAGGACGCAGCGGTCCTTTTGAGATACAAAGGGAAGTACAACTTCAGTCTCATCGAGGTGAGACCGCAGGCCAAATCGGTATCCTTGCAACCGGGTACGATTGTTGATCTTGGATTCACGATCGGCGTGCTCACAGGGGATGAGAAGAAGACGCTCACTTGGACGAATGACGGCGTAGAATTCAGATTGTCGACTGGCGATTTGCCTACGAATGAAATGATCAAAGTCGCTATGGCAACCGAGGGGCAGTCCGGGAAATAAGAATATATTGTGTCAATATAAACTGAAAAAGGGAAACTCTGTACGATTTGTGTAGGTGTTTCCCCTTTTTTATCCAATTTTTAAGCAAGAAGATTTAACCAACTCCCCCCAAAGGGAGTTTTTTTGGTATAATGCAACTTTGGAGTAAATAGATAATGGAGTGTCTTTGATGAAAACAACGGGTGAATTAACAATGGACGTGCAACAGCAATATTGGGAAAATGAGATTGCCCTATTCGGCAAGTATCTTGCGGAGGAAGGCAAATTAAAAGCAGATACGATTGACAAACATATGGATCGCATGCAATTTATGACGACGGAGTACTTTGTCCGTTACACATTGGGTTATGAACAGCTGCAAAGCGAGACGATTGTTGATTTTCTTGGTCGTTTCTACATTAGCAATGTACTGAATAGCTCTAAGTCTGATATAAGTGCTTATTTACCTTCGATTAAAAAGTGGGTGCAGTTTCTTCTGCAATCTGAAAAGATTTCGGCTAAACAGTGTGCTGAGGTATTAGATGTATGTAAGACTAAAGAGTTTTTCTTAGAGCGTTTTGAACAGTATATGGAGGCAAATAGTGACCTGGCCTTGGAAAATTGGCATAATTCAAATGATATTAAGGCTTATTTGGCTCTTCAGGCGTCTGAATCTGCACCTATCGTGGTTGAGATGAGACCTATTTTGGTAGATAAAAGTTTGCTTGAGCAATGGATGGATGAAAAGACAGCTGTACCTCAAATCGTTGCAGATTTTCAAATGTTTCTGGCTTCCTTGCAGGATGCCAAGAATATTAAACTGACGACTGCAAGACAACATTTGCCGCGGAATTTTTGGAAAGAGCTTGATGAGAAGCTTGGCTGGGCGCTTTTTCGTAAACCGACTTTGAACCAAGATCAGGTGCCATTGTTTCAATTCTTTTTCTATGCAGCTGAGAATCTTGGATTGATAACAGAGAGCAAGCAGCAGTGTGTAGTTACGAACCGGGCAGCAAGTTATCTTGCTTTAACAAATATGGAACAGGCGGTCGTTCTATTAGATTCGCTTTGGAATAAGGTTGCGTGGGAACAGCTGCAGGAAGCTAACGAGGGTGGTTATCCTGAGAGGATTCAGGCCTCAAGAGAGGCAATCGCAAGTGTGCTAGCAAGCTGGCCTGTAGATCAGGCGCAGGATGTTACAATTGAGTGGAAGCGTAACAGGGAATCTGGGAAGCTTCTTGACGAGAGCGCTGATGTGTTTCTGCATGCCGTTGTTGCTGTGTTGGAACGTTTTGAACTGGTTAGTGCGAAGTTTCGGCCGGAGTCTGAAATCAAATATGCTTTTCAAAGAACGCCGCTTATCATGACGGTAAAAGCTTCGGGTATGCGCGTTTTTCGTTATTTTGCTAATGAAAGTGTTCAAACTCAGCAGAAGCCGGCGGTAGCTCGTATGATCCATTCTGCAACTGATCTAAAGGCTGTTTCTGGTAAAAGTAAAATCGGACGCAATGATCCTTGCTCATGCGGGAGCGGGAAGAAATATAAAAAATGTTGTTTGTAGGCCTGCAAAAGTAAGGTTGACAGTTTTTCGTGATTAGGCTTAACATAGGTTTACTTGTAATGGATAAATGAGGTGAACGCTGGTGGATGCTTTTTATCGTCCCACGTGGGTAGAGATTTCGTTAGATGCACTGCGAAGCAACATTGAAGGTTTTCGGAAGGTACTGCCGGCAGGAATGAAACAGATGGCAGTCGTTAAAGCTGATGCGTACGGACACGGGGCTGTTGAAGTATCCAAAGAGGCTCTCGATGCAGGCGTGGATTACTTAGGTGTTGCGTTTTTTGATGAAGCGTTGGAGCTAAGGAATGCAGGGATCACAGCACCTATTCTGGTACTAGGCTATACGCCTCCAGAAGGGGTTGATAGAGCGCGTGAACTCGATGTGACGATTGCTGTCTATAGTAGGGATGTTCTCGAAAAGCTTTGTTTTCAGGGGCAAATGAAAGACGAGGCGCTTCAAAAGAAGCTAAAGATCCATATTAAGCTGGATACTGGCATGGGGCGGCTTGGTTTGCACACGGAAGAGGATGCTATTCCATTCATTGAGGAAGCGTTGACGCTGCCGAATGTGGAAGTTGAGGGTTTATTCACGCATTACGCGAATGCAGATGAAGTAGATAAGAGCTATACAATGGAGCAATATCGCCGTTTTGAGCGAATTGTGAGCTATTTTACGGATAAAGGTGTTACATTTCCATATATACATGCAGGCAATAGCGCAGCGGCCATAGATTTGCCGGGATTGACGTATTCGATGGTGCGTTTGGGGATTTCGATGTATGGTTTATATCCTTCTGAGGATGTCGATCAATCGAAAATTGAATTAAAGCCAGTGCTTAGTCTCAAAACAGGGATTGTTCATCTTAAAACGTTGCCTCCAGGCTCTGGGGTTAGCTATGGAACGATCTATCACACCAAGGGCGAAGAACAAATTGGGACACTGCCGATTGGCTATGCGGATGGGTATTCTCGGATGCTTTCGGGTAAAGCTGAGGTTCTTGTTCGGGGCAAAAGAGTGCCAATCGTCGGTAAAATCTGCATGGATCAATGTATGATTAATGTATCGAATGTGCCAGATGTTCAGTCTCTGGACGAGGTTGTGGTGATCGGGGAGCAAGGCGGAGAGCGCATTACAGTTGAAGATGTGGCTCATCAGCTCGGTACTGTTAACTATGAAATCATTTGTATGATTTCACATCGTGTTGCTCGCGTGTATGTTCGCGACGGCAAACGTATAGATGCAATTAATCCTCTCATGCGGCATCGCTACTAAAAATATCAGATTAAATTACCATTTATTTTTTGTTCTGCATGGAGAGGATTTTCCGAATTGGCCATCGAATACTATGTAAGTAGGATTCTTATATCCAAGTGTGTAACATATTTGATATACTGGATGCATATATCTATTGTATAAATTGGTTTTTGGAATGACATACTGGTAATATTGTCTTTGTATCGTTTCTGGGGGTGCGAAAGTGTGAGCAATGCGCATAATACGAAAAGGATCATGATTAGCTTGCCTGACAATCTGTTGCAAGAAGTGGATGGTATTGTCGAGAAGGAGAATTCTAATCGCAGCGAATTTATTCGCCAGGCAATGAAGCTGTATTTAATTGAACGTAAAAAGCGCAGTCTACGCGAATCCATGCAGCGTGGGTATATGGAGATGGCGAAAATAAATCTCAGCATGGCATCTGAAGCTTTTCAAGCGGAGGAAGAAGCGGACGGTACGCTTGATCGCTTAGTAAGCGGGGTGTAAGCAGTGATTGTCAAACGTGGAGATGTTTTTTTCGCAGATCTTTCGCCGGTTGTAGGGTCGGAGCAGGGAGGGGTTCGTCCTGTTCTAGTGATCCAAAATGATATCGGCAACCGCTTTAGCCCAACCGTGATTGTTGCAGCGATTACCGCTCAAATCCAGAAGGCGAAGCTTCCCACGCATGTGGAAATCGATGCGGAAACGCATGGTTTCGACCGAGATTCGGTGATTCTGCTTGAACAAATCAGAACGATCGATAAGCAACGGCTAACGGACAAAATTACGCATTTGGATGAAGAAACGATGCGCAAGGTGGACGACGCTTTGCAGATTAGTGTGGGACTGATAGAATTTTGAATAAGATCAGGAACGGACGAGGGTGATAGGTTCCCTCGTTTTTTGGTTTGTATACATACATATGAATAAAAATGAATAGAAGTGGGGGAACTGTTTGTGGCAAATACGGAAGAGTTGAAGATTAAGGATAATGAAATGGAAGAGCAACAGTTGAGCGAGACTGAGGGAAAGAAGATAAAGGCTAGTGAAGTGGATGAGACAGAGGGGAAAAAGACAAAGGCTAGTGAGTATGAGGAACCAAGGGAGAAAGTACAGATCTCTGAAGAAAAGAAAGCAGAGATCCAGGAGCGTATCCTGAAGCAGATCTCTGCTGAATTGCAGCTGCCCGCTGGCAAAGTGAAGACAACGATGGGGCTGCTGGATGAGGGCAACACGATTCCGTTCATCGCACGTTACCGCAAAGAGATGACAGGCGAGCTAGATGAGAATCAGCTGCGAGATATCGAGGAGCGCTTGCAGTACTTGCGCAACCTAGAGGATCGTAAGATCGAGGTTGTTCGTTTGATTGATGAGCAGGGCAAGTTGACGGATGAACTGCGCAAATCGATTGAAGGCGCTGCGAAGCTGCAGGAAATCGAGGATTTGTACAGACCGTTCCGTCAAAAGCGCAAAACGAGAGCGAGCGTTGCCAAAGAGCGCGGTCTCGAGCCGTTAGCGGAATGGATTTGGAAGCAGCCTCGCCAAGGCTCGCTGGATCAAGAAGCTGCGCGTTATGTGAACGCGGACAAGCAGGTAGGAAGCGCCGCGGACGCGATTCAAGGCGCAATGGATATTCTTGCGGAGAATATCGCGGATGATGCTAAGATTCGAGCTTGGGTGCGTAGGTATACGCATGATCAGGGGATTTTGCGTACCGAGGCAAAAGATGCTAAGGCTGAATCCGTATATGAGATGTACTATGCCTATCAAGAGCCTGTCAAACGCTTGCCGCCTCACCGCATTCTCGCGATTAATCGCGGGGAGCGGGAGGATGTCTTGAAGGTTGGATTGGATGTTGCCGTTGATAAAATTCACGATTATATGGCTAGGCAGGTCGTCAAAGGCGATTCTGTTGTTCGCGAAGTGCTTCGCTCCGTTGTAGAGGATGCTTATAAAAGGTTACTCGCACCTTCTATTGAGCGCGAAGTGCGTGGTGAAATGACTGAGATGGGCGAGGAGCAAGCGATTAAGATTTTCGCAGAAAATCTGCGGAATCTGCTGCTCCAAGCCCCGGTCAAAGGGCACGTGGTGCTGGGTGTCGATCCAGCTTACCGGACAGGCTGTAAGCTGGCCGTCATTGACGACACCGGTAAAATGCTTGAAATCGCCGTCACCTACCCGACGCCACCGAATAATAAGGTGGCGGAAGCGAAGGCGAAGTTCAAGCAGCTGATCAGCAAGCACGGCGTCGAGCTGATCGTGATCGGTAATGGGACGGCTTCCCGTGAAACGGAGCAGTTTGTTGCGGAGCTGATTAGCGAGATCAAGGAGCAGAAGCTCAAGTACTTGATCGTAAGCGAAGCGGGGGCGAGCGTGTACTCCGCGTCGAAGCTGGCGCAGACGGAGTTCCCGGAGCTCGACGTAGCCGAGCGCAGCGCGATCTCGATCGCGCGGAGGCTGCAGGACCCGCTCGCGGAGCTTGTGAAGATCGAGCCGAAGGCGATCGGCGTCGGGCAGTACCAGCATGACGTTTCGCAGAAACGTCTGGACGAGAACTTGAAGGCCGTCGTAGAGTCGGCCGTTAACCATGTCGGCGTGGACCTGAACACGGCGTCCCCGTCCTTGCTCTCGTACGTGTCGGGCGTGAACGCGACACTGGCGAAGAACATCGTCAAGTATCGCGAGGAGAACGGCAAGTTCAGCTCCCGACAGGAGCTGTCGAAGGTTCCGCGCCTTGGCGCGAAAACCTTCGAGCAGTGTGTCGGGTTCATGCGGATTCCGGGCGGCCGGAACCCGCTCGACAACACCCCGATCCATCCGGAGTCTTACGACGTGGTGGATCGGCTGTTCAAGGAGCTGCGCCTGGAGCTCTCGCAGCTTGGCTCACAGCAGCTGCTAGCGCTGCTGCAGACGCTGGAGCCAGAGGAACTGGCTCCTAAGCTGGGCGTAGGTGTCCCGACGATGCGGGACATCCTAGACAGCCTGCAGCGGCCTGGGCGAGATCCGCGGGACGAAGTCCCTGCGCCGATCTTCCGCACTGATGTGCTGCAGCTTGAAGACCTTGTGCCGGGCATGGAATTGACCGGCACGGTGCGCAACGTTATCGACTTCGGCGCCTTCGTCGATATCGGCATAAAGAACGATGGGCTGGTGCACATCTCCCAGCTCAAGAACGGCTTCGTGAAACACCCCATGGATGTGGTGTCCGTTGGGGACATCGTCCAAGTCTGGGTGCTTAACGTAGACGAGAAAAAAGGTCGCGTTGGCTTGACCATGAAAAAGCCTCAGCAATAAGAATCAGCAGCAGTTGGTAGCGTTATGCTCCCAGCTGCTTTTTTTTGTTGGCTGATCGCTGGACAATTAGAGTCTCCAAAGACTGCTATTCCTCCTGTGTTATGCCATATTCGATAAATAGAAGCTCCTAGGGACTCTTATTCTGATATAAATAAGAATTTTAATAATGAAATTTACAAATAAGAGCTTTTAGAGACTTCTATTTCAATATTTTTGATCGAAATTGCTCAAATAACAGCCTTTAGGGACTCCTATTCGGGATCGAGGGGGTTGGATTAGGGCGTTATTCGTACGCCTAACCAATACCGCTACCAACATCAGCCAAACTCCACATCATCCTTACTTAAGTTACTCTCACGCCCGATCAAAAGACGTTACCAACATCAGCCGAACTCCACATCATCCTTACTTAAGTTACTCTCACGCCCGATCAAAAGACGTTACCAACATCAGCCAAACTCCACATCATCCTTCCTTAAGCTACTCATACGCCCAACCCAAGAGGCGTTACCAACATCACTCAAACTCCACATCATCCTTCCTTAAGCTACTCATACGCCCAACCCAAGAGGCGTTACCAACATCAGCCAAACTCCACATCATCCTTCCTTAAGTTACTCTCACGCCCAATCAAAAGACGTTACAAACATCAGCTAAGCTCCACATCATCCTTCCTTATGTTACTCTCACGCCTAACCAAGAGGCGTTACCAACATCAGCCAACCTCCAGCCAACCTCCACATCATCCTTCCTTAAGTTACTCACACGCCCAATTAAAAGACGTTACCAACATCAGCTAAGCTCCACATCATCCTTCCTTAAGCTACTCTCACGCCTAACCAAGAGGCGTTGCCAACATCATCTAAACTCCACATCATCCTTTCTTAAGCTACTCACAACGCCCACCTCCGAGCGTCATCTCCCTCACTTACCCGACATCATCCTCTCCAACAAGTATCATCAATACTCCCCGACCTGGGAGGTAAGAGTTTATTTATGAACTCGCCCCACATCTTTCAAAGAATAAACCATTACATTCCGCTGACCAGCGACAAGAGATAGCATCCCCTCCAGGGATAGTCGTTTCAACCATTCTGCAGCGATACGAATATTTACATTGCATTCGGCAGCGACGTCCTGCAGTCGAACTTTGCCACTGTGACGCTTGGCTATTTGGATGACTAGTTGCTTCCGCAACACCCACTTGTCAGCTTCTAGGATGGCGATAGGTGAGAGAGGCGGTATTTTAGCAGGAGCCTTTCGCGGTAACAAGGGATAAACATTATCTTTCTGATCTACACTTTTCTTGCCTTGCGCTAATCCTGAATGTTCTTGAACTACACTCATTTTGCCTTGCGCTAATCCTGAATGTTCTTGAACTACATTCATTTTGCCTTGCGCTAATCCTGGATGTTCTTGAACTACACTCATCTTGCCTTCTACTAATCTTGCTTGCTCATGTACAGCGTTCAACTTGCCTTGAACAAATGCAGGATGTTCTTGAACTTCACCTATCTTGCCCTGGACCAATCCCAAGTGCCCAAGAACAGCACAGTTCCTGCCCTCCCTCTCCTGAACTAACGCCATCTCTCTTAAATTCCCCCGCTGAACCATCCTTTCAGAACCACTCATCCAACCACCAAACCCGTGACGCCCCAATCCAAGTTCACGCATTTTTCTCAACCAACCTCTTGTTTTACGTGGCATAATAATCGACTCCCCTTTTTTATGTACGAAAAAAAGCACACCCGAACTGCAGAAATTCTGCAAGATCGAGTGTGCTTCACTCCGATAATCTATTACATTTATTTACAGTATAGAGGGCACATTTCAAATATGCAACCTTTTTTTAACAAATGTTTACTTTTCTCTGCAAGCAGTAAGTTGCTTTGTTTTGAATTTTTCTCTCCAAGCAGTAAGTTGCTTTTGAATTCACTTTTCTCAGCAAGTAGTACTTTACCCTGTTTCACTATATAAATCAGCATTGCAAAAAAGCCAGCACCCGCTTCGCAAGTACTAGCTCTTTTATCAAAATTTACGCTTGCCCGGTCCGTCCGTCGATTGGGTATCAGGCCACTCTTCTTGTGAGCGGCGGGTGCGGTAAAAGTACCAGCTATCATTCAGCAATCGGATTTGTCTGCGGTTTTTGTTCTGGAAGGCCCGCATTAATTGATTACAGAGCCATTGCGGCATATGCCCATCCCCTTCTTCGCCATGTAATAATAGCATATGAAGGATTTCTTCGATGGGTGCAGGTCCTTTTGATTTGCGTTACTTTTTGGGTTTGTCTTTCTTTATTGCTTTGCCGTACTCTTGCTTTTCCCTACTCTTGCTTTTCCCTACTCTTGTTTTGTCTTACTCTTGTTTTGTCTTACTCTTGTTTTGTCTTACTCTTGCTTTGTGTCTTACTCTTGCTTTGCCTTACTCTTGCTTGCCCTACTTTTTGCTTTGTGTGTTTAATCGCACTTTTAAAGATTAACCCTCAAATTCCTCTTCATACCACTGTTCCAGTTGGGCTTGAAGCGCGCGAATTTCAGTCAATAAGGAAATAAGCGGATACGACTTTTCCTGGATGCCTGCGAAGGTCTTTTCCAAATGATTGATGTAATCTAAACCTTGAATGAGGGTATGCGCTGTGCCAACCAATTCCAAGTCGTCGCATTCTGCAATAACACGTGGAAGCTGAGGGACAGAGTCAGCGGTCAATTTCTCTAATTCTTTGTGTAATCTTTGATTCAGAGCTGTCAATTGATAAGAGTAGGAAGATGGCATCTCAACGAATTCTACTTGTTGTTCGAGCTTAAGAATGACATATCGCATTTGCGGCATAAGGGTGTTCAAATCCTTTCTTTAGAAAGCTTTCGATCTTCTTTTCTACTTGACAGTATAGCCGTACATACGGTACAAATTCAAGTGAGAACTTGTCAAAGGAGCGAATGGGGATGGAGGATCGGGAGCTGCAGCAATGGATCGAGCAGATCTCTATGGCATCGTTTGGGAGGCCTTTTGTACATCAGGCGCGATTTAACCGGAGGTTAAGGTCGACGGGCGGGCGCTATTTTACCAAATCCCATGATATCGAGATCAGCTGGATGCAGTGGGAGACGTTTGGACGAGATGAGATTGAGAAGATCATTAAGCACGAACTTTGTCATTATCATTTGCATATATTAAAGCGTGGCTACCAGCATCGCGACAATGATTTCAAAACCTTGCTGGCGCAAGTCGGAGGTACCCGGTTCTGTCGTTCGCTGCCGCGGGCTTCCCAGAAACAGTCCTATAAATATAGGCTGGAATGCGTCAATTGCAAAACCGAATACTTCCGCAAACGCAAAATGGATGTACGGAAATATGCATGTGGAAAATGTAAGGGAAAATTGAAATCGTATACACTTGACTTAGGGACGCCTTCATAATAAAATAAAAGTTGTTCATTCCCTGATAGCTCAGTTGGTAGAGCACTCGACTGTTAATCGAGTTGTCACAGGTTCGAGTCCTGTTCGGGGAGCCATATCTTTGGAGAGATACCCAAGTGGCTATAAGGGGACCCTCTGCTAAGGGGTTAGACTGCGTAAGCGGTGCGAGGGTTCGAATCCCTCTCTCTCCGTATCAGAATTAGCTGGAATTAAGCTCAATGGCATTCATGCCGTTGAGCTTATTTTTGTTAGCTAATCACATTCATTTTTAACAGTTTTCTAACATCTATCAAACGATTTTCCGTTATAGTAATCAAAAATAGATCAATGATGGGGGCAAATTTTGTGGCAAAATTGTTATCTATACGTGTACGACTCCTTTTATTGCTATTAGTTCCATCCATGCTGTATTTAGGCACAAGTGTGTTTTTACTGCAGCAAAGTAAGTCCAATACGAAAGTATTGGCTTCATCCCTTTATGAGACCACGAATAAAAGCACTTCGCTTATCTTGAATGCCGATCGTGATATGTATCAGGCATTGACGGCCTACCAGCTGTTGGTTTCGGGAACGTTAACTGCGGAAGAGAAGACGAAGCAGCTTAAAGCTTTAAAAGACAATATCGATCAAACGAATACAAGGGTTGGACAAGCGGCTGATATTATGAATGCTAAACAGTTGTTACAAACAGCACATACAGAGACGAAGCTAACCATTGAGCAGAACATAGCTGGCTTTCATACGTCTTTTGACCAATGGGCGAAAGAAGCGAATGCTGTTGTTCAGTCCTCGAGTACAGGAAAAGGCGTTATTAATGATGCTAAATTAATAGCAACTTTCGAAAAAGGCCGCGAGGGCATGAATCAAATCGGTGAAATTTTGGATGCCTATGCGAAATCAAGTATTGAAGAGATTGAGAATCAAAATGATAAAATGGCAAAAACGATTTACATATCTATCGCAATTATTATCATTTTGCTCATGACAGCAGGCTGGATGGTTATTAGTCAAATAATGAAAACGGTCAAAAACATCGTGAAAATTACCGGCCAAGTAGCGGCAGGAGATCTTCGTCATGAGCCTCAGGTCAAGTATACCAAGTGCGAACTAGGGAAAATTACAGAATCAGTAGATATTATGGTTTCGAAAATTAAAGGGCTGATCGGTACGATCGCTCACAATACGCAGTTCGTACATGACGCTTCCATCGAGCTCTCAGATAGTTCTAAGGAATCGGCAACGGCCTCTGAGCATGTCGCTACCAGTATTCAAGAAATGACGCAGGATGTCGAGATGCAGGCAAGAAGCAGCGCAGAAACGAGCCGAGCTATTGAGGAAATGACAATTGGGATTCAAAGAGTGGCTGAAAATTCAGGTGTAATGGCAGAGCATTCCTCCCTAACTTCACGTCATGCCGAACTTGGCAATGACTTGCTTGGGAAGCTGCAGCAGCAGATCGTGAACATGTTGAGATCGGTCGAGCAGCTCTCACAAACTGTACAATCCTTAACACGTAAATCCGATGAGATTGGTCTTATTGCATCGAGCATTACCACGTTTGCGAATCAAACGAATCTGTTGTCACTGAATGCTTCCATTGAAGCAGCTAGAGCGGGTGAGCATGGCAAAGGGTTCAACGTTGTTGCGAATGAGATTCGTAAGCTTGCCTCGCAATCTATCGAGTCAGCAGAGGGAATTAATCAGTTGATTCATGAGACGAGAGTCGAGATCGCCAGTGTTTCTAATTCCATGAATGCAACCAAGCAGGAGGCTAGTGCCGGATCGAGCATGATGCAGGAAGTGAACCAAAGCTTCCATACCATCATGCAATCGGTGACACACATTGTGACTCAAATTCATGAGACATCGGCGATCACCCAGCAAATGTCGGCAAGCTCCGAGGAGATTTCTGCGACTATGGACCAAGCGGCAGCGAGTTCCACGCATATTTTGAACAAATCCCAAGGGGTTGCTGCTGCAACGGAGGAGCAGTTAGCGATGATGCAGAATATTGCTGCTGCCTCCGAACAGCTCAGGTCCGTAGTAAATACTTTGAATGAATCTGTTGCTTACTTTAAAATGAAATAGCTGCTAATAGGAAAAAGGCATTCCCTGTGATTGGTGGTTCACGGTGGAGTGCCTTTTTTCGTTAAAACCAATGCTTACGTTTGAAGTAGTACCACATAATACCGCTTAAGATGAGCATTAGAATCCAAACATACATATACCCATAATCCCAACTCAGTTCTGGAATATATTTGAAATTCATGCCGTATAGTCCAACGATAAAAGTCAGAGGAAGAAAGATCGTACTAAAGATCGTTAAAGTCTTCATGATTTCATTCATCCGGTCGGACTTCATACTCATTTGGAGCTCGAGAAGACCAGTTAGCGATTCTCGAAAAATGTCTAAAGAATCCACGACTCGTGAGATGTGGTCCATGATATCTAGGAAATAGACATCATCTTCTTCACGTGTGTAAGGGAAGGAGTGGTGCGCGATAGCGGAAAGGGTAATTCGTTCCTCCACAATGACGCGGCGCAGCTGATGCATAGTTCGTTTGAGTTGGAAAACATCCTGTGCAATGCGAATTTTAGGGTTGCGATACACAGCTTGTTCCATGCTACTCAAACGTTCATCAAAATGATCTGCAACGACGGAATAATCATCAACACAACGATCGAGTATCGCATGTAGAATGGCTCCTGGATGACGTAATCGACTTTCTACTTCTTGGCAGGTAAGGTAAAGTTGATCTATGAAGGGGAGTTTATCCTTGTATACGGTTATCACAAAATTCGATCCGATGACAATTCCTATTTCCTGCGGCTCAAGCTGCTCGGATACCGCGAAGAAGGTTAGAAAAATATGATTCTTATACGTATCCATCTTTGGTCGTTGGTTCAGCTTAATCGCATCCTCGATGAGTAGAGGGTGGCACTTGTATAAATCTCCTAAGACATGTTTAACCTCGTCAGGAGAGGGGTTCTCCATTCTCACCCAAGCTACTTCGTTCGAACCGGGAACGCGTACCGTTTCCTCATGGACCGTTCCATGAGTAGATTCATAAATTAACATGAATGACAAGCACCTCGAGTATTTTGAATTGGACTCAGCATACCATATTTGCCCATAAGCATTCCAGATTTTGTGCTTGTCAACTGCGACAGAATCTATTATAATTACAAATGTCGTCAAAATGGGCTGCAAAGGCTTACAGACATTCGTGGCCCGTTGGTCAAGTGGTTAAGACACCTCCCTTTCACGGAGGTAACAGGGGTTCGAGTCCCCTACGGGTCATTTTTACTTTACTACCTCGCGGTCGTGGTGGAACGGCAGACACACCATCTTGAGGGGGTGGCGCTCACAAGGCGTGAGGGTTCAAATCCCTCCGACCGCATCCCAAGAAAAACCCTTGATTATCAAGGGTTTTTCTTATTTTTACTTATATGATTAAGCATCGAATAAGCGCTGTATTTAAGTGCTTGGGGACGAATTGGGGACGAAACTTTTTTCGGTAATGTACGCGGGGTTAAGGCCATCAAATTTATTAGCAGCTTCGCGGCTGATTTTTCGTGTAACATGGGTGTAAATATTTGCGGTGGTCGCGAAATTAGCATGGCGAAGCCTTTCTTGAATTGTTTTCATATCTGTTTGTTTTTCAAGCAAAATGGTTGCAGTTGTATGCCTTAAACCGTGGAGCGAAATCTTTTTGAGATTGTGTCTATCAGTAAACCTCCGCCACCATTCGGAAGGGTACGTATAATACAGTGGTTTTCCAAAACCTCCGTGAAACACATAACTATGCTCTGCTCCGATCCATAAATCTTTAACAGCTCTTTTATTTTCTTCCCATTCAATATGATAAAGTCTTAATAATTCTATAAACCATAAAGGCATATCCACTTTTGCAATAGAGCTCTTGCTCTTAGGTTCTCCCAGAATCGCTTGACCGTTTTCTGTAAGTGAAATGCTTTTGTTGATCCAAATAGATTGTTCGTCAAAATTAACATCAGACCACTCCAGAGCAACCAACTCTCCCCTTCTGAAACCTCCGATTAAAGCCGCAGTGCAATATACCCTCCACATTAATGGCTCTTGACTTAAAGCCTTAATGACCTCTTGTGCTTCTACTTCTGAATAGTATTCGATCTCATTAGAAACAACCTTAGGTTTTTTAATTCCCGCCATTGGGTGTGATTTTAACAGTTTCCAATGGATTGCTTGATTAAACACATTTTTTATGACTCTATATATGTACTGGATTGTTCCGCTTGATAGTAATTGTCCTCGACCATCTTTGCGTGCACCGTTCTTCCCGAGATCTTCAAGTAATGACAGAATATGCATGGGTTGTATTTGATCTATTTGTTTATGGCCAATGACAGGCAGGATGTGATTCTTTAAGTGTACCAAATAATTTTTTAATGTTTTGGGTGCAAGTTCTTTTGAAGCGTACTTCTTCTTCCATTCCTCAACAAAGGAATTGAAAGACATTTTCTGAGGTGCGATGAATTCGCCGATTTCGATTTCTGTGACAAATTTGGCGAGTTCTTTTTCGGCCTCACGTTTTGTCATACTAGAAACGGTTTTTCTTCTTCGTATCCGTTTACCATTTGTATCAAATCCAAGTTCTACTGTAAGCCTCCATGAATCTGGTCCTCGCTTTTCTAAAGTTGCCAATACAAACCCTCCATATTTTCTAAGTTGGGTGTTAGTATTAACATTTAATTTGAAATAAAGACTTACATTTTTCCGAATAATTCCTATATTTAAAAAAGTATCGACCGAGAATGCTGTGATTTTTTATTTTTCTCTTTAATATTAATTTATTTGAAGTGGTCCAGAGAAAGCCGACTTGCTTCTTGAACTGAAAGGAACAACCATGGCAAGATTCCAAAGTCAAATTAATATAGCAATCTGATAGGTACCTTGGACGAGGCACAACTTTTCATACTTGAACCTCCAAGTACTCAAGTCCCCATTAGGAGAGCTTATGCAGCTCAAGTCCGTGATTAAGTACATCCAATTTGTGCTCCGGCATTCAATATTTAATAGTTAATAGCTGACTCATTGGTGGTATACTTAATAAAATTCATGGGAAAGAGCCGTCCGTATTCCCAAAAGAAAATTGCAAAATTACAAACGAGTTGAATCTGCAACTAGGGGGATGACACGTGAATATTAAAATTATCGTTAATCATAGCGATCGAAAGTCAAAAACCGCTTGCTATAAATATCTAATCGACAAATATAAAAAAACAGGAAAAGACCTTATGCTGGCAAGAGAGCAGGTTAATGATTCTGCAAAAAAATAATATATTGTTAATTCACTTGAGTGCCTGATATCGTTCACTATAATCCATCGCAGGTTTATTATGAATGATATCAGGCTCATTATATTTATAGAAACATACATTCGCTTTACTTGTGAAATCCTCTTGAAGGGGCTAGTTTTTGTCCGATCTTCAAATCGAGGGTAAAAGTTTCGATTACTTGCGTAAATGTAAAGAAGCCCTCGTCGGGTAGGCGAGGCTTCGTAAGTTTATTCATCTAATGTACCAGCAGAAACCATCGTTTGTGTCCAAACATTCCAAGTGCGGTTGTAAGTCGGTACGCAAACCTCTACCTCAAAGGGATACTGGAATAATACATCCAATTGCCGCTTAATACTTGAACCTTCCAGAACAGTAATCACGAGTTTCCTGCCCTGGAGAATAGAGCGGCACCTCTCGTGTAGCTGATACCGATCCTGGTCGGAAATCACATTATCAATCAACATTTCTACTTGGTTAAGGGGCTTTTGAAACGCCTTATCTGCAAATCGCAGCAGCATTTCATCCTTCCATACATGTAAACCTAGAAGCAGTAGACCGTCTTCGAACATCGTTTCCGGGTCAGGAATCCAACTATGACATGAGAAATGTTCCGCGTGCCCCCAGGGAATCAACGACCATCGAGCTACTCCATTCTCAGATAGTAACAACGTACCTTCTAGATTAACGAGACCTCCTTCATACGGATGGCTTTGTCCAATAAGGATTTGAGCAGTAATAGCTCCCATGTTACATCCCCCCTTTCAAAGAGGAAGTAACCGCTGTGGTATTCTGCAACTCCTCTATGCGCTTCTGTAAGGTCTCAGCGTACTTGAGCGATAGCGCCTTTGCGCCTTCCATAATGATATCCGCATAATCGCGATGCGGCGGGACCTCCTGTGCCAACTTGTTGGTCACCTCATAGGTGATCGCTGGGAAGAACAATCCATCGCACACAATGGGGACGGGAATTCGCCGATAACATAATGGCGCACCCTCCCTCTGGTCAAGCGTTTCCATCTGATCCTGAGGAATTAAGTAAAGAATCCCCTCAGCAACTTCACGAATCGCTGGGATCAAATCGGCTAC
The DNA here is from genome assembly GCF_059692075.1 of Paenibacillus sp. J31P190. NCBI lineage: Bacteria > Bacillati > Bacillota > Bacilli > Caryophanales > Paenibacillaceae > Paenibacillus > Paenibacillus sp. J31P190. Next base: position 158,990 of record NZ_JCAUAS010000001.1, on the reverse strand, counting down.
ACCACCAGACCGACTATTGGAATATCGGGTGAAGGCAACACGATAGCCCGGAATCTCCACCCGGCCAACCATCTGATACCCTGCTACCGTATTGGCTAAGGAAGCCTCACTCATGCAGCTACCATATGCAACGTAAGGCACTCGATCTTGACCGGAGCCCTGTGGCCATAGGCCAGCAGGTAATAACTCGTCTAGCGACAGTTCTTCTTTTCGCCCATTCGGAAACCGGTACATTTCACACGAGACAGATTCACCATCCATGGTAACCGCCATTGTAGTGATCCGTTCATACAAACCAGACGTGGGCCTCGCATGAATTACTCCCTCCAATTGGTCCATTGACTGGAACGCATCCTCTACCAATTCCGGAAGAAATTCCACAAGCTCTCCGTATACCCAACCGCTACCTTCTACAACTGCAGGGAATGGACCCAGGTTATAAAGCCACCCGCGCACCGCCGCTGGGGTTACACTTGCAATGTAATGCTCGATCAGTTGATGGTTGCCTTGGCCCCTTTTTAACGTACCGTAAACAAAGACTTTTCTCTTATGTGCCATTGTCATTTCCTCCTCAGTATTTGATAGCGAATCAACACTATCAGGATACCAAGGGTCATCTGACACGATCTGACTCTTTCCATTGAAGATCCAAGTCATGCTCCAAGCTTTCAGGATAGAGTAGGCAATACGTCGTACCAGGTGCCAGGGAATACCGTACAAAGGATAGAACTTTGGCCGAGAGCAATTTGCGCAACCTGCCGATGTATTTATCGATCCGATTTCGGGGTGCACGCTCTCCCTGGGGGAATTTCTCCCCATATCTTGCTAAATATATATTTGCGATGCTGCATTCCGAGCCTTTCAGTATCATCATTGCCAGTACGTTGGCGTCAACTCGTTTCAAAACTGTCAGTTTTCCAAATACGAAATATTGTTCCTGCACGAAGTCAATAAAAATGTCATATTGCTCCGGCCTTTGCCTCTGTCTCCAAAGCAGTTCTTGCCGGCCGCTAAGAAGTGATTGACTGTGTCTTCTTTCGGAAGTATAAGCGATCAATTCAGCCGCGTCGCTATCAGCATCCTCATCGGCAAATTCGTCTTCATAAATTGCAGTAAGATCCACTTGTTCCTGAAGCTGTTTGGCAGTCGGATCGGTGCTGGCATTTAAGCGTTCAAACAGCGGTTGGACTTCTTTGCTTCTAATGAAATCCTGAAAGTAAGCCAAAATGTAACCGCAAGAACGATCCCGAATATAATCCTCCTGATCCTCCGAACGAATCAGATTCATAAACATTGGATACGCCTCGGACTTCCTGCGAAGCGCATACAACAGCACCGCCTTTCGATACAACTGCAAGGGCCTCAACTCTGCCACACGTTCCAGTAAGGTCAATTTATGAAAGGCATTCTCCCTCAGATGCATAAAACGTTTCTCATATTCGACCTGCTGATCTGTCCATCGAATGAGAGCGGCAAGATCATCTTCTTCCCTGGTTTCGTCATACTTCTTTTGCAATGCGTGGTATTGTTTATAAAACTCTTCCTCTGAAACTCCGAAAAACATACCGTATCACCACCCAAATTAATCGCTGTTGTAATCCTTCCACCGTTTAGTAGCATCACTATGTATGAAGCGTCCGGTTCTATCAAAACTTGAATTGACAGGATTCTGTCTGACCGTTGATCTTTTGGTATCCGCTTTAATATCCCTTTCGATCATCTTCGATTTGGGTAACTGTTTCTGTGAATTGGTCAGCTTCGGTTGATTCGCACCTGTTATTGATATTGTTGTTTTGACCGGGATTATATAAGTTTTATATTTGTTTTGGATCGTTGTGTATGTATCTTTCGTAAGAAACCATTTGGAGCATGCAGAACAAAATAATGCTCGTGTTCTTTCTTCCAATTCCCTTTGAATATTGTTGGTTTTGATCATGAGTATGATTTTTTTCTTTGATAGTCCTCTTTTGCAAGTTGTGCATTCAGCACCTTTAGTAAGAATGTGTTGAATCTCTCTTACCACAATCCGGTTATCATTTGGGATTTTCGGGGCAGGCACAGCAGCAGGGGATTTGGACTTAATATCCTTAACAGGTGCAGCAGGCTCAAGAGCAATCCATAGTTTCCCATGCTGGTCTGTTGTTATCCTGAAAGCTTCCAAAAGATAACCCCGAGCACACCTTTCGCAAAACAACACATCAGTCAAAAGGTTTGCGGTAATTTTGCTGTTATCTATATTTCGGTAAGTCGCATCTAGCTTGTAGGCATTTAAAGGAAAAGAGCAGTCAGTACATGATGAGATTATATTTTTAATAAAATGAATTTTCTGTATTTTCGTCATAATCCTTCTCCTTCAGGCATTCTTAGCAAATGACATGTGTCCTAATCTATTTCGACTAATTCTTTTTTCTTCCTGCACTATTTATAAGGATACTACCTGAAAATGGTAGAGGGAAGGGTGAGGTCTGATAATCGAAAGTAATTCCAATTCCATTTTGATGTGTCTTTCTTTAAGCGGGAGGGATTGTTGAGGTGATACTTATCACAATTATTGGCTTTGGCAAGACCAAGGGATGAAATATTTAACGAGCTGCAATTGCTAAAAGGTAGAATGAATACGGGGTACTATCGTAACAAGGAGACGTGTGACTTTTTCGGTCCAAGTCTTTTTTATACGAACGAACATTCTCTGACATCATGTTGACCAAAGCCTATGCTACATTCATATCAAGAGATCAGATGAGAGAGGATTGTTGCACATGAGTTCACCTATCCAAACGACCCATGCATGGAATAAGGAGTATTGGCCAACGGGAGGAACAGAGAAAGCATTCTTGCTACTCGAAATGAAAGGGAGTGCTGGTATTCAATCGGAGCGGGCACCGATGAATGTATCTCTAGTCATGGATCGCAGTGGATCCATGTCAGGGCCGCCGCTTGAATTTAGTAAGAAGGCTTGTCAGTTCGTTGTAGATCAAATGAGTCAGGTTGATCAACTCAGTATTGTGGCATTTGATAATGAAGTCGATACAATATTTACTCCTCAGCCTGTGACGCATAAGGATTTATTGAAACAGAGGATAAATAACATCCGAACGGGAGGCTCGACTAATTTAAGTGGGGGACTGCTGCAAGGCATTCAATATGTGGTGCAGGGGAAAGTTGACGGCAGCGTAAACAGAGTTCTCTTATTGTCAGACGGACATGCAAATGCCGGCATCACGGATCCTGCTATGCTGCAATCCATTGCGAAGGAATTCCATAGCATGGGAGTCGGAGTCACCACGATGGGTGTCGGGGATGGCTTTGATGAAGAGCTCTTGGAGGGCATTGCTGACCAAGGTGGTGGCAACTTTTATTTTATTGAGCACCCGGAAGATATACCTGGGATTTTCTCAAAAGAACTAGACGGTCTATCCTCTGTCGTGGCACAAAATGTACAGTTAACCATACGACCATCAGGTACAACTCAAATCACCAACATATTCGGTTACAAAGCCCAGGATGTTAAAGAGGGATTGAAGTTGTCATTAGGGGATGTATTTGATCAAGAAGTGAAGTCCATCTTAATTGAATTTGCTTTCTTTCCGCACACTGCTGGGATTCATAAAATTGTTGATCTGCAATGGGACTTTGTTGATGTGACTGAGGGGGCTAAGATAGTTACCCTTCAGCATACGGTGGAATCCCATTTCACGAATGACCTCAATTTAATTGCAAATTCTTCGAACCCTCATGTAGAGAAACAAGTGAAAATTACCGAATCTGCGATTGTTATTGAGCACGCAATTACTGCTTTTGATAGAGGTGATGAGGAAACGGGGATCATGCTTCTTCAGCAGCAAGCTGATGAGATGTTGGTGGCTGCTGTTAAATCGGAGGATGCAGAGTTACGTGAGGAAGCACAAATGTTGTACAGCCAGCTAGAAAATTTCACTTTTTCAAGTAAAACAAGAAAGACACTTCATGAACAGAAGTACAGGCAAATGAAAAGAAAGAAATAGGCAGGACTCTCCTAACCGTAGGTCGAATTTACTATATCTAGTAGTTTGGGTATAAAGAACTAAAAGGGAGAGTAAACGACGTGAAAGAACGATTAATTCGGCTAATGCGAATGATTAATTTGATACAATCCAAACCTGGCATATTGGCAAGGGAGCTAGCGGATCGCTGTGAAACAACAGAAAGAACCATATATCGTGATATCTTGGCGCTACATGCGATGAATATCCCTATTTCAAATCACGGGCATGGGAAAGGTTATGCATTTATTAGTAATTTCTCCATGTACCCGCTAGATTGGACGGAGCAGGAAGCTTTGTCATTCTCGATGTTACCCTCTGTAATGGAACAAATGAAGTCATTATTACCGGAAGGTTTTGATTCTGCCTTGGAAAAGGTCATGGGTGTTCACAAGAAAGAGAAATCGAAGCGAGCCGATATTTTACAGCATGTGACGGATGTTATCCAAATGGGTACCCCCGCCTATCGCGAGGAAGACGGAAGTGCTTCGTTCCTATACGATATTATTCAAGCCAGGTTATCTCAGCAAACGATACGAACTGTGTATTACACACAAAGCCGCAATGAGGAGTCTCAGAGAGACATTGATCCTTATTATTTAGTACCTCGAGACCATCGGTTTTACTTAATTGGTTATTGTCATTCTGCAGGGGATATCCGAACTTTCCGAATCAGTCGGTTTCGGGATGTTATGCTGCTAAGTGAAACCTTCGATAAAGGTGATTTTAATTTGAAAACCTATATGAAGAACACATGGTCCATTGAGCGAGGCGCAGACCAGATTCGTTTTAAAGTAAAATTCCATGCGAACATCGCTCGCTATGTGAAGGAAGAAGAGCTTTTTGTGAAGCCGAAATTGACGCCTCAGAAGGATGGAAGTCTACTCTTTGAAGTGACGGTGAATCATGAACGTGAATTTATGAACTGGTTAAGTCAATATGGTCCGGAAGCGGAAATTCTAGAGCCTAAAGTGTATCGGGATGTCATGAGGCAGAAGCTAGATCAATGGAGAACCTTATACGAGTAAAAAGGAGCGAAATAGCATGGTATCAGCTTTTATTAGTAACTTACATGAGAGCTTCCGGACATTTCCGTTAACTAAAAAGGTACTTATTGCGCCACGTTTCGCTGACGGACAGATGTGGTTGCATCAAGTCTGTCGTGCCTACGGCCACGTTTTGAATGTTGAAGTACAAACGATAGAAAGTCTGGCGTTGAAACAGGCTGCACTTAAGATTTTTCAGCTAAAGAAAACAGTTATTCGGCCCCAGCAGTCGTTTTGGATTATTCAGCAAATCATGATGGAACTAACCAAGGGTGAGGATCCCTACCTAACGGAGGCGATGATCACGCCAGGCATGGTCTCCTGTTTTCATCGTTCCATTGAAGATTTACGGCAAGCCTTTGTTCAGGCCAAAGACTTAGAACTGTCTTATTTCATTGACCACCGTAAGGGGACGTATTTGAGGGAAGTCCTTCTACGATACGAGAAGATGCTACAGGCGCATCATTTCGTAGATCATATGCTAGTAACCCAGCTAGTAGATGCTGAAAAGGATGGCACGATCTTTATCATGCCTGAGAATAGCTTGCTTACCAAAGTACAGCAGACGATCCTGCAGACGATAGCTGGAGAAAGCTTAGTGAAGCCGATGTTTGGCTTACCGTTTACAGCATCTGAATCTGATTTCCCTGCAGATAAGGCACAGCTGTTCCATGCAACGGGTACACTAGCTGAGGTTCGCGAAGTGATGCGAAGGGTATTATTCAATGAAAATCCACTTGATCAGGTCGAAGTTATTGCATCGAACTATGAGGCATACGCGAGTGCGATTCATACTCTGAGCTCTGAGTTGGATATTTCTTGTACGTATGGGGGCGGGTTGCCGCTTCAATACGCTCGAATGGGCTGTACCTTACTAAAGTTGGTTCATTGGCTCGAAAATGATTTTCCCATTACGGATTTCATTGCTTTGCTGCGGGATGGAGGATTATCGTTTCGGAATATGGATGATAGCATTCGATCATCGGAGTGGATCCGTACATTAGAGAATCTCCATATAGGTTGGGGCAAAGAGAGGTATTTAGATTTGCTCGAATCGATTGAAGAAGAGGGAGCTACTGAAGAGAAGCCTCTGCTGGTGAATCTTCGAAAGGTATTTCAAGGGATATTTGCAAATTGGCCGAGTGAAAATGCATGGAGTCCAGCTTTTATCATGAGATGGTTACAGCAGATTGTCACGAAGTACGGTACGATTCAGAACGAAGATGATGCTGTTATTGTAAAAGAAATGGATGAGCTGGTAGCCTCACTATCTTCTGTGGATGCGATTTTGCCCAACCTGATGAAGAAAGACGTTGCGCTACAATATGTTTCACAGCTCATTTCAGGAATTCGTGTGAGTGCCACTTCAACACCTTCCCCTGGTGCTATCCACATTTCATCGCTTTCGGGTGGTGGCTTAACGGGAAGGTCATTCACGTATATGGTTGGCATGGATGAACATAACTGGTCTGTGGCTTCTCGTCAGGATCCGGTTCTTTTAGATGAAGAAAGGCAAAATATTAGTGCTCATCTTGCGTTGGCATCGGTAAATGGAAGACTTGTGAAAATAAATCAACATAAAAGGCTCGGGAGCCTAACTGGGCTTGTAACTTTGAGCTACTCTTCTTATCAGGTAGCAGAAGGAAAGCAAGCGAGTCCTGCTTTTGAGTTTCTGCAGATCTTCCGAATCAAGCATCAAATGTCTGATGCAGATTACAGCGTTATGGGAGAAGCACTCGGCATGCCAGTCAGTTATTTATCCCATAAGTCACTCAATGAGGAGAACATCCTGCATGTAGATAGTTCGGATTTGTGGACTGCAGCGTTGATGGATGGGTCTAATCGGATGCGTAACGGACGAGACATGTTGAATGCTGAATATCCTCATATGAGCAGAGGTAGTCAAGCTGTGATGAATCGCGTTTCGAACGCGATCAGCGCGTATGATGGCTACATTCAATCTGACACGTTAGTCACAGAAATGGGTCAACGAGCATTTAGTGCAAGTCAGTTGGAACGGTATGCCGAATGCCCAATGAGATTCTACTTTGGTTATGTACTAGGGATATGGTCCAAAGATGAAGCTTCCTATGACCGAACACGTTGGTTGGAACCCATGGATCGCGGGAACTTATTACATCGTATTTTCTACGAGTATTTAAAACAAATTACGTCGGGTGGCTCACTGCCAGCGAATCATGACAGACGTATTATGCAGTCCATAACAGAAGAGCAATTGGCGGATTACCAGCGAATAGTTCCCGCACCGAGTCAGCATATCCTGCAAAAAGAGTCTAACGAGATTCGTCAGGATGTGGAATGGTTCTATAACGAAGAACTAACAAAGACGACACGTCCTCTCTATTTCGAGCAAGAACTTACAATTGATGGAGAACCCATGCAGCTAAAGCTGACTGATGGTTCCTTCCTTACGTTAAAAGGATTTATTGACCGTATAGATCAAATTGGGCCGCATTCCTACCGGATCATAGACTATAAGACGGGGAGCCCAGGTAAATATCGCGACAATGCATATTTGGCAGGCGGAACGCAGCTTCAACATGCGCTGTATGCGTTAGCCGCGGAGCAGTGGTTGAAGGAAACGGGGAGAGATAAGGATGCACAGGTTACGGAGTCAGCTTACTATTTTCCGACGGCTAGAGGTGTTGGTCGGGAAGTGGTGCGTTTGCAAGATAAGCGTGAGGTGCTGACTGGAGTTGTGAGAAATTTGCTGACCTCCATGGAACAGGGTGTGTACATACCGACAGAGGATACGAAGCGTTGCCGTTATTGCGATTATGCGACAGTTTGTGTGAATCATGCATCCTTTATGGGAGATAAAAAGAAAGATCCCGACAATGCAGTGAGGCTGAAAGAGCTCTTGGAGGTGGAAGCCATTGACTAGACCTAGCGATTGGGAAGCTAGAAACCGTATCGTAGTTGATCTTGAGTCCAACTTATTAGTTGAAGCGGGAGCGGGTTCTGGTAAAACAACGAGTCTCGTAGGCCGAATGGTGTCTCTGATTCGAACAGGGAACGCACAGGTAGATCGAATAGCGGCGATCACCTTTACGAATAAAGCGGCAGATGAGCTCCGGGAGCGTTTTCGTTTGGCAATGGAAAAGTCGCTGAGCAGCGCGAAAGATGCTGAGGAAAAGCAGCGTTATGCTGCCGCGATGGAAGGGCTAGATCAGAATTTCATAGGTACCATTCATGCATTCTGTGGCATGTTGCTTCGTGAGCGTCCCGTAGAGGCGGGGTTGGATCCAGCCTTTAGAGAGTTAGACGAAATAGAGGGGGAGGAATTCCAAAGCCGTTGTTGGGACGATTATTTACTGCAGCTTGAAGAGCTTGGTCGGGTAAACGAGTTGGAGGAGCTTCAGCGGTATGGTATCAACGTGAACACACTGAAAGCTGTGTATGATCGCGTTTCCTTGTTTAGTGATGTGCGGGTATATGCGCCTGAAGTACCGCGTCCTGATTTCGATTTGATTCGTTTGTCTTTGCCTCGCTTGATGACAGAGGCGTGGCGCTATATGCCGACCTATGAGCCGGAGAGAGGTTGGGATGCTCTACAAAAAGTCCTGCGCTTAATTAAGCAAAAAGAGCGAAATTGGAGCTGGGAAAACGACTTTCATGTACTCTCGATGGCTATGGAATTCGATAAGAAGCTGGACGTCACGCAAAATCGCTGGACAGAGAAGGCAATGGCCAAGGAAATGCGGGATCGATTTCAAGACTGGCAGATAACCGTTCTCTTCCCCTTCCTGAGATCTTGGCGAGAATACTTGTATCCGAAGTTCATTCGTTTTGTCATGCCAGCGGTTGACTATGCCCAGCAGAGAAGAACGGAGTCGGGGGTAGTCAGTTTTCAAGATTTACTCGAGAAGGCGACATCAATGCTGCGGGAATCCTCAGCTGTGAGAGGTTATTTTGCAAATAGATTCCAGCGGCTGCTCGTGGATGAATTCCAAGATACGGATCCGATTCAAGCGGAGATGATGTTTCTTTTGACTGGAACCGGGGAGCGTGAAGGGGAAAAAGATTGGCGCAAGCTACAACCGCGTCCAGGCTCCTTATTTATTGTAGGTGATCCCAAACAATCGATCTATCGTTTCCGCCGTGCGGATATTTCCATCTATAACGAAGTAAAACGTAGAATAGCAGAGTCTGGCGATGTGCTGCAGCTTCATGCCAATTTCCGATCTGTGCAGGCGATTGGTGACTACGTGAACTATCAGTTTGAGTCGAAATTTCCGAAGGAAGCGAGCGAGGAGCAGGCTGCCTTCGTGCAGATGCAGACGCGGTCTCCGAATCCTACGGCTAAGAAAAAGGCAACACATGGCATTCATACCTTGACCTATCCGAAAATGGCAGGAGGCAAGGCAGCCGTTGCAAACGAAGATGCTGGAAGAGTATCTGTTTATATCGCTTGGGCTTGTGGTAAGAACGGGTTGAACATCCAGGAGCGAGATGTGAATGGTGATTATCAGGTGCGGAGAGCTGTACCGAGTGATTTTCTTATTTTGCTAAAAACGAGAGAATTTATCAGTCTGTATGCGGAAGCACTGGATCGTTGCGGAATTCCGGCAGATACGGCTGGCAGCGCAGCTATTTACCCGGAAATGTTCAGTTTGTCGCAACTGTCTGCCAGCCTAGCAGATCCTTCGAATAAAATTGCACTCCTTTCCGTGCTGCGAGGCGAGTTATTCGGCATAAGTGATCAGGAGCTTTATGATTATAAAAAGGCGGGGCATCCATTCCACTATCTGGCTATACCCGATGAAGGCGTAGAAATGCGAGAAGCGATGCCGGTATACGCTGTGCTGGAGAAGCTACGCACCTACTATGCATGGACTCGTAAGCTGCCGGCAGTAACGGCGGTAACTCGTATTATGGAGGATATGGGCCTACTTGTTCATGCCTCACAGAAAGAAGCGGGATCGACACGCGCGGGAACACTAATTAAGCTTTTGCAGCAGTTACAAGATGAAATCAACAGCGCTGCGGGATGGGGCGCTTTGGCAGAGACACTCGCGGAGTGGTGCCAAGGTAGAGGTGTAGAAACCTCAAGTTTGTATGCGGGGCGGAATCAGTCTGTGCGTATTATGAACCTGCATAAGGCCAAAGGGTTGGAAGCGCCTGTGGTATTCCTCGCATGCCCTTGTGGCGAATCGGATCACGATGCAACCGAATATGTCGACCGGACCGTCGACCCAGCTGTTGGCTATTTTACCATCTCGCAGCAAAAGTATGATTTCGTCAAAGTGGTCTTGGCTCAACCGGTTGGTTGGGAGACGATGAACCTCAGAGAGCGAGAATTTATGAACGCTGAAAGGGATCGTTTGCTGTATGTGGCGGCTACGCGCGCGAAGCAAATGCTGGTTATCAGCCAGTATCCGGAGCAGCCAGCGAAATGTCCGTGGAGTCCGCTCCTGCTGGGCATGGAAATGGTTCCAGAGCTTGAAGTCCCTGCTTTTGTGGCGGAGGAACGAGCAGAATATAGAGGGCAGTTGGATGTGGCTGCATTCATGTCAGACCGAGCTGCGAAAGTGGTGCGAATGGGGCAGTCTTCCTACTCACGTGCATCTGTCACTGGTCTGACTAAGAGTTCGGGAGAAGTACCCGAGTGGTCGTCGGAAGGACGCGGCATGGCTTATGGCAGTCTCGTGCATATGGGTATCGAAGCTGTCGGTAAAGGCATGGAAGGTGAGCAGCTTCTAGCCTATATGGAAATGCTGGCAGGTCAGCTCAAGGTGAAGGGTGATTTGGTAGTGGATGCTGTTCTTGCCGTGGTTGCTTTCACGAACAGCGATCTATGGCAGCGAGCGCTTCGAGCGAGAACACGCCTGCATGAGGTCAGGCTTTTGTTTAAAAAGAATTCAGAGGAGATCGCTGTCGAGGCTGTGTCTGACCCTGAAGTTGCTGTTTGTATCGAAGAATGGACATTGCCAGACACTGTACGTACTGTCTATGTCGAAGGTGTCATCGACTTCTTGTTTGAAGAAGAGGACGGTTGGGTGATCGTTGACTTCAAGACGGACCAGTTCGAGGTGGGGAAGGAAGAAGCTTTTGTTCGCTTCTATCGGCCGCAGGTGATGACCTATGCACGGGAGTGGGAGCAGACATTTGGGCATAGGGTAAAGGAAGCAGGGCTTTATTTTGTGGGGTATGAGAGGTATGTAGGGTTGTAATAGGTGATTTGACAAAAAAAGGGGAATCCGTATGAATCAAACACAGAAGTGGGTCTTAACTAAAGAAGATTACAAAGTACTGATTAATTATTTTGGATGCGGAAATTTCCCTGAAGCTAAGATACTCTTTTTCGGAAATGAGGAAGGGGTCGGAGGAAATGAACTCGAAGCGAATCTCATTTCGCGTATTGAAAAGTTTGGTCAGTATGACGAAAATGGACATCTACGATCTTCATTAAAGTCACCCCATAAAGAGGCTGGATATTGGGAACCTAGTGGAGCTCTAGGTGGAGATAAAGTACACGCCTATTTGTATGCACAAGGTCGTGTAAGTGAAGAGCAAAGAAAACCTTTTAAGGAAGGCTTTTTCTTGCCCATGGCGGCTAGAATTTGTTTGGATCTGGAGAACCCACAGGTAGACCCAACGCACTGGTTTCAACCAGCGGATAACAGAGATGCCAAGAACGAAATCGACAATTTTATCTTAGAACATCTATTTCAGAAACGAGAATGTGGCATACAAACAGCATTAACGGATTGGCGTCCTTTACCTCGCGTTACGGAGGAGGATTCACCCGAAGAATATGCTGGGATAGATTGGAAAAAATATGATCGAGCTTTCGGTAACCCAAATCGTACGCAAGTTATTCAGGATGAATTTACTTGTTATTCAGATGACGCGAAGCATAGAGCAGCGATTCTGCAAGAGTTATTACTAACATTCAAAATTCCAGTCATGATTGGATTTGGTGCTGTTCCTACGAAAATGAAACTATTAACTCATATTTTTCCAGGGACGAAGTTTGAAACGATGGCTTCAGAAGTGTTCCCGAATCATAAAGGTGTGCAGGCAACGATACATCTTCAAAATCATAATATGTACGTGATGTTGTTACCTTTCCCCGATCCCAAAACACCGACTTGGTTCGGTCTTCCGAAAGAAGACAAATATAAGACAATGCTAGCCTATTTTAGTGAAATGGTTCGAACGTATATTAAGCCAGCAATGAAATAAATGCTGTCACATTCATTTTGATACAGAGAAGGGAAAAACGAGAAGAATGAGCTATGACCCTATCGTTGAAAAAGCTTTCCAAATGGTTTTAAATCGAAGTGAAAGCGATGATTTAGATGCATTAGGGACACTTAATGAATTCCATAAAAGAATTGAAGAGTGGAATTGACAAACATTGGAAGGTTTATCGTTTGTTAGAGATTACTTAGTTGGTAATCATATGAATAAAATTATTGTAAAAGGGTTCGACATCTGGAGGTACAGAGCAGTTCATTCACTTAATCTCGACAGAATCGAATATACAAAGTAAGATTGCAGAGCTTTTTCGAATTCGAAAAAGCGGTACTTTAGCGTCTTGTCTCGTACATCGTATTCATGATGTTAAGTTTATTCAAACCGGTTTAACTCATTCTAACGTAGTTGGAGCAAGCCCTGAACAGTACACGCATCGGTTCTATTGTTGTATCTTTATCGAAATCATTACAGCAATTGCAAAACGCAGTCAACTGAATAAAACGGCAGAAATTTTAGAAATAACGAGACCTAATGGATTATCCTTTACCCATTTACAAATTCAAGTTAGAGGGAGAGTAAGGGAAAGACTAAGAAATCTAGGGTTAGAAAATGAGTATAATCACTTAGATACATTCAGAAAGTCGATCGTTGCCTATCACATCGTCGAAGCTCAACAATCACTGAGTTGGCGATAATCATACTCGAAATGATAAGGGGGAGAACGAATGACCAGCATTCAAGCTAAGCATTTACTCTATATCCGTATGGCAGCTAGAAAAATGGGAAACGGGATAAAGGCAGGTAATGTCGATGTCGACCAGAACACGCCGCATCTGCTTTTCATACGTAAATATATGGCGTATTTGAAAGCTACTTTAACAAAGATATCTGGACATAAACAGAGAAAATTGCTTGAGTTTCGTAGATTGGAAAACCGAATTAATCGTACCAGTAGACTTTTGGATTTAGGTGCGCCGCAGATTATCATACAAAACGAAATTCGCCAACTCATTGCATATATTGATCTGGTGGAAGAGATTCTGAATGGAATCATTCCTAGACTCTCTCATCGACAAAAGGATGAGTTGCTATCTGAGAACGTCATGTTCGAAGATCCTACTCATCGGAACTACATCATGAATGAGCATTACTTGGGCTATCGTCTCTAACTAATGCAACAAAAAACCTCATCCCTCACGCATTCATCGTGGTGGCTGAGGTTTTTAATCGTTTCTAATCCGAGTTACAAAAACCGCCGATGATGCTTCTTCCCGTCAATGCTAAACAACACCGGCTTATCCTCGACGACCGTATGCATGTGAATGGTCTTTCCCCACAGCTTATCGGAAAAAGAAGTTTAAGTTTTAATAAATTTTTTTAAAAAATAAACACTTTACTTTTTAAAATTATAGTGTTATATTTATCCCAAGGAATTAAAAATAAAACGTTTACTTTTGAAAGTGAGGGAAATATAATGGAAAATAACATTCGCTCAATGAAACAAGAAAACCAAAAGGTGAAGGTAATGCCTCAAAACACTTTAAGAGCAGTTCGCGATTTACTGTATCAAGGGAAAGGTTCAATTATCCCACAATTTCGGAAACGGTTTGATTCTGATTCGCTGATGGCCGCGCGGTTTACTGACACCAATGAAGGAGCACCCGACGTATTAGATCTTGTTGCCTTTAAAGCTCCCGAAGAGAAACGCTATCTTATTGAAATGCAGCTAGGTACTAAAGAAATCCCAACAGATATCGAAAAAAGAATTATGGATGAAAAAGCTTACTTGGTAATGGCCATTAAAGGGACTTTTGATTCTTCCAAATTGGAGTTCTTAACTTGGGTGGATAGACTGGAAAATCCAATGATTGTTCAACCTATATATGATCGTCATATGTTTGCTGAGCCTGTGCTTGTACATAGCGAAAGAAGATCAGTAAATTTCCAACGCTGCATTCGCAGATAAGATATCCAAAGGAGCTAACATAAAATGGTCACCAATAAATCGGAAGCAGCATTATTCGGAATGGCTGATAAGCTTAGAAGTACGATGTTAACGGCTGATAAATATGATAACGTGATTGTTCCTTTATTTTCACTTCGCTATGGATACATATTTCAAGAAAAGTATGCACTTCATTTCTCCATGCCATGGTCAGAGATTTCTGGTGACAGATCTGGAAACAAAGTCATGCATGCACTAAATGAACTAGCTGCTCAGCGGCCGGATATTCAACAGGGTTTAATGCTGTTCGACATAGAAAGCTGTAGAGGCATTTTACCAGAACTAATGTACCTGTTAGAAAAAATAGAATTTAAAGAAGACAGTAGCGTATTATTAGAAACGTATTTTCAAACAGGAGCAAAATTTCGTAGTAAATATGGTATGTTAGTCGAACCAAATGAAATCAATGAATTAGCAGTGAGAATTTTGGATGTGAAACCGAACACTTCTGTCTACGACATGGCAGCAGGATATGCCAGATCTCTTGTAATAGCAGCACAATCAACTTCGAATGTGTATGTGCATGGAAATGACATTAATAATGAAGCTGTGGGAATTGGGCAACAATACTGTTTTATGTCTGGCATACAGGAATTTCACTATGAGCAAAATGATGTTTTTAACTTACTTAGCAACGAATTAAATTCTGAACGGAAATATAATTATGTATTATCGCATCCTCCCCTAGGATTTAAAATAGATCAAGAAATCCGCACCAAATATGGGGTTATTAGAAAAGAAGCCACAATGGGTTTTGTTATTCATGCCTTAGATTCATTAAAGGAAAATGGTAAAGCCGTTGTAACAGTGTCCAATAGTGTGTTATTTCAAGGAGCAGCTACCGGGGAAATTCGCAGAGTCTTGGTAGAGGATGACCTAATCGATGCAGTTATTACCTTACCAGCAGGTATATTTATGGGAACGGCTATTCCGATTACCATGCTCGTGTTAGATAAAAATAAAACCCCTGAGCGTAAAGGTAAAGTGCAAATCATAGATGCCACCTCATTCGGAGAGCGCAAACGTGGAACAACAATCATTTCATCTGCCGAGATTGATCAAATTATGGATCGATACACCTATTTCAAAGAGGATAATAAATTAAGCAGGATTTTGGATGTATTCGAAATTCGACAAAACAACTACAATTTATTACCTGGCTCTTATGTCCAAATGGAAGATGCTAAATCCATCATAGGAGAAGTACAAATTGATCGCTCAGCCTTTGAAAAAAATACAAAAACGGTGCCTTTACGGCAGGTAGTAGATATCTTTAGGGGACTAAATACGGCAGGGAGTTTGGATACGGACACCAAGAAGGCCAAAGTAATTCAACTAGCAGACGTTCAAGACGGTGTCTTGGATCTAGATAAGGTTGAAACCTACGGATTGAAAGCAACGACCAAAGAAGAGGAAGGCGAAATAAAAGCCGGAGACGTGTTGTTAACGAGCAGAG
The DNA here is from genome assembly GCF_059692075.1 of Paenibacillus sp. J31P190. Lineage (NCBI taxonomy): Bacteria > Bacillati > Bacillota > Bacilli > Caryophanales > Paenibacillaceae > Paenibacillus > Paenibacillus sp. J31P190. The sequence goes on along the minus strand of NZ_JCAUAS010000001.1, from coordinate 143,237 downwards.
GAATCGCTATGAAATTTGCAGTTGTACCCGAGCTTCCAGGAAATGAGACTTATTATTTATCAGCGAATTTTATAGGAATTCGCCCTTTACCTGGAGTTAATCCTTACTTTCTCTTAGCTTTCTTCGAGAGTCCTATTGGAGAATCCTATATTCGTTCTTTGAGAAAAGGAGCAGCTTTGCCCATTTTAAATGTTAAAGACATACAGGATATTCCTATTCCTAAATTGACTCCAAATGAGATGGAGCAGATTGGAAGTCAATATAAGAAAGCTTCAAGGGACTATGTAGAGGCAATTTTGGCTGCTGAATGTATGCGTATTAATCAATTGGAACAGGTATACGCCAACATTGGAATAAGTGAAGGTTATAAGAGAAAATCTAATTAATCTGTCCAGTTGACGAAAAATCGCCATATCTATAACTACAAGGGTTAATTTGGCATTACATTAGTATCATTAAAAAGAGGGTTGCTTACATTTTTGTCGAATAATATCCAAATTAAGTAGTTCTTCAGTCATTGAAGCATGTCTGATATAAATTTGAGACACGAGTGTCATTTATATAGGACAATCGTGTCCTTTTTGTTGATAAGAACGTATGTTTTCTGACAGATTGCTGTCAAAGCAGTAATGTAATATTTATAGTAATCAAGTTAACGAGAAGAAGTGTGAGGACAACATGAAAGCGAAAGAAGAGTTATTTTCTTTTTTGCAAACCGAATATCAAGATCTTGCTGAGTTAGCGGCTAGTATTGAGCGAAGTGTTTATGCGGATCCCCATGTTGTTCTTGTCAAAGCAAGACTATTTGGAGAAAAGTTCGCGAAACTCGTCATGAAGCAAGAGGATATCAACGAGGTATTCGATGTCAAACAGGTAGATCGAATTCATAAGTTAGCTCGACTACAAGTCATTAACGACGACGTCCGGAGTAGTTTGGAGTGGTTGAGACTACAAGGGAATAAAGCTGCCCACGAAACAGAATACGGAACTGTCGAGTTATCATTGAACGCACATAGAATTCTTTACGATTTGTCCTCTTGGCTATTTGAAGTTTATGGGGATTTAGCGTTTAAGGCTCCGGCATACAGACTTCCTATTATGGAACGAGCAGGGAGCATCGATAAAGATGAAATAAGTGCCTTAATCTCTCAAGTGTTGAAGAGTACGCTAGAGAATACACTAATGCCTTCTATTCAAAGTACGATTCGTCAAATGCAAGAAGAGGTCATGCGTTCCTCCATTGTAAGCACTGTAATGCAATTAGAGGACGTGAAAGAAATTGTCCAAGAAGCTAAGAATACGAAACAATTTGAAGTGGAAGCACCTAAACAAATAAAGATAGAAGATTTTAATCTAATCGAATATCTTAAGGAAAATACAATTGAGTCGATTGATAAGCGAGATGTTGGTGGAGCTCTTTGGATTGTTGGGGGCTGGGGTCTTAATAAAATTCTATTTCCGTTAAAAGAACACGGGATCTATTTCAAATTCACCCCCAAAGGAAGCGGAGCCACGAAGAAAAAACCGGGATGGTTTTTGTTAGGTAAAAAAGAAACCTCCACTGAAAATGAATCTATTGAAATCAAGCCGGTAAATGAAGTCGTAGAATCTCAAATCATAATACCAACTTATCTTATGCAAACAAAGCTTGAGGAATATTCTTCTGGACCGGTGACCGAGTTAGTTGGATTCTTTGGCATTCATTATTTCAAAGAAATTACAGATGAACATTTAAGAACGATTTACGCGAAAGATCAGCAGAAATTTTACGATATCATTACGCATCTGTGGTTTCTAGGATCTCGGTTCATAGGAAAGCTTGCAGGGCTGCTTACTCTAAATCATGAAGAAAACACAATCACTTTACATACAGCCAAGCCTTTGAGTGGTGAAATTCGTGAGTTTTTGCCTGCGAATATGGCGGAAAGATTCCTCCACTATGGCATTCATCGCCTATCGCAATTGAATTATATTCCGATTCCATCCTTGCAGTGGTTGATGAATACGCATTATGAAGAAGTGTTCGCCAAACTTAAACCTTACTTCTATGAGGAAGAACAAGTAATTGAAGAACTTGAAGAACTTGAAGAACTTGAAGAAGTTGAAGAAGTAGAGATAGAAGCAGAACAAGAACAAGTAAACAGTGCTACGCCGGAAGTAACGGTCAAACAAGTTTGCTTTTCTGGAGAATGTGTCTTTATTACACCGGAGAAATCAGCGTTCCCTATCAACTATGAAACCTTTAAGGGTTGCAATAAATTAGTTTGGTATTTACAAAAGAACGACATGGAAACAATCGGAGATCTGCCTACAGAGCTTCAGCCATTCGAAGGGATGAAAGGGATAGGTACTAACTATCTACGTAAGTTTTTCGGCGAATTGATACGTATAGTTGCTGAAGATGAAATGGACGCTAGTCTTTTCATCAAGCAAGAGATAGCTACAACGGATCCTAGTGAGGGCAAAAGAATCAGTTATGAGAAGCAATATGTAGACTTACCTAACACAATCTTAGATGTGAAAATGGACGTGAAGGATTTCCTAACCTGTCAGTTGCTCATCTCTAGATTGGCATTTAAAAAGCTAGATACTTATGGACAGTTACCGGGGAATCTTGTTGAGTTAACACGTATACCCTCTGTTGGTAAAGGAGTGGTCGCCAAGTTCTTTGAACATCTGAAACTCAAATTAGAGAAATGGCACGAGGAGCAGTTAGAACTTGAGAGGACCAGCCTCATACCTCAAGATGAGCTGGAAAACCACTATTTTCAGCAATTCGCCACTTCGATAGAGGACATGATTACATCAGATACAATATGCCAACAATTGGATATTGAGCCTAGGACATTAGAAGTCCTTCTGGAAAGATTCCAGAGTGTTCAGAATGGGAAGCGATTCACTTTAGAAGAATGTGGTCAAAAGTATGGATTGACGCGTGAACGCATCCGTCAGATTATCAAAAAAACAGTTTCGAAAATTGGCCTTAGCGGTAACAACTGGATAGCTATGCTGAAAGTGCGATTAGAAGAGCAAAAGGGACTCGTATTAAACCAAGTGCTCAAGAATGACAACTTCAGTGATCATTTGATTATTGAAGCATTGGAGAATGAGGGGATTTACCTTATCTACGGCTGCAATGTCTTCTCTACCTACAGCAAAGCAGAGTTAGCTGCTCTCGAGAAGGAACTTGATAGTTGGTTGGGTAGGCAATGTGCCGGAAGACTTCTTGATGAAACGCAGCTAAATGTGACACTGTCCTTACGATCTAACGAGACAGGGATCTCCGCTGAAGTTAACCACTTTATGGTCGAGCCGTACTTTACGCAAACAGCCTCGGGGCAATTCATCCTGGCGAATTATTCGAAAGTTGACCTTGTATCCCTCGTCATGCAGCAGTATCCGGAAGGTGTGGAAATATATAAAAATGGCGCTGAACTCCTAGATAAAGGAAATCAGATTGTTCCCCACTCGTTCCAGAAGGATCGAGATTTTTATTCCGTTGTAACTAGGGATGAACAATCGGATAAATTCTACTTATGGGGCCGCGGCGTCTATATTCATCATTCTTTCGTGCTACCTGATATGGAAATATTAGAAAAAGTCGCAAAAGAAATTGCCCTGCAATTGGAAAATCAACGAACCATTTCGGTTGGAGGGGTTTACCGGATTTTCGAATCGGAGTTGAAAGAGAGGGGCATTCCGAACGAATATGCCCTCTACACCTTGCTGAGAATGCACTTCTCTACCTACTTTACTGTGCCTAAGTTCCCGAAGATCACACGATTTGGTGATACAGGAAGCATTAGAAACAGTGATTTAATAAAAGAATATATCCGTGAGCAGGGGACCCATGTGACGCGGAAACAGCTATTTTCCGAATTTGTGGAGAATAAGGGCTGGAAGTCGTTCACTTTGGAAATCAATTTATCTACGGACCCGGAGATTATTCAAGTTGATCACGGTTCTTATGGATTGATTGAATTCTATGCCCATCTTGATGACACATCACTTAGGCAAATTAGCAACAAAATCGTGATGCTTCTTACATACAATACTTCCATTGATGTAAAAAGGGTATTCGATGAAATGGAGTCAGAATGTCTCTCCTTGCATATTAACACTCCCTATTTACTTTATAGTCTGCTTAGGGAGTATTGCCAAGAACAATTCTCATGTCCACGAACGCCTCATATCGTTCAGAAAGGGATGGAGGAAGAGCAAGTTTCCTTTACATCACTGATTGAAAACTATCTTCTGGAACGAGAAGAAGTCGTATCTCGAGAAGAAATGTTGCACTGGCTAACGGAAGAGATAGGAACATCATACTTGAAATTAGAGATGGCACTTAGTGAGTCATCTAGGATCTTCTACTACACCCGTGGACAACAAGGGGAATACATTCATGAGGATGTACTTGGCTGGAATGATCAACTGAAAGAGAAACTACGTCTTTATATGAACGCTAGATTAAATAAAGAGTATGCAGCTTCTGTTAGGCCTTTTGTAGTGATCAGTGATTGCTTCGAAACGGAACATCTACCTAAGTTGACTGGAAGCTTGCGGTGGTCTCGAGATCTGTTTTTGGATTGTTTGAAAAGGGATGATAACTTCATTCTTCTAGGCTCTAAGGGGCATATAGTACTGAAGAGAAAGAATCCGTCTTTTATTGAGACGAATACTGATTTTATTGCTTATGTGCTTCGCAAAGAGTTTGGGGGATCGGCCCCCGCAGCGGATTTGAAAAAGAAGTTACGAGATGACGCTTACTCGCATACAGGGGATTTTCTTCAGGATACGGAGATTCTAATGGATGCGGCAGCAGCACCATTTAGATTGGTGGATGGGGTTTATCGGATTATTACTTAAAAATTTAAACGGAACAAGAGGGATTACACAATAATGAATATACTTCAATATGAATCGAAAATTTGGGCGACAGCCGACTTATTACGCGGTAGTGGTATTAAAGAATCTGAATGGCCATCCTATATGATGCCGTTTTTTGCCTTGGCTATGATTGAAAGCCGATTGGTAAGAATGTTTGATGATGAAAAAGCAATGATCGGTGAAGAAGCATTTGATAATATTGATAAAAATGACCTGTATGAGTTAATTCAAGATAAAGGACAAGGCTACAATCACTATATCTTTGAGCATAACAAAACTTTAGTAGACATTTGTAAGAACGACAAGTCCTTCGAAATTGATTTTGACGCCTATCTGCATGGTTTTGATGGGGAGACCAAAGATTTACTTGGTGTTGATGCAAGCGAAGGTGAAAAATTTCTTGATATCAAAGGTGTTATCACCAAACTTAAAGCGAAAAAGGTGTTGTTAGGTTACACCAAATTATGGAGTGAGATCGATCTTAAGCCATTTAATAACTCCGAAATCACGACACTTGAAGAGCACATCAAACGCAAATGGGCAGATATTTCTGCGGAAACGGCAGGGGAGCAATACACACCAGACGATGTGATTGCGCTTATTGCTGAAATCATTGCATCAAAAATAGAAGAATCGGATAAACTGCTCAAAATTTATGATTGTACATGTGGCGGCGGAAACATGTTGTTTGGGGTTGAAGACCGTATTAATGACAAGTTTAAACGTCTTACTCAAACCTACGGCCAAGATTGGAACGATGCTCTCTACGCTCTTGCCAAGATTGAGAGTCGGTTTCGTAAAGACTCTAAAATCGAACATGGTAACACTTTGGTGGAAGACAAGTTCTACAACGAAGAATTTGATGTGGTTATCGCTAATCCACCTTATGGTGTAAGTTGGAAAGGTTATCAAAAAGATATTGAAAATGATAAAACAGATCGGTTTAAGTTCATACCTTCAATCTCCGATGGGCAACTACTGTTCATGCAGCACCTTATATCTAAACTTGATTCTAATGGTATGGGAGTAGTGGTACATAACGGATCTACCCTATTTAGTGGTGATGCGGGTTCAGCAGAGAGTAATATCCGCAAATGGATGCTCGATATTGACATTGTGGAAGCTGTGATACAGTTACCTACGGATGAATTTTTTAATACAGGGATTTACACCTATCTATGGGTACTGAATAAGAACAAACAGCCACAGCACAAAGACAAAGTCATGTTAATCAATGCCAGTGAAAAGTTCAAACCACTTAAGAAGAGCAAAGGCTCCAAGCGTAAACAAGTGGATGAAACCAGCCGCTTAGAAATTGTTGAGACTCTTACTCAATACGTGAACACAGATTACGCGAAAGTATTCGACAAAGAGCACTTCTATTTTAATAAACAAGCGATCATGCTTACAAATCTAGATGAATATGGGAAAAGTTTTGAAGCGAGGTTAAAAGAAGGGAAAACGAGCGAAAAGCTCACGCCAGTTAAACTTTCCAACGATGAAAGAGAGCTAGTCGAGTTTGTAATCACGAACTTTGATACTGAAAAATATAGTTCATTAGCTGATGCCTTTGAACAGGATATAAAACCCTTTATTTTCTCGTTAGATTATAAGGAACAGCCGTTGGTGATTACAACTTCGACAGCAAAGTATTGGTTTGATGCAGAGCAAGAAACTTTAATTAAAGAAATAGATGGTAAGAAAGATGTGCTAGGCTGCGGGAAAATCGTGGTGAAATCTGCCTATAAAAACGCCAATAAAACACATCCAGAGCGAATAGAAATAAGCGTAGAACTTACGCCTGATTACCAAAAAGATTACGAGATTATTTCCTTTTATAAAAACGAAGCAGACAATCAAGCTGCAATAGCAGACTTTATGGCGAAATATATCACCAAGCCTTTTTCCTACTTAGAAAATGTTGTGGGTGCTGCACTGAACTTTAATAAGATTTTTTATAAGCCAGAGAAACTGCGAGAAGTGGAGAATATCTTGGCTGAAATTAATGCGATTGATGAAGAGTTGAAGGTGTTAGAAGCGGGGTTGATGTTATGAAGAATCACGTGTTTAAAAAATATGATGTTTATAAAGATAGCGAGATTGATTCGCTTGGGGATTTACCGAAACATTGGACAATTCTCAGGGCTAAAGATACTGTTAATAAAATCGGTAATGGTGTTACACCTAAGGGAGGTAGCGAAGTTTATACTGATCAAGGGATCCCATTTTTACGAAGTCAAAATGTATATGATGAGGGGTTGAGACTTGCAGAAGTTTCTTTTATTTCTGAGGAAATACACAGTGAGATGAAGGGGTCTCAACTTAAAGAGGGAGATATTTTATTCAATATTACAGGCGCATCGATAGGAAGAACTTGTGTTGTTCCTGTTGGACTTGGTATCGCAAATATTAACCAGCATGTTGCTTTTTTGAGAACAAAACATTGGTTTAATACTAGATATATATCTCTATTCCTTAAATCTGATTTTATTAAAAGATACATTCAATTTGAGCAGAATGGAGCGTCTAAAGAAGCTTTCAATCTTGCTCAAATCGCTAAAATTCCTATTATATTGCCAAAGCTAGATGAACAAAAAAATATTGGTATTTATCTTGACAAAAATACTGCACAGATTGATCGCAATATAGACCTGCTCACCCAAAAGGCGACTCAATACAGCGAACTCAAAAAATCCCTCATAAATGAAACCGTCACCCTTGGATTAGTTAAAACTGTGGCTTTGAAATCTAGTGGAGTTGAGTGGATTGGGGAAGTGCCAGTGCATTGGGAAAAAAAACGAGTAAAAGATCTTTTTTTAGAATCAAAAAGAAAGAGTATATCTGGAGAGGAAACATTGCTTTCTGTCTCTGAATATAGTGGTGTGACGCAAAAAAAAGACAATATCGAAGATGACGAATTTTTGACAAATGCCACAACTCTCGTTGGTTACAAAATTTGTAACGTTGGTGAGTTGGTTATTAATATTATGCTTGCATGGAAAAGGGGATTAGGGGTTTCACCCTTTGATGGGATAGTTAGCCCATCATATGCGGTTTACACGCCATATAAGTCAACCTGCTCAGCTTATTTTCATTATCTGTTTCGATCCGAAAGGGCAATTGCAGAGTTCAAGCGTAATTCGACTGGAATCATTGAGTCACGATTGAGGTTGTATACTGATAGTTTTTATTCTATTGATGTTGTTATTCCTGAATATAAAGAACAAAAAGCCATCGCCGATTACCTTGACATCAAAACGGCACACATTGACCGGATTGTTGAAACCATTAATACTCAAATCGACAAACTCAAAGAACTACGTAAGACTCTTATTAACGATGTCGTAACCGGAAAGATTAAAGTGTCACCGGAAGGAGAGAAAGATGAACGAACTCCACCTACAAGACAAGTTTCTGCTGCCCTTCTTTAGAGAAGGGCTTGGCTATCGAGAGGTGAAAGCCAACACGGTGACAAACTCTCTTATAATTGAAGAAGACTTAGAGGAATTTATCTCTCAGACTGAGTTGAATAGAAAGTCTTACGAGGTTTTGCTAAAAAAATATAGTGGCAACAAGAATAAATTATTAAATGAGTTCATTGAACTAATTAAAGAACGTAGTGCTAGTAGCCGCAATATGGCACTATTTCTGAATGCCAATAAGTCTATCACTTTTCAGGGTGTTAAGATTCATCTCTTCTACACGGGAGATAGTGTGATTCATAATAATGACCTCTTTGATGAGAACATTTTCTCCGTGGTGCAGGAACTCCCTTATAAATATAGTTATGAAGGTCAACAGATATTCTCTTTCCGTCCAGACATAGCGCTCTTCGTGAATGGCATTTATTTGGGTTACAGTGAATTAAAGTCCAACTATACCAATCAAAGTGCTAGTAAGAATGGCCGCGGTAAGGTGATTAAGGATTATTTTGAAGCTGTTAAAATCTATCATCAACATTTTGATAGTAATAATATGCTTAGCGAAAAAGAGAAGGAATCATACCGTAAAGACTTCTTGAAAATTTTTGAAAAAGCCATTCATATTACAACGTCCGACATAGGTGAAACCTATGTTATTCGTACTATTAGCGATTATTTTGACGAAATGATCGCAACATGTCGTGAAGGTAAATTTGATCGTGAAGAGATTGAGAAAAGAGTAAATAGTGTCTTTAAGCCGTACCCATTGCTGAAACCCGAAGCGGATAAAAAAGAGAAACTGAAAGAGTTATTCACCGCACTCTACGGTAAGACTTTTATAGAGAAAGAAATTCTGTATTACAATTTCATTGAGCGCGATGTTTATGTTACCAGTAATGGTAAAGAGCTGAAGAACGAGCAGGGTCATTTGATCTCACCACGTCCAAAGCAGAAATTCGGTACAGATAAGATCATTGCCAAAATTGATGAGTTTCTTGCACATGAGCAAGAGACTGATTATTTTGAGAGATTGCTAGAAAAACAGCTGCTTGGTGTATCGGAAGCAAAGAAAAAAGAATTGCTAGAGAAACGCAAGGCGTATTCTAATAATAAGAATGTTTATTCCTTGCTAATGCAGTACGCTGCAGGATTTGGCAAATCAAATATTATAGGTTGGTCTGCCCTCCAGCTTAAAGATCTCCGCCGCGATGGTGAGTATGTGTATGACAAAATTATGATCGTTGTTGATAGATTACAACTTCGCGGACAAATCGATTCCAAAATGCTCAATATGAATATTGACAACCGCATGTACGTTGAAGCTAGTAATAAAAAGACTTTTCAAGATGCTCTTGCTTCTGACACGCGTTTGGTCATTGTGAATTTGCAGAAGTTTGGTTCCGTTCGAGACATGCTAGATGCTGAAATTATGCAAAACCTAGCAAAAATGCGCATTGTTTTTCTAATCGATGAAATCCACCGTTCCAATAGTGGCGAGCAGCATGAAGGAATGGTGAGTATCTTTGATGAATTACAATCGCCATTTGATAATCATGCACAAAGTGGTCAAGTACATAAAAAGAAGAATCTGATCATCGGTTTTACAGCTACGCCTGACGACCATACGCTTGCTCGTTTTGGAGAATTCAGTGGGTATGCAGAGAGTGAGAAGCTGTGGAGACCCTTTGATTCTTACACCATGAAAGAAGCGATCGAAGACGGTTTCATTCTTAATCCTCTTAAGAATATCGTGCCAGTTGCATCCAGGATGTTATTTGATCTGCCGAACAATCTTTTGGAAGGCTTCACAGAGAAAGAATACAAAGACGCACAAAAAAAGCAAGTGTATGAAAACAGAGACCGCATTGATGCGATTGCGAAGTATGTGGCGGATTTACTGGTCAAAGACGTATATCGCCAAATTCGAGGAACGGGTAAGGCCATGCTGGCTGTTCATTCCATTAAAGCTGCGATAGCATATCAGCAAGCAGTGACCAAACACTTCAATGTATTGGTACAAGAACCTAAATACGCTAAATACGTAGATGCGCCGATTCATGTTGTGTATTCTAGTAATCAGGACGAGCAAAGTGCAACCGGTCTTAATGGTGGTATGAGTGAAGAGAAGGTGTTAGAAAGCTTTGCGCTAAAGAAGAACGGTCTGATGATTGTCGTGGCGAAACTGCAAACGGGATTTGATGAGAAAAAGCTGCATACGCTGTTTTTGGATAAAGAGGTCAAAGGTATCAGCGCGATTCAAACGATATCTCGTGTAAATAGGACGACCAAATACAAAAACGATTGTAAAATTGTTGATTTTTCCTATAACAATGTGAATGTGCAAAATATTAAAGATGCCTTTGAGCATTTCTCTGATGTGGTCGTAAGTGACTTCGATCCTTTTGGAGACAAGAAGATATTGGATTTATTACTGATCGAGTTGAAGAAATCAGACACCTTCGATAAGTTCTTTAAAGTGTATACGGCTATTTATAAAGACAAAGCAAAGCGAGATAACCCGGAAAGCTATCTGGATTTAGAAAGCAGTTTGAAAAAATACATCGATGCAAATCCTCAGCGTACGACAGATACAAAGGCAAAGGCGGCTCAGTATTTTACAATTCTGAACCGAATTGAGTATGTGATTGACCTTGACGCGAAGTATAGCGAACCTAGCTTCTTATCCTTCTGGAGAAAATTTAATACATTGTACAACATGCTGCACAGAAGCGAGGATATTAAAGATCCAATTGAAGTTTATTTCGACAATCAAATTGGCATTATTGAGGTAGAGACAGAAGAATCAAAGGAAAAGAAAAAGAAGCCTACGCAAATAGCGGAAGCAAAAGCACCTTATGGTAGCCACCAGTTTGACATTCTTGCTATTATTGAAGCCCGTAACGAGCTAGAAGCAAAGAAAGGCTCACAAATTCAAGACTTTGAATCCAAGATTAAAGAGTTTTTTGAATATGTACTTAAATCGATTGAAGGCGAACGCTTAATCGTAAAGATGAAATCGCATGTTACGGAAGCCGAGATCTATGATGATTTTGCAAAAATATATCGCCGATACAAAGCACTCAATCGCCAAAGAGTAGGGGACTATTTCTTTAAAGAGATGGATGATTTAGTTAATAAACTGTGTGATGATTTTGAAAAGCATCTGTTTGAGCAAGATAGCATATAGGTCACTATGTCCAAATATCTATGTAATGGTCTTATAATAATTCTATTCCTACTTTTATTGAGTTCGTGCTCAACCAATGGTAATGCAATTAAGTACACACAATCTTCTGAGATTTTATTCAAAGCAAATATTGCTGGCAAAGAAGTACAGAAGCCGCAGGAGTCACCGCGAATAAGTGAGAATATAGATGATGAAGTTGAAGGTATGCCAGTAGAGCATCATATAGATGTTCCTTCCATGTCGCAGTACCCCGAGTACGTAAATGGCTGCGAGATTACGAGCTTGGCCATGCTATCCAATTACCTGAAACTCCCCTACGACAGGCAGGAACTTATCAATATGTTAGCTATGGATAATACTCCACGGCAGCATGGTCAAGATGGTTCAATTGAAGTATGGGGAGATCCTAACCAAGGTTTTGTTGGTGATATTACTGGAAGTGATATGGGCTATGGGGTGTATCATAAGCCTATAAGAGATTTACTTGAACAAATATATATTAACCACGCACTTGATATGACGGGCCATGAATTCAGTGAGGTTGAGAAACAAGTTGCTCTCGACCATCCTGTGATTGTTTGGACAACATCGAACTTCAATCCTTCAAATGAATGGGTTGAATGGAAGACCAATGATGGCAGCATAATTCATGCTACTTTTGAAGAACACGCAGTTTTGCTAGTAGGTTATGATGAGGAGTTTGTGTACGTAGATAACCCTCTCAACGGAAAAAAAGCAGAGAAAATAGCAAAACAACCATTCATCGAAAGCTGGAAGCAGCTAGGGAAGCAGGCTGTCACCTATGTCTACTGACCACAAGTTCGGGGGATTTAGCTTGTTAGTAGTAACCAAAAGGAAAGTGTCTTCCCAACGGGAGCAAAGTGCAATCGAAATTTGTTCAATATAATTGAATGTACCTTCATTAGTGTAAATTTATACCAGTAGAAATAGGGAGGAATACCCACTTTTCTTGTCGAATTTAACATACGCAGTACTTTATGTGTAGTAGTTCCGACTCATAGTTTCAGTTGGACACAGCGCTCAGAAGAGAGCTGTGTCTATTTCATTTCTACAGTACCATTTCAACTAACAATGAACTTATATTTGGAGGCTACTAAGTTATGACTACAGCGGTACCTTACCTGCTAATCGGTACAATGATTATCATTTTTTTCGGAGGTTTGTGGAAAATCTTTTTGTCCTATATCGCAGCCCAGCGTTCTTCCATTCGAATCCAGAAGAAGCTTGAGGAGCTTCAGTCGGAGATATCTCAGTTAGAAAGATTTCATCAATTTGACGAGTGGCTGCAGGAAGAGCAAAACAATTCGTATATAAACGATACGATCATGCCTGCATGGAAATCTTTTTACGGAAAATTCATGCAGTATCAACAAAGTGGAGTAGCATTGACCCCGGATATTCTAGATTTCTTCCAGGAAGAAAGGTTCGTCCATCGTTATGGCAAGCGCAAGTTGGCTGAAATAATGCCTGGTATATTTCTTGCACTTGGAATTATCGGTACTTTCTGGGGGATTGCAGTAGGGGTAAACGGCCTTGATCCTAATGGAGATTCAGGTGCATTAAAAGCGGGTATCGGTACATTGCTTTCCGGGATGAAGGCCAAGTTCATGTCCTCTATTGTGGGTATTCTGGCCTCGCTGATTTGGCAGGCGTTGGATAAAATTGCATTTCTCCCTAGATTAGTGGATGCTTTTTCACGTGTACAAGAGTCCTTGGACGAGACATTCCCTACACAAGAGGAATCAACCGTATTATCACGGATGCTAAACAACCAAGAAAAGCATATGTTGGACTTTCAGACATTTATGTCCGAACAGCTTATTCCACAAATGATGACGGGGATAGCACATTCCTTTCAACAGGTCATTACCCCGCACATGGAACAAATGCATCAGACAGCAGCTGTTCAACAACTAAGTCAGGAGAAGCAATCCGATTTATTACAATCCTTAATGACCAAGACGCAAGGAACTATGGATGAGCTCCTCCAGACGGCCAACTATGAATCACAACAGAACGAGAATCGAATGAAAGGACTCCAGAATTTCATGGCGGATCAACTTGTTCCGCAGATGACCTCCGGGTTTTCTCATACGTTAAATGAATCATTGACCCCACATTTGCAGCAAACCCAAGATATGATTAAGGAAATGCTCGAAAGCGCCAGTGCAAATCAATCAGAGGGCATGAGTGAGATGATAAATACGTTCGTCACCCAGCTTAATGAGTTGACAGGTGATCATATGCGCGATTTAGGTGAGGCTCTTCGGACAACGATTGATTGGCAGAAACGTGTACATGAAGATATGGGAAGCTTAGTACAATCGTTGCAAGATTCAGCTAAGCAGCAGTCAGAGATGGCTGAGAAGACTACAGAACTTACGGAGCAAATTCATGGACACACTTCCCAACTTACGGAACATCATAACGTGTTAGAAAAGACGGTTGCACAGCTCAGTCTCACGGCAGAGAAGCACAGCGACTTGCATGATGCAACTTCAGGTCTATTGGAACGCATGGTAGAAGAGCGAGGAGTCTTCCATACGCATTTTGACGAAAATGTCCGTAGCCTTGAACAAAATGTAGTTTCTATTGCTGAGCAAACGATGCTTCAAATTGAGCTGCAGCAAAAGCTTGGTCAGAATCTGAGTGGAATGATTGATACTACTCAGAGCCAAGAAGCATTAGTTGAAGCTTTATCGCAACATGCAACTCAGACAGAAAGTTCAACTGAATCATTGGCCAAACTCGTTGAGAGTGTTGTCAAACACGAAGAATCCTACAGTGTCATGCAAACATCTATAGGCTCCTTGCATGATGCAACTTCAGATTTGCTGGAAAGAATGGTTGAAGAGCGAAATATGTTCCATGCACAATTCTATGAGAATATGGAATCACTAGGGCGAAATACTACCACATTCGTGCATCAGACCGAGCTTCAGCTTCAATTACAGGAAAAGATCGAGCAAAATCTACGTGGCATGACCGATATTACACAGAGTCAGGATGCATTGGCGTCGACATTATCCGAATACTCAGATCATACACAGAAATCAAACGAACAATTAGCTAATTTAATCGATAAAGTTGTTCAAAATGCAGAGACATTTAGTGAACTGCAGTCATCTATGAGTACTGTGCTTAAGCAAACTGAAAGTGAGCGTAAGCGGATGGATGGAATTTTACAAGAAGCAATAGAAGGCTACTCCAAACAACTTGGTGATATGGACAGTAGAGTAATTATTTTGAAGCAGCATTGGGATTCCACGAGCGATGTGATGACTAAGATGAACAACCAGCTGACAAAATCGATGTCACAATTTACCGATGATATGCACCGAGGTCTTAAGCATACCTTTACTATGTTTGATGAAGAGCTTAATACAACTGTGAGTTTATTGCATCGGGTAGTTCGAGCCATTCAAGACAGTCTTGAGGATCTACCGGATGAGGTTCAGATCTTGAAGCAAACGGTACAAGAACTAAATAAACATGCCAAACGGATGTCTAATCCAATATAAGGAGTAGGAGTAAATGTCTCGAGGATATCGTAATATCAAACGTTTTCCCACTCATCGAAATGAAGGAGAGAATGAGAGCTTCTGGGTATCTTATACGGACCTTATGTCTGCTTTATTGATAGTATTTGCTCTTGTACTCATGATTACTATGTTCGACACTCAATCAGCTTTTGAAGAGGCAAAGTCGGCCGTGGATGAGAAGGCTGAAGCTATGCAGGAGAAAGAAGCTGCAATCAAGCAGAAAGACAAGCTTATTGAGGAAGTTCTTGGTGTAAAATCTAAGATCATCTCGGAGTTGGTGAAGGCGTTTAAAGACTCGGATTTGAATCTTGAGGTAGACCAACAGACAGGTGCTATTCGTTTCTCTGGTGGTGTCTTTTTTGAATCTGGAAGTAGTGCAGTATCGGATACTGGAAAAGGTTATTTAACACGATTTATTCCCAAGTATAACGCCATTTTATTATCCGAGCAGTTCCGCGATCAAATTGCACAGATCATTGTTGAAGGACACACAGATACAGATGGTACTTATTTGTTCAATTTAAAGCTTTCACAGGATCGCGCACTTTCAGTAGTGCAAAGCATCTTTTCTCCCTCGTTTCCAGTCTTTAAGTACCAAGAGGATTTGAAACAGGTTATTACAGCTAATGGCCGATCCTTTGCAGTTCCGGTCTATCGGAAAGATGGAACTATTGATGCGGATAAATCCAGACGAGTGGAATTCAAGTTTCGATTAAAAGATGAGCAGCTACTCGACAAGCTTCAAGGATTGATGTTAACCGATGGAAAATAGAACGTATTATCATTACACATTCGCACCTAGCAAATTGATAGAAAGTCGTAAAGAAATAGAAAAAGCTTTTCATAATGTCGAAGAAAGGCTATTTAAGAAAGTAGGCCGTAATCGTCTTCCTCGTCTTTTAGAACAGATTCGTAAAATTTCTTTTGAGGCAGTAGAGGACTTTGCCCGGAGTTTAGAGCGAACTGAAGTGCGTGTGTTATTGTACAATTATCCTTTTGTGGAAGAAAGCAATCAGACGCGGCGTAAAATTAACCTAATCCTTACTTATCGTTATTCACCAACTGTTGGTAAAATAGCTTGGGATTTATTTCAGAATGAGCCTGAAGATGTGTTTCTTCAAGATTTATTAAGACTTGTTTATAACGCTGATAATTTTGAGTTTCTGACAACTGATGAGAAGTGGAAAGATTCTTTCAGAAGCGCGCTAATAGACCGAGATGGTATTGTAAACGGTTTTGCTAAAGTGTTATCTTCTATGGACATTTCCACTCCCGAGCTAATGAAGCAGCTTAAGATTAAGCCAGATGCTGCGCTTGAGGAAAGACTTATTTGGGGTATTCTACTACATGGCTTGGGTGGAAAAATTTTAGTTAAGCGTGATGGAGCTGATTATATTGCTGGACGTCTAGAGCGATATAATATGGACGAGTATAAGCAACTTTTCTCAACTTATGTAGAACCAAGGGCATACACAGAATTCGACTATGTGCTGTTAGAGCAATCATTGCGTCGACTTGATAATCCTAAAGAACGAATTAAACATTGGGATTTTCTCTCTCCTAAGGCGATGGAGCAAGTTCATAAGTGGCTGTTGCAGAATAAGCTGAAGAAGTTTTTCGAAGAGGATGAGAACAACAGTCGGTTTGATTACTGGAAAGGATATTTGAATCATGGGCATATTTTGGATGTCGATGTTATCAAAGATCCGAAGTCAGCGTTTATTTATTTCGAACACTTTGTTGTTGTTGAATTTGGTATCATTGGAGCCGCGTATTTTTACCATAAAGCTGGTTTTGAGAAATATATTAAGGCTATCCCGAATTCGCAAAAATTTCGAAGTAGCGGCCGGTCTAAGCGTGAAGAGATGCTTAAGCAAAAATACAAAGAAATTGGTGGAGTGCGCTTATTTATAGATAAACATGGCCACTATGGTTCACACTGGACACAAAAATTTACTGCATTTATGCGTAATTATTTGGATGGTCGGTTCTAGTGGGGAGGAGACAACATGTCCTTATTCAGGCGTTTATTGGGGAAAGATACTAAGCAACAATTATATGCACCTATTGAAGTTGATATGGAACGGACTGAGGCAGGGCTTCATTTCAATTTATCCCGTAATGGAAAAGCAGATAAGGTCTGCTTCCCTTTAACGCTCACCATAACCCAACTACGACAAGAACCTCAGTTGGATCTTTTAGAGGCCTTGGAAGTGTTATGGTACGATGAGCAGCTTCAAGGATCTGAAGGTGGTTATCATCTTAGTTATGAGCAATTGCTTAACGTGACTCCAGAAATGCTGAGTTTGTTTGATATACCGGAACCCTCATTATTAGAACTTTTCCTTTCTCATGAGGGAGCGGTGGGCGCGGCACACTTTAAATTCGATCTTCAGATGCATTACGGGGCCTGGAAGCACTTGGAGCGAACGTCACAGTCCAAAGGACCGTGGTTGATTTTGCCTGATCGAACAGTTCTTCTCAAACAGGCTGACGTTTTTGAGTTAGAAAGGCTGATTCAACAGCGACCTGATGCCATGGATCCGGAGCGTATTTTTGCCTATGTGGCAGAAGTCCGTCAAAGAGCTATGAAATTAGGGATTGCCATGGATTCTTATCTAGAGCGTCAACAATACCTATTTGTCGACCAAATGGAGCTTGAGCTTGAGTACAATACTGATGGAATCCAAGTAAACCCTGTATACCAATCCATCACAGTAGATCATCAATTTCTTAGAGATATGAGTAAGCAAAGCGCCAAGTTCGCGGTTGGATCGAATCGTGAGAAAGTATTTGTATCTCAACAAGTCTGGGAGCAAGGTCGCTCGATCAAAGAGATGCCTGTTATTCAAGGAGATGACATTCCGAGATTCGCAGAGAATCCAGAAGCTTTTTTACCGGATCTAGAAGGATTGGATCTGTCACTATTCGGTGAACGTGTAAAGTCATTGGGGATTCGTGTATACCGTACACAACCTTTTGTTCATGCGAAAGAGTCGGACCGAGGTTGGTTTCAGATCGAAACAGGGTTTTCAGCCGTTAATGAGACAGGGGAAGTTTGGCAGTCTTTCAAACAAGACGAGTTTCAGCAGCTTATTCAGGAAGCCAGAAACAATGGAAATGAGTATTTTGAATGGAATGGCAATTGGTTGCGAATTCCAGCAGAAGTAGAGGATTTTATCCAATCGACTGGAGAAGTCCAGAAACGTTTTGGGGATAACCCGGTTGTCGACATCACTTCACTTCCTTATATATTAGAAATTTACGAAAACATTAGTCAACTCGAATTCAATAAACCAATCTTACAGGCACATCAAGAGTTGCATGATCAGGGTGTATTAGAACGTACACCGCCAGATTCATTCCAGGCCACGTTAAAGCCATTTCAGCAAGATGGTTATGTATGGATGAAAATGCTGCACTTCCGGAAGTGGGGTGGATTGTTAGCTGATGACATGGGTCTTGGTAAGACCATTCAAGTTATTTCACTGTTGTCTTATCTTCAGCATACGAATCGTTTAACGCCTACTTTAATTGTGGTGCCTAAGACCTTAATTGATAATTGGGAGAAGGAGTTAATGAAATTTGCTCCATTTCTACTACCCAGTTTGTATCTGCACCGAGGCACTGACAGAATCAAATCACCAGAGGCATTGAGACAGATTGGAATTACGATTACAACGTATCATACGTTAGTTCGTGATCAGCTTGCTTTTGGACAAGTGGAGTGGCAGGCAATTATTTGCGATGAAGCCCAAGCGATAAAGAATCCATCAACCGCGGCGAGCCACGTCTTGAAAGCGATGAAGTCAAAATTCCGATTAGCCATGACAGGTACCCCTGTTGAGAATGGCTTAAGTGAGCTGTGGTCGATTATGGACTATGTTCAACCTGGATTATTAGGAAGCTTAAGTGAGTTTAAACGGGAGTTCATTACCCCCCTTGAGGCTGGGGAGGGAGACTCTGTTGTCGAGCAACGGTTGTTAGCCAAGTTATCTTCTGTCTATAAGAGAAGGACGAAATCAGAGGAGTTGGCGGGGCAACTACCTCCCAAGCATCATCATGTTATACAAGTTCCTCTGGGTGATGCTCAGAAACGGTTATATGCCGAAATCCTTGAGTTGGTAAAATCAAAAATGATGGATGGTTTGCAGGCTATTCAACGGTTAAAACTTTTAAGTTCACACCCAGGACTCATCGCGCCTGAATGGGTTAATCTGCCTCCAGAAATGGTGCCTAAACTATTGCACACTCTTCAAATTATAGATGACGTTAAATCTAAAGGTGAAAAAGTACTCATTTTTACAGAGTACCTCAAAATGCAGGACATCTTAAAATCAGCAATTCGAGATCGATTTGGTATAAGTTCTTTTATCATTAACGGCATGACTGATCGTAGACAATTGGTTGTCGATGAGTTTAACCGAAAGCCAGGATTTGATGTCTTAATTTTGTCTCCAAAAGCTGCCGGTACGGGTTTGACGATCACGTCAGCAAATCACGTCATCCATTATACACGTTGGTGGAATCCTGCCGTAGAGAATCAAGCAACAGATCGTGCATACCGGATAGGTCAAGATAAACCTGTTCATGTGTATTGTCCCATTGTCACAGACAATGAAGGTGTGTTGAAGCAGGGGACCGTTGAGGAGATCGTACATCGTATTTTATCCGAGAAACAAGAACTAGCTTCATCCATTATTGTTTCGAGTCGAAAGCTTGATTTGGAAAATGAAATATTACAGCAGTTTCGAAATTAATGAGAAAGTGTGTTCCCTGACAACGTGTTGTCGGGGCTTTCTTGTATAGTAGTAAACAGCAAGGGTTATTAAGAAAAATTATTCCTTGGAGGGAATTCAGAATGGTGACATTGACAGAGAACAAAGATACAGGTACTTTCTACCCTAGATTATTGGAACTTAATAACTATGATGAAACAATGCAAAAATGTATAACAAAAACAGTTGAAAAGCTGCAGTCTGAAGATACAACTAAACGTCCAGGGATGTTGCTTGGGAAAATTCAATCCGGTAAGACGCGGACGTTTATTGGGGTAATGGCTTATGCTTATGATAATGGATTCGATATTGTTATAATTTTGACTAAAAATTCTAACGCATTAGCCCAACAAACGACGGAACGATTAACTCGTGAGTTTAAAGAGTTAATAGAAAATGAGCTTATGCGTGTTTATGACATTATGAAATTACCAGATCATTTAAAAAAGTATGCTTTAAGACAAAAATTAGCTTTCGTCGTCAAAAAAGAAACTAAAAATATGGATCGTCTTCGTAAAGCCTTCTTTGAGCAGTACCCAGCTTTAGCTGAGAAGAGAATTCTGTTTATTGATGATGAGGCTGACTTAGCCAGTATTTCTTTTGAGAAAGACAAAGAAAGTAATATTGTTGAGTTGAGGACAATTGCAAATAAAATTGACAAAATGAGGGCAGATCTTAGTGATTCTTCCTTTTTACAAGTGACGGCTACTCCATACTCACTTTATTTACAACCTGAAGAACTGTCAGTCCATGAGTTTAAAAAGTATGAACCTACTCGCCCTGCTTTTACAGAGTTGGTGCCTATTCACGATAAATACATTGGTGGTGAAATGTATTTTGAAAACTCTCAAGTTGATGGTCATATGGCTCAGTTCTTGTTTGAAGAGGTCACTGAGAGTGAGCTAGATGTTTTAAAAAAAATAGATAAGCGACGAACACGTGGGGACTCACTAATAAAGCATAAAAATGTACTTTCTATGCGAAAGGCGCTTGTGAATTTTTTAGTTGGCGGGGGAATTCGCCGTTGGCAGCAGCAGCAATTCCAACAGAAACAGAAAAAGTATTCGTTAATTGTGCATACGGAGAGAGGAAAGGGTGCACATGCGTGGCAGGAATACTTAATGACAATCTTGGAAGAGGAATTAAGAATTGCTGCTGAAGGGAATCAACCTGTATTTAAAGAGTTAATCGAAGAGGCCTATAATAATTTATTGTGTTCATTAACTACTATAGATGTTATTATTCCGTCATTTGAAGAAATTTTGGAACTTGTAAGAGAGGCTCTAATTGAAGAAGAAGTAACCATATCGATCGTCAACTCTGAAAAAGATGTTGATCGCTTGCTAGATGAAACAGGTCAACTAAGATTAGATTCGCCATTTAATATATTCATTGGAGGACAGATTCTGGATCGTGGGGTTACAATCGACAACCTAATTGGATTCTTTTACGGTCGAAATCCTAAACAATTTCAACAAGATACAGTGCTTCAACACTCACGAATGTATGGTGCGCGTCCACTTGAGGACGTAGCTGTTACACGCTTTTATACTACCCAGCATATCTGGAACATTATGAGTAAGATTCATGAATTTGATAGTGCCCTTCGTGAAGCATTTGTACGTGGGGGACATGAGCAAGGTATTATTTTTATTCAGAAAGATCTAGCTGACAAAATTGTTCCATGTAGTCCCAATAAAATAATGCTTTCGCAACTTACTGTTTTGAAGCCCCATAAACGAATCTTGCCGATAGGTTTTAATACAAAATCTAAAACGGCGATTGAACGAACCGTCAATCAAATCACTCAGTTGTTAGATGAAGCGGAGCGGATGAGTATTCTTAAGGACGATTCCAATTTTACAATATCTGTCGAACTAGCAAAAAAGATTTTATCTCTAGCACATTCAACAGTAGAAATGGAAGATGGATACGTTTGGGATATCGGCGAGTATCACTCCATATTGGATTATCTAACAAAGGAAGTGGAGCAGAATCCAGAAAGTCTTGTTTGGGTTGTCCGACGAGAAAATCGCAACATAAAACGAATCGATGATAATAATAAATTTGAAAATTCACCTGATACACCAAAGGGAGAAAAAGGGGAATTAACAGTTGCTAGACGATTAACATCACACTTCCCGGCGTTAATTATGTTGTGTCAAAATGGATCAGTTGAAAATAAATGGCGCGGCGCGAATTTTTGGTGGCCTGTTTTGGTTGTGCCACAGCACATAACTACAACTATCTATTCCAAGAAAACAACTAATTTATAGAATATGAATGAGAGTGCCTTCTTTCTGGTTTTTAGAAGGGAAGGCTCTTTTTACTATTCGACCTACCTTAAATTAATTTGGCGAGCATTAGAAAGTTCTGACGTAATGAGAAAAATTTTAAATACTATAAACTGGGTGAGGGATTCGATGATTGACGAAATCCGAAAGACGTATATATATCGAGTAATTATGTTCATTCTTGCGTTGGAGGAAACAAATTATGAATCACAAGAGGCTAGTTCCGGTCTGGAGGAGGACTTGTCGAAGCTGGAGGATGAGGTAGCTCCATTCAATGTTGTTGTGTCTCCCAATGATGTGTATAAAGATGTTCCGACACGACGTAAGGCTAGCCGGAGGCCGATCTATTTTATCGATAAGAATTCCTTACAGTACCTCGACCACCGTATCCCTCTGCCTGAGCAAATTCCTCAGAGCTTTAATTTCGATTTCGAATACATTCCGAAAACAGAGCTATATCCTCATCAATGGGTGCTGTTTTACTATTTGATGCAGCATGACGATCTGCTGATTGCTGATGAGGAAGGTGTCGGTAAAACGCCGCCTATACTTTGCTCCCACGAATATAAGATGCGACTTCGTCTTGCTGGTAGAGGCATGTTTGTTACAAAGGCAAGTCTGATTTACGATGTGAGCAACCAGGCATCACGGTTTACTAATTTAAGAATGCTTGTGATCAAGGGAAGCGCTTCTGAGCGAGAGCAGATGTACCGTGATATGGAAGCTCGTAGATTTGATATGTTGGTTATCTCCTATGAGACGTTGCGTGAGGATCAGGAGCTAATCGTTCCTCTTGTGGAGCGGGGCGTGATTGATTGCTGCTACCTGGATGAGGTTCATAAGATAAAGAATCCGGATGCGCAGTTGAGTCGATGCATTATGAGGCTGGAGCCGTTGTCACGTTATGCGATTTCTGCGACACCAGTCATCAACTCTCCCGGAGATCTCTATCAAGTGTTGACGTGGTTGCGAACGGCAGACATACCTGACATTTTTGATCGTACAAAACTATTGAATTCGAACAAGCTAAAGAGCACCCTGGAGAGCAAAATGGTACGGCGACTTAAATCGGAAGTTCTCCGTCTGCCGCCAGTAAATTTTCGTGAGCATTATTGCGAGCTCACGGCTCACCAGCATGCCGTCTATGAGCAGGTCAAAATCGCTAGACCGAGCGATCAATTCGAGCATCTTAGGTTTAGCCATATCCCTAACGCGCTTGCTCGGTACTTAAGGCTCGGTCAAATAGCAGAATCATTCGAAATTGTAGGCGGTGTTCCTGGAACGGCAGGCAGCAGTAAGCTCGAAGAGCTCGAGGAATTGCTGGAGGAAATCGTCATGCGTCGCGAGAAGGTGGTGCTTTTCAGTCGCTCTCTCGAATTCGTACATATTGTGACGGACTACTTCGAAAAGTATAACCCCGCAGTGCTGCACGGCAGTATCCGCGACCGGCAGGCAGAGGTCGATAAGTTTATGAATGATCCTACCTGCTGGATGATTATGTGCTCCGAACAGGCGAGTCGAGAAGGATGGACTGGGACGGTTGCGAATCATGTGATATTTACCAGTAAACCTTGGTCGCCTGCCTATATTTCACAGTGTATCGGAAGGGTGTGGCGTTTTGGCGCGGAGCGACATGACCAAATCCATGTGCACTCCTTGATTGCTGCAGATACTGTAGACGAGACGCATGAGGAAATTCTGGATTATAAAAAAACGGTCATTCAAGAGTTTGTTGGTCGGCATCAGGGAAAATCGCTTTCGACAAATGATTATATTAAGAAGCTGATTGCAGCGGAGGAACGAAAGGTCCATGAATCGGCTTAAGCACCGCGTCGGTCATTAAACAGCGATTGGATCTCATGGTCTTCGAGCAGCTGCTCGATCAACACAAAGTCATAATGTTCATTCCTAAGGCAGTATCGAACAACCACATCGCGAGGGATTGTTGTGCTCATAGAGTATCCCGCTTTATCTAACATTTCCTCCGCTGCTTCTTCGCTTGCAGTCTGCTCCAGTAATCCCTGCTGATTTGTCCAAGCTCAAATTTATCTTACCTAAGCGTAAAAAGAAGACACACTCTTTCAATGCGATCTGTGAACTACAAAGAGTTGAGAAGCAGAGATTTTGGCGGTTGCATTTAATGAGCAACGTTATCTTGATGGAATTTACAAGACGATCCCTGACCTAATGTGTCGGGGAATTTTTGTATGCTAGTAAGAACTGGGGGAACTGGGACTTATGATCCAAATAAAGAGGGAAATGTTGGAATGTGTCGAATGAATATTACTAAACAATAAATTAGTAAAAGAACGCATGTTTCATGACAGATAGTCGTCATAGCATCATGATAGACTAAAGAAAAATAGTCCTAATGAGGTGTTAGGAATGCCGCTTTCAGTTGATGATTTAACAAACAACGTACAATGGTTTCTTATTGCATATCCACGTAAGCATCAAATTCGGTTGTCATATGCTCATAGGACTATTGAGAAAGCTCTAGGTGAGCAGATAAGTTCTGCCCTAATATATGAATTTCTAAAAAAACATCAATATAAGCATGTTCAGGTAGATATTGATATGTATTCCAAACCTAGCGAACCAGAATTGAAGAAAGCAGAACATAATAGTGTGAAAAAGGAAGAAGATGCTTGGGATGATATCGATGATTTACTAAATCGTCCCCTTGTGCCTAATGATGGTGGCATTTCCAACACAGGTGATGCTACTTATGCGGAAAATGATCGTATGATACAAGAATATCAACGCACCGGAAGCAAAATCATCCTGAACCATATTATTAATGCCAATATGAAACTAGTACACAATATCGCGGTTAAATGTAAAAGCTATATGAATCATGATTTGTCTGTTGACGATCTTATTCATGAAGGTATATTCGGATTAATAGAAGCAATTGAAAAATATGATCACACATACGGCGGACAGTTATCGACATATGCTACTCATTGGATCAAGCAGCGTATTATAAGGGCAATTGGTAACACGGGTACAACAGTAAGAGTACCAATACACATGCTAGAGCGAATTCGAGCGATTAAAAAGGTAGAAGCTAATTTTCGTCTAGATGAGAAAATGAATATTGTACCTATTAACGAGGTTTGTTCAACATTAAATATTACAATAGAGCAATACCGAGATGCCAAAGTTACAGAACACCGTTTTTTAGCATTTACATCTTTAAACCAACGTGTGGGTGAAGGTGAACAAGATTCTGAATTACTTGATTTTATCCCCAATGATCGATTAGAAGTTATTAGTACTCTTCCACAAGAATTTCAAGATCCAGCTCTTGTTGTAGAACATCGTGTAGTAAAACAAAATATTCAACATGTGTTAGATATTCTAACAGAAAGACAACGGTTGGTCATTGAATACCGTTTTGGTCTTAGAGACGGTAATTATCGTACATTAGAAGAAGTCGGAAAGATGTTTGCTCTTACACGTGAACGTATACGTCAAATTGAAGCACAAGCACTCCGACGGCTGCGTGCTATTCGAAACAAACAAAAATGGATCTGGATTTCCTGAAAGGTGGTTAGTGAATTGAACGAGCTCTTACATAAACATCTATTTGAATTTCAAGCCAAGCAGAATCAAAGGCCTATTTTAATTGTGTTTCAAGGATTTAATGAGCAGTTTTTGACTCCACTTCAAGCCAATAAACTTTTTGATTTTCCAGTAAAAGGTTCGTTAGAAAACCTTTCAACACGAAAGGCAGAGCTCATTCCCCAATTATTTCAAGCTCCATCTGGTCTGGATTGGTTTTGGTGTACACGTGAGGAAATGATCGCAGTGGGTGAGGAGTTATTACCTCTTTACTTCACAGTCTACGTCTTAAGTAATAACTTATATGATCGTACGTTCCCTTCTTTGTATTCTTTTGACACCGAGCCTCAAGTTATTGAATTAGTTGGCATAGATGAAACAGAAGTAGATGATAATGGAAACGAACAGGTTGCGATATTAAGTCGATTCTACGGAAATATTCGAATGATTGGAGGTAGGCATTATGTTACATATGCTGAAACAATCAAAGAGGCAACGCCATATTATCCTACATCAGTCTCACTAACAAGTGAGATTGTAAAGGAAACTTATAATATTCACCTTGAATTGTCTGACTCAGAAGATGACTTTCTTCTAATGCAGGATCGTGTTATAAATGGATTGTTCAATGATAAGAAAATCATGGTTGCTTTGTCCGGTGAGCTTGATCTTGCCCCTCATCATTACCACGAACGGTTATGCGCGCTACAGATCGTTCTTCAAGGACAGTACCAATTTGTAATAGCTCTAAAGGAAACCGTAAAGAAACCTACTCAAGATGAATCAGCATATCAGTTGATTTTAAAAAAATACTGGGGACATTCAGGGTTTCGTTCACTACGAATGTATCGTAACATTCATAGTCGCAGCAGGGATAAATCTACTGTTGACATTTCCCAAAGCCAGATTATTGACGATATTGTTCAAGAGTCACTTAAGGCCAAAGAAGGTAAGGATTACAAGGACTTATTCGTAACATCTCCAACAGGCGCCGGGAAATCTGTTATGTTTCAAATTCCAGCCATATATTTAGCAGAACGGCACCAACTTATGACGATTGTTATCTCCCCGCTTATTGGTCTTATGACTGATCAAGTTCAAGGCTTAGTTTCGAGAAATGTTGAGATAAGTGCAACTATTAACTCTAACATTACTCCGGTTGAAAGAATGGAAATTCGTAATCGGATACAGGAAGGTAAAGTATCTATTCTCTATATATCACCTGAAACTTTGTTAAGTAGATCGGATATCGCACAGTTGATTGGTGAAAGGAAAGTTGGGTTATTTGTTATTGATGAAGCTCATATCGTCACCACGTGGGGAAAAGCTTTTCGATCCGATTATTGGTACCTCGGTACATATTTAACCAAACTCCGTCAATCCTTGAACTTTCCAATTGCCACTTTCACAGCGACTGCTATATATGGTGGTCTTGAGGATATGTATGAAGAAACCCGGAATAGTCTAAATATGATTACACCGATTTGTTATTTTGGTTATGTGCGTCGTGATAATTTGGAAATAAGGATCAAGAAGAAGATCGATGAAGATAAGAAATTTAAAGAATATTTAACTGAAAAGAACACGATATTGATGCGTAGACTCGAAAAGTTTGTAAGTCAGCGGAAGAAGACACTAGTTTATTTTCCAACTGTAAAATCAATCTTAGACTTTAAACAGTTTGTACAACTTTATGGAAATGATGAAGTACGTGGAAATCTTGCAATATATTATGGACCGCTTGAGAAGGAACAAAAGCAGGAGAATTATCTTAGATATAAGCGAAATGACTCGATAGTCATGCTCGCTACTAAGGCGTTTGGTATGGGGATAGATATCCCTGATATAGAAAATGTTTATCATTATGCTCCAACGGGCAATGTCTGTGACTTTGTTCAGGAGATCGGTCGTGCAGCACGTGATTTACCGACTGGATACGCTTATTTCGACTTTCTTCCAAAGGATTTTGTTCATGTTCAGCGTCTTCATGGAATTTCAACGATTAGAAAAAACCAATTGATTGAAGTTATCCGAAAGATACTTGCCATTCTCGACCAACACCGAGGTTCCAATATCCGAAACTTATTAATAAGTGCAGATGAGTTTCGATATATATTCCAAGACGGAGGAAATCGGGACCAACAAGACGATATTGATAATAAAATTAAAACAGCATTGTTGATCATCGAGAAAGATTTCCTGTCGAAACTAACTTATTCTCCGATAGTGGCAAGACCTAGAAGCCTGTTTGCTAAGGAATATATGATAGTTGCTAAAGAGAATACGGGGCTTTTGTTTCCTGCTTGGAGTAAGTATTTTAAAATAGTTAGTGAGATTGGTAGCGGAACTGCAGCTCGCTTAGTTATCTCTTGTGATATGAAGGGTATTTGGCAGGATAAATATCCAAATCTTTCTTTTCCGGAATTTAAATACCACTTTTTTAGTTCGGAAGAAAAGGTCAAGTTACCGTTTAAAAGCAAGCTAACACCCGTGATGCAGATTATGGTCACGTTAAAGCAGTCCAGTGAAACTGCCTTCTTATCAGAAGCGCGTCTTTGGATTGATCGGATGGGATCTATCATGGGGCGCTATGCAAAAAGTCGTGAATATTTTAATGCTTCCGATATCGCTCTTGATTTACTTGAGACAAATGGAGTAACTTCCAAATATCAAGCGGAGATGTTAGCAGATATTATTCTGAATTCGATGTATGCATTTGACCGCTTGATGCGTAAAGCGAATAATTTCTATAATCGTTATCTGAAATTTGACGAAAGTCGAAATGCTTATCATTTTTTAAACACGGGTTATGCAGGTTTTCTTGATTGGCTTACTCATGAGACGGCGAATCTATTTAAAGAGAATCCAGGGCGTCAGTTGAGTTCAACCGAATTTGAGGTTTATGATCCAAAGGTTTTTGGCCAGAATCAGGAAAAGCGGTTTTTATACCTTGGAATGATGGAAGCAATGGGGCTGATGCTGTACCAAATCAATGGTGGTGAGTGCCCTGAGATATACATTCGTGTGAACTCACGTGCTGTACTTGTACGGACTGTCAATCAACCAGCGGCATATCGTAATACAATTTTGAGCAACGTGCAGATGAGACATGAGATGTCGGTGGAAATGCTGCGTTATTTATTTGAGAAAGAAGCGGATACTTCAATGTTTTGGGAACTGATTGAGGACTATTTCCTTGGTCAAGTTCCTGAGGAAGTTACGCAGAGATTAGTGGCGAGAAAGAAAAGCTAGCTTTAAAATGTATTTACCTCAAAAAACAGGAAAGGTGCCATTGTGCATCTTTCCTTGTGAGGTTTTATTATCATTTACACTATAATATAATGATATATTTTGAATGAAACTAGTTGATAGGAAAATATCAACCAATTAGGTTCCTAAGAGGTAACTCAATGTATAGCGAAAATGATATTTTCTCTAAAATAAGAATCCTGCCTATGTCGAAGAAGGAATTTAATTTTCAATCCTTTGAAAGTGTTCAAAATCAATTTTTTCAAGGAACATTATTAACTCGCGAATATAGATTCAAGTCCCTGGGAATGAAAGCAGATGCTGGTACTCTTGTTTTATTCCAATATGATGGGCATATCATTGCTATGGGAGTTCTTGAAGATATAATCTTATATCAATATTCATATGAAGGGATTTACACTGGGGGATACAAATTTGACCCGCGTTCTATTGTAGTATTTAATCCAATAAGTAAAGATGAAATAAAACAAATTTGGTATAGTTTTAAACAGTTTAGTCAGGCGAAGCAGTATCTTGATCCAGCATTATTTTCAGATTTCTTTAAAAAAGTGCTGAATCGGAAGAGCCTTAAATATGTTTCTGCGTGATCCTATGTAAAGGAAAGGAGTTGCTCTATGGATTTGCACCAAAAAAGAAGAATGCGCAGATTTGAGTTAGATCTACCCGCAGTTGACAAGACATTTGCTCCTCTAGATGCAGGTTTGACTATAGGAAGCCATTCAATGGCCCAGTGGATGGCCGAGGAATTCAACCATAATTTTGATGCTTATGACCAAGCGATTGATTCCGTATATAATTCCACCCATATTGGTGGGTCACAGTACCATCACTTGTTGGATGGACAACATAGTTTCTTAAGCTCTTTACACGCGGTGAAAGATGTTGGCACGGACGATTCGTTTGTTACGGAGCTTTCACAAGCAGCGGAACACCTTCTCCGTGATACCGCTTCTGTAAGTGGGATTAATCCTTTTTTCTCATTAACCCAGCATCAATTCGATCAAATAGCTGATTCTTTGCAGCAGATAGGTATCTCCAAGCCATTCCTTGCTGATGCACTGATGGTTAACGGGCCCGAACTGTTAGGAGGTTCAATCGCTTTATTGGGTGGGTTACTTCTTGGGAAAAAAGGGGATTCCAGTCGTTTATCTAGCTTGGCGGGGTCTTATCTTGTCTCATCCATCGCTTCAGCTAACCCAGTATTGCTGCCTATTGCTGCAGGTGGGCTCGTTTATTCCTTATACAAGGCAGAGGACAAGAAGAAAAGTCTTGTTCAAGCAGGGAAGGGGACGATTGTTTCCGGAAGTGCTCTAGCGGTGGGTGCTTTGATAGGCGGACCCGTATGGATTGGCTGTTTAGCAGCAATTGGCACAGCTGTAGCGGTAAAGTACACGATCGATAATCCTGACAAAGCGTTCCAACGAGTGCAGGAACTAGTCGGGCCAGCTAAACGAACACTTCGTCACATGATTTTACAACCTTAAAGTTGGAGGCTAACTAATGAGCACATACCGGGTACTAGAGCCGATTGTTGGATTGGATGCGTTTCAAGATACCTTTCGTCAATTAAAAGAAATTGATGAAAGCTTAGCGAATAATATTGAACAATCCTTAAAAGCATCTATCGATAAGTTTCACGTTGTTCTCACCGATCCGAATTCCCATACACAGCAAAAACTCGTAGTTTTGCTGCAGGAACAGATTACGATTCAGGCCAAGGCCAGCCAATATTTAAACATCTGTGAGCAGATGACTTTTTGGGAGAAACAGCTTTGGCAGTACGTTCCGGAAAGTGTTGAGTCCTTTTTCGATAACTTATATGAAAAAATGGATGTTTATTTCTTGTCTAAGGAGAAATCCATGTGCAATGAAATTGAAAAAGATGGAGAATGGTATACAGGCATACGTGATACCGCTAAAAAAGCGGGGAGTGTAGTCAATTGGGTAGTTAAGAAGGCTAATGAAGCAAGTAAAGATTTAACTGGGTCAAAATTATCACAACAGGATGTGGTCATTGATGACCGAACCGTGGTAGAACGAGTTATGGAACAACACTTAAAGCCTGATCACGTTGGCAAAGAAATTAGCGCTCTTATGTCGCAGGCGGGCGAGCAGTATCAGGAAGACTGGAAAGCCCATATCCAAAGTCAGGTGCCGGATATAGAGCGACTGTCTGCCTTTAACTTGGCTAAGCAAGCCAATGATTCCATCACAATCGATTTTAAAATGGGTGTCTCAGAGCAAGCTTTTATGGTAGGCATGGGATCGGCTGTAGTCGGAACGCTTGGGCTGGCTGCTGGTTGGCATACAATAACCTATGCCTTGATGAACGTTTTTCCGCCCATCGCTATATTTGCTGTTGCTGCCACTGTCCTACTAGGTGTATTAACGAAACAGCACGCCATTGAACAGCGGAAGAAGCAGGTCCGGGAAGCAGTCAAGCAGTACCAACGATATTTTATGATGCAGTTTAACGTGGTACCGCTGCCGAATGTAAACGGTATGACGCTTAGGAAGTATATGATACATGTGAGTGAGAAGATTGTTAAGCAAACCTTAGAGCAATGGGAAATAGGGTTGCTAGGTGACTTCAAAATGGAGCATTACCGTCTGCTAGTTTCTTCCTTTTCGAAACATTTACTGATGGTACAAGAGGCAATCGATACTTTAGATCAGGACGTATTAAACCATTCCTAGAGAATATTATGGGATGGTTTATTTTTTTAGCGGATTCACTAATAAGCAGAATAAGAGGACTAAAGACCTATTTTGTCGAAATAACAAGAAAAGGAATATTTACCATAGGAACATACATTCCATGACAAATAGATGACCCATTCCTATGATTTAATAGTAGTAATATACGGATAAATGAATCTAAAGGAGATACCATATGGCTGCAAAAGTTAAGAGCAACAAAGAGATGGAAATCGACCAAGAATCTTGGCTTGAAATGATATATCAACTGCTTAATGAAAATGAACTACGTAAGATGGCAACAATGATTCAGCCGCAAATCCAAGGTTTTACGGCGAAAAATCTGATGAAGGCTCCATTAGCTATGCTGCGCAAGAAAACGATTGAGAAACTAAGGCAAAATTTGAATGAATTTATCTGGATGAAAAAATGGTTTGAACCGACTGGATTTAAGGTGAAGGAAGCGAAAATTAATTTTGAAGAGTTTTATCATAGATCTAGGCTTGGAGATAATGTTACACCGGCTGAGGCTGTTGCATTAACCGGTATGTTATTTCCCGAGATGTTTAATGAGAACAAGGACAAAATTCAACAGAACATGGAAGGAAAGAAGCATCCTCTAGAGGATCTGGGGCCGACGAAGCTTGCCCCTAAGAGACAGCTTCAAGTAAAAGCAGCAGCATGGGATGATCCTTCGTCAAAGGAAACGTACCGTTTGCTTATTGAAGAAAGTTTGGATATGAAGCTGGAACTAGAGGGTAGTGTGAAAGATTGGATTCAAGAGAAAAGTTCAGTAGAAATCGGCGAAATTTCTTATCTTGCTTCCACGAAAATTGATGAAATCAATAAATGGCCTGAAGGGGAAAAGGCGGCTTTTTTTCAGATGGCATTTCATGATATTCAAAAGGTAGTCTGGAAGTTGATAGAGGATCTTATAAAAGAAAAAAGTAAGCTAGAAAAGGAAGACAAGGCTAAAGAGAGAAGGCTGAAAAAGCTTGAGAAGCAAAACACCGAGAGAGAAGAAGTAGAAACAGCGCTAAAGAGACAGATTACCGAAATGGAGAAAAAGTTAGCAGATGCTGAAAATGAATATGAAAAGACACGTACCAAGCTGCGAGATGAGATCGCAAGCCTTATGCAGCAACAAGCATCTATGGAGCAGGTAGCTGCTGCACAAGTAATAAATGAAGCCCTGCTAGTTACAGAGTCGGAATTTGTACTGGTTACACGTTTTATCCAGGAAGAATATGCGAGTATGCTTCCAATAGGTCAAATTATACCTATTCAAGATGTTTCTGACTTACTGGATTGCCAGCTCGAAGCAGACGTCAAATACATATTCATACATTCCGATTGTTTCACATCTAAAGAGCAATTTTACTTAGATGAGATCGTAGAACTCTTTGAACGGCCATTCAAATCGGTAAGCGGTAGTAGCGCGGCTGTAACTAGACAAATCATCTATTACCTAGAAGGAGCAATTATCAATGAAATTAACACGTGAACTTACGAGTGACATAGAAGCACGTTTAAAGAAGGCGGTTTTCGTCGGAAGACTAATGACAGAAGAAGAATTAGCCTATTCTATGCTTGAACCAGTGAAAGAAGACAGTCAGGAATTCCTTAGTTTTCAAATAAAATGTTTGTCGGATATACCAGATGAGCTTTCACAACATTTTGTATATCCAAATAAAATCTTTCGCGGCAGCACGCGAAGCCCAAATAATTTACAGAAAATAAGGTCTCTGCTTGTCCCCAATTTCGATCGTTTAAAACTAGACGACCAGAGGAAAAAGTTACAGCAAAGTTTGGAGAACAAACTTTTGCTTTTCTCGCTATATTCAAGCAGTACGAATCTTTTCCTTGATATTCTCAAGATTGAAGAGATGGGAGATCCAATCTTAGAAGATAAATATGAAATTATCTCAGGTCCTCTTTTAGGTGTGAACGAAAAAGGAGGGGACTTTGATGAGCGATTGAAACAAGGTCGGCCTTTCGTTTTGCCGCACCACCCCGATTTATTCCGAAATCCTTCCCTTATTTATCTCGATAAGGTTCTTTACAGTAAGGTTAAGCTGAAAACGTCAGGAAATCCTAGCACATACTATTTGCAAAATCCTGATGAGGTCCGCTGTTTGGAGGTCTCACATGAGTTCTTTAATAACGTACTGATCAGACAAGCGGATCAAGCTTACGTAGTTGCTTCTGGTTATTATCATAAGTTGCAAAGAGAAATAATGGATAATGGTTTTTCTTTGCATGAGGCTAAAGACAAACGGCTTGAGAGAAAGAAGAAACAGCTGTTAACTGGAAAGATGGAGGCAGAGGGTAAAGAGAATGAATCAAAAGTGATTGAACGAACCCAAGAACAAGAAAAGATCGGAACGGTAATCGCTGGTACTAGTGAATCTATCTTTTTGGGTAATTTACTGGATAATGCCATTACGAAGGGGCTATATTTTGACCAAACTGACCTCGTGAATTTACATTTGAGCTTAAAAACAAATATGCTGACCATTATAGGGGGGATGTCCGGAACAGGAAAGTCACAACTCACACTATTGTATGGAGAGACTCTCGGTCTTGAATACGGTACTCACTTGAAATTGCTCCCCATTTCACCATCTTACCACGAACCAGGAGATATATTGGGCTTCATGAACCCAACCACAGGCGTATATCAGGAGAGCGAAACAGGACTCGTTAGTCTTTTGATGGATGCTGAGTCCAATCCTGAGCAAATGTATATGTTTATTTTTGATGAGATGAACTTGGCTCAGGTGGAGCACTGGTTCAGTCCGTTTATTTCTTTACTTGAACTAGAGAAGAGTAAGCGACTGCTTCAGCTGTATCATTCACAGATCCAGTGTAAGAATGCATATCCATCTGAAGTGAAAATCGGAGATAATGTCATTTTCGTTGGAACGGTGAACTTTGATGAAACAACCAAAGCATTTTCCCATCGTCTTCTCGACCGGGCAAATGTCATTACACCACGAAAATTAAGCTTCAAAGAAGTTCGCGACATGCAGCAGCAGCAAACCCCTGGACCATATAGGATCGCTCAGATTTCTAGATCCGTTTTCCGGGAGGGGTGGATGAGCAGATTGGTTGGGGACATCTCAGATTTGACTAACGACGAGATATCATTCATGGATAAAATTCATAGCACGATGCAGCAGGCAGATAGCCAACAGGGAATCTCTTTTCGGGTGATACGTGCGATTGCACATTATATCAGTAATGTTCCTGCTTTAGCTGACGGTTCAATGGCAATAAGCCGCGGAACGGCTTTAGACATACAATTTAAGCAGCGAGTTTTATCCAAGCTATCCGGGATGGAAGCAACCATCGGGAGGCTTGTAGGATTATTTCATGGAGAGGATTATCAGGAAGGCGATCTCACCCGTATTCTTCAATCTGCATCTAGTCAGAAGATTTCTACTTTTGAGCAATCGATTCAATTGCTACAGAAAAAGGCGAAAGAGCTGACGGTACATGGTTATGCCAACTGATTTGCCTTTTCTCTTAACCTTATGGGAAGGGGAAGGCTCGTCGATTAGACGAATTCCTCTAGATAACCTTGCTTTGCAACCGACATTTGTTAGTCCTGTTCAAATCACAGAAAATCTGCCACTAAGTGTGGAGCTTACAGTTTGCGAGGAAGAGGCTGAGGTTATTTTCCTTTGGGATCATTTAATTGATCGGAACGAAACAGCGACAGAACAACCCATCCTACTTTCTTCGGAAAATAAAAAGCATATGTTGACTCGTGGCTTTGAAGAATATCCTTGGCGCTGCGGTTTGTATCAGTATCGAGTTATTTATCAAGGTATTACTTATTATGGAACGTTCGAGATTTTACCTAGAAATGTTACTGAAGAACAGATGGAGTCGATTCATTTAACGTTGAATCAGACTTTAGAAGGCTTGGTTCAGGATTATTTAAAGATGAAACGAGCTGTTGCAGACCCAGGTGAACTTGAGCAATATGCATCATGGAGGTATTTCACTTGGTATAAAGGAGTAGAAAAGCAGCTTCTTCGTGCTATGAAGGCAATTGAGTTGAATTACGAAGTAGAACTAAAGCAGAATTTTGTGATTGAGTCAAAAGAACGCAGACAAACATTAAAAAGCATTCGGTGGAGTGCATTAGGAAACGGAGCAAAATATGATGGAATTAAGACCTTAAACCGTCGTATGGAGCTGCATGCAGATTCAGAGGCGAATCGCCTGATTAAGCATTGGGTGCGCTCAATACTGGATACAATGGGAAAAGTAATCGCTTCTCTCCAAACAGATTACGATATTCTTTCCTTACAACACGATCTAATGGAAAGCACAATTGAACTAGAAGAAATGAATTTTCGAGAGTCGAAAAAGCATAAAGTTGTTTCAGAGGATCACTTAGATCAAACATCTAAAACGATTTATGGGTATAAACAGAATCTAATCAAAATAGCTAAGCAGCTTAGTGAACTTCAAAAATTTGAGCAGCAGTGCCAAAATGATCAAAGTACGATAAGGAAAATGATACATGCTATATTTTGGAGAGATGTACAGGACCAGGCGCCTCGCCGATTGTTGTTGGGTCAGCATCAGGCTTATGGTGTTATTTATGAGATTTGGAAGGGTTCAGCTTCGTGGAATAAGGTAGACCGTTCCCAGTCCAATCATTTGCTGATACCAGTTGCTAAACCTACCTCTCTTTTGTACGAATACTATGTTCTCTTTAAGACCATAGAAAGCTTTCGTTGTCTTGGGTATGAACCACATCAGGATACGATTACTGAGCAGTTACAGAAAAGTTTTTACCTTGGAGGCTTACAAGAAGGAACTATAGTGAGACTAAAAAAGGACTCGAGTATCATTGTAATTACGTATGACCAGCAAGTAGAAAATGTTGAACAAATTGCGCTAGAGAAACAAACTCACTTCTTTAGTCCGGAAGCGAATCGAAGACCAGATATTCGCATTGACTTATATACCGAACATTCAGAATCTAGTGTGCCACGATTTGTTTCTTCTTTAATACTGGAAGTTAAGTATCGTCCTATTTGGAATATTTATTCGGATATAGGTTACACCGAAGTGATGCTGCAAATGTCAAAATACTTCATGTTTCGGTATGTAAGGTTGGAGAAGGGGAGTAAAAAATACGAACGGACACCGGTTCATAATGTAATATGTATCTATCCCGGAGATGCACATAAGGAACCGCTATTAGAAACAGGATGTGGGTCATTTCTTCAGTTATATCCGGGCGAACAGGGTGACACCGTTGGATTGGATTTGTTAGTTTACAATTTTCAAAATTGGCTAGATTTGAAAGCTTCTTTAACGACACATCATTAAACTTTGTGATCTGGGGTGCCTGCGATGACAGATAGTCTACTGAAAATCCGAATTCATAACGGACTTCTCCACACGCAATATAAAATAGAGAATGTTCCACTCGATGCTGCGCTTCATATTGGATGGTTTACCGATGAAAGATTGGCTAAGGACAGTGAGTATCGTCTGAAATATACATTTAGTAAAAAAATGCGTCAAGCTATAAAGCAGGCTATTGATGGAAAGAAGTTCAGGTTTATTCTTGAGAATGGGCCAACGACTATTGCAGTAAATACTAATGTTATTACCTTGGTTTATAAAGGGGAAATCAAGCTAACTAAGGTTCAAAAAGCAAATGGTTTCTATGAAATTAGAGTAACCAATGTGCCCCAGTTCGACTTTTATATGAAGTTTTCAGAAGCCTTTTACCAGAAAGAGTTATCGCAAACTAGTAAAACAAATAAGCCATCGTCAATATCAAATGAAAAGGCCGTATCATCGAATAAGTCTTCAACTAAAAATCAAATGAAAAACGAGAAGAAACCAAAATGGAAGAACAGTAAAAAAGCATCTCCAGTTTCGATTTGGGCACCGGATGGCTCATTGTTAAAAAAAGATAGTTCACCATCGCTAGCTGCACCCAAGCCTCCACCTGTGTATCACTCGAATGGCCAATCGCGTAAATGTGATAAATGTCAAAACCTTAATAACGGAAATTATTGCACAGTCCAGAAGAAGAGAGTGCATGATGATGATGTTTGTTCGCGATTTTATCGCATTTCCATTGTATTGGGTGGAGCGATTAATCCAAGGTAATTTTAAATAAATTAAACAAAGGGGTGCTAGGAAATAAATGATCAACTTATCTCACTACCAGAATATCTTTGATATAGATAACACCGCTGAAAGATGTAAAAAGGTTAACGATACGATGGAACAGTTCTGGAAATCGGAACTGGAACAGTTAGCCGAAGAATTATTGGGTGAGGATTATAGAATTGCTAGCTACGGTCAGACACTAATGACCACTTATCACGATTCATTAAATCCGAAATATGCAGAGCAGAAGAAAGACACGAGCACTGGTAAAAGGTATTTTGCACAAATTGTTCGTAAAATAGGGGATAAGGAAGTCGGTCTGCTGAC
This sequence comes from Paenibacillus sp. J31P190, assembly GCF_059692075.1. Lineage (NCBI taxonomy): Bacteria > Bacillati > Bacillota > Bacilli > Caryophanales > Paenibacillaceae > Paenibacillus > Paenibacillus sp. J31P190. The sequence goes on along the minus strand of NZ_JCAUAS010000001.1, from coordinate 105,092 downwards.
ACTTGAGTTTAACGGTGTTGAGCAACGATTGTATGTTTATACAGAACTAAGTTTTTATCAGGTCTATGAACTGATAAAGACGGGCCGTCTGAATGCAATGTTGAGTGAGCTGGATTCCGACATCAAGACGTTCACCAGAACCGATTCTTTTACGAAAAATGAGATTGAACGTACTACTTTTGAACAATCATTAACCACGATGATTAAACCAAGAATCAGACCATGGATATATTTTGGACTGTCTCTACCTTTGGAAGGGCAGTTTGATGCTGTTGCAATTATTGATCTATTGAGACAAACCTGGGAGAAGACGACCGCATTTAGGATTTACAGTTTGGAGTACAGAGAGCAACGTGCAAGAACAGCACATATAATGAATCTGCTTGGTTCCGTTGAAACGCCTTATTCAGCATTGCTGTTTGGAGATTTATATCAAATTCAATACGGGTCTATGGGGAAAGAGAAGTCTGGCGAAAGAGAACAGGAATTTTCGTTAAAGAGAGATGGACAAACGATCGTGCAAGGCTGTTTCTTATACAGAGAGTACGAGGTAAGAAGTGGTTCATCCAGGCCGATGCTAGCTGTTGATGTAGAAGGTCATAATCACATATATACAAATGTTGAGGTTTTACTCGGAGATAATCGCAAAGAATGGTGGTTAACGAAAGCTTTCCGAACCACAAACCAGAACAATGAAGAATTGAAGCAAGAAGCCATAGAATTACTGAATCAGCATGGTATTCTTGTACGTAATAACGAGTACCGGATGGGTACATACAACAATGGAGAACAGCGATTTGAAGAGGATCCTGCAGAAATCAAAGGGAGATTAGTTTGTGCTGCTCTATTATTTGCTCATGTAGGCGGCCGGGGGAAATTTAAATTTCTTGAAGCTGAAGCACCTATCGATTATAAGGCAGATAATAGATCAACTGTTGATGATAATTCCATGGAAATCATTGAATACAATAGCAATTTTAATTTTACAGTTATTTATGAGGCCATTCAGAACTGTTCTCTGACCTTTGATAAAGATTTGATTCGAGATCTTCATCTGAATTTAACGGCTTTAGACGATAAGCATTTTGTTATCCTAAGCGGCATTTCGGGAACTGGTAAAACACAGCTGGCCAAACTCTATGCGAATGCGGTTTATGGGTTGTCATATGAGGCTGAAAATCCTTATCTATCCATTATTCCTGTCCGGCCTGATTGGGCAGATGCAACTGCTTTGTTTGGGTATTACAGCTCCTTTGAAAATCGGTACATTATGACGGAGTTCCTGAAAGTACTTCTACATGCACATGAGGAGCGGGAGAAGCCGCATTTTATTGTACTGGATGAAATGAATCTTGCAAGGGTTGAGTATTATTTAAGTGATTACCTAAGCGGGGTAGAATCACATAAGGAAATACCTTTACATAACCGGAATGATCTTGATGAAATTCCTTCTAGGATCAGCATACCGCCTAACGTATACCTCATTGGTACGATTAATGTTGATGAAACGACGCACAGTATCTCGGACAAGGTACTCGATCGTGCATTCGTTATGACATTAAGCGATGTAGATTTGGAAACATTTTGGAGCCGGGTGGATGATAGTGTTCGAGTTGGGCTGCAGAACGAATTTACTTTTTTGATGCGATTGCATGGTTTATTAGCTCCTTATCACCTACATTTCGGATATAGGACGATGAGTGAGATGATTCAGAAAATGAGCCGGCATCTTACATTAGACGTTGAGCATCAGGCTTCAAGAAAGGTTATGCTGGATCGTGTAATCTCGGAAAAAGTGCTTCCCAAGCTCAAAGGCGATGATCGGATAATAGAGTTGCTAGGGCAATTGAAAGAAGCTTTCGCTGGACATATGGGTGAAGAATCGACTAGCCATCGTCATATTATTCGTATGGAGAAGGAGCTTGTGCGATATGGAGCAACACAGTTCTGGGGGTAATTTCTTGCTCCGGGTTATTGGTGAAGCGTGGGTTAACTTGGAAGAGGCTTATCTGACCGAAGCAACTACTTACGAGTGGAAGTATCTATTACATGGTTTGGAGCAGGTGCCTTCAATCTTTTTTTGCGGCTTAGCGCATTTTCCGCACCGATTGGGAGAAGGTGAGGCTTACGGTCAATTTGTAACACCATTTAATAGTGGACAGGTTACTTTTGAAATTAATGGGGCGAAAATTGATTCCTATATATATCCGGATGCTCGGAAAATGACACAGGAGCAATATAGCCTCATGCTATGCGATATTTTGCAAGAAGCCTCTCTGTGCTTCGAACATTCGCATATTGAGACTGGTATTGAAGCAGATCAGCATTCGCGTGAGCTTTCTTTGGCCCAATGGAGCTATATTGAAGCATCCTTCTCTTCGTTTGCAAGCATGATCAGGCAAGTAATTGAGAATCCGACCCGTGTACTTCAAGTCCGTGAGCAGCAAATGAGGCGAGATCGCGTCAAGATTGTAGATGCTCAAACACTGTCATGGCTGGAACGAAATAGGGGGCGTAGCAAAGTTGGAACCGTCCCTGAAACAGTGAAATCTTCTATCCGAGAGGATAGTTACAACACGTATGAGAATAGGCTCATTAAGCGACGGTTGGTGGAGCTAAGGCATCTTTTGAAGCTGTATGCGAAAGCAAGTCAAGGTGAGCTGGTTAAAAGGGCAGAAGCCTATGCGGACAAAATCGGATATTGGCTAAGAGATCCATTTTTTAAGCAAGTTATGCCCTATCACGGAGTAATACGAATATCTCAGGTATTCCGAAAACATCCCGTATATCGACAGTGCTATCAATGGTTAGATCGCTTGTATAAGCATGGAAATGAACGAATTGGCATGATGTATAATTATCCACTTCGAGAAACATTCGCACTATATGAAATATGGTGCTATATGCAGCTCATTAAGGCTTTCCGGGAAATAGGCATGCTAAAAGATAGCAAAGGGTTATATCAAACCACAAGGGATGGACTATTCCTTCATTTTGCCGAGCATAAAGAAAGTATAGTACAGCTAAATAATGGAATGCGACTATCCTATCAGCGGGTGTTCCAAAATAATTCACCGCACTTTTACACCTTTACTCAGAGGATGGTACCCGATATTGTCATTGAAGCAGGAGACCGCTTATACATATTGGATCCCAAATACCGGATTGCGAGCAATTTGGGTACAGCACTTGGTGAGATGCATAAATACAAGGATGGTATTTTGAAGTGCCGAAATGATGAACGCGCTGTTCAAAGCGTATTTATCCTGACCCCTGTCCAAAGCGATGAATTACGCTATTTTACAGCAGATTTCCATGAGAGGTATAGGATGGGGGCTATTGCTCTAACGCCGGGAGGCGACGTGAGCTTACTAAGTGATTGGATAGAAAAATTGGTGACGCATGAAGAGGGAGGAATAAATTGATTGCTGAAATTCACAACAAAATCTCAAGATCAGGGAGTAATTTATCTGATCGGCTCGAGGACCAACTAACTGGTGATTTTTTTGGAGCTATTCGTTATTTACCATTTCGCTTGGGTCTGAGGGAAGTATTGAAAGCGGTTCGTTTACAAGATGATGCACACGATTCGGACTGGGAGCAGTTTCTTGATTCTATTAGAGAGTGCGATTATCAATTGAAATTTTGGGTTCGTCATACGGAGGGAGAAATTGATCTGATACTAGATCATCCTGATGTTGTAATTGGCATAGAAGTGAAGTATTTAAGCGGTCTTTCATCGGATGATGAAGACTCAGAAGAAATTATAACTCCTGAAGAAAGCTGTCACCAGTTAGTTCGGTACTCCAGATTGCTTCAGGATATTTGCAATGGACGGCCCGCTTATCTCCTATTCTTGGCACCTTTTCAAATTTTGTTACCTGTCGAAATGGATATGAAAGAACGCTCTATTATATCACCAGACATTACATTAGGGTTTTTAGCTTGGCAAAATGTGTTGGAACAACTGCAAACTATCGAAATAACGGCCCTAGATTGTGGGCAACGGTTTATTATACAAGATTTGATAGATTTGCTGATTAAAAAAGGTTTTGAACGGTTCAGGGGATGTCTTCCGGGTATTAAAAATAGTTCAATTAACGAAAAGGTATATACGTTCAAAGGAAAATCACATTCGCAACTAAAAGTAAATTGGCCAATAAATATGGCGATTCAGGAGGGAAAATATGTCTTTATCAAGTGATCTAGGTGGAAATATCAGTCTTTCGATAAATGTGCTTCGAGAAACCTACAAAAATTTGAATTTGCTCTTCAATGAGATGGACATAATCGGTAAAGAGATGGGGTTCATCCCATTAACCTCCAAATTTCTAAGATGGAAGTCCGATAGCTATGAGGAAGGGTGGTTACTAAGTAATTTCATTAAAATTTACCAATTGGAAGGTGCTTCAGCTGGAAATGATCAGGTTCCAGACTTGAAAGATGGAGCTGTGTTTGTAGTTGAGATTGATTTGGAAGGTCAGGACGAGTACCCAGAGATTACTTTGTCACGATTTCAATTTGATTTATCAAAGTGGGAACGAATGCCCGCCATCTCTGATCATTGGTTATTTCATAACCCCTACCGTTTAGAAAACTACTTCACAATTGAAGAAACTGGTGATGTTTGGAAGAGTAGGACGAAAGAGAAGTCATCCCAAAAGTATTGGGGACTTCAACAGGCAATAGGGAAAAGTATTCCCCTAATTACTGTGTGTGACACAACCTCTATTAAAGATCAAATATTTAAATTATTGTTAGAATTACCAGAGTATTAGAAAAAAATATTAAAAGGGAGCATTGAATGAGAGATTCTTTAAAGATGTGGAATAGGATTATTCAGATGGCATCAGAGTTGGAATTTGAAATCCAGACGGTTCCTAAAACACAAAGAGTCGCAAAATGGTTTCTTGTCGGTGCAGATCGTACAACTTTAGTTATTAAGCCCTCAAAAGATCATCAACCGAGTGTTGAATTAACCAACAACAGGAGAATCGCATATAAAGATTTTGATGTTGTATTTCAGTATTACGAACGATGGAAGAATAATGTAACTGGAATAAGACGTGAGGTTGCCAATTTATCGAGGAATACTGCGTATATTTTTGCATTGATTGAAATGATGGATAAAAGTTTTGAACCAAAGCATCTAATCTAAATCAAATGAAACTTGCCGCTCACTTTCCTTGTTGGAAAGGAAGCGGTGATTTCTATATTTGGGAAATGAAAGATTAAAAGAGTTATTTAAATAACATAATTCACCATATGGTAAAATAGTATTATGACATAAGGACAACATTAGTGTACGGATCGGAGAAATTCAACCTCTTAAACTAAGTGTCATGTAATCATTACTTTTATGGTGAGGGTAAATAATGAGCGACATAAGTAATATCGTACGGGCGCTTAAAATTAGAGACATTTTATTGCGATACACGGATGAAAATAATGAGCTCAGTATCAGCCAAATTATTGAGAAATTAACATGTGAATTTGGTGCGGATTTTAGAATATCTCGAAATACAGTTAGACACGTTATCGAGGACCTTAGAACAAGTAAATTTGATATCGTGGTGTCTCAGAAAGAAGGAGTAACCTTGTACAGTCATCCATACAAGAGTTTTGAACTTCACGAGTTGAGGGTGCTAATAGATGCTGTATCATCGGCTAAATTTATCACAGAAGAAGAGACACAGCATTTAATAAAAAAGATTAAATCGATAACAAGTGAATCAATAGCCAAATCACTGCAAAATCAAATTTCAGTAACAAGCAGCATCAAAGCAGAAAACAAGCTGGTTAGATACAATATTGATAAAATTCATAATGCGATTGCCGGCAGATTTAAATTGGCCTTCCAATATGGTAGTTACAATATAAATAAAGAATTTGTTCTTCGTTATTCAGGGAAGATTTATACTGTTATTCCAGTGGGTTTGGTTTGGAACAGCGATTATTACTATTTAATAGCGAAGCAGGAAGATGAAGATAAAGTTAAACATTATCGTGTCGACCGGATGGTCAAAGTAGAAGTCACAAGTGAACCATTTATTTTTTCGCGATTTAATTTGTCAGAGCACCTTGAAACAACCTTTAATATGTATCCAGGCGAAGTTGAGTATATTGAAGTACATTTTAAGAATGAACTAATCAACGCAGTATTTGATTTTTTGGGTAGGAAAGTGCATATCAGGATTATTGATGATCGAATGTTCGCAATAAAAATAAAAGCTGCTATTAACGAAGGACTAATACGATGGATATTGACCTGGGGGAGTCATGCAAAAGTAATTTATCCTGATAGTTTGGTTGATACAGTTAAGGAAGAAGCCATTAAAATGTTGAAAGTCTATTCGGAGGGTATCTAAATGATACCTTTTTTTGCATACATCAGTGAGCTGTCAAATATTTGATGGGACTATATGATCTAATAAGATTATCAAGTGAAAACGGGGTGGAAAATGGAAAAATGGTTAAAAGCATCGAAGTATGCCGTCATATTTACAGGTGCAGGGATGAGTACCGAAAACGGTCTTGCCGATTTCCGTTCCCAAATTGGGTTATGGAACGGTAAAGATCCGCAAAAGATGGCAAGCCTTAGTGCAATGAAAAATAATCAGCAAGAATTCATCGAATTTTATCGTATGAGAATTGAGAAATTACAAGGCATTCAACCACATAAAGGCTATGGCATTCTCAAAAAATGGGGGGAGGCTGGTCTAACAAAATCAATTATTACACAAAACACAGATGGACTGCACGAGATGGCAGGTAATCTGAATGTTATCCCATTACATGGGACTATTCGTAAACTACATTGCCAAAACTGCGGTTCTTCTTATTCATCTGATCGCTATCTCAAAAATGATAACGAGTATTACTGCACATGCGGTGGTTTTCTTCGGCCCTCCGTTGTACTTTTCGGAGAATCTCTAGATTCAATTGCATTGAAAAAAGCTGAGGAGGAAGCACAAAGATCAGACTTGTTTATTGTGCTTGGATCATCTCTTGTCGTTAATCCAGCTAATACATTGCCTTTAATTGCAAAGCAGTGTGGAGCTAAGTTAGTCATTGTTAACATGGAAGCTACACCGTTAAATAAATTCGCAGACATGGTGATACAAGGACGTAAAATCAGTAATGTGCTTGAGGAGATTAATATATAAATAGTATTGAAAAAGTGATATCTCAAAGTGGGGTAGGAATATAAATGAATGGTAATATTGAATCTTTTATCAACGCTTTAGTTGAATTCGAAGCATCATCATCGACATTTAATCCATGGAAGCAGTATGATCCCTATTACGATATTGGTAAGGATGCACCAATTATTAGGAGGAGTAATTTAGCACAGTATTTAAATCAGCGGGTACCGAAAGCAGAATATTTACTAATTGCTGAAGCTCTGGGGTATCAAGGAGGTAGATTTTCAGGTATAGCTATGACATCGGAACGGATAATGATTGGGAAATATAAGCAGATATCTCCAAATGTCATCTATAAATCTGAAGGAAAAAAGGTGCGAACGAGTAATCCAAATAGTGATTTAAAGAAGGCTTCAAGAAAAATTCATGGCTTTGCAGAACCGACGACAACCATTGTTTGGGATTTTATAATTAAAAACAACTTAGATCCCAATAAGGTAATTCTTTGGAACATATTTCCCTTCCATCCGTTTAATCCGAATGAAGGTTCATTGAGTAACCGTACACCTACGGGAAAGGAACTTCAAGATGGACTTGAGTTTGTTAAGATGCTCATAACACTTAATCCAACTGCCAAAGTAATTACTATTGGTGAACATTCACATAACATCCTTAGCCAAAATGCCATTAGTAATTATCAAGTAGCCCATCCAGCAAACGGTGGAGCCGGAGATTTTAGAACTCAATTTAAAAACTTTCTCAAGCAGAAAAGCTAGACATGAAGGAGGACGAATGCTGTGATAAAGAGTAGAACAGGTCGAGAGATTCTAAGTGTTGATGACTGGTATAAATATGCTCCGCCCGCAAGAGGAATAGCTCAATGGGGGGATTGCCACAGTGCCAAGGAATTAGCGAAGGTATGGTTCAAATCCGGGCAAGATGAGGTACCTAAGGAGTTGCTGAGTCTTTTGGACTCAAATGACTGTACTTCTGGATTTAGAATGGCGTATAGCATTCCAGAGTTTGAAACGAAATTGGATAGTTATGGTAAGGGTAGAAACCATGATCTTTTGCTAATAGGTGAATCTAGATGTGGAAGAACAGTCATCTCTGTTGAAGCAAAGGCAGATGAATCGTATGGAGAAATCATCTCTAAATATATGGTTAAGTCTATGGTCGGAAACCCTAGAAGCAAAATCCCCGACCGAATAAAGTATTTGTTGGAAGGTATTTTCGGATACAAGGAAACTTTACATCTTCGATACCAATTGTTACATGCAGTTGCGGGTACTTTGATTGAGGCAAAAAAAGAAAAAGCTTCACAATGCATATTTGTAGTGCATCAATTTGTACCCAAAAGCGGAAAGTCATCAAAAGTATTATCTAATGATGAGGATCTAAATAAATTTGTTAAGTTGCTTTCAGGATCAAACTTAGTAACAGGCCAGTTAATCGGACCAATTTCGGTTCCAGGAAATGAAAAAGATAACCATGAAAAGATACCTAATGACATACCTTTATACATTGGGAAAATAGAAACTATTATGGAGGGATGTAAGTAATTTTTTATGTTGGCGAATAGACGCTATCACCAATTTTTTGAGAACTAAAATGTCAGCAGGACCGCTGTACTTAGACTTTTCAAGTCACTAATAGCTGTAAGTAGTGTGGATTGGGTGTATCCATCTGCTAAACCTTCATCTAGCCAAAAAATGATTGACACGAACGGGCAAACAACCCGTGTTGATGTGCTAGCTTAAGGGCTATTGAAGGTCAAACCTTCTTATTAGGGACATAACGAGATCAGAGCAAGACGTAAGAGCCATACCCTGATCGCGGAATGGGATTGCTCATCCTGCAGGCGAGCATGCTCTCAGTTATTATTTACCGGTTATTTTTTTGAAGTTAACACGTTGTGCAAAAGTGTTCATGAAATTTTAGCATTGTGGAAGCAAAGTAATTGTCTAAGAAGGGGGATTAAGATTTGGAGTATGCCTATAAGGTTAAACTATTTTTGGAGAACGGGTTTAGATATAAATGCGATGGTTTATGGGAAAAAAACGGCAATACAATTGAGGAAGCTAAATATACCGCGGCACAATTAAGTGACCTAATTGCACATAAGAGAAATGATGATAGGTATGCTCTAAATACTCGAGTTGATGATAAAGGTAAACCATATATTCCGAGAGTCTTTAAAGGAGACGCCGGAGGGCCTAAACACACCGATGCTATGTCCTATCGTTTTCCGGGTTCATATGGAACTGGGAAAAGAAGATAAGGCAAAGTGGTGGTAGGCAACATCCGTTTTGAACCCAATAAACGAATCACTCGAGAAGAAATAAGCATGAAGAGCAGTTCACAAGTAAATGGATCTATAAATTCACGGACAATACGAGAAGTGTGATCGAAAAGCCCGTTAAGACGTTCAAATATTCTGGTCGATGTGTGGCGCTACTTGACAAGCACACTCTTATTTTCATTAAGGATTTGCTTGACGAATAGCTGAAACGGATCCATTACCTGAGATGACTGAACCGGGATATCAGAACGATACATCAATTATCATGGGAACGTTCTGATCCTGGTCTTGTTCTTAGCGTAAATCAAGATATTCGAGGTAATCCCCGTACAATTGTAACTCGTTATCTCGCGCGTTGATACAACAGGCGGAACAGAACGGCTATAGAGCTGGGGCTTCTCTCTAGGGCGTGATGGATATCGGACGAAACCGAAGCAGAACGAGGAGGAGTTTTACGCCTTATTCGGTAAGGAGCAGGAGGGCTTGAAGGGTTCAACACACGACCTGCTCCATCTAGCGGCTGCGAAAGCTGGAAATTTGATGTCAACATATGAAAGGTGCTTTTAGTTAGTGTTCATAATTCGAAAATCCAATCTCATCCACTGTAGCAGTAGGTAAATACCGCAACGTTGTTTCAATAAATTTGTGTCTTAACTGCCTCTGAATGATGGATATATCAACACCTCGACTTAGCAAAAGAGAAGCCATAGTATGCCTTAAACAATGAGAACTGATTTTTGCAATCCCCGCTCTTTGACATAACTTATCTAGAATTGCGTTTAAAGTGAACTGATTGAATTTCTTCCCTTTTGTACTAAAAAATACGTTTGAATTTCCTGACTCTTGCCACTTTTTATGCGTAGGGTGGTTTATTAATCTATGCAATGATAAGGTGAGAATTCTAGGCATGAATACTGTATTGGCTTTTGTTTTTTCTCCTCGATCAACATAAATTATATTCCTGTCAAAGTCTAATTGTTCAATGGTTAGTTCCCTGATTTCTTTGTTTCTCAAACCCGTAGTAAGCATTAGCAAAAGTAATACCGAATGCTTTCGAAAGAATGGATCGGATCTGTCCAGCCATTGTGATGCTTTCATTAGTTTTTCACTGTCTTGTAAAGAAATTGATCTATCGGTGATTTTGGGGTCATAATAAGGATTTTTAAAGTAAGCCATTGGATTGAATTTTATTAATTGTACGTCCTTTAAAAAACCAAAGAAATTTCTTAGGGCACTCACATGCATATACAACGAACGGTTTGTTGTATTAAGTGAACCCAAATAGCTGAAATAGTCATTGATAAAATCTTCGTTTATTGAAAGATACAGATTATCTTCCGGATAGTAAATGAAATTATCAAAATCCAATACGTCAGCTAAGCCTCTTACAACGACAAGATAATATTCAAATTTGTGTAACCGATAGGTGTAATGTTCTAATGTTGATTTTCTAATGTCAGCTAGTTTGTACCATTGTCGAAAGTAGATTGACTCCAATAATAAATGTTCCATTTATTCATCTCCTACCTTATTAGCAAAAGGATGTCTTTCCATGGCTTTGCTCAGTTGATCATTGAAGAGATCTAAATATATTGCAGTTGATTTTATATCTTGATGTCCAAGTAACTTTGAGATTGTGAAAATGTCAAGGCCCCCTTCCAACCCATATACCGCGAAACAGTGTCTGAACGTATGTACATTAAATGGTCTCTTTCTACCATTTCGAATTTTTGGGATTGATGTGCACTCATCATAAATATTCGAAACGAAACATTCGATTGTTTTTGGATCTAATGGTCTCCGACCATTGCTGGCAGAGAAAATGTATAATTTATCATATTCCTCCTTCGATAAGCTCTTTTTTTTCGAGTTGTAAGTGAAGTTAATATAGTTTATCAAGATAGCTTTACCAAGTAGATTAATGTTGCGAATTCTTTTGCCATTTTCATTTCCTTTTGGTATCACAGATAGTAAACCCTTTTCTATATTCAAATCTCCGATTTGTAAGTTAATAAGTTCATTCAATCGGATACCTGATGTTAAGAAAGTCATTACGATTGCATGATTGCGTAATCCATTTCGAGAAGCGGATGCAATTGCTGTTACTTCAGTTAACTGGATCTTAGTCAATGGTTTTGGCAACGAATCTATATTTGTATCACTATCACGCCTCCACTTGATCTTAAGTATTTTCTTTAGATCATCTATATGCTCGTTGAAATATTCTTTTAGTGTCACTTTTAGGAGTGACCTCAGAAATGCGCTTTTTTTCGACTTAGTGTTAACGTGTAGCTCGTTATTTAAGTAGTCAAGTAAAAACTGAGGATCCATTATATCTCTAAGTTTTGCAGTGTTCCCAAGTTTGCTAATGATGTATTCGCTAAATTGTTTGAGCTCTGATGAATATGTCTTTTTAGATGACTTGCTTAATCCTAGATAATGTGCACTTGCTAAAAAGTAAGCAAATGCTTCTTCATAAGTAGGATTTTTTTGTTCCTGAAGAATGTTAGAAGGTAACATTCCCATGTCTTGTAGCACTTTTTCAATCAGATTAGGGGAGTAGTTCGCGACTACATTTTGCAGCTCTGAACGTAAGCTGTTAAGAGGTGAATTTTGTTCAATAATGGGCATTGCGTTTCCTCCTTCAATTGCATAGACAGTCAAGATGAAACCTGCTATCATTAAAACATTACTAGCAAAACTAATTTTCTTCGCCGCTCAATGATTTCGGCGAAGTTGGAGCAGGGCATTCTGCCTATATAAGTAATCAGCTGGGGCCATAAAGACAACCACAACAGGTATGTCTTTTTTGCGTTGTACGTAGCTCTACTACAATGAATAGTCGATCCTTTCGATGGCTTGTTGGAGCACATGGCCGCTACGATGTATATACAGGCTTGTGCTGGCTGGCTTTGTATGCCGAGCCAATTTCATAAGTAGTTTTGGAGTGCATTGTGGATGTTCTGACAGCTTGGTGATATAGGTATGCCTAAAGAGATGAAAACCTCTTCGCTCGAACGTCCAGCCCGCCAGAAGACAATATAACTGATGGTAATTGGAGAGCTGAACTTCGAATGCTGTAGGAACTTTATTAGTGATGAAGCCTTTGGTATTAGATTTGAAGTGGTGGTTTATTAGGTACCTGATCTGCTTGGGAACCGGCAGAATGGAGTATTCGTTGCTTTTGCTCTTAATGGAGACGCTCCAGATAGACCGATTAAAGTTTTCCCACTTAAGATTAATTGCCTCTGAAATACGTAATCCAAGGTATAGCATTAAGCTATATATGAGTAAATGGACAAAAGGTTCTGGAGAATACGTTCGAACTATATCAAAAAATCGCTGGATTTTCTCGTTGCTGGGTATTTCTCTGAAATGATAATTTCCAAAGGGTAATCCTTTGATACCAAAAGCTACATCTTCTTTAATGAGGGACATTTGATGTAGAGATTGAAATAGAGATCGAACGTAATAAAAACTAGTGCTGGCGTTTTTATCATCCTTCAACTTATTCGAAACTTGTCTTTTTATATAGAGTCGGTATTCGAGCAAGTGAGATTGTTTGATTAAACTTAGCGGGACGTTATTAATAGTAAAATTGTTGAACTCACAATAACTGTGGCATAACCAGATGAGGAAATTTCGGCAGGCAGCTGTATTACTGCTTAAAGTGTGATGCTTCCTGCCGTTCCTTTTTAGAGCTTGAAGATGCCGTTCAACTAAAGGGTGACAAAAGGCTGGTGCAATTTTCCTTCTGTAAGGTGGAATCTCTAGCACAGAGAATGGCTGGAATTGTCGGTATAAGGAGCCCAAAATATTGGGTCTTTTGCCACTCAATTCAGCTTTGGTAGCAAATGCTATATACAAATCCTGATTAGAGAGAGTCTTGTGATCAATAGAATCAACACTGATTTGGAGCTCATTCGAACAAAATACAATGAAATCTTTAATTAGAAGATATCGTTGATAAAAACCATAAGGATGCTGATTCGAATGTTTTTTTAGCCAATTCATAACTCCTGTCGGATAGACCTGACTGACTAAATTGGTTAAAATCCATTCGTTGATGCCATTGGGGCCTAGATAGGGAGAGTGTTGTATCTTATGGAAATCTACAGCGAACAAACTGTTCAACATGTCCACCACCCTGATACTTGAGATAGTAACATTCTGATCAGTTAATTCGTTATTTAAACATTCCACGGAAACTTTTTGCGTAGAAGTGGTATTCCACGGAAAATCTTTCTTTATTTCATTCCACTCCGTTGTTTCCTTTAATTGCTCAGAAAACTCGTCCATTATTTTGGATAAGTCTAATGTTTCTGTTGGTTCTTGTTCCTTTTCCATATAAACTGTGCTCTCCTTATCATATAGATTTAATTAGGTGCATTTCTCGTTCCCCCTAATTCAAAAATATGAAAGGAGGTGGGGCTTATGGGTCAGTCAATCAATTCGAAAACCTTTAATTTGGTATTGATTCAAAAGTTAATCCCACGAATTTCTTGCTTGGCAAATGTAAATGGGGATGTAACGGGAAAAAGCTTTGTATCTATTGATGTCCGGTTTAACGTTAAAAATAATTGCACTACGAATTTGTAGCATTATTTTAATTAAGCGCTTAGTGGTTTACATTATCCTTGGTGAGGCTAATGAATAAACCAAAGAAACCGCGACCGGGTTCAATATATCTAAAGCCAAAGCACTTGGAGTATTACGAAAAATTTATTTCAGGTGAAATTAGTGAAGAAGAATATATTTTAATGCATTCAGAAGATGAAGAAGTTTTTTGGCATGAAATCCCTGTGATCAAAAAAAACATGGGTAGTTACAATCGACTTCTTCGGTCGGTAACATTAGCTACTCGAAGAAGAATTTTATTAAATCAGAGTGCAACAGGTATGACATGGAGGGATTTAAACCGATGTTATTCTGTAAATGCAACGTCACTTAAAAACTTATTAAATAACAGTAATAAGACAGGTGACAAAACACTGCTGCTTTCTAAATTAGCCGTTTTATGTAGAGTTCCGTTAAGTTGGCTGATGAATGAAGAGGTTATAGACGATTGGGAGTTAGTCTGCTATTTGAAGCTTTATCCGGAATTTTTATGGGATAAAGCTGATTTGTTAATACGTCTTCAAAATATCTCAACCGACGATCATTGGATCAAACCAGTTGTAATAAAAGACAATGAGATTATTCTTTATTTAAGAGTTGAAGTAAATTCGGGTGGATTCCTTATTGAGATCGTGGAAAGAGAGATTAAGGGCATTGAGGTTAAGTATTTAAAGGAGTTATTATCAGAGTTTGATTGCAAGTTTGGATTCGTTCAAACGGTTATTAGTAACCAAGTCAATTTAGCACTATATCATGGTCCAGTATTACTACCTGTTGAATTTCATGAAAGGTAGCGTGCTACATTTTTGTAGTGTACTTATGAAATGAAAGTAAATTGACGAGCCTTCCTATTAAGGAAGGTTTTTTTGTAATAAAAACTTAAGATAGGAGTTGTGTGATGAAATTTGTTTTAACTGTAAATGAACTATCTCAACTATTGGGCGTATCAACAGATTCTGTTTATGCCATGGTTCGTGAAAAGCAGATACCTCATATAAGGATGAGAAGACGTATTTTATTTCATAATGATACAATTCAAGAGTGGTTGCGTGGTGGAATGCAATAATAATGTAATGTATTAGGATGAGTTGAAATAGGCCATTCATTCAAAGTGAGTTGTTCCCTTTCCTGTATTCAGGGTCATGATTTTGTTTGCAAATCTTATAGAATACAGGGACCTACTGGGACCTCATCTTATTTAGAAATTTAGACTAATCTTTATTTACTTTGTAAAGCATGTGAGTTGATAGATTTAAATTGAAATCTATCAACTCATAGGCTTCTTTTGTTATCTATTGGAAGGGTACGCACCCATATCGTGATGTTCCTGGACACAGCCTTTAAGCATATCCGTAAAAATTGGTGCGTAATACGGGAGTGGTTAACAAATTTCGTGTCTTAACGGTAAAATCCTCGTTATGAACTATTCGGGATGTGTTTGGTAGTGCTTTAGGAAACAATGGACGAGGATAAGAGGAAAATGTTAAGAAATGTCGAATAAATACTACGTTGATTTAGTTCAACATACCTAAGGAAGACAGCTATGATGAGCATGCATGTAATCCGGATTTATCACTGAAGGCGAGAGGTTCTACCTAGGAGAGGCATGCTTTTTTTGTTTCAATCTGTCTCATTCAAAGCTAGTAAAAATTATAGATGCATGTGGGAGAGACTGGCATGGAGTTATACAATCATTTACTTACAGCCTTAGATCAGATTCAAGATGGTATATCCAATCAGAAATTAAGAGATGCCTGGGCGGAGGAATTCGGGGCTCTTGTACGTGATGCGAAGGAAAATAGCAGAGTTTTGGTTATGGGTGAATTCAACGCAGGGAAATCGACCTTTCTTAATGCATTATTGGGGAAGGAGTGGTTAGCAACAGATGTAACGCCTGCTACTGCGATGATCACTGTTTTAAAATATGGCGAAACCGAGTCCTTGGAGATGGTTAATAAGGATGGTAGTCAGCAGCAACTGAATTTTGAACTCCTTCATACGCTATCTGCTGAGGGGGATCCCAAAGCAGCTAAACTACGTGCTGAAGCAGACCATCTCATTGTTAGTCTTCCGTCCGAATTGTTAAAGACAATCACTTTGGTCGATACTCCGGGACTGAACTCAACGCATACGCAGCATACCCAAGCGACGCATGCATTTCTCCAACAAGCAGATGATGTCATTTGGCTATTTCGATACGGAGCTGTCGGGAGAATGTCTGAAATTCAGAGCTTTGAACAGATGAAAGAATATGGAATTGTCCCTCTAGGCATTGTGAATGCCATTGATCTCCATTACGATCAAACCGATGAGGACTTAGACGAGCTGCTGCAAAGAGAACAACGAAAGCTTCGTGGCTACACGCGTGAAATCATAGGTGTTTCTTCAATTGATGCGTTAGAGGGTATTTTGGAGAATGACGCAGAAAAACGGGAGTGGAGTAACTTTTCAGCTCTAGCTCCCTGTCTGAAGCAAATGGAGCAGTTGAAGCTACAGAGGCTGCTGCGGGATATAATTCGATTCTTTGAACGATTCTTAGAAGAGTCGAAAGAGCTGGCTGGTAATCACCGAACGGTTGAGCGAAGCGGGCGGTTGACGCTTTTTATCAAACAAACGGTTCACGCACACATTAACCATCAGCAGAAGCTTCATAAAAATTTATTAGAGCTGCAGCAAGCATCACAAGCATTCAACATATTAAACCCAGCCGTACATGCCTTCGAAGACTTATTACAAGTATTGCAGCAGGTTGATATACAAATAAAGAAAGACTTTATGCAGCTGTCGAATAAGTTCCAATCTATGAAAACGTTCCACGAAAAAAATATAGAGCAATTTGATCGTTATCGGGATGAAACCATCACTCAGCACGCATCTGCAGTTGGGATAGGTATTGGACGGATCAAACAATTATTCACTTCGAGAAAGAAGCTTCAGTCCGTGGAAAGAAGACTCACAAACCTAGAGAAAAAACGAGGAGATTGTGAGAACTCCTGCGAACTCATTAACAAATATCAGTCTGAATTTGGCTCGGATCTCTCTAGGCTGATGAATCGGTTGGAAGTTCAAATCAATGCGAAGAAAAATCATCTTCAAACGGAATCGGTCCAGCTTATCGAAGAATATAAAGAGCGGATTGATAGTGTGAAATCGGCACATGAATCAGACACAATGACACTAGGGCTGTATGCCTTCTTCATTCCATTGGCGGTGCAGTTGGAACATATAAGATCAATTGTAATTGCTTCTGAAAATTCTCATAACGAATATGTCCTAAATCGGTTTAGTGAATCCTTACACAAAGTTATTGAAGGTTTGCAATCCTATACATTTCGAGATTTGGTTGAAGCCTATACAGCTTCAGTAGGTCAGTTAGAAGTAGATGAGGCTTCCATCAAGGTTGAAGACAAGCTGCCCTATGTATTAAGTTCCAGAGCACCTACAACCTTCGAAGGCATAGGCTATACGCCTTATGCGCCCGAGAGGTTTACGCTGAATACGGCATATCTTCGCCCCTATATCATGTCTTTTATCTTGGTTGGAGCACTGTGTGCATCCATTTGGCCAAACCGGGATTTGATGATGTCCTGGGTCGATAAGCTAAAGCCAGCGGTAAAGACAACTGAGGTTCAGGAGGTTAAAGAACCGGTAGAGCCTGAGAGAAAAATTATAGGAATCGCAACCGTAGTTGCATTTGAGCTGAACGTAAGAAGTGAACCGGATCTCAATAGCGAAAAAGTCGGGATTGTGAAAAAAGGAAGCTCCTTCAAAGTTATGGAGGAACAAAATGGATGGTTGCTAATTGGTGAAAATGAATGGATTTCTGGTAAAGAAACGTATGTTTCTTTTGTTCGTCATCCAAAGTGATACATAGAGATTAAGAAAGGGAGTGAAAATGTGTCTTACGCATTTGCGTTATATGAGCGAAAGAAGCAAAATGTGCTAACACAGCTTGTTCAACTCAAAGAGCTTGCGCAGGAAATGAACAATGCACACCTGATGAGTGATGTTGAAGACATGTTTGCGACCTTACAAAGGGAGCAATTTGAAATAATGGTTGTTGGGGAATTTAATAACGGCAAATCGACCTTTGTAAATGCATTGCTTGGTCAGGAAGTACTGCCGGCAGCGGTGCGTCCGACTACGGCTATTTTAAATAAAATTAGTTATGACCCCATTCCGAGCTATCGCATTCATTTTCGAGATGAGAAGCGTCCCCCGAGGGAGCTTACACAGGCGCAATTTCGGAACATCGTTGCCCCTGAGGAGTCATTAGAGGGTGACAACGTCACACGGGAGGCCATACATCGAAACATTTCACTTATTCAAAGCATCGACCATGCCGAAATCGGGCAGCCGGTTGAGCTATGTAAACATGATGTCGTCATGATTGATAGTCCTGGTACGAATGATCTAGACCCGGGGCGGGAAGCTATAACGAACTATTACATACCTAAATGCGATGCGGCCATTATCGTATTGAATGCTCAAAGGGCTTTATCTGAATCAGAAATGAGCTTTATCAAGCATCGGATCTTGTCTTCGGATATTCAAAAACTGTTTTTTATCATGAATTTCAAAGACTTGCTGAATGAATCGGAACTCGGGAAGGTGCACGCCTATGTGATCCAGAAGCTTTCAACCGTCGTGGATGACCCTAAAATATTTGCCCTATCCTCTCGGCATGCCTTATTAAACCGTTCCCCTCAATCCGAGACAGGACATGCAAAGAGAAGAAGACCGATTCTGCCTCTGGAGGAGACTGGGATTCAAGAGTTTGAACAAGCTTTAATGGCATTTTTAGAATTTGAACGAGGTCCCATTAAGCTGGACAAGCCGATCCGCCGAGGGGTGAGAGCTGCGGAAGATATGCTGGAGCGGTATGTGCAGTTTGAACGCTCGACGCTAAATAACAATATTAAAGACTTGAAAGAGCAGATGAAGGGTCTGTCTTTTCAGTTGGAAGAAGTGCGCAAGAAAGGTAAAGAATCCGTAGTTAGAATCGATATGAGGCTGCAGCAGCAGGGTATCGAGCTGCGGAAATGGTACGAGAAGCAGCTTTTGGATATTTCCCGAAAAGCAAAGGATGCACTTGAGCAGCATTATATCCAAGGGCATGATGTAGACAGGGTTAAGCGAAAAGTAGAGGATCAAATCGCTCCGCTAGAGACAGCGTTAGGACAGGAACTGCAAAGAAAAGCAGAGCAAATGATCAGCGAAAGTATAGAAGACGAGAGTAAACCGCTCGTTGAAGGACTGAAGGATATTCAGAGGCAATGGGCAACTCCTTCATTTGGTAATTTAATCTTTAACCCGTTCACGGGCACCTTTGTGACGGGCAATTTCATACAATCTATCTTACAAGCAGGCATAATTGGTATTTTAATAGCCAAACTTGCAATAGTAGGCGTTCTGATTGGCGGAGCGATTCTATTAGTAAAGAATTTTTTTAATGGTATTAGTGATTTTTTTACAGGAAGGGATCGTAAAAAGGAACAACTTGATGAAGAGATCAAGCAGCGGTTTGAAACTCCCATTGTTGAGCGAGTGAGTAAGCTGCGTGAGCACTGGACTAGCATCGTGCCCGTCGTTAAAGAGAAATATGAAGCTCAAGTACAGCGCACGATGGATGAAACAGCGGCTCAAATGGACGTGATGATTCAGAACAATCAAATGAACGAGACAGAAATTACCCAAGCACTGAAGAAACTGGAAATCAGAGAAAAAAGGCTTTTAACGATCATTCAAGAATTACTCAATAACCAGTTTAAAGCAGCAGGAGGTAACAGATCATGAAGGGCTACGAGGCTAGAAAACAACAGATGATCGAACTTCTAGGCGGGATGCAGCAGCGTCTGACCTCCTTTCACTATGAACAACTTCTTGAAGATGTGAAACAGCTTAAGGCAGCTATTGAAGAGGATCAAATTCTAGTCGTAACTGTGGGCGAATTTAATAACGGCAAATCTACTTTCGTGAATGCTTTGCTTAACGAGGAACTGGTGCCAATGGGGATTACACCTACAACAGCAACGATCAATATGCTCGTGTATGGGGAAGAGCGAGAATTGTTCGTTCATAAGCAAGATGGCTCTGTGGAGCAATTGCCGCTGCAGCTTGCCCATTTAGAGCCTTATATAGCGGAAGGAAAGCAAATTTCCGAAGAAATTCGTTATTTGAAGATGACACTGCCGAGTGCAGTCCTGCACAATAAGGTTGTATTAGTGGACACACCTGGTGTAAACGATTTGAACACAGCACGATCATCCATTACTTATGGGCTGATGCCTCGCGCGGATATTGTATTGTTCATGCTCAATATGACGACGCCGGTAAGAAGGACGGAGTTTGAATTTTTGACAGAAACGGTTCTGAAGCAAGGTCTTGACCGTATTTTATTTATTGCCAACTATGCGGATGTCGTAGACGATTCGGCGGATGAAGTCATCCAGACAATTCGATCTCGGCTTGCAGCCGTGGAGGGACTTAAGGATCCAGTGGTGCTTCCCTTGTCGGCAGTAGAAGCGTTAGAGGGTAAACAAAATCAGGACATGGAATTGATTCAGCTTTCAGGCATTCAAGAGGTTGAGCAGAAGATTCAGGAGATGGTGGCAACCGGTTCCCGTTGCGAAGAGAAATTGGCCAGATACGGTTATAGATACTCCCGCCTTCTTGCGGATATTGCCGCTGATATCGAACGTCATCTGCTTCTAACCAAGCAAACGGAGGAAGAACTGGAAGCTGGCATGCAGCAGCTCATAGCGTGGAATGAGGGGATGCCGGAAATCGAAGAGCAGGTGGAGATTTATATCTCTGATCGATATATGGAAATCAAGCTGATGTTGGATAAATCGATCGAGTACTTATTCGAGAATGTACAGCGTGAAGTGGAGGAGTCCATTAACATTTATCATGGTTCCGATATCGGTCAATATTTTCAAACGCATATTCCGCTTCTTATAAAAAGAAGATTAAAGACATGGATTGAGCATTATGCTGATCGGATCGACGACCTTCTTGTTAAGCTGGAGACGGAAATATCCAAAGGGCTATCGGAGTCGTTTGAAGAATCGATTGAAGTAAAAAGAGTACGATCGGCTGGCTTGGATTATGATGAGCAAGCACTCATGCAGGCGCCTGAGCTTGATGATCCCATGGTGAAATCAGGCCTTTTGGTCGGTGGTGCGGGGGCGCTTGCCATGGTGTTTGGTGCTCCAATTTTTATCCCGATCATTGCTATGGCTGGTTTGCCCTATGTTCAAAAGAAGATGCTTAAGCACCAGTTAGATACGGTGAAGCCGAAATTAAAATTGGAAGTTGTAAACAATATGAGGGTGATTAGAGAGGGCTTCTCGGATTGGGTGGAGTCTTATGTCAATCGTTCAATTCGTGGGATTCAACGGGAAGCTTTCGAGCAGATCAAGCAAAAGTCCAAAGCATATGCCGTAGTGCTTGCAAGGGAGAAGGAAATGAAAAAGCAAGGGATTCATGCTCATCAGGACTTGCAAAACGAGCTGCAGCAGTTTTTACTAGAAATAAATGAACAGCGACAATTATTCGTATAAAAGGACGGGATAATCAATGAGCGATTTAACTCCGAACCACGATAACCTGAATCATCACGGAAATTCTTTTGGAGATCATCAGGATCTTATGGATCATCAGCATCAGCATCATTCGCATAATCTCTTTCCAGACAGTTCCCATGGCATATTCGGAAATGAAACTATTATGCACCATGTTGATCCATTGAGTACGTCCCATAAATTTACGATGCCTCCTTTGAAAGTGCATATCGTTAAACCACATTTGGTTCATGGGTATATTAAAGAAGATGGAACCGTGACTAAATCGTATATTCGTGATGGCGAGGGAGCCGGTTATCTGCGAACGAATCCGGATGGAATCTTGACCAACAACTTAGATTATTTACTTGGAGATTAGATGCTAGTAGTACATAATAGCTCGGCATTCAGAGGGTCAAAGGAAGCACAAAGACGCTGGTATACAGCGTCTTTTTTGACATAGGGTATGGGGGGAGAAGCGATAGCGTTCGTATTTGAAATCATGTTATTACCGCGGAGTAAATTCAATGAAACATGATTTCAAGAAACGGTTGGAATCCCATACCCAATCCCTCTCCATGCTCCAAAAGTATACGATAGACATAGGATCTGAGGCGGACGTTGTTATCGCAGATTTCTTCCAACAATGGTAAAATTCTGTCGACAACATCCTTTTTTTGCCGTATTATTAATACTACAGGAAAAATATATGAGCCATAAGAACTATATGTTAGTTAGCAAAAGATAAGCCTATTGAAAATTATAACGCAAAGCTATAGGTCTACAGCAGTCAAGACAGCAGGGGTAATATTGCAGCTTTGCTTGTTCCTAGCCCCCTGTTTGGATGCAGGGGGCTTTTTATTATTTATAAATTATATATCCATCTCGGATTAACCATTGTAAGAAAGCCTCTTTGTCAATTGATAACTGCTCAATGATTTTCTCGCATGATATAACCATAGCTGAATCCTCCTAAGATTTACTTCTTTACTTGTAACTAGTTTATCATCCAAGTTGGACAGTTCATGTCCACTCTTATATTCCATCATCATCGTAATAGGAAGTGATAGCGCATGATTCAAGAATCTACATATGGATTACAAAAAGTCATGAGATTGCTGCAGTTATTCGAGCGGTTTCTCCAAGGGGCGTGTATTTCTAAGAGATCTGTTGCAGAAGAGTTTGGCGTAAGTGAAAAGACGATTCAAAGGGATCTAGAGGACCTGCGAATTTACTTTGCGGATTTCTCCAGAGGAGAAGGAAAGGATGTTGTCAGCTATAGTCATAGCGCCAAGGGATATATTTTAGAATCCGACCGTATTCAATGGCTCACAGCCCAAGAGATTATGGTAATGGCCAAAATCTTGCTGGAAAGCCGTGCACTGCTAAAGGACGAGTTAGATCTGCTCCTAGATAAGTTGGCTGACCAATGTGCCAAACAGGATCGAAAACAAGTTCTGGATGCCATTAATAATGAGCGATTTCTCTATCAAGCCGTTAGTCATAATCGACCGCTATTCCGTATTTTATGGGAAATCAATCAGGCTGTAAGAGAACGGCGCATTTTGGAGCTTGGTTATGAGAAGGCGGGAACGGATGAGGAGGTAAACCGGACCGTCGAACCGTTAGGCATTATCTTCTCCGAATACTACTTCTATCTCATTGCCCATCTCCATAAACAGGATAAGGAATACCCGGCCATTTATCGTATTGACCGTATTCGTCGTTGTCAGGTTACGGATAAGCGGTTTTCCCCTCGTGAACAGGACCGGTTTCAGGAAGGGCAGTTCCGTCAAAAGATCCAATTTATGCAAAGCGGAGAGCTGCTTAAAGTAGTATTTCGATATAGAGGACTTTCTATTGAAGCAGTCGTAGACCGTTTGCCCAACGCGTATATCACAAAAGACGGGGAGCAATACATTGTCAAAACGGAAGTATTCGGCCGGGGGATTAAAATGTGGCTGCTGAGTCAGGCGCAGTACATAGAGGTGTTAATGCCTTCTCACTTTCGGGCTGAGATGATCCAAACCATTGATGAGATGAGAATGAATTATTCTAATGGGTAGGAATGCTCAATTGGACAGGATATGTCCAACCCCATGTGATATTGTAATTATGCACAGAATGTTGGGTGGCTTGCATATCTCCGGTACACGATAGCTTCCATATGTTAAAGGACGTGACTTATGAAGGAATTAGAGATACTTCAAGAATTAGAATGGGCTTTGATTCACCCCGAAATCCCGGCGATCTATGTCCAGGGTGACCTGGAGTGGATTCATAAGCGAAGCTTGAACTGGACAAGGTCTAGCTGGCGCATTGGAGTTCTTGGTGTAACCAGCTCCGGGAAATCTACCCTCATTAACGCATTCTGCGGAGAAGAAATTTTGCCCCAAGAAGCAAGGCCAACATCCGGGGTATTAGTATCTTGTAAAAAAAGTTTAACGCGAAAAGGTACACTTATTCGAAAAGATGGAACTACACAGTCTCTAACTAAAAATAATTTTAATAAAAAGGTCATTGCTAGATATGCGGATGAGTTAAGAAATCCGGGGAACGAAGAACAAATCGATGAAATTTGTCTCGAGTTCCCAGAGTTCCTCATCGGAAATAACATTGAAATTGTCGATTCTCCTGGCCTAGATGCTTTTGGCCTGGAAGGCCATGAAGAAATTGCATTACGTCAGTTGGTACCGACTGTTGATCTAGTTCTGTATCTTACGACTACAAAAGCGAACAGTGACCAATCTAACTTGCACGCGTTAAATCAGATCGCGTTGGAAAATAAACCTGTACTTATAGCACAAAATTTTATAGATTGCGTAACTTCCGAATTCACCTCGGGTGGGGCTATCCGTAGAACTGTGCAAGATGTCGAGCAGCGATTGCGTCTGCGAATTGAGAAGATATTGAGTGAGACTTCCAACAAGACATTAAGACAGGCTCCAGTGTTTCAAGTCTCTGCTTTAGATGGCTTAAAGTCGAAAGGTGGTAACCTTATCGAGTTTTGGATGAAGTCCAGATTGCAGCCTCTCCTTAGCTACATCCATACTATCTGCGAGCAGATGGAAGGACAGCGATCCTATAGACGCTTAAATCAACTGTTAAGACATTTGGATGTTATAAAAGAGCGCGCTCTGGCAGACCTTCATACCTATAATCAAGATGAACAAATTACGGTTGAGGTAATTGGAAACTGGAGCACGACGCGAAATCAAGTGGAAGATTTCCTTGATGAAGCCGAATGGACGAACGGTCAAATCGATACTCAAATTAAAGAGGGAAGAAGGCAACTTGCCGATCAATTAACCGAGATCCGTAATCAAAACCTAAAGCATGATGCAGAACGGATCAATGAGAAGGACTTACTAGCAGCTGGCAAAAGCCTACATAAAAATGCACTGCAAGTTCAGAGAAATGTGCTTCAGTTTACAGACTCCTGGGATAAAAAGGAGGAAAAGCTTTTAGGTACATTAAATCTTACTATGGAAGATGTTCGTTCTCACCATCGCAAGTTTGTACCTGATGATACGCTAGAAATTTATAAACAAACAAAAACGAAGATCACAACTCGAAAAGAGAAAAAATCTAATGGATTTCTTGGGTTAAGTAAAGTAAAGCGTTTTTTTACTGGAGAAAGTGATTATGAGACGATTACGACAGAAAAAGAAATTTCAGTTGTTAATATCTATAAGACACTTGAGGAATTCAAATTGTATTTGGATCGCTTTGACAAGCTTCTCGAAGCTTTTCTAATCTCCTGGCAACAGGAGAAAGAAAAGGGATACCGAGCCATTAAGGAAGAAACGATAAGAAGAGAGCAGATCATTGCAGCTAGAAATAATAAACCGAAAGATTCTGAAGTGTTAAAGCATTTCATCAAAAATCTTGAATTAATAGAATCAAAGTGGTTCGGCCGGAGGTATAGTAGAGAGGAAGAGCCGGATCTCAAATTTGAGCCACCTGTTGTTGAGCAGCCAGTTCAAGAACTCACGACTATGATCATGGGCTCTCGTCAATTTTCCTATACCAAATCCTTGATTGCACTAGCAAAAAAGCAGCAACGGACTTACGCACAAGCGATCATAACGAACCATTTTAAGCGCCACTCACAGGATCAGATAGCCCAAGATCTCTGGTTTTTTGGCCGAGATTCGCATTGGATGGATCAAGCTTTTAACGGCATGTTTGGTGTTCAACCCCGATTTTCAGAAAAAGAAACAAGAACGATTCGCTTCAAGCTAAAACAAACCGAACTTCCTTTCGAAAAAGCGTACTTGACGATTAGACAGGATATAGACGAATCGGTTCAGATGAAGGGCTTTGCATTGATCCAATTGGATATCCATCAACTAGGGGTGACCCAAAAATTTTTAAGAAGCCATTTGATTCTAAATATCATGAAAACGATGCCTTACGTATTCGTATTACAGTCACTACAAGAGTATATCCAGGATGCCGGGATATCAATGGCTTATAAGAGCTACAGAGAGCTTATGGACTTTGCATCAATCAAGAATCCCACGAGCATTGTGATTCATGATAATCCCCTCTATACAGCTTTATTTCATACGGCAGATCAATTTGCTTGGCAAGCTGGCAAAGGGGAAGAGCAGGATGCACTTCGGAAGATGTTCACCCTGTTCCCTAGGCTGGATCATGCAATCAACAGAAACGAAGCTGGTCAATTCTTTAAGGAAATTTCTTTGGCACTTCGAAGCTAAAAGTATGGAAAAAGAAAGGAACTAAGCGCTGTGAGCATTCCAACTGACGATCCGATCACGTTATTTGTTGACCAAGAAACAGAACGAATTATGAGTGAGCTTCAACAGGCTGTACAAGGCGGCATTGAAGATGTTTTGAAACAAGCTAAACTAGCTAAGCAGCATCAAATAGAAGAGTTGGAAGAGTCGATTATTCATGCCTTGAAGATGATGGATCAGGGTGGCGATAAAAAGTTCGAAAAGGTAACAAAGCTTCTTCTTGAAGCAGCGGATCAGGTGCAATCCTCGACCTTGACCAAGGCGGAGGAGAATCTTCAGGCCAGTAAGCAGCTGCAGGTGAAATTGGAGGACGTTCTGGTCCATCTGCTGAGCGAACTGACGGTTTTAAAAGCAGCAATTAAAGATAGTCATCAATTGCAATATCAGGTGATGCAAGAAGCGGCAGCCTCTGTTCAGGGGCACTTCTCCGGAATGGACGAGCAGATGAGCTCTCTTCAAAATGGATTCGAAGAACGTCTTAACCGGCTGTCTAATCGCATCGAACAGCAGCAAGAGGATTTGAGAGCCTACCGTGATGAACAAGCTCTTATACAATCTGTTCCCGGGTATATTTCCTTTTTCTTCGGAAAGCAGAAAGCTCTTGAGAAGGCAAGAAAAAATCAACGACAGTAGGAGGCTTTTTAGATGTCCTCGATCATTCAATTATTAAACGATGAGCAGCTCATCAACACCATTCACCACATTCTTCCGGATGAGCATTCCAAATCATCATTTGACCAAGTTCTTGCAAGCAGAAAGCAAAGTGTTTCCGCAAAGAAGTTTGTGATTGCGGTGCTTGGTATTCAGGGAGCGGGAAAGAGCTCTCTTCTGAATGCGCTTGTTGTCGGTGACGACATTCTGCCTGTAGAAGCGGATGAAACGACTTGCATTCCGGTTGAGATCCATAAAAGCGAAGTTGAAGGCCATCGCGGTATCGTTCATTATAAGGATGGACAAATAGAAAACGTTGCCGTTGACCGGGAAGTATTAAACCGTTTTGTGAATCATGAATTCAACCCTGACAACCAATTAGGGGTACATCATATTGAACTACATATCTATTCTCATCTTCTGCGTCCCGATGTAGTATTTGTAGACCTGCCCGGAGTGGCTAGCTTAAGTTCCGCAAACCAAGAGACAACCATGAATTACATCATGTCATGCTCGGGCGCTATTTTCCTTTTGCGCACGGTTCCCCCGATCACTCGCATAGAATCGTTGTTTCTTAAAGCCGTATGGCCACAATTATCCAACACCTATTTTGTGCAAAATTGGTGGGAGAACGAGACTAAACGTGAGCTTGATGGCGGAATGAAGCACAACCAGGAGGTGCTGGAGAAAATTTCTCTGGAGCTTGGCGTACGATACGAACAGCAAATTATACCGGTACAAGTAAAAGATGCGGTGAAAGCGACCTACACTAAGGATCTGAGTCTACGCGAGAGGTCCGGTATTAAGGGGGTTGAAAACCGACTAGAAGAAAGCATGAAGATATGGTCCCAAGAGGTCATGAGGGATAATGTTCAATGGATGGGGCAGAAGATCCTTGAAAGTGAACGTATATATGGGTCCATTTTAAGAGACTTGGAAAAAGACATGGAGACAGCGAAGACGGAGCTTGATGTTGAAAGGAAAAAATTCCATGAGGAACGCGAAAAAATTAATGTCCGTTTCGAGGAGCTGCAATCCGAGGCGGAGAATTTGTCCCGTGATGTCCGTAGGAAGATATCTTGCTTCGTTGAGGAAGTAGAAGAAGGTGCCGCGAAACGTATTGACGATAAAATATCTGCCGGCATTTACGATGGTTCTTATTTTGAAACCATTGTGACGGAGCAGCTTCAAGAGGCCCAGCTGTTGGTTGTAAATGAGCTGCAATACCGGATCCAAGAGATGGTGAAGAAGATTCTCACGGATTTTGAGTCGATCCTCAAGCAAGTGAATGAAACGAACCCGAGGATTTCCTTTGAGGTTCATTCGGAAGGAAGCTTCAAGTATGAGCGGGCTGCACCTGCACTGCTTAGCTTAGGGCTGGTGGCAGCAGCCCCTTATCTGCTTGGATTAATCGTTTCTAATCCTGTGGGTTGGGTGATTGGAGGGGCGATTGCGGTAGCGGCCGTGGTCGGGAATCTGCTCGGTTTCTCCATTAAATCGGAAGTAGAAAGACGGAGGAAGGCCGGGGCAAGAAAAGCGTCAAAATCGATCGTTGCAGATGTTATAGGACAGCTTCAAGAAATGGTTACGAAGGAAACACAGCGTTACAAGACGCAGCTTATCCAAGCGCTTGAAAAGCTCCTTATCGATGAGCTGAATCAAATTGAAAGTCAGTTTACTCAGCGTCAAGTAATCTTAGAGGAATGTATGGATGACCGTGATCAGCTCTCAGAGGATACCAAGAGACGATTGCAAATCCTAAAGAACGGTAAAGCTGAATTGGAAAATGCGAGCCTTGCGTTGAAGGGAGAGCCTGCCTTGTGAGAACGTTTGAATATGAACGCAACTTGCTAATAGACTCCACTGAGCGAGCTTGCGAGCTTGCTAAGAGAATAGGCTTTTCAACGATGCAAGGAGCCGCAGAAGCTCTTCTGGATAAGCTAAAGCAGCCTTCGTTTTATATGACGTTTGTTGGACGAACGAGCGCTGGGAAAACCAGCATTATCAATAGCCTTATTGGAAGAGAGAAGCTCAAAGTATCCCCTGAGCCTACGACCCCTATCGTTACCGAGGTGATTGGTGGAGCGGATTATGTAGAGTCTTATGCGATTGTACATCATAATGGGAAAAGGGAAGAGATATCGGAGGAGCGGTTCGACCAACAATTCGTCGAGCCTGTGCTTACGCTGCGGAGGTTACAAATTCAAACTTCTATGGGTATGGAAGTAGAGGCTCATATCTTGGACACGCCTGGTTATGATTCCATCTACGAACAGCATACGGAGGTACTTAATAATTTTATCCCCGAAGCGGATTATCTTGTTCTTTGCGTGATGCACCGAAGTGGGATCGTCGAAGCGGATAAACAATTTTTAGAGCTATTACACCAAGTGTTTGAGAATGATCTCCCTCCATTGCTGCTTGTCATTAATCGTGTTCCCATTGGAGCAGATGAATCGGACCGCCGTGTTGCGGAGATTCGAAAGCATGTACAGACTCTTATTGGGCGTGAAGTTCAAATGTTTCTTGTAGCCGAGCAAGCGGGAGCGCCGGTTCCCCAGGCAGATCAAGTATGGCAATGGCTAGGTCAGGAGATGGCTTTGCCGGAACGAACCAGAGCATGGCTTGAACGAGCGAAGCTAGTTTTGCAATCCATCTATGAAAATCTGGAAAGCGCTGCTATGACCAAATGGCAAATGATGGAGCTTGATTCGGAGCAAAGGGAGTTGTTAAGGGAAGAGATCGTATTGTTCCGGGATAGTCAAAGGAAAATAAAGGACCTTGTTTTGCAACGCAGGAATGAAATGATCGAAGAACTGAAAGCACATGTTAGTCAAGAGCAAGATGTGATCTCAAATGCGTGCAATGAACATATTGATACGTCCAACCGATGGACCCATGCAGCCGATTGCAATGCTTTTATCCAATCGCATGTGCTGCCACGGGAAGCAAACCTTGCCTGCAGACGCACAGGGGAGCTGATGATTCATCACTTAGAGAGCTTGAATCAAGAGATTGAGGAGCTTGCGAATACAGCCATTGGCAGCTACACCCGGAATGTGAATTTGATTGTTGATAAGTTTGAGAAGCTGAAGAAAAATGCACTTAAGGGGATTTTAAACGAAGGCCTTAAGAATGTGGCTTTTCAATTTTTCCAACGATTCGGAGGCCGAGGTGGAGCCGGGGCCGGAGTTGCTAATTTTGGTAAAATGGCATTAAAGCAAATCGGTAGATTATTTAATAAAACGTTCTCCAGAGAAGTCCATAACCAAGTAGCTCACATTCTGGCGAAGCTAGGCTTGACAAGTACGAGGGCGATCGGGAACGTGATTGCCGTACTCATTGAGATTGGCTTTTATTTATGGGGCGTCGCAACATGGCAAGGGAAGCTTAAAGATAGTATCGGAAAGTCTTTACATAAGTGGGCGGATGAGCTCAACCCTAAAATTATTGAAGAGCTTGGTTTATCTATACAAGAAACCTTGGTTCTTGTGAACGAGCATTTTGATACAACCTGCTTGGAACACGAAGAAATGCTGAATGCGCATCTTGATAATGACCAATACCATCTTGAAGGCTTTGAGAAACTAATCGAAATGATTCAACAAGAGCGAGAGCATATTCATACTATTTTGGATTTAGGAGTAGCTGACCATGACAGATAAAAACTTGATTCCGCGAGAACCGAAGGTTGAAGTGATAATGCCGGGGCAAAGTAAATTGCCCGGTATGGATACGGATGCCCTTAAGCAAGAAGCTCTGAAAAATTTAATTGGCAAAATACCCGATGTCATTTCCACGATTGAGCATATTGCTAAGACCTACTCCGATACGAAAAACTCGGTTGCTCTGATAGAAGCGGAAGGCTATAAAATGCTTTTAGAGGCCGATGCCTATGTCAAGAAAGCACAGGAGGATCGGCTCTCCGTAATTGAGCGCGGTAATCTGATTCTTCAGGTCATGGATAAGGCTAACGATATTCTGACCAATGCGAATGTGCCGGAAGGTGCGAAAGAAACGTATGCTGCTAATCTGCATATATGGATGACTACACTCATTTCCAAGGTTTAGCCAATGTGGGATGAGATTATCGATGGGTTGTTGGAGGCTGTTCGATTAGACGCTCTGGATAAATGTCGAGAAATGCAGGAGAAGGCGTTTAAAGAGTTTCAACGTAGACGGACGCAGGCTGCTCGCGAGAGTATTTCCGAGATTACAAGGCAGATAAAAGAGATTGACCGGGTCATCCAGAAGGTGATTTTCAAGAGCAAAATTTTGAAATTGACAATGTTCCAACAAAATCTGATTGCGGATGAGGTCATTGGAAAGTTTGCGGGGATGCGTGAGGAGCTCGTGAAGGAAAAGCTGGAGCTAGCAAGATAGGAAGCATCATTTATGTCACGGTGTCGACGGAAGAACAGAAAGTCTTTCTTTGATTGATTTGACTTATGAAACAGTAAGAGGTCAACCTCCCGGTCGTTTACAAGCACCCAATGAAGAGCATGTTGTTACTTATTGGTGAAAAATTGGTGTTAAACTGGTGATAATATGTAGCAGGAACCATCTATAAGCTACCTTTTAGGGCCGAAAGTAGAGTCGAAGAATCCAGCAAAATCATGGCTTCAAACGGATTGAAGCAGTTTCTAGACGAAGCCTGATTGACTCGCATACAGAGAATGTTCAACATGTTTTTATTGGGGCCTAGTTTGGGGACGAAATGGGGACGAAATTCCACATATGGCATCATAAACCAACAGAAGTGAACGGAATTAGAACTCTGGGAACCCTTGTAAATCAGGGATTTAACGGATTTTACCGGTCTTAAGCATAAAGCATAGTCCATCTTGAGGGGGTGGCGCTCACAAGGCGTGAGGGTTCAAATCCCTCCGACCGCATCCCAGTTTTACAAACTTCGTTCAATAACTCTTACTTGTATTCGAAAGACGATCCAATGCCTTTAATGGCGGTGGGTCGTTTTTTTTGTTTATTAATCGCGAATTAAAAAAAGCCCCGAAGGGCTTTACAGTAACAGTTGCAGTCCATATTCATGCTGCTATGAATTCTACTCATGTATCACATACCAAGTGCCGTGAAGCCGAATGTACCCCATTACATTCACTGACTTCGGTTTGAACCACCAGAAAATCCGTTTCAAGGCTGCACAACCTTTCCTGTGGAGTGTTAGGCTCTTGTGTTTAACAATTTAACTAATCAAATAAAGTGATGCGACTCCCAGTATTGGAACAACAATGAGCATGACCCCGAGTCGAATTGAAATTAAATCTTCGTGTGAGTACAGGGAAGCCACAACCTTTCTATGTGTAGTACGATATTTATTCAATTTGAGTCTTGTCGAATCCTTTGATGAAAAAACACTTCTTTTGTCGGCGGGCAGACAGATGAAGACCTTGTGCCGTTCGTAGGAACAGGGTGACCGACAGTTTGAAGTGAGAGGGTATTTTTATATGGATATATGTTGAAATTTAGTTAAAGCTGATCATCTGTTCCCAAAGTATATGATTCTTTTTTTACTCAATTGGGTAAAATGAAATGAACTTAAAAAAACATGGCAGGTGTTAATCATGTTATCTGTAATTAAACGATTTTTAATCGGTCAGCCATTAAAGTCAAACGAACTAGGGGAACAGAAGCTTAATAAAAAGAAAGCTTTAGCTATCCTCTCTTCCGACGCTTTATCATCCGTTGCTTATGGGCCTGAGCAGATTCTACTCGTTTTGATTACTGTAAGTACTGTGGCTTATTGGTACACAATTCCTATCGCAATAGGCGTTCTGTTTCTTTTATTAGCACTTATTTTGTCATATCAACAAATCATATATGCCTATCCGCACGGAGGCGGGGCCTATGTCGTATCGAAAGAAAATCTCGGGATGAACGCGGGTTTATTTGCAGGAGGTTCCCTTTTAGTTGACTACATACTAACGGTGGCGGTCAGTATCTCGGCTGGTACGGATGCCATTACTTCTGCCTTTCCGCACTTACATCCTTATAATGTGGTTATTGCCATTGCTCTGATTATATTCATTACAATCTTAAATCTCAGGGGGATAACGGAGTCGGCTTCTATTTTAGCTTATCCTGTGTATCTATTTGTTCTGGCTTTGTTTATCTTAATTGGTGTCGGATTATATAACATTGTAAATGGGAATGTCTCAGCTGAACTGCATGCACCAACTGGCACGCCTGTTGCAGGAATCTCCTTGTTTCTATTACTAAGAGCGTTCTCTTCGGGCAGTTCTGCTTTAACAGGGGTTGAAGCTATCTCTAATGCCATTCCGAACTTCGAAGATCCAGCTCCCAAAAATGCTTCCAAAACATTGATGGCTATGGGCCTATTGCTTGCCATTTTATTTGCGGGAGTCGTTTATCTATCGTATTACTATGGGATATCTCCCAAGGATAAGGAAACGGTTGTCTCACAAATTGCTGCTGCAACGTTCGGCAGAAATTTCATGTATTACATCATCCAAGGTACAACCGCTATGATTCTTGTTCTCGCTGCGAATACGGGATATTCCGCTTTCCCATTACTAGCTGTTAATCTGGCCAAGGATAAATTCATAGCAAGGATGTTTACGATTAGAGGAGATCGACTAGGGTATTCAAACGGGATTATTTTCCTGGCGGTTACATCGATCTTGTTAATCATCCTTTTCAAAGGAAAAACGGAGCATTTAATCCCTCTGTATGCTGTCGGGGTGTTCATTCCATTTACTTTAGCTCAGACGGGCATGTTGATGAAATGGATCCGTGAGAAACCGAAAGGCTGGATTGTTAAATTAACGATTAATTTAGTTGGAGCATTCATGAGCTTTACGGTCATGATGATTTTCTTTATTACCAAGTTTGGGCAGGTATGGTCCGTTCTCATCTTCTTGCCCCTTATTGTTTTTATTTTTCATCAAATCAAAAAACACTATGAGGCCGTTGGCGAACAATTACGAATTACAACTTGTGAACCAACGATTCCTATTGAAGGAAATGTGATGATTGTGCCTGTTGCGGGCATTACGCATGTGGTAGAGAATTCCCTGAATTATGCCAAATCCCTTTCGCCTGATCAGATCATCGCCGTTTATGTGGCTTTCGAACGAGACGCCGAGAAACAATTTGAGGAGAAATGGAATACGTGGCAACCCGATATAAGGCTGGTGACATTACATTCTCAATATCGGAGCATTGTACAACCATTGACGAAATTTATAGATACGGTCGAGCATAAGGCGACTGAATCCAATTTCCGGGTAACGGTCCTAATCCCACAGTTTATTCCTAAGAAAAGATGGCAAAATATTCTCCATAACCAATCCAGCTTACTTATTAGAGCTTTCCTGCTTTACAAAAGGAACCTTATCGTAACGACAGTACCTTATCATTTGAAAAAATAAGTAGGGTGGCCTTACTTCATAGTAGCTATTCAGAGAAATAAGAGCCTTTGGGAGCTTCTATTTGCGCAGAAAGTGGCTAAAGGAGCGGGATAAGAGCCTTTAGAGGCTCTTATTTGTCGTTGATAGGGTAGGAATGCCAGCTACTCAGAGAAATAAGAGCCTTTAGGAGCTTCTATTTAAGTAGAAAGTGACTAAAGGAGCGGGATAAGAGTCTTTAGGGGCTCTTATCTGTCGTTGATAGAGTAGGAATGCCAGCTACTCAGAGAAGTAAGAGCCTTTGGGAGCTTCTATTTGCGCAGAAAGTGGCTAAAGGAGCGGGATAAGAGCCTTTAGGGGCTCTTATTTGTCGTTGATAGGGTGGGAAAGCTAGCTACTCAGAGAAATAAGAGCCTTTGGGAGCTTCTATTTGCGCAGAAAGTGGCTAAAGGAGCGGGAAAAGAGCCTTTAGAGGCTCTTATTTGTCGTTGATAGTGTGGGAAAGCTAACTACTCAGAGAAATAAGGGCCTTTGGGAGCTTCTATTTGCGCAGAAAGTGGCTAAAGGAGCGGGATAAGAGCCTTTAGGGGCTCTTATTTGTCGTTGATAGTGTGGGAAAGCTAGCTACTCAGAGAAATAAGGGCCTTTGGTTGAGCATTCTGTGCCGTATATCTCTTTCTAAATCCAGCATTTTTATGCTTTTTTTATACGGATGCTATAGATTCTTTACCTCATTTTTATACGGTTCGGCGTTACAATGTTTCAGGGAAGCACTTGGTTCTGTCTGATTTCAAGGAGGTGCGTTATGTACAACGATGTAACGATGGTCTTATTAATGGCATTAACATTTCTAGGGTTTTGGGGGTTTTCAAAATACTGTGAAAAAGCGTGAACGCATGCACCATAACGAGGGTGCTGACCAATCCTTTTAGGAGGCAAACATATGATTGTTATTGGACTAATTGCATTTGCCATCATGGTGTATCTCGGTTTTGTTCTAGTGAAACCAGAGAAATTTTAAGCGTAGAATATAAGCTTATGTAAGCAAGGAGAGAACCTACTATGGGTATGGGATTGTTACAGGTGATCATTACACTGGGTATTATCATGCTTTTGGTGAAGCCTGTGGGGAGTTATTTGGTTAAAGTGTTTGGAAATGAAAAGAGTCGTCTTGATCGTGTTTTTGGTCCTTTTGAGCGTGTATCCTATCGTTTGATGGGGGTTAAAGAAGAGGAAGCGATGGGCTGGAAAAAGTATGTAGGAGCCGTCTTATTACTCAATTTGGTCATGATGCTTTTGATATATGCGGTATTTCGACTTCAAAAATATTTGCCTCTAAATCCAGACAGCATTGGTAGTATGCCTCCGGCACTAGCTTTTAATACAGCTGTTTCTTTTATTACAAATACGAACTGGCAAGCGTATAGCGGTGAAAATACATTGTCCTATTTCTCTCAAATGGTAGCGATAACGTTCCCAATGTTTACATCGGCTGCAACTGGATTTGCAGTGGCGGTTGCATTTATTCGCGGTTTAATTGGCCGTCAAGATAATCTGGGTAACTTCTATGTGGATATGACCAGAGCGATTATAAGGGTATTTCTACCGCTTAGCTTCATTGTTGCCTTAGTCTTAGTTTTTCAAGGTATTCCGCAAACATTACTGGGAGCCGTGCAGGCTACAACAATGGAGGGAGCCCAGCAAACGATTACTCGAGGGCTAGTTGCTTCTCTGGAATCGATTAAGCATATCGGTACAAACGGTGGCGGGTGGTTCGGTACGAACGCTGCGCATCCTTTTGAAAACCCGACACCGGTGTCTAACTTGATCCATATTATTTGTATGATGCTGCTGCCTACATCTCTTGTTTACGCATTCGGTCTAATGATTAAGAACAAAAAGCAAGGCTGGACGATCTTTGCTGCTATGGGGATCATTTTTATCGTGATGTTGTCAACTGTATTCTATGCTGAGTATCGGGGTATAACGGCGGTTGATGCGATGGGTGTACATGGCAATATGGAAGGTAAGGAAGTTAGGTTCGGATTGTCTGAGACTGCCTTATTTACAGCTGTAACCACGGCTGCAACAACAGGCAGCGTAAACGCGATGCATGAATCGCTCACACCGCTCGGAAGTATCGTTCCTTTCGCAGAAATGATGTTGAACAATGTCTTCGGGGGTAAGGGGGTTGGGTTGTTAAACGGCTTGCTTTACCTCATTTTATCGGTTTTCATTTGTGGACTTATGGTTGGGCGTACGCCAGAGTTTTTAGGTAAAAAGATCGAGGGAAAAGAAGTAAAGTTGGCGGCCATCGCTATTCTGACTCATCCGCTTATCATTTTGGCGCCGACAGCGTGGGCACTAATACGGCCTGAATCTATTACCTCGATATCCAACCAGGGGATGCATGGGTTATCTGAAGTACTGTATGCTTTCACGTCAGGTGCTGCCAATAACGGCTCCGCTTTTGGTGGGTTAAGCGCCAATACGAACTTTTACAACTTGGGTATCGGTATGGTCATGCTGTTTGGCCGTTACATTTCAATCATCGCGATGTTGGCCATTGCGGGTTCACTTGCTGCTAAGCGTGTCGTCCCTGTTACAACAGGTACATTGCGTACAAATACACCCTTATTTATGGGGATTTTAATCATGATTATTCTAGTTATCGGTGCTCTTACGTTCTTCCCGGCGCTGGCATTGGGTCCGATTGCTGAACATTTGGCGGCGCGCTAAAGGATAAACGAAATAGAGAGGAATGATTCACATGGCTGTGGAACGTAAAAAAACAATGACAAAAGAAATTATGAATCAAGCTATCGCTGATTCCTTTAAAAAATTAAATCCTTGGGTGATGATCAAAAATCCGGTTATGTTTGTGGTTGAGATCGGTACGGTCATTACGCTTCTGCTTTCACTCGCACCCGATCTATTTGGTACCACAGAAGTAGGGCGGGGTTATAATATTGCTGTTTTCTTGATCTTGCTTTTCACTTTGCTTTTCGCTAATTTCGCTGAAGCTTTGGCGGAAGGGCGGGGCAAGGCGCAGGCGGATTCCCTGCGGAAGACGAAATCCGATACGAAGGCTCGTTTGGTTCAAAAGGATGGTTCTTATAAGGATGTGTCTTCGACTTCTCTCCGTAAGGGAGACGTGGTCCGTATTGAAATCGGGGAGATCATCCCATCCGACGGCGAGATCATTGAAGGCTTAGCCTCCATTGATGAGTCAGCGATTACAGGGGAATCCGCTCCGGTTATCAAGGAAGCAGGCGGCGACTTCTCATCCGTTACAGGTGGAACACGGGTAGCATCTGACTATATCGTTGTCAAAGTGACGACCGATCCTGGCGAATCGTTTTTGGATCGCATGATTGCGCTCGTGGAAGGCGCCAAACGGCAGAAAACGCCGAATGAAATTGCTTTAACGACGCTGCTAGCTGTACTGACCTTGATCTTCTTAATCGTCATTGTGACCATGGTGCCGATGGCAAAGTATTTGGACGTGAAATTGGAAATTTCCACGCTGATTGCTCTGCTGGTTTGTCTCATTCCGACGACAATCGGTGGACTTTTGTCAGCTATCGGCATTGCAGGAATGGACCGCGTAACTCAATTCAACGTGCTTGCCATGTCAGGTAAGGCGGTTGAAGCAGCTGGCGACATTGATACGATGATCCTAGATAAAACAGGTACGATCACATTCGGGAATCGGATGGCTTCGGAGTTTGTTCCAGTGAATAACGTACCAGCTAAAGACATCATCTTTACTGCCCTGCAAGCATCTGTGAAAGACGAAACACCTGAAGGACGCTCCATTGTGGAGCTTGCGAACAAGCTTGGGCAGACTTGGCCAGCAGACAGCTATCAAGGTGCAGAAGTGGTGGAGTTTACCGCTGAAACACGGATGTCGGGACTTAATTTAGCTGATGGTAATCAAGTCCGTAAGGGTGCAGTCGATGCGATTAAGAAATATGTAGCAGCTAGGGGCGGGAAAATTCCTAGTGATTTAGAAGCAATCACAAACCGAATTGCCAAAGCCGGAGGCACTCCGTTGGCTGTCGCAGTTAACGAGCGGATCTACGGCGTTATTTATCTCAAGGACACGGTAAAACCGGGCTTGAAGGAACGATTTGCGGAACTTCGGGCAATGGGAATCAAAACGGTCATGTGTACAGGGGATAATCCACTTACAGCTGCGACGATTGCACTTGAGGCCGGTGTAGACGAATTTATTGCTGAGGCGAAGCCGGAAGATAAAATTGCCGCGATCAAAAAAGAGCAGCAAGAAGGTAAACTTGTAGCCATGACTGGCGACGGAACGAATGATGCTCCTGCACTTGCTCAAGCTGATGTAGGTTTGGCAATGAATTCAGGCACGATGGCTGCGAAAGAAGCTGCCAACATGATCGATCTGGATTCCGATCCGACCAAGCTGCTTTCTGTCATCTCCATCGGTAAACAACTGCTGATCACTCGCGGAGCTTTAACAACATTTTCTATCGCTAACGACATTGCCAAGTATTTCGCGATCATTCCTGCGATGTTTATCTTAGCTATGCCGCAGCTGCAGGCCTTGAATATTATGAATTTGGCTTCGCCGGAATCGGCTATTTTATCAGCGCTCATATTCAATGCAATCATCATTCCGCTGCTCATCCCCATTGCCATGAAGGGTGTTAAGTATCGGGCGATGTCAGCAGATAAATTGTTGTCGCGCAATATTTTGCTGTACGGTATCGGCGGTGTGATTGTGCCTTTCATCGGGATTAAAATCATAGACATGGTACTTCACGGATTAAATATCGTTTAAAGAGAAAGAGAAACGAGGAGATAGCTTTATGAAATCGGTTTTAATAGCTGTTCGGGTGTCTTTATTATTCATGATCGTCTGTGGGCTCATCTATCCACTCGCAACAACAGGTGTGGCTCAGGTCCTATTCCCTAAACAAGCGAATGGAAGTCTCATAGAATCAGGCGGTGTCGTGATTGGATCGGAATTGCTAGCTCAAAGTTTCGAGTCGCCGAAGCTCTTCCATCCAAGAGCATCTGCAGCCAAGTATGATCCGACCGCTTCATCTGGCTCGAATACAGCGGTGGCTTCAAATGATTATGCAGCAGCGATGGCAGAGAAAATCGATGCCTTGAAGCAAGATAATCCTAATCTAACGGATATACCGGCGGACTTAGTCACTGTCTCCGGCTCCGGCTTCGATCCTGATTTATCACCGGAAGGCGCAAAAGCCCAAGTGCCGAGAATTAGTAAGGAAACAGGGATCTCTGAGAAAAACCTGAATGCTCTGGTTGACCAGCTTACAAAAACGCGTCAACTTGGCGTATTCGGTGAGCCTAGGGCCAATGTGACCGAATTAAATATGGAACTGCTTAAGCAAGTGAAATTGTGAGGTAAGCAGGCAGCCACTCTCGTTTATAATGAGGGTGGTTTCTGCCCATTTTAGGGATAAGGGAGAATGTTGCCATTTGGATGGTTTCAAAAGAAAAACACCGGAAGAAATTCTATTATCCATCTCTAGACTGCACCGCGGCACCTTAAAAATATATATCGGCGCAGTCAGTGGCTCAGGTAAAACCTATCACATGCTTCGCGAAGGGCAGAACCTTAAGCAGCAAGGGATCGATGTGGTTATTTGCGCTGTATCGACGCTCCAAAGACCGGAAACCGTGGAACAATTGGGGGATCTGGAAAGGGTCCCGAGCATTCATTGGATCAAGAACGGTATAGAGCAAAAAGATCTCAATTTGGATGCGTTAATCGAAAGAAACCCGGAGGTCGTCCTTGTAGATGGGCTAGCCCATTGTAATCGAGAAGGCGCACGGTTTCCGTCACGGTTAGACGATATCAAGTTTTTAATTTCAAATGATATTAGTGTAATTACCACGGTGAATGTGTATGAGCTGGAAGAGGCGATGGAGGTTGCTCATAAACTAACAGGTGTTGAGGTGGGACACTGTGTTCCCTCGGATACGTTGGAACTCGCTGATGAGGTTCGATTAATCGACGCGACGCCGGAAACGATATTAAATCGATTGGAAGAAGGCCATTTAAAGGGGAATAAAGATACGGCTTTATTCAAACGCGGTAATTTGGGCGTGCTGCGAGAACTGGCTCTTCGTCTTGTTGCTGAGGATGTTAATGATTCTTTGGAAGAACATCGCGAACAAATGGGGATTCTGGGTCCATCTGGAGCGACAGAGCGCATCCTTGTTACGACGCAGTATCATTGGAACGGTTCTATTTATGTGCGCAGAGGACAACAGATCGCTAAACGATTGAATGGTGATCTTCATGTGGTTACGCTGCGTAATTTCAATAAACCGCTCACCAAAGAAGCGGCCGCTTTTCGCAGGTCCATTATGAAGCTTGTCCAAAAAGTAGGCGGCAAATTTGAAGAACTGCCTTTTCGGAACCGTCGCAGCATCCCTCAAATATTGGTGGACTATGCGATAGCTCATCATGTAACCCGCATTGTGTTAGGTCATTCTAAGCAAACCCAATGGCAAACTTTTATACAAGGATCGGTCATCAATGGCGTGTTAAAAAGAACTAAAAATATCGATGTGTTCTTGATTGCTGATCGTGCTTCTCAGGAGGGTGAGCGAATTTTGCCTGCCCATATCCACTCGCAGAAGGAATCTTACAAATATAAGCGTTTGAGCAAACAAGAAGTAGAGGAGAAAATCGAAAAAATCAAACGCGGGAGATTTAAAGTCTATATTGGAGCTGCCCCTGGAGTCGGCAAAACGTATACGATGCTGCGGGAAGGCAACGATCTGCTCAAAAAGGGGATTGATGTGAAGATTGGCTTACTTGAAACCCATGGAAGAAAAGAGACGGTCGCACAGATTGGCGAACTCGAAGTCACACCCAGGGCAGAAATTAAGTATCAAGGTGTAAATCTGGAGGAAATGGATACCGAAGGTATCATACGTCTTCGACCTGAAGTGGTTTTGGTTGATGAATTGGCCCATTCGAATGTACCCAGCAGTAAGCATAAAAAACGGTATGAAGATGTGCTGGAAATTCTGGAAGCGGGTATATCGGTCATTGCAACCGTTAATGTGCAGCACTTGGAGAGCTTAAATGATGCCGTAGAACAAATTACGGGTATTCGGGTTAGAGAAACGGTTCCCGATAGTATTCTTCGTATGGCGGATGAAGTGCAGTTAGTCGATGTTGCCCCTGAGGCCTTACAGCTTCGGATGAGAGAAGGTAAGATTTATACGATGGTAAAGGTAGATCAAGCTTTGAACAATTTCTTTAAAACAGGGAATCTAATCGCTTTACGGGAACTCGCGCTTCGCGAAATCGCCGATGATGTAGATGAACGTCTAGAATCTATGGAGCGCAAGAGCTCACTTCGTGGCCCATGGCGAAGAAAAGAAGTGATTTACGTGTGTGTCACGGAAATCTCACAAGCTGATCGTTTAATTCGTCGCGGTTTTCGGATTGCGCATCGGCTTAAAGCAATTTGGCATGTAAGCTTTATTGCGATAGGAAGCGCAGAGGAGTGGAAGCAGAAGCTAGAGTCATTAGAGAGGTTGACCAATAGGCTCGGAGGCGAATTTTCGTATCAAGAGGTGGCTAACCGCAACCAAATTCCGCAGGTGTTTGCTTCCAAAGCACGTGAGGCGGGAGCGACTCAAATTATTGTGTGGAAAGACGCTATTGTCAAAAAGCTTGTGCCGCTTGCTAGTACAATGGATGTG
This sequence comes from Paenibacillus sp. J31P190, assembly GCF_059692075.1. Lineage (NCBI taxonomy): Bacteria > Bacillati > Bacillota > Bacilli > Caryophanales > Paenibacillaceae > Paenibacillus > Paenibacillus sp. J31P190. The sequence continues at coordinate 62,936 of NZ_JCAUAS010000001.1, read as the reverse complement.
CTGATTGTTGCCGATTATGAGATGTGGCAAACTTCTGGAAATAGGGTAAAATGAAAACATGGTAAATAAAACAAATGAATTTGGTAGCTGGAAATCTTATTTTATTATCGCAATTTTTATTGCCATATTAACCATATTTCTGCGAGCTTTTGGTCTTTTTCTGGATGTAGTTAACATTGCGCTTCTCTATTTATTTCCCGTTCTTTTGAGCGCAGTGCGATGGGGGAAGGGACCTTCCTTTTTTGCTGCGGGAATGGGGGTTTTGGCGTTTGATTTCTTTTTTGTGCCGCCCATTTTTAGTCTTACAGTTGAAGACTTGCGTTATTTAATCTCTTTTGTAGTATTCTTATCTGTTGCAGCCCTTACGGCAAACTTAGCTTCTAAACTGCGGAGTCAAATTCATCATGCTCAACAGAGAGAAGCGAGTACGGCTGCTCTGTATGCGCTAAGTCGTAAGATTACCGCTATTTCAGACTTAGATGTACTACTTAATCAGATTGTTCAGCATGTTTCAGATACGATTGATGCTAAGGCTGCAATCATTTTACCCAACCAGTTGGGTGAACAGCAGTTGGAAGCCTACTCTAAGGATGATAGAGATTGGGCCTATGATGAATCCCACCTGTCTATCGCCGCATGGGTGAACAAGCATAATTCCATTGCGGGTCGAGGGACTCTTACATTGGGGGAATCATCGGATCTGCATGTCCCTTTAGCTACGGATCAGCAGGTCCATGGCGTGCTTGCTGTTCATGTTGGCGATAGAAATCTGTCAGACATGTCGGAACTTATTCGGATCATCGAAGCACTCTCGGATCTTGCAGCCGTTGCGATATCTCGCGTTAAACTCGCGAATGAAGCCAAGGTGGCGCAGTTAACCGCGGAATCAGAGAAGCTGCGTACAGCGCTGCTGGACTCGCTTTCACACGAATTGCGAACGCCTCTGGCAACCATCATCGGTTCAGTAACCGGACTTCTAGAAGGGGAAGACGTCTTCAGTCCTGAAGATCGACGAGAGTTATTGCTTACGACACGTGAGGGAGCTACCCGCATGAACCGGTTAGTAGGCAATTTACTGGGTATGGTTCGGATTGAGAGCGGCATGCTGCGTTTAAATAAACAGTGGTGTGGGGTAGAGGATATTGTAGGAGTTGCGCTTACGCAATTGAATGACGCTTTGCTGCACAGAAAAGTAAACATACATCTTGCGCCAGATCTTCCATCGGTGCCTATGGATGAGGTTCTTATTGAACAGGTGTTGATTAATGTGATTAGTAATGCCATTAAGTATTCGCCTGATGGAAGTGAAATTATGATTGAAGCGGATCATAATCAAGACATGCTTGATTTGACCATCAAGGATGAGGGTGCAGGCATTGCTTCAGCTGATTTGGAGCGGGTATTTGAGAAATTTTATAGAGGCCATTTAACCAAACATATCCCTGGAACAGGGCTAGGGCTTGCGATCTGCAAAAGCATTGTGGAAGCACATGGCGGCCATATTGCAGCTATGATGAATGGGAATCGAGGAACCGCTATTCGGATAAGCTTGCCTTTACAATTCGCTGAGAAAGATGGGGATGGGAATGACAACCACAGGGGCGAAGATCTTAATCATTGATGATGAACCACAAATTCGAAAATTATTGCGCGTCACTCTAACCGCACACGGCTTTGAAGCAGCTGAAGCTTCCACCGGACAAGAAGGCTTGCTGCAGGCTACGATGGTGCGCCCTGATTTAATTGTCTTAGATCTAGGACTGCCTGATATGACGGGCATGGAAGTACTGGCGCATATCCGTGAGTGGTCGCAGGTGCCCATCATTATTCTTACGGCTCAAGACCAGGAACAAGATAAAGTCGCTGCTTTGGATCGCGGCGCTGACGATTATGTAACGAAGCCGTTTGGTATGGGCGAATTTATGGCCCGCATGCGAGTTGCCTTACGGCATATCGCCAAGACGCAAGATGAACCAGTGTTGAAACTGGGTCATTTAGTTATTGATTTATCTCAGCGTAGTGTAGAGTTAAATGAGGAGAAACTCAAATTAACACCGACCGAATACGATTTGTTGAAAGTACTTGCTTTAAATGCTGGACGAGTAATGACTCATAAACAACTGCTCAAACAAGTTTGGGGCGGTCAGCAATATGAATCAGACAGCCAATACTTGAGAGTGTATGTCGGTCATCTGAGGAAAAAGATTGAAGAGGACCCGACAAGACCGAAGTATATCCTTACGGAGCCTGGGATCGGATATCGCTTTGCTTGGCAGGAGGGTTGAAGAAAAGAAGGCTATCATTCTCTTGATGAGAATGGCAGCCTTCTTTATTTACATATAGGAATTTATGGTCCATGAAGTGAGTAAGGCAACTGAAGATGCTTATTTGTCTTAATAGTCCCTGTTATGATTACATAGGCAAGCTAGGTGTGCTTATTCCTAACTAATACGCTCTGAAAGTAACGTTTAACAGCTAATAAGCACGCACTTTGGTCTAATATGACGAGATGCTTCGATAATAGAGTCAATAAGCAAACTGAGCTTGCTTATTTATTTCTAGCTAACTCGCTACATGAAAAAGTGGCTCAGGGTTTTTCTTTTTGCACTATTTTAACAAGTAAATGAGTCAATGAAGCGCAAATCGATACCGAAATACATCCAAGAGAACCCAGTCCAACGGAAGCCTGCGATCGAATTGCGTCCGACAAAAATAGGGTAATACCAGAACTGTTGACCGTTGCTGAGCCAGACATAGGTGAAATTAAACAAGCAGCGGCGAATACCACCCGGGTCTACGGCATAAGCGGAGACACCTTCCGCTTTAAACGGCTTCTGCGGTGTATAAGCTGGAGGCGCGGAAGTGGGGGCTTGCTCTCCTCCTTGCTGTTGGCCAGGGAAGCCGGGTTGGCCCGGGAAGCCGGGTTGGCCAGGAAAGCCAGGTTGGCCAGGGAAGCCAGGTTGGCCGGGAAAGCCAGGTTGGCCAGGGAAGCCGGGTTGACCTGGAAAGCCAGGTTGCCCAGGAAAACCAGGCTGCCCGGGAAATCCAGGCTGCCCGGGAAATCCAGGAGACATGCCGGATCCGGGAAATCCAGGCTGACCCGGTTGGCCCGGGAAACCCGGAAGTCCGAACATGCCGCCTAAGCCGCGCGGATCATAAGCTGGTACCCAAGCGTAAGCATGCGGTACAGCATAGCCGTATGGATATGGTGCAGTTTGTGGGTAAGAAGCAGGGGAGAACTGTTCCGTAGTTTCAGGCTGAGTTAATTCAGTTTCCAATTCACGAAGCTCATCTTGTTTGTTATTTGAAGCCATTGCGCAATTTCCTCCTTAGGTAGAAGCGGATTAGTCGATACTTACTATATGCAGCAGGGTAGACGGATGTCACGATGTGGAGATGGCTTCAATTGAACATAAAAAGCAGACCAATAGTCCTACTTTTGACGGTTTCGAGGAATGGAATAGGAGATTTATCCTACATCTTCCAATAAAATATGGGATTTCGACCCATAGATTGTACTAATTTTGTCGTATATAATTGAAATTGGTTATATTTTGAAATAATTGGAGCGAGCTTTATTGAGAGAACTATTGGGTAAGATGTTGAAATACGATGTGACAACAAGCCATGGACTTGTCTTAGTACCTAGTCAATCGGTTCTCAATCAAGAGCATTTGGATTTGTTTCGGCAGCATCGCATTGACTTTATGGGTATCATTACAACAACCATGCATGAGCATAAGCTTGATTCAGTATCCCCACCAGATTCTTCAGAGCTTCTTGTCCAAAAAGCTTCCCAATATGCCAAGGACTTATTCGAGCGTATTCAATCGCAGAAGAAGATTCCGCTGCTGGAAATCAAGAATGATTTGATTCCTATCGTTCAGCAGGCTGCGGAGAACCCCGATTTATTTCAATTGTTTCAGGCTGTCAAAGCGAAAGACGAGTATACGCATCAGCACAATATTGGTGTAGGCATACTCTCAACGCTGATTGGTAAATGGTTAAATTTGGCTGACAATGAAGTGGCGTTATTATCACTGGCAGCTACGATGCATGATGTTGGTAAGATCAAGATTTCACAAGAGATTCTATTGAAGCCGGGGAAATTAACCTCAGAAGAGTACGACGAAATAAAGCGGCATACGATTCTAGGCTATAACATGCTTAAGGAAACGGTAGGGATTAACTACAGAGTGGCTTTAGTTGCCCTACAGCATCATGAGCGGGCAGATGGCACTGGATACCCATTGCAATTAAAGGATAGCCAGTTGGATCGAATGAGCCGAATTGTTGCTGTTGCCGATGTTTTTCACGCGATGTCATCGAAGAGGCCTTATCACGAAATGATGCCCTTTTACGAGGTTGTAAGTCGGATGAGGAAAGGGTTTTTCGGAGAATTGGATCCTCACATTGTATCTGTATTTCTTACCAATATCATACAAAATTTGATCGGCAGGACAGTCAAGCTAACCGACGGACGTTGGGGAGAAGTTATTTATATTAATCCTACGGATGATACGAACCCGCTTGTTAAGATTGACGAGTCATTTCTTGATCTAAGTCGAGAAAGACATATCCATATAAGTGAAGTTGTAATATGAGATCGTTTGACAATCAATTAGACATATATATAAAGGAAGTTATCGGATGACAAATAGGTTGATTACGGAACATGAAAGTTACGTAAATGTGGAGCTAACCAAGGAACCAGAGCTGGTTTTTCATCAGTTTTTTGCGAATTACGGCCTTACGCAGCGTGAATCGGAAATTCTATCTCTACTTGTTACCCATGGATACACCAACCGTGAGATAGCTGAAAGTTGTTACATCAGTGAGAAAACTGTGAAAATTCATCTGGCTAATATTATGAGCAAAATTGGTATAGGCTCGATGCGGAAGCTGCTTGCGATGCTTCTGCAGCAGGCTCTAACCCTTTCGAACCGAACGAGTGATTCAAGTAGAATTACGACAATAGGGATGAGTTAAAGATCCAAGAGAAGACTCCTGAAACAGGAATTCTTCTCTTTTTTTATGAGGATTTTATCTGATACAATTTGGAACCTAAACAGCAAATATTGTATTGACATGATACAAAAAGTATCTTAAAGTAGTACTATAATCATGATACAAATAGTATCAAAGTATGAATGGTTTGCTACAGAGTGCAAAAGTAGACTTCCTACGGAGGGGAATCATGGAGATTAATTTTAAAGAATATTTAATGATTATAAAAAAACGTTTGTGGCTCATCGTTTTAGTCGTATTGGTGACGACTATTCTAACAGCTATGTATACCTCATCCAATTATCAGCCCATTTACCAGGCTTCGACCAAGTTGATCGTCAATAAAACCTTTGAACAGGATCAATCAGGTACAGAGCAAATCGATTATGGAGCGATCGGGGTTAACATGTCTCTCATTAATACCTATAAGGAAATCATTAGAACCCCAGCTATTATGGATAAAGTCGTTCAACGATACCCCGATTTAAATGTATCCACAGACCAACTAATTTCAATCGTCAATGTTTCTAATCTCAATGAAACGCAAGTCATGTCGATCGTTGTACGGCATTTTTCCCAAGAAAGAGCAGCGAGAATAGCGAACGCCGTTTCGGATGTCTTTCAATCCGAAATTCCCAAGATTATGAAAGTTGATAATATCACCATATTAAATAGAGCCAAAGTACAGGACAATCCTACACCTATCAACCAAAAATCAAATCAGTACCTCATTTTAAGCTTTGTAGCCTCCTTAGCTGTAATGATAGGGCTTACCTTCCTGCTAGATGCATTAGACGATACGTTAAAATCAGATGAAGACATTCGTCAGGTATTTGAAGTGTCGACATTAGGGTACATACCAAAAGTGAAAAACAAAGTATTGCGAACTAAGCAAAAAAATAAATCTAGAAAAAAAGCAGGGGAACCGTCATATGCCAAAACCATCCAATAATTCTGCGATTATGATGCAAATTCATCCGGATTCCTCCACCTCAGAAGCTTATCGTTCTTTAAGATTTAATATCGAATGCTCCGTCTTCGGACGCGAGGCGAAGACGATTACGATTACTTCGTCGGGCCGTGGTGAAGGGAAAACGACGACTGCTGTTAATTTGGCGGTGGCTTATGCTCAGATCGGAAAAAAAGTGATTCTGCTTGATGCGGATTTACGAAATCCATCCATCCATCTTGCATTTGGTGAAGATAATGGTATTGGATTGACGAATTATTTGGTTAATCGGAACGCATTGGACGGGATCATACGGGAAACAATCATTGAAAATCTGTCTATTTTGACCACAGGGCCTGTGCAGCAGAATCCGTCCAGTTTATTAGCATCGAAATCGATGGATGATCTCTTAGCAGAATTGAGAACCAGATACGACATGGTCATTGTGGATACACCATCGGTCTTAACGTTAACTGACGCGAAAATAATGGCGACCAAGTGCGACGGGGTGCTTCTCATTGTGGAATATGGCAAGGTGAAACGTGGCGCAGCCAAAAAGGTGAAAGAGGAGCTTATGCTCGCGAAAGCCAAGCTGATTGGGGTGGTTATGAACGAAATAAAAGACCATCATGCGGAAACTTATCTGTAACCTTTGTCTGTAAAAAATTGCAAGTAAGGGGAGCGAGTTTATAGCTAATGAGACAAAAAAGACGAAAGCCGCATCGGCGAGTCGTGAGAACCGCCTGCATCTTGACACTGAGCATTGGAATTCTGGCCGGATGCTCAGATACAGCTCCGTTAAATCCGGATGCTAATTCTGTATCTCAGGAACAGGCGTTAAAGAATGTTAAAGTATTTAAGGTCATAAATCAAAAAATTGGAGATCCGCTCGAGCGTGCGGCTGAAGTTCAATCCTCCGTTCAATTCGACGTCGTAGCTAAGATGGCTGGGGACGTTGATCAAATCCTGAAGAAGCGCGGAGATATGGTGCAAGAAGGAGACGTCATTGTCAAACTGAAGTCAAGCGAGGTCTCAGCCCAGCGAGAAGCAGCGGATGCTGCTGTCAAAGCGGCCCAGGAAGCCATCGAAAAAGCAAAAATTAGAGCAAAAAAAGAAATGGAAAGCCAGAAGCTGGAAATGAGTAACGCCATTCAAAAAATGGAGCTAGGCATGACGACCTTGCTGCGGAACTACAATAAAATGAAGAACGACTACGATATTGGTCTGGTTACGAAAGCCCAGTTGTATCAGATGGAAAACCAAATGATGAATGCCCGCATGGATCTGGATCAGCTCAAGCAGAAACTGAGCGCTTTGGAACCGATTGATGCCACTTCTGAGTTGGAATCACAGCTCAAAAATGCTCGAGTTACCTTACAGCAGATAGATCAAACCGTGAAAAATCTTGAAGTAAAAGCCCCTGTGAGCGGCTTGTTATCGGAGATGCCGTTAGAGGGCTGGATGAGCCTGCAGCCGGGTGCTACCATCGGTGTCATTCAGAGACTGGACCCGATTAAAATTAAAGCTCAGCTATCGGAAGAAGAAACGAGACACTTAAGTGGTAAGACAGAGCTGTCCTACTACATAGCAGGAACTAAGCAGATGTATAAAGGGAAAATTAGTTATCTTTCCAAAGTGATCGACCCGCAAACGAAAGCTTATGAAATCAACTTAGAAGTGCCTAACAAAGATTTGACCCTGAAGCCTGGCATGAAGCTAAGGATTCAAATGACAGAGGAAAAAGACCAAATCGTTCCTACTGTTCCGACGTATAGTATCGTTAAAGAGGGTGATGATGCCTTCGTATTCGTACTATCGGGCGATATGGTCGAGAAGCGCAGCGTACAACTTGGCAGGCTAAATGAACCTAATCAAGAAGTGCTTTCAGGTGTCAAAGAAGGGGAATTGGTCGTTAAATCCAATCCTAATCAGTTAAGAGACAAAGAAAAAGTCCAAATGACGGCTATTGAAGAGCAATAATGAAAAATGGAGTGACTTGAATTGAAAATAAATTGGAAACATACGATGGTCATGTTCATCTTATCCGTCTCTCTAGTGATTCCATCTGCGTCCTTTCATGCATTGGCAGATGAGAAATATACGCAGTCAACGAGTCTGACTAGCTATCAACTTACCGATTCAATCAAGGTGGAAGTTAAAAGCATTTTAAATGAATCAACCTCAGAAGGAACAAGAATTGCCGCTGTTGTACGCATATTTAACAATGGAGATCGCTTGACCGGGGTCCCGGAATATGAGGTTCGCGTCAAGACACAAGAAGGCTTGGAATATATCATGCGTCCTAGTCAAGCTAATGTCAAAAATATTCAACCCAAAGAAACTGCCGAGCTTAGTTATATGAATGTAGTCGATCGTTATGACGTTTTTTCATTGACCGAGCTTTCGTGGTTGGATGTGGATGAATTCGTCTATCCCAAACAAGAAAAGAGAATCATATCTATTCCGGTATCAGCCATAGAATGGAAAGGGGAGAAGGCCGTCCTTTCTGATCCAGCAACGACGAAGAAATGGGAAGATACGTTTACGATTCCAGTGTTATCGAGCCCGGTAGAATACAAACCGGTTAGCCTTAATGAACAGAATACACCAGAGGGCCCCATGACGATTGTAGGTTTGCTTGCAACGAATAAGGGAGATAAGAAAACAATGATACCCGATTTTCGAATAAACGGAGTATCAGACAAAAAGGTTTATACCGGCAAAAGGTTGGAACAAGATAAGCTGTTACTTGAACCAGGTGAGCAGCATTATGTCCACTATGCCATTCCAGTTAGGAATACAATGGATCTGAAGAGCTTATCCATCCTAACGCCCGAAGACTTTGCGGTTGATGACAAGACGCACAACAATTATTTAATAGGTAGATTAACGATTGCATTGCCGGGAGCTACCAGTAATCTGCGCTTCTTGAATCAATTAGTGGAGTACGAATGGAATAAGCCAATTAAGTTTGATCCGTTATATAAGTTGATTCGACCTGAAGTAGATGTATCCATGGTGGATTTGCAATTGCATGAAAGCGCTGGCGGGGGCTTTAAAGCAGCAGTCGCTAAGTTCAAGCTGCTCAATCATAGCGAAAACCCATTGCAGGTTCCTCAATTCCAGGCGGAGTTGTCGAGCAAAAGTGGTAATAAATACCTAGGTACTAGACAAAGTACGCTGGTAGAAACGCTTATTCCGAATATAAGTTATGTCATTTACTATTCTTTTGTCATACCGAGCACGGAAACAGGTGAGCAGCTGGCCATGCAGATTTTGGATACGAAGAGTGTTGAGCCTTACAACATTCCGCTTGCTGCCTTCAAAACGAAGGTTATGGAGGAGACAAGCGATAAGTCCCTTGCCTTCTACCCTTTTCAAGTTACTTTGAATGATTGGTCGACAGGGGCCAACTATAATATGGCATCGGGAAGTTTACCCTACTCGTATAAGCTGAATTTGGATTTCAATATCAAGCTTCAGGATGAAGTCGTCGTCGATCAAAGCTTCTCCAAGATGAGGCTCGAATTGGCCGATGCCAAAAATAGAATTATGGTAACGAAGGTCCTTTCGTTTACTGGCGAGAACAAGTTGGTTAGCGGAACACAGACCATTAATTTCGATTTAGATCGATTTGAAACTACGGTATATCTTCGTATATACGAAATTATTGATACACCCTTCGGGGAAGCAAGACGACTTATCCAAACTTTGAAAAGATAGGAGAGTGAAACGATGGAAGAAAATATGAAGAGGGAACAAAAATTGTATGCGCGCCCTATGGTTTTAAGTCAACAACCAGTTCGTTTTGAGACGGCTCAAAGCTGGAATAAAGGCCACGGTAACCTGAATCACCCGGGTACAGGGAATGGCGGCATTAATTATCCGAACCCTCCGTACACCGGGCCGCATAATGGTAACGGAGGCGGAAACGGTAAGAACAAGTAAGTTTACTCAAGGAGGTCAATGGTAGATTGCTATTGACCTCATATTTAAATTGTCCCGAGGGGATGCATAATGGAACGCATTTATACGATAATTGGCGAGCATTATATTCAAATGCAAAGCCATTCAGAGACGATTATGAACTGGATTCAAAGGAACTTCCCGGCCGCAAATTCAACTAAGGTTAAACCTGATCTCTTCATTCAACTGACTGAGGGATATGGGACTCCTTTTGTTGATTATAACGTGGCGATTACAAAAGAAGCGGATACCATTTCTTTCAACAGGGCTGATTACTTAATTGAGACGGATTTGGAGTATCGCTACGCTAAAATCTCTGTACATAATGAATTGGCATTAAAGCATGCATTGATGAATTTATACAGCTCTTATCTGATTTATTATCAGTGGGGACTATTAATTCATTCATCTTGCGTGATCGATAAGGGGAAAGCATACCTGTTTGCAGGTCACTCAGGAGCAGGCAAGTCTACCGCCGCTAGGTTATCACATCCCCGCGAGCTTCTATCCGATGAAGCAACAGTTGTAAAAATCACCTCTGATCAGATTACAGTGTTTAACTCACCTTTTCGAAGTGAACTAGACAGAACAGGCACTGAAGAAACAAGTCCGTTAGCAGGCATTTATTTATTGAACCAGGCGATTGATAATCACATCGTTACGCTTAGCAAGTCGAATGGATTTCTTCACCTTATAGATAAAGTTTTTTATTGGTCTCATAGCTCTGAAGAAACAGGGAGAATACTTCAATTGCTGCAGCATGTTGTCAACGCGGTCTCAGTTAACGAGCTGCATTTTCAAAAAAACGATACATTTTGGGAGTTGATTTCGTGATGACCCAGTACCTTCGGATGAATGATTATGAATCTATTAAACTTGATTTGGAATGGATTATTTTGAACACAGATGAATATACCTTAACTAAGTTAAATGGTGTGGGCGGATTTTGCTGGTCATTGCTTGGCACAGCTCAGACGGTAAGCTCCATCAGCGAAGCAGTTCGGAAGGAGTATGAATTCGTCTACGAGACGGTTGAAGAAGATATTGAAGCGTTCTTGAACGATATGATCGGACGCGGCTTGGTTCAACATGCCGTTTCATAAGGAATCTGTACAGATGATGACACATGTAATTGATAAAAAAGGATGGATCGAGCTTCCAGCCAGGGGAACGAGTATGTATCCTTTTATCAAGAAAGGGGATATTTGCCGTTTTGTTTCCACGCAAGCTGCAACCCTGAAGAAAGGCGATATCATCCTATTTCATACACCAAATGGAAACTTAATCGCTCATCGATTCTGCCGGTTTGTTACTAGGAACCAACAATTGCATTATCTTTGTAAAGGAGATACGAATTTAGCGCATGATGAAGCTGTTGCAATGGAGCATTTGATTGGCAAGATGACCTGGATTAGGCGGAATGGGAGAATCATCCAAGTCTCGAATCTGCCCTCTTATGTATGGGGCCAAACCGTTCTAACATTCCCCATGATATCGTTATTGTTAAGAGTTTATTTAAATCGAAGAGAAAGCACGCAAGCGTAGACTTTCAATGGAGCGACCTATGACAGGAATAATACGAAGGTACCTATTTGCCGTAAAGGAATACATAACTTTCAAGGACGTTCAGAAAACCTACACCTTACTGACTCCATATATGCTGCGGCATTGGAAGACGTATGCCATTCTCTTTTCCTTGTTATTCGTTGATATCACCTTAACGTTGGCCTATTCATGGTTCTTTGGAAACCTGACGGACGCTGCTATTCAAAGTAATTTTGCACGCATGAAGTGGTTAATCCCAATAGGAATTAGCTTTGTTATTCTCAGCATTTCTTCGACTTATCTGAATACCATTTTTGAAACCATTGCAACAAATGCTGTGAAGAGGGATTTTTCCGCACACTTATTTAAACACATAATGCTTTTATCTGGAAAGGATATATCCAAGCACCAATCCGGTGAGCTGATGTCTCATTTTACCAATGATATTCATAGCATTAACGGTGTTATTGGCAGAAGCCTAATTGATCTTATAAGACTTCCCTTTATCTATCTGGCTGTTTTGATATATTTGATGCAGATTAGTGGGAAATTAGCGCTTATATGCGTACTAGTCGCTCCGATTGCTATGCTATTTAGTGTTATCTTCGGTTTATTACTCCGTAACAACGGCAGATTAGTTCATAGCCTGATGGGAAATATTAGTACCCTGCTAAATGAGACATTTCATGGATTGCAAGTCATTCGATCTTTTACCATGGAAAAATCGATTTTCGCGAAATATGTTAGTAAAAATCAAGAACTCTATACCCTAGAGTTAAGCAATGCAAAGCTGCGTGGATGGTTCTATGTAGGGGGGCACGCTGTATCTACGATAACATTTCTTGTAAGCCTCTGCATGGGTTCGTATTACGTCTCATTAGGTTTAATATCCGTAGGTTCCTTGCTAATTTTTGTTAACCTAGTTAACCATTTGGTTTATCCGTTGACAGAGCTCGCAGGACAATGGGCAGGCTTTCAAAGATCATCTTCAGCTATGGAAAGAATATTCAAGATCTTGGAGCAGCCAACCGAATCAACTGATTTACCGTTAGCCGTCCAATCTAAGCCATTGATGAAGTCTATTCAGTTTCAGGACATCACATTTAGCTATGATGGACATACCAACATTTTCAATCATTTAAATTTGCAGATCCCGGCCGGAAAGGTCGTTGCCATAGTCGGTTTGAGCGGGGCAGGGAAAACGACATTATTTAATCTGCTCTTAGCATTTCACAAACCGCAATTAGGTAGGATTTTCATTGATGATCGTTCTAGTGAAGCATTCTCACCTTCCGAATTAAGGAGTTTATTTGCCCATGTTTCTCAAGATACCTTTCTATTTGGCGGTACGATAAGGGAAAACCTCTTATTAGCGCGAGAGGGCATTACGGATGCGGAGATGATGCAGGCTGCAACAATTGCCAACATCCATCCTTACATCATTTCTCTTCCTCATGGCTATGACACTGAAATTGGGGAAAGAGGGATAAAGCTGTCCGGTGGACAAAAACAACGTATGGCTATTGCCCGTGCGGTGTTAAAAAATGCTCCGATCCTCCTGCTGGATGAGGCTACCTCCGCCTTGGACAATGAGACAGAACATCAAGTAAAAGAAGCCCTGCATAAATTAATGGTAGGCCGTACAACGCTTGTCATCGCACATCGATTATCGACTGTTCAAAATGCTGATGTAATCATTGTCATGGACAAAGGAAAAATTGTTCAAACCGGACACCATAGCGATTTACTGCTGGAGAATGGATTGTATCGCAGTTTAAATCGGAAAGGGTCTCAGAAAAGGGGAGAGCTCGTTGATCATCACTTTGATACAAGCGTTATATGATTCAAGAGTCCACATACCCCAGGAAATAGAGTTTTTTGAGAAAACACTCGAGGATATTGAGTTTTTTGATATATCACCGCAGATTTATTGGTTATTAAAGCAGCGGGGACAATTGGTGCAAGTGCCGTCGTTTTTTCAGGAACGGTTAAAACAAAAATATAATGGTGCCTTATATCAAAATATGTTTATCCGAAGTCAAACGAAATTAGCATTAGAAAAACTTGAAGAAGCGGGAATTCAGACAATCCCCCTTAAAGGCACTTTCTTTGCTGAAAAGTATTTTGGACACTTAGGAGCTAGGTGTACGTCCGATATTGATCTTTTAGTGCATCCTTTTGAACTGGAAAGAGCTATTCATTGTGTGAAATCTTTGGGGTATATAGAGCAGGAACGGATCCCTTCCCATTTCCATTGGAGCTTCAGTAAAGAAATACCTAACAGCACTATTCCTCTGACCATTGAGCTTCACTGGGATTTGCTAAAGGAAAAAACATCTGATTTAAATATAGACGAGTTTTGGGAGCAAGCAACTCCTATGGAATCCTATCGGTATATCAAGGAATTATCGGATTACCATACGTTTTATATGATTTGTCTGCATGGTTGGAGGCATAATTTGTGTTCTCTTAAATATTTTTTGGATATCATCCAGATGATCCATATCCTGCAGGACAAAATTGATTACATCCGTTTACAGAAGGACGCTGCTGCCCACAAAACCTTGAGAAGGACCGTCAGGACACTAGCCATTGTTTACCACCACTTTCCACATCTAGCAGGCATTAAAGAGCTGCCCATTAAAAAAGGTATCAACCTTTGGTGGCAATACAACGCAATTAGAGATCGAAATTACAAGACATACATGCAATATATAAATTGGGTCTATTATGAATTTTTCGATTTTGATTCGCTTGCGCATACTTGGGCAGCGCTCGTTAATTTCACGTATAGCGTAGGAAATATGAGGTTTTCGCATAAGATCAAAAAGATGTAGGAAGTTGTTGACAGTGATGATAGAAGATGATATTCTGAGGTTGTTCTCGATAAAGAACGATTTTAGAGAATGTAAATGAAATGCTTACATGGTCATGTGAGCCAATAGAAGTAAATCTATGCATAGAAACGTTCTTTAATGAGAACGATGAAAGAGAGCGATTCTCTTTTATCATATAGAAATGTGGAGGAAACGAATGAGTGCAATAGCCGGAATCTTTCACCTAGATCAAGAGCCAGTGAATGCTGAACATGGCCATAGATTGATGCAAGGATTTGCAAAGTATCCTTCAGATGATGTTCAGACATGGCAGCAGGGGCAAGTTTTCCTAGGCTGTCATGCACAGTGGATTACACCCGAATCGGTCGGTGAACGAAATCCATACTATGATTCTGAAAGACAGTTAGCTATTACAGCTGACGCGATCATTGATAATCGTGATGAATTGTTTCAATTCTTGCAAGTGGAGCATAGCCGGAGAAAAGAAATGTCTGACAGCGAGCTGATACTGCTTGCTTACGACAAATGGGGGGAAGAATGTCCTAAGTATTTGGTGGGGGATTTCGCCTTTATGATTTGGAATGAGAGAAAGCAACAGCTTTTTGGGGTTAGAGACCCTTCAGGTTATCGAACTCTTTATTACTACCGAAGTCATTCTCGATTTGCTTTCTGTACAATAATCGAGCCTTTACTTTCATTACCATACATTGAAAGACAACTAAATGAGCAGTATGTAGCTGAATTTTTGGCGATAACTGGAATGATAGATACGGTAGATGCTCGAATGACTCCTTATAGGGAGATAGAACAAATACCACCATTTCATTCAATCACTATTAACAAAAATGAAATTAAGATATCAAGGTATGGTACTTTTTCTTCGGGTGAGCGTTTAAAGCTAAAGTCTAATGAAGAATATGTGGAAGCATTTCAAGATGTTTTTCAAAAGGCAGTAACCGCAAGGTTGCGCACACGTCATCATGTCGGTTCTCAGTTAAGTGGGGGGTTGGATTCGGGCTCGGTTGTTAGTTTCGCTGTAAAAGCAATGAGAGAACAAAATAAACCATTTCATACATTTAGTTATATCCCACCTCATGATTTTGTGGATTTTACCCCTAAACAAGGAATGCCTGATGAAAGGCCATTTATCCAAAAAACTGTGCAGCATATTGGGGGTATCTCAGACCATTATTGCGATTTCGATGGGAAAAGTTCCTATTCAGAAATCGATGATATGCTTGATGTGATGGAGATGCCATATAAATTTTTCGAGAACTCATTCTGGCTAAAGGGAATGTTTGAAAAGGCTCATGATCAGGGCCTAGGGGTATTACTTAATGGCGACAGAGGAAATTTCACAATATCTTGGGGATCAGCACCCGATTATTATGCTGTCCTCCTGAAAAAACTTAAATGGGTTCGACTTCTCCAAGAATTGAATCAATATAGTAGAAACGCTGGGGGATCCAGATTACGTAGGTTGCCAGATATTGCAAGAATAGGTTTTCCAATTCTTAATCAATTTTTTCCTCAAGGGGTGCCTCAAAGGCATCCTGTAGTAATCAATTCACAATTTGCTCAACGTACTAAAGTTTATGAAAAACTGAGAGCGCACGGTATTGATCAAACAGGTTGGTTTGCTTCACCTAACTTGTATGAACAAAAGAGAGCATTATTTGAGGATATTCTCCCTTGGAACTCTGGGAATACACTTGATTCTAAACTATCTTTACGGCATTCACTATGGAAACGGGACCCAACCAACGATCTGCGTGTTGTTCGTTTTTGTTTATCTGTACCAGAAGATCAATATGTCCAAAATGGTTTAGATCGTGCTCTTATCCGCAGATCTACTGAAAAATTCCTGCCCGACAAAATCAGGTTAAATCAACGTATTTGGGGAATTCAAGCAGCTGATTGGGTTCATCGCATGGTTCCAAACTGGAAACAGTTTGTAGAAGAAGCCAAGCAACTAAATTCTGATGAAAGATTAATGGAATATCTAGATAGTGAAGTGATTCGTTCAGCTTTAATAAAAGTTAATGAGGGAGCTCGTCCTGAATATTACACAGATCTAGATTATAGAATACTAATGCGCAGTATAATTCTATACCGTTACTTGAAAAAAATAGCTTGAAGGGAGGTGATAACATGAAAAAAGAATGGCAAACACCTGAATTAGAAGTGCTTGATGTGAAGATGACAATGGCTAGTACCACTGGTAATCACTTCGATGGAAATTTCACTCAAAATGGTCAAATTCCTACGGATGGTAATGGTCACCCACTAATCGCTAGCTAGGTTAATTACATAAGGGCTGAAGAAGATTTACGAATTGAAATAATATTCATACATAGAGAACCTCGTAAATATGTATGAAGGTTAAAAGCCCTTATTGTTTATTAAAGCATAAGGGCTTTTAACTCAATCATGAAAATGGAGTGAAAAGAATGTTAACCGTTGAGAAAAAAGTGGTTTATAAAGCTTTCGGATTGTCCATTGTTAGCGAAATCTCTCTTCCAGAATTAACACATATGGATAACAAGGTAGAATCTATTGATGTTGTTATAACTTATGGAGATTTATCCAAGATGTGGTCTGAGCTTTCAGTTAATCCAGACGAATTTACCATCAAAGAAAATTTAATATTGTTTCAAATCCCCAATTTAGCAACTTTTTGCATTGAAGAAGGGAAAAAAATTACGGTTTCACCAATGAATGATTATGACGATGATATGGCCAAAGTCTGGATTCTTGGGTCTTGTATGGGTGCTATTTTAATGCAGAGGCAGATCTTTCCTTTGCATGGAAGTGCAGTAGCTATTCATGGTAAGGCATATGCTATAGTTGGAGATTCAGGCGCTGGTAAATCAACCCTCGCTTCAGCCTTCCTTGATAGAGGCTATCATCTTCTATCAGATGATGTGATTGCTGTTAAACTTTCCAAAGAAGATAATGCGCCTATTGTCACCCCGGCCTATCCTCAACAGAAGCTATGGCAGGAAAGCTTAATAGAGTTTGGCAGGGAAACGAGTCAGTATCGTTCCATTTACGGTAGAGAAACTAAGTTTTGTGTGCCAGTCGCCGCGCAATTCTTTTCTGAACCATTACCTCTTGCAGGTGTGTTTGAGCTAGTGAAATGTGACTGTAAGGAAGTAGAATTACGTCCAATTGAGAAAATGGAAAGATTTTATACGCTTTATCGTCATACGTATCGTAATTTCATTGTTCCGCGGTTGGGACTAATGGATTGGCATTTCAGTACTTCAGCGAGTATTGTGCATCACATTCAAATGTTCCAACTAAGCAGACCCGCGTTTGGTTTTTCAGCTACTCAATTAGTAGAAACTGTATTGCAAACTTTAAATGTGGAGGCGTAAATTATGACACAAGTACAATCAATCTCTCAACATGATATTGTGGTACAAGGTAAAGGAAATATTGTAAGTAATATGGGTGCTGAAAAGGTGATGCTAAGCGTCCAAAATGGAAAGTACTACAATTTAGGTGCTATTGGTGGACGAATATGGGAACTGATTGAGGGGCCAACCCAAGTGGAAAAGGTGGTAGAGACTTTAACATCTGAATATGCGGTAGAGCGAAATGAGTGTGAACAACAAGTCATCACTTTTATTGAAATGTTATCGAGGGAAGGATTGATTGAAGTCGGTGAGGTTAATGGTGATCCTTCATAAATTAAAGGTCTTATTCTCTTTAGAAGCTAAAACCGTTCTTTTGTTTGTGGAGGCTTTTTTTTATTTGGGCTGGGCTCGCATTCTTATTTTAGTACCATTCGCTAAGATTGCGCCTTATTTAGGAACTCATATGGAGGAAACAAAGAGTGAACAGCACCATCATTTGAGATCCGAACTTGTTAAGGTTCATGATGCTATTAGGCTCATCAGTCCTTATACGTTTTGGGAAAGTAAATGTCTCGTTAGAGCAATAGCAGCGTCTAAGATGCTGGAAAGGCGTAGAATTGAAAGCACTCTTTATTTAGGAACCGCAAGGGATGATTCAGGGAAAATGATTGCTCACGCCTGGCTTCGAAGCGGTAACTGCTACATTACAGGGGCTGAAGAAATGCAGAAATTCGCAGTAGTAGGGAAATTCGCCAAATATATAGGACTAAGGGAAACGAAGGGGATATGAATGGATAACGATTTCCAGTTGGATGTATCGCACTTTCCTAAAGAGTTAACTTTATTACTTTCAGTTATACAATCGAACATTGAGGGAAGCAATCAGTCGAGAGGGATTACTGATATCAATTGGGATCTGTTCCTGAATCTGTCTGCACATCATCGGGTTTATCCTATAGTTTATAGAGAGTTAAATAGAGCTGATTATACATGGGTACCCCCCCATATTATTCGGACTCTGCAAAATGATTATCAAGTAAATACATTTCAAATGCTTCAATTAAGCGCAGAAATGCAACATATATCGAGTTTACTCTCCGATTCTAACATCCCTATGCTGCTCCTGAAGGGTCCGGTACTCGCCGAAGATCTGTATGGAGACATTTCACTGCGAACCTCCCGAGATTTAGACATCCTTATCCCTTTACAGGAGTTAGAACCAGCAGAAGAACTATTCGTGCGACAGGGTTATGTCAAAATAGAGTATCCATCAATGATATTGAATGATTGGAAATGGAGACATCATCATATTACCTTCTTTCATCCTGAGAAAAAGGTTACCATCGAAGTCCATTGGAGATTAGGTCCAGGTCCAGGGAAAGAACCTAGATTTGAGGAATTGTGGGAAAGGAAGAGAGCTAATAAGAGTAGTGGAAGTCCTGTCTACTATTTAGGAAGAGAAGATTTATTCTTATTCCTCGTTTGCCATGGCGCTCGGCATGGATGGTCACGACTTCGTTGGTTATCTGATATTGATCAAGTCATCAAACAAAATCTCAATTTACCGAATCTTTTACATCTACTAAAGGAAAATAATTGTATGCATATTGGTGCGCAAGCACTTATTTTGGCTTCACAGATTTTACGTACGCCTTTGACGGAAGAAATGAAATTGTTGACTCTGAATAAACGTGCATATTACTTAGCTAAAGATGCACTTTTTTATATGTATCAGATGGTAAACTTACACACTAGTCCAGTTCCTGATGGTGTTGCTAAGTACCATGCACGTCATTTATTTTCACTGATGTCAATGAAGACTAAAATATTATTTGTCTTAAGTTTCTTGTATCCCTATCCTGAAGACACTGAAATGATAAGGTTGCCCAAACAATTGCATGTTTTGTATTTTCCGCTAAGACCTCTCCTATGGGCTTGGAGAAAAAGCAAGAAACATCGCTTACTGCAGGGAGGGGCGTAATGAATCATCTACTATATTTTACAAAACAAATGCATAACTACGCTGGAAGAATTCTATATATCAACCTACTAGGCATGATGATGATCAGCTTACTAGACAGTGTAGGAATTATATTATTAATTCCTTTGTTGAATGTAAGTGGAATTCTAAACATGAACGCTGGAATGAACTCTTTCTTTGGGATATTTGATTTTCTAAAAGAGCTTCCACAGTCGTTAGCCCTGCTTCTTATCCTAGGGGGATACCTTGTACTGATACTCGGTCAAGCCGTCATACAACGGAATCTATATCTTCGTGATACGAGAATCCATACCGGATTTATTAATTATGTAAGATCAGAGACGTATCGTGCATTATTACTTGCCAACTGGAGCTTTTTTATCAAAAGAAGAAAGTCAGATCTCTTAAACTCATTCACAGATGAACTGGGACGTGTCGCGAGTGGAACCTATATCTTTCTACAGTTTCTTACATCCTTAGTTTTTACCATGATTCAGTTGGGTATAGCCTTTATGTTGTCACCCAAAATGACACTCTTTGTTTTAAGTTGTGGTTTGGTTATTGCATTCTTCTCTCGTGCTTTAATCAAAAGGTCAAGAGCTTTGGGAAATCAAACGTCAGAACTATCGCGGGCCTATATGGGTGGTATTACAGACCATTTTAATGGAATTAAAGATATTAAGAGCAATATGTTAGAGGAGTCTCGTATTACTTGGATGGATACCTTATCCCAAATGATGGGGAAAGAAAGGTATGAACACGCCAAATTGAAAACGAGCTCTCAGCTTTATTACAAGATTTCGTCCTCTTTCTTTATTGTAGGTTTCATTTACTTATCCGTCATGCTGTTTCATAATCAAGGAGAACAACTATTGTTGGTCATTCTCATTTTTTCTAGACTTTGGCCGCGATTTACAGGCATTCAATCCAATTTAGAGCAGATATCTGCGTCCATGCCAGCCTTTAAAGCACTAATGGAATTACAACAAGCTAGTATGGAAGCTAAAGAAATAAAAGATAGAAATTATGCTTATGACGAAGTAAAACCAATTCTTATCAAAAAAGATCTTGAATGTCGAAACGTGTATTTCCGATATAACGAGAAAGAACAGGTCTTTGCTCTTGAGGAAATCAATCTGCATGTGCGTTCCAAGCAATTAACAGCCATTGTTGGTCGATCTGGTGCCGGTAAAAGCACCCTAATAGATATCTTAATGGGACTACTTCAACCCAATAGCGGGCAATTGCTGATCGATGATGTTCCATTAACTAGTGAAAAATTATTGTCTTTGAGGAGAGCAATTGGTTATGTTCCTCAGGATCCGGTACTCTTCAACGGAAACATAAGAGAAAACCTATTATTGATTGAACCAAACGCAAGGGAGGAACAACTGTGGGAGGCGCTTGAATTTGCAGCGGCAGCTGAATTTGTAAGAGCACTGCCAATGGGATTAGATACGATTCTCGGGGATAGGGGAGTTAGGCTCTCAGGTGGTGAACGTCAACGGATTGTGCTGGCGCGGGCCATTTTACGAAATCCTACTATTCTTGTTTTAGATGAAGCGACTAGCAGCTTAGACACAGAGAATGAGGGGAAGATTCAGGAGGCACTGGCTCGATTAAGAGGGAAATTGACGATTATCGTCATCGCTCATCGTTTATCGACCATACGTAATGCTGATCAAGTCATTGTGTTGGATAAAGGAAAGATAATACAAAATGGCGGATTTGCCCAATTAGCTGGTGAAAAAGAAGGATTGTTTGCCAGCTTATTAGGAAATCAGATTCAAGAAATGAATAAACCCTCTGTCTCATACTTAGATTCTGTTGCAACTTGATGTATAGAGAAGACGCATGTTGACATGTTCTCTATAAAGAACTAAAATGGATGTAGGCCCAAGATATATTCTGCTAACTTCACTTGTTGTTCTTTATAAAGAAAATGTTAACGAGGAGAACAAGAAATGACAATTCCTAAGATCATTCACTATTGCTGGTTTGGCGGGAAAGAAAAGCCAGACATCGTTAAGCGATGTATAGCAAGCTGGCGTAACCAACTAACTGGCTATCAATTCATAGAGTGGAATGAAAACAACTTTGACATCAGCAGTAATTTATATGTAATAGAGGCGTACGAAGCAGGCAAATTTGCGTTCGTCAGCGATTATGCGAGAGTGTACGCGCTCTATCACTATGGTGGTATTTATTTAGACACCGATGTGGAAGTATTCAAATCCTTTGATGACCTGCTGCATCATGAGTCATTCTGGGGGTTCGAGCAAGAGAACTACATCGCAACAAGTACGATCGGAGCCGCGAAAGAGAATAAGCTGATCCAAGTATTTATGGATTCTTATCATACCAAGAGCTTCATCCTTGCGGATGGAACTTTTGATTCGCTAACGAATGTAGCGATGATAACGAAGATATTAGGCGATTGGGGGGTTACTCCCAATGGTAGCTATCAAGACATAGAGGGTGTTGGAACCTTTTATCCGCAGACATATTTCTCTCCTTATGATTATATTAACTGCAGGAAATTCATCACGGAAAACACGTATGCGATGCATCACTTTTATAAGAGCTGGTTGCCGCTAAAGGCGAGGTGGAAGGGGCGAATGAAGTTGCTCCTGGCAAGGATTATTGGCGGACATAATATTGCAAGATTAAGGGAAGGGCTTAGGGGGATTCAATGAAGAACATATTGATTGCTTCCTTTGACATGGAAGTTGGTGGCGTAGAGAGAAGTCTGGTTAGTATGCTTGATCACTTCGATTATAAGCAATATGCCATTGATCTCATGTTATATAAACATCAAGGTGATTTTATGAACCTCATCAGCCAAAAAGCCAACTTATTAGGCGAAATTCCCCAATATAGTACATTTAGAAAATCAATCGCCAAGACCCTTCAGGATAGACAATATACGATTGGATTTACCAGGATTTTATCAAAAGTGCATGCGGATATTCTTGGGCGAGTAAGGCAAGTTGCGGAGCCAGGATATTACCAAATGCAATTGATGTGGAAATATGCGCTTCCCTATTTACCAAAAGTTGAGAAAGAGTATGACGCAGCCATTAGCTATTTATGGCCTCATTATTTTATAGCCGAGAAGATTAAGGCAAAGAAAAAAATAGCTTGGATACATACGGATTATTCCAATGTGGAAACCAATGTGAAGTTGGACCTGGAAATGTGGAGAAAGTTTGATCATATCATAGCTGTCTCGGATGCATGCAAGGACTCTTTTTTAGCAAAATATAGGGAATTAGAAAGCAAAGTTGTCGTTATAGAAAACATTACATCACCAGATTTTATTAGGAATATGGCCGATAAAGAAGCAGCTATCCCAATGGTGAATGATGAAAGGTTTAAAATAATGACAGTAGCCAGATTATCCCATGCGAAAGGCATCGATAATGCTGTAAAGGCATTAAGGATTCTAAAAGATAAAGGTTATAAAGATATCGCTTGGTACATTGTTGGTTACGGCGGAGATGAAGCTGCTATAAAAGAGTTGATCGCAATGAATGGTTTAGACGATCAATTCATTCTATTGGGGAAGAAAACAAACCCATATCCTTATATAAAAGCTTGTGACTTATATGTACAGCCATCTAGGTATGAAGGCAAGGCTGTTACGGTAACCGAAGCGAAAATCTTAGGTAAGCCTATTTTAATCACGAATTATTCTACCGCAAAGAGTCAGGTGGAGGATGGTTATGATGGGATCATTTGTGAGCTTAGTGTAGATGGAATTGCTGGTGGCATTGAGAGATTATTTAGAAAACATGAGCTAAGAAATGATATAAGTAACCATAATATCAGCAAGGAATTTAGCAACAGTTATGAATTAGATAAGCTTTATGGAGTGATATACACGTGAATATAAAGGTAAGTGTGATAATACCCGTGTATAATGCGGAGAAATATTTAATCCCTTGTTTGGAGTCACTTACAAGTCAAACCTTAGAAGCTTGTGAGTTTATATTTGTTAATGACGGTTCCATAGATCAGAGTGGGCAAATCATTGAGGATTATTCAAAAAATGATCCTAGAATTAAACTTATTCACCAAGAGAATAAAGGCGTGAGTATGGCTCGGAATGCTGGACTGCAGGCAGCGGTTGGAGAATTTATTGGCTTTGTTGATGCAGATGATTATATAGAAACAGATATGTATGCGACCTTGTATAACGTTGCACTTGAGGGCAATTGTGATGTCGTCATTTCGAATTTCGAAAGCGAGATTGAGGGTCAAAAGGTAATTACGAAATATCCATTTCCTCTTCAAACCATGTTGGCGAGGGAATACATAGAGCGTGAGATTTTAACCTATTTCTTGAAGGCAGATCATTTAAATACCGCATGCAACAAGCTTTATCAACGTAAAGTCATTCATGATTACGATCTAAGATTTCCAGAAAAGGTTGCATTAGGTGAAGATGGACTGTTCAATATTCAATTTTTTAGACATGCTTTAAGTGCAATATATATCGATTATACAGGCTATCACTATCGGGAAGTAGCCGGAAGTGCAACAAGAAATATTTTAGAAAAAGACTATTTTAAAAGAGCATTAGAAGTGTATACGATGGAAATTTCAGATTGGGGAATCAGCTACATAGATCCAATTAAGATCAAACAGCTAAGGTCGATTAGACTAATAAATAGCGTGATGGCCTATGCCTATGTTTACTTGAAATCATCTAATGAGTTAAGTTTCAGCCAAAGATTGAGATATGTTAGCCAGATGATCGCTAATCCCCATGTTAGGGAAGCATTGCCTTTTTTTTATAATGAAGTTTACGGAAATCTAGGCAGATATGAGAAGTTTATTGCTGACATGATTAGCAGGAAGTCAATAATAGGCCTCTATTGTGGTGCGACATATAGCAGATTAAGAAATAAATCGTATTGAAGGAGTTTAGAAGATGAAGATTATGATGTTTGCTCATGATGGTAGTCTAAATAGGGGATGCGAAGCTATCGTACGTTCCTCAACCAATCTGATTAAAGAAAAAATGAATGGTGTGCAGGTGTTTCTAGCATCGGGAAAACCAGAGACGGATCGGATTATCTCCAAATTAGATGGGATCTATGATGGATCTGCCCGTGGCATTAAGAGGTATTCCTATGATTGGTTTCTTTCCTTTATTAAGGTAAAGCTGTTTAAAGACGAATCTTATGCCCTGGGTAAGATTCATAACAATATCGTTAAACATATCCCGGATATGGATGTATGCCTCTCCATTGGTGGTGATAACTATTGTTACGGTGAACAACCTGGATGGTACGAAATCAACAAGAGGGTGAAGGCTCAGGGAAAGAAGCTGGTCTTATGGGGCTGTTCCATTGGTCAAGAAGATATGTCAGAACGCAAATTGGAAGATCTCAAATTGTTTGATTTGATTCTTGCGCGAGAAACGCTGACGTATCATATGCTGAGAAGCAAAGGTTTAAGGAACGTTGAATTATGCGCGGATGCTGCATTTACAATGGAAAAGGAAGAGTTAGAGTTGCCCAGTGGTTGGCAGGCCGGGAACACCGTTGGTCTTAATTTCAGCCCTTTGGTATGGAAGAAAAACACAAATTCTCAATCGGCAGTAAGAGACCTTATCACTCATATTTTGAAGACGACAGACATGACCATAGCCCTTACCCCTCATGTTATAGAAGGTGGAAATAATGACTATGAAGTTCTTCAAAAGTATTACGAAGAATTTCAACCTAGTGGTCGTGTGATCCTTTTACCTAGTGATTTGAACGCGATTCAGTATAAGGGATATATTTCAAGAATGAGATTTTTTATTGGAGCCAGGACACATGCAACGATAGCTGCATACTCCAACTTTGTCCCAACTATGGTACTAGGATATAGCGTCAAGTCGAAGGGGATAGCAAGGGACATTTTCGGCGAAGAAAAGCTGGTCTTAAGCATTGACGAAATATCGAACAGTTTGAAGTTAATAAGTAAGTTTGATGAGATGGTGAGAGAAGAAGAGCAAATCAAGAAGAAGCTTCAAGTATCGATTCCTGGAATTAAGCAAATGTCCTATAAAGCCGTAGAGTATCTAGACAAATTAGTTCAATAAGATTGAGGTATAAAATGAAGAAAAAATTACTTTTTATTATGCCTAGCTTAACAGCGGGTGGGGGAGAAAAGAGTTTAGTAACCTTATTAAACAAAATCGACTATAGCGCATATCATGTAGATTTGTTTTTATTAACTCATGAAGGGCTTTTTATGGAATTTATTCCCAGTGATGTACGCCTATTGCCTTTACCTGAAACCTATAACTTATTTACACTGCCTTTGTTTCACTCTATAAAGGAGCTATTGTTTAGAGGCAATGGGGGATTGGCCTATAATAGATTGATGTTCTCTTTAAAGAATAGAAATGCAGGAAACATATCCAAAAGAGAACAGTATAACTGGAAATACATCTCTAAATCGTTTGAACCCCTACAGGAAAAGTATGATGCTGCAATCGGATTCTTAGAAAAAACTTCTACTTATTTTTGTGTAGATAAAGTGGATGCTGCGAATCGAAAAATTGGTTGGGTTCATATCGATTACGATCAGTTAGGAATGGATTCGCGGTTCGATGACGATTATTTTAACAAGTTGGATCATATAGTGACCGTATCGGAGGAATGTGCCCATATACTCGAAAATCGCTTCCCTGAACAAAAGGAAAAGGTGGAAGTCATTTACAATATCGTATCCCCGACGATCATTCAGAAAATGGCAAGCCCAAATCATCTAGATGTATATGAGAAAAAAGAGGATGAAATTATTATTTTATCCATAGGCAGATTACATTACCAAAAGAATTTTGCTATGGCAGTTGAATCCTGCAAGATATTAGTAGACCGCGGCTATAAGATCAGTTGGAATATTATAGGCGATGGTGAAGAAAAAGGACAACTCATGAAATTAATTGAAGAGAATCATTTAGAAAACAACTTTAAGCTGCTAGGTTTAAAAGCGAACCCATATCCTTATATCAAGCAAGCAGATATTTATGCGCAAACTTCAAGGTTTGAAGGGAAATCTATTGCTATTGATGAGGCTAAGATATTGAATAAACCAATTATAGTCACGAATTTTAGCACGGCGAAGGATCAAGTTAATGATGAAATAGATGGACTCATCGTAGATATGAATGCTAACGCAATGGCAGACGGAATTGAAAAGTTGATTAAAGATAGCAATCTCAGAACAAAGTTATCATCCAATCTATCTAAATTACAGTTGGGAACAGAAGAAGAAATCGAGAAATTATATGAACTTCTAAACAGGTGATTCTATGAAGAAAAAAGTGCTATTTGTAATGAACAATTTGAGCTGTGGCGGAGCTGAAAAAGCACTAATTTCCTTATTGGAAACAATGGATTACGCAGCGTATGATGTGGATTTATTTTTACTTAAACATGAAGGGCTATTTCTTAGTAAAATTCCACAGCAAGTGAATTTGTTGGAAGAACCAGCTGAATATAAGTATTATGATATGTCTATTAAAACGGCTATTATGGATTGCCTTAAGAAAAGGCGATTGCATATTGCTCTATTCAGGATACTTGCCGGTACCATCTATAAAATTGAAAAAAACAAAATTCGATGCGAGCAGCGGGTTTGGAAATATATAGCGAAATCGCTGGCTAACATAGATACTAAATATGATATCGCCATCGGGTATTTAGAAAAAAATCCGATTTATTTTTGTATAGATAAAGTGAATGCTGCTAAAAGAATAGGTTTTATCCATAATGACTATGACAAACTTGGGATGGATCCCTTCTTAGATCAACCCTATTTCGATAAGCTTGACCATGTAGTTACCGTATCGGAAGAGTGCGGTCATATTTTAAAAAATAGATTTCCGATGTATAGCCATAAGGTTGATGTCATGCACAATATCGTGTCACCGGCAGCTATACATAAATTATCGCAAGAATCGATAAATATGAGCGATGCTGAGATAAAACTAGTTTCAGTCGGAAGATTAAACTATCAAAAAGGCTTTGAAATGGCGATCGAATCATGCAAAATGCTTATCCGTGCAGGATATGTAGTGAAATGGTATATCATTGGCGAGGGAGAAGATCGAGGGAAGTTAGAAAGAAAGATTGTTGAGGAGGGATTGCAAGGAGTTTTCGTTCTCTTGGGCATTAAAGAAAATCCCTACCCGTACATAAAAGAAGCAGATATATATGTACAGCCATCTCGATTTGAGGGGAAATCAATTGCTATAGATGAAGCGAAAATTCTACATAAACCTATTGTGGTAACGAACTTTAGCACAGCTAAGGATCAAATAACTAATCATGATAATGGTTTGATTGTGGAAATGAATTCAAAATCCTTATATGAAGGAATTGCGTCACTCATCAATAATGAGGCTTTGCGTGAACATTTTACATACCAATTATCTAATGAACGATTAGGAACGGAATCGGAGATTCATAAGCTTTATGAAATGTTTAATTAATTAAAGGGGATACAGCATATGATTATTCAAATAATAGGTTTAGCACTACTTTGTATAATTGCAATAATTATATCGATTGATGTCGTTCCTATTGGGAAGGATTGGCTCAGTAGAATTCATATTGGAAGATATCAGGATAAACAAATATGGAATAAATCGATCACAAAATTAGGGCTGAAGTGGTTGAATACAACGCCAAAGATTAAAGTGACGGATCATACAAGATTAGTAGTAATCGATATGTTAAAAGGAAATTACACGAAAAGTGCCATTCAACATTGGCAAGAAGCATCGCTTTTATTAGGATTGTCGGAATATTTGATACATAATGACGATAAAGATGTGAAACGCGAGCTTAGAAAGTATTTAAGCTTGAAATTTGATAGTCAGGGCCAGTGGCTTCATATGCCTAATCATGTAGATGCGGCCATATTAGCTTATGCATTAATGAAATTGGACTTTATCGAAACGGATAACTATAGATTGGCTCTTGATAGTACCTGGGCTATGATCAAAGAACATATCGGACACGATGGTACAGTGGCTTACCGTAAGTTTATGAAAGGTTATCGGTATGTTGACACAATCGGGTTTATTTGCCCGTTCTTAGTATCTTATGGTATTCGATATCAAGTAGATGAATGTGTAGATTTGGCGGTTAAGCAAATAAAAGCTTATGAAGAGCAAGGCATGTTGGAAGGACATCATATACCAAGTCATGCCTATCAAGTAGATCGCAACGTCCCATTAGGACTTTATGGTTGGGGTAGAGGGCTTGGATGGTATGCAATAGGTCTTATCGATGCATGGCTTGAATTGCCAAATGATCATAGTTATAAGCCCGTCTTGGAAGAAAGTGTGAAAAAGTTTGCAACGGCCGCTGTACAGTTCCAACAAGAGCAAGGTAATTGGAATTGGACAGTCACCAGAGGAGAATGCAGGCCTGATTCTTCAACAACAGCTACACTAGGATGGTTCATGCTAAATGCGTCCCAAATCGATGAAATTTCGGAATTATGTATAGAGAGCGCAAATAAAGCAACCAATTACTTGATGAAGGTTACAAGAAGAAATGGTGCTGTTGACTTTTCTCAAGGAGACACTAAAGATATAGGCGTATATTCGATGTTATTTAATATACTTCCATTTACGCAAGGATTCTGTATTCGAATGATGAATTCCTATAATGGTCTTAAGGTTGTGAAGAGATGATAAAGAGAATTATAACTTCAATAAAAGTCCGGGTTAGAAACAAGTTATTTCCAAAAACAGAATTGGAGGTATTAAGAGAAAGAGGATTAAAACATGGTAAAAATTTTAATTACTTCAATAGCCACATAGATTATGGTCATTGTTGGCTTGTAGAGATTGGTGATGATGTAACAATTACCAATAGTGCCATACTGGCTCATGATGCAAGTACCAAAGTATATTTTGGTAAGACAAAGATTGGGAAAGTTAAAATTGGAGACCGAGTATTTATAGGATTTAGAAGTGTTGTTTTATGCAACGTTACAATCGGCAATGATGTCATAGTGGCTGCTGGGTCCATAGTAACAAAGAATATTCCCGATAACAGCATAGTAGCTGGAAATCCTGCGCGAATTATCGGAAAGACATCCGATTACTTGGATAAGCATCGGGAAAATCTTAAGGTTAAACCGGTGTATGACACATACTGGCCAAATAAAACACAGGAACAAATCGAAATCATAAGAAAAGAATTAGACAATGACTTTGGCTATGATGAATAAATATAGTATACTCTGAAGTTTACTCTATTTCACATCGGTATGGATGGGTCATGAGACAGTAATAATAAGCGGAGGAAGATGGGTGAATAGTTTATGATACTAAGAACGTTAAAAGATCGTTTAACAGTAGTGTGGAATTTGATGTTTGATTTAAAACATGAAGCTCAGCATCAAGCTAATATTGTTATTGATAGCATCATTAGACTTTTGTTCAGTTCTCCCAAAATTAAAACCATCGACCATACCTTAGATGAAATCTTGAATAATAAAGCCTCTGTTTGTAGGTACGGAGATGGCGAATTTAAATTAATGATGAATACCAGAATTACGTTCCAGAATTCAAATGAACTCTTAGCAATAAGATTAAGAGAGATTTTAAAGGTTGAAGACCCTGGGTTTCTAGTATGTTTACCGGATGTGTTTGAAGATCTAACACAATATCATGATGAACCCAGGAATTACTGGCGACGACATTTAGCAAAGTATCGCTTGCAATGGTATAAGCTCCTGTCCGAAAAAAAAGTATACTACAATTCGTTTATATCCAGATGTTATTATCCATTCCAAAATAAGTCGAATAGTCATCGATGGTTTGCTCAAATGAAATTAATCTGGAAAAACAGAGACATTGTTATTGTTGAAGGAAGGAAAAGTAGGTTAGGTGTAGGGAACGATTTGTTCGATACAGCCAATTCGATCGAGAGAATTCTAGTTCCTGAAGAGGATGCGTATTCCGCATATGACAAGATTATGGCTGAAACCAAAAAGATCGTGAAACATAAATTAATATTGCTGGCAATTGGCCCCACTGCAACGATCATGGCCTATGATTTATTCAAAGAGGGATATCAAGCTATTGATATAGGCCATGTGGATATCGAGTATGAATGGTTTCTAAGAAAAGCGAATACGAAGATAAGTATAGAAAATAAATATGTATGTGAAGCAGGAGCAGGGCAAGGTGTTGGAGAGAGTCAAGACAAGAAATATTTAAAAGAAATAAAATGTATTATCACAACGAGTTGAGGTGGCCAAATGGGTGAAATAGTTAGCATAATCGTACCCATGTACCGCGCAGAGAAATGTCTACCCAGATTGATGGAATGTATATTTAACCAAATATATACAAATTTCGAATTAATACTTGTGAACGACGGTTCACCTGACAAATGTGGTGAAATTGCTGAGTACTACGCAGCTAATGACACCCGTATTAGGGTTATTCATCAAGAAAACGGTGGTCCCAGTAGTGCAAGAAATACGGGTATTGATGTGTCTACTGGGAAATACATTGTATTTATCGATGCTGATGATGAAATTTCAAAGCAATATTTACATCTCCTTTATAAGACTGCCGAACAGCATCAATGTGATGCGGTTATTAGTGGTTACCAAACAACGCCAAGTCATCTCTCATTTATACCGGGGTATAAGGTAAATCAGCTAATGCAAGGAAGAGAACTCGTACTAAGCGCATCAAATATCCATTCCAATAATGATTTATGCTATGCATGGAGGTACTTTTACAAGACAAGTTTTTTAAAGAAAA
The DNA here is from genome assembly GCF_059692075.1 of Paenibacillus sp. J31P190. Taxonomy (NCBI): domain Bacteria; kingdom Bacillati; phylum Bacillota; class Bacilli; order Caryophanales; family Paenibacillaceae; genus Paenibacillus; species Paenibacillus sp. J31P190. Next base: position 31,489 of record NZ_JCAUAS010000001.1, on the reverse strand, counting down.
ATCAAATTAAATTCAATGAAAATGTCTTTGTCGGCGAAGATGTCATATTTAACTTGGAAGTTCTCCTTACATCGAAGCGCGTGTATGCGATATCCGATATCCTGTATTACTACACAGATAATAATCAGGATAGTGTAATGAGACAACCTTATAAACCAGCATTGGAAAGCAGTTTAATTTTACAGCACAGATTAAGAAAGCAGCTCTCTGAAAAGTTCGGTTTGCTTACGGATAAAACTTACAGGAATGACATGGCCAATTATTATATAAAAACAATTTATAGATTGCTAATCCGGAATGTAAAAAACAGCTCTGACCTAAAAATCGATGTCGAATTGCGCAGGCTTGTAAGGCATGAAATGTTCCAAGATAGTGTCAAAGAAATAGGCTTTGCTTATCAGTGCAATACCATTAAAGAATACATCTATTATTTGGCTCTTAAATTTAAAGTATTACCGATTTTAATAGAAGTGCATAAAAGAGAATTCAGAAATCAGTAAAACAGGAGCCAAAATGAGAGTAAAAAATTCGCTAATTAATGTATCAACCGGAATTGCCAGTCAATTCATCATTACATTGCTCAGTTTTCTGTCAAGAACTGTATTCATTAGTGCTTTAGGGATTGAATATCTAGGAATTAATGGATTATTTACGAATATATTAGGCATGCTTGCCCTAGCGGAAGCTGGAATTGGCTCAAGTATAGTATACAGCCTGTATAAACCGATTGCAGAAAATGATCAAGAAAAAATTAATGTATTGATGAATCTATACAAAAAAGCTTTTCGGATCATCGCACTCGTTGTTTTCCTTCTAGGAGTTGCAGTTCTGCCCTTTATTAAATATTTTGTTCAAGATACAAGTATTGAGCATGTAAATCTAATTTTTTTTATTTTTCTGTTAAATACAGTATCGAGTTATTTATTTTCACATAAAATCTCTCTCTTGAATGTCAGTCAAAAAGGTTATATTGTAACGGGGGTATATTCAATCTCATCCATTGTTGCTACCAGCATTAAGATTGGAATATTGTATATTACTCATAATTATTTGATGTATATCATCATTGATATTCTGATAACGATTTTAACGTCAGTGATTTTATCTATTATGGTAGATAGAATGTATCCATTTATTAAGAGCAAAGTAACGACACAATTAGACACTGAGACCAAGACAAGTATTATTAAGAATGTGAAAGCTTTAATTCTGCATAATATAGGTGGATATTGTGTGTTTGGCACTGACAATCTGATAATTGCTTCTTATGTAAGTGTGGCTGCAGTAGGCTTATATTCAAATTATTATATGTTCATTACGATTTGCAGAACGTTTATCAATCAAGTTTTTGATAATATTAATCATAGCATTGGAAATTTAGTGGCAAAAGAAAGTGAAGAAAACATTTATCGTATATTTAAAATAACCTTCTTTTTCAATTTTTGGATATATTCTTTTTTTACAATATTTTTATATATTACATTAGATCCGCTAATTACTTTGTGGTTAGGGCCTGATTATCTGATAAGTAAAAGTGCAGTTATATTTATTATGTTGAATTTCTATATATCTGGTATGAGACGCTCTATTGTAATGGTAAAAACTACTTCTGGCATTTTTCATCAAGACAGGTTTGCGCCTTTTTTCGAAGCTGGAGTAAACCTAATTTTATCTATTATACTAGTACAGTACATAGGTATGACAGGTGTTTTCATAGGTACATTAATAAGCACTATCGTTGTACCTTTTTGGACAGCCCCATATTTTGTATATAAGGAAGTTTTTCGTAAACCTGTAAAGGAATATTTTTTAATTTACTTGAGTTACTTGACTATAGGTATAGGTATTTACGTGGTAACAAATTTTATTTGTAATTTATTACCAGTTAATAATATTTTTCTGCTAGTTGTTAGAGGGCTGATTTGTATAATCGTTCCGAATGTTTGCTATGTACTAATTTATCGTAAATCGAATGAATTTAAATATATGTATTCGATTATGCATCAGTTATCATCAAACTTATATGTAAGAATCAACAAATTTAAGAAGAGGTCAGTTTTAAAAGAAAATCTTTAAAATCGCCCCGTTGCTGCCATTCCTGGAGCAAAGGGGTGATTTTTAGTTTGAATTACATTAATTGGGTTAAAGAGCAATCTATTGTGGGACATGAATAACGAACAAGTGATATTAAATTGCATATAGTAAATATAAGAAGGATTAGCTAGATTGAGAGGGGATGAGTAAGGAATGACCTATCAAACAAAGAAGTTGCTTGTTGATTCAGAGGGCGTTCAGATTCCACAATATTTTAATGAATCTAATGATCAATTTGAACCTTTGTTGGGTTCAAATGGTGGAACGAAGATGCTTTGTGCTAAAGCCAAGGAACCATTTAGCGGAAACGCAGGATTAACAAAAAATTTCAATAGTAATATGGATGGTTTTGTCATCACGAATGATGGGATAACTGATTTAACGTTTACTATCAAAAATGATACCTACACCGTGAAGGCCGGTGAAGTATTTGAAGCCTTTTTTGAACCGTTTAATTCTGTACTGATCTCGACCAACTCTTCCTTTCGTGCGTACTGTACTCAATTTGTAAATATTATTACGAATAATAACCCTGACGTAATTGCTCCTGACAATGTGACTAATTTATCTGCAACGAATGTTACTACTAATTCTCTGACTCTCAACTGGACGGCAAGTGCTTCTTCTGATACGGTGGCCTATAGAATCTCAAATGGTACTTCGTTCCTCACAAGTGTGCTAGGGACCTCTTACAACGTCACGCAACTTTCACCATCGACTTCGTATACCTTCAACGTTAAGGCTGTTGATGCCATGAATAATATATCGAGCGGAACATCACTAACGATTGCGACAACTGCACCCCAAGGCATAGTAATTACTAGCATGAATGTTACATCTTTTGGAACAACATTAACATGGCCAGTTGTCGGGGGGGCTTCCTCTTATGAAATCTACAATGGATCAACCTGGTTGGCGAGTACTTCAGGAACTAGCTACACGATGGTTGGATTAATGGCAAGCACGAATTATTTGCTTACACTTAAATCAAAGAATACGGCGGGTACTGAAACAAATATGGGAAATGTTTCGTTTGTCACTTCAGCATTAAATCCGAACGCACCTGTTTTGTATTTATTCACCGATGATATTTTGGCTGCAAACATGACAACAAACGGATTGCTGTGGGGAGACCGGAGTGGAAACGGTTATAATGTTCTGGTATCAAAAGGGTGGCCATATGCGAATTCTGCATTCCAAGGAAATATTCATGCTGATGGTCTGGAATATACGTCTGACGTTGTCGTTTCTAGTATTGCTTCCAATTTGATACCATTTTGTACAGATGTGTTTACGTGGGAATTTGAATTCATGCCACCGAGCATCCCTCTATCTAACTTTACACTTCAAGCTTACCAGAACGACTATTATGGTTATCAAACTTTCTTCGCGAAGAATAATGGTGATTTTCACCTTCAAAGTCCGAACAGCAGCTTATATACAGTTCTAAATACAAATCCCTCCATATTTAATGGAACAAAACATCATTTAATTGTTACTTGTGATGGCACGAATGTTAAAGTTTATCTGGATAATGCATTGATCGGCAATAGAGTAACGAATGGGAGAAGCACAATTATTTGTAAGACTCTGAGCATCTACAATAAAGATAACGGAGGTAGATTCCGCCGCGTCAGGTATTATACGCGCGTGTTGACTGATTCGGAACGAACAGCTAACTACAATGAGTGCATGTCTTAATTAGCTGGTACTACTACCATAGAGTGAGGTGATGGAATTATGGTTTGGGTCAAGAGTAGCAAGGATTTAGTATCAGACACATCAACTACCTATTTAATAGAGTTGTCAAGGTGGGGTATCACGAAAGGTCTTCCTGCTAAGCCTTACGTGGTAAATGACTATATAACTGCAGACAACAATATTCAAGGAATCAATAATGCCTTGAAATATGCTTTAAACAATAATTTCACAGAGGTTACTTTACCAAGAGGTGAGTATTCGGTTTGCTATCCAAGAACCATTAATATGGTTAGTCATTTAAGATTCAATCTTAATGGCTCAACGATTAAGGTGATTTATGATTCCGATAAGAAGTCACCTTTTGACAAAATAAATACGTCAGATTTTTATAAATTTGAAGGGACTGTTCTCACCTTTGATAACGTTTACAACGCGCATCTTCTCAATGGATATATAATTGGCTGCAGAGAGGATAGAAGCTATTCATATCCAGTGGGGGAAGCTGCTCTTGAAAGCTCATACGGCGTTCAATTCCAACGGACTTCAAGTAACAATTCGATAATAAATTGTAGTATAGGGTCATTTACTGGAGACAGTATCAACTTTATTAGTAAATCACTTAGTGAATTAATTGAATTCAATCCGCAATTTACATTAAACACTATCAACAATGCTACAGGTGCTCTAATTCCTGCGACAAACATATTAACGAGTAAATCAATAGACTTGCCTAATTTAGATGGTGAGAATTATTCTTCATTAGTCATTGCTGGTACAGGTTATGACAGAGTGATTGGAAGTATGAATACAAAAGATTTTGATATGGCTTTCTACAAATCAGATGGTTCCTTTATAGGCAAGATGAAAAGTCAAAGGATTTATACACCAGTATCTATTCCTAGAGGGGCATCCACGTACCGATTTGTATTTTTTGATGAAACAAATCCCAATAAAATATTTAATATAAGAATCATGTACGGAGATATTCCTCATCACAACATCATTCGTAATTGTGAGATTTATGGTTGCCAACGTGGTGGAATACAAGGCGGGGGATCCCATAATATTATCGAATATAATACGATTAGAGACACAGGAAAAGACGGAAGCAATGCTTTTCTAGATGGTGGCACCGTGTTTAATGATCCTACACGATATTGTTTCAATCAAGAAGACAATTATGGGGAAGGTGTAATTATTCGGCATAATCGCTTCTATGGCAGCAGTAATGGGATATTAGCGGGAGTATATACGATCAGTATCCAGAATAATCATTTTTATAATATGACCGCAAATGGTATCAACATATATGCTGTCCAACATGCAGATATTAAAGGAAACTATTTTTACAATTGTGGAAATAACATCGGATTGATGACAGCTGAACTGGAGAATCCATATATTAACATAACAGGAAACTATATGAAGGGTGGGAGTTTAGGCTTAGGCGGAGCGAAATATAAAGTGAATTTTAGTCATAACTACTTGATCAATTGTGTCAATATTAGCATGCCCTCTGAAAATGCAATATTCCAAAATAATGTGATCAAGTTTACAAAAGCATCTATAGGTTACACGTTTTTTATTGTCGATCTGGTAAAAGATTGTATATTTGAAAATACGATTTCAACAGGTTTCAGACTTGATGCTCGAGTGTATGCATACGAAGGATGTACTTTCGATAACATTGCAATTAAAGCAGGCTCACGAAATGAATCAACGCTAAGTGAGCATGTAAACATCGAGCAATGTACATTTAAAAACAATGCATACTTACTACATGACACTTCGGCAACAAATCCCAAAATTCTGAAAGTCAACAATTGTTCCTTTATCGATGCAAGGGTATGGAATTTAGTCACCAATATGAATAATATACGTTCCGTAACTTTAATCACAAATTGTTACTTTCAAGTGAATTCAATCACTGAAATCTTCGTGAGTCAAATAAACAGCCCAACCTCGGAGACTGAAATTGCACTTGAAGATTGTGTCATTGAAATAAAAACACCTGCGTTTGTTCGTTTGTTAACTCAGTTCTGGGGCAATGTTTCTACAGTAATATTGTCGCTGAAAAGAACCTCAATAACCTATTCAGGCTCTGCGACGCCACTTGCCTTAGTTTATTATCAATCCTCAAATGTAATGAAAAAATTCGTATCAGCAGACAACACATTTACGAATATTATCTTGCCACAGCAGGACCCCATTTATATTGGATATGATGAATCCAGGAAGTTCAAGAAGACCGTAACACTTACAGCTGATGGAGCACAATTTTCTTCAACAATTGTTCATAAATTAAACACAATGGAGCCTTATGTATTCAGCTTATCTTCCGCACAGATTGTACAGCCCAGTATCATGCTCATTGATGCAAATACAATTAAAATTACGTATACACAAAGCATTACTATGAATGTGACGGTTAGCAAGTTGTGAATTGGGATCAGAAATATGTGTATAGGCACCTTCGGGTGTCTATATTGAGGTTGAAAAAAGAACAAATATCTGTTATTGTTCTTTATAGAGAACAATGATTTATCATTAATTGGATTGGGGTGGTTAGTTTGGCTAATAGATTTGAAGAATTAGTCTCTTTAAGAGGAGTGGCTGCTTTAATTGTATTGTTGTCACACTTTATCTTTGCCTTACCAATGAATATTGCAGTTGTGAAACCTTATATTGCAGTGTTCACAAGTGGTCATGCGGCAGTAATTTTGTTTTTTGTTTTAAGTGGATTCGTCTTGTCGCTCTCCTTTTATAAGAATCCTCAAGTCAGCTATCCCAAGTATTTAATAAGAAGATTCTGCAGGATTTATATTCCCTATTTTATTATTATTGTCTTATCTTTCATTGCTAAGGTGAGTTTAGCTTCCAATATTGATAAGGTACCTGACATTATCGGGCTAGGCAATTGGGCGGAAAAAATAACTGTTGATAATATAATCAATCATATCCTTTTTTTAGGGGAGTACAAATGGTATACCTTCAATATGGTTATTTGGACATTAGTTCATGAACTAAGAATATCAATCGTATTTCCTTTCATTATGATTTTTGTCCTTAGGGCCAAGTGGAAATTAAGTATCATCGTGAGTCTCCTCCTATCTGGTGTTGGTTATTTCATGATGATGAATATCCCTAGTGAATTTCATAAGCCATTATCGACGAATTACTTTATAACATTGCACTATTCGTCAATGTTTATTATTGGAGCCTTGCTAGCTATACATAGAGTTTATTTAGTAAGTATCATAGCTAAAACCAGATTAAAACACGTTTTCCTTCCAATGGGGGTATTGTTTTTTTGTTATCCGCGTCTTCCTTTTTCGATATTATCAAAGTTAATTGGTAATACAGAGTACAACTTGTACTTAATAATGATTGATTGGTTTATTACCTTTGGAGCTGTTTTAATTATGTTGCATGCTTTAGGGGTTAATTACTTTTCGAAATTTTTACTTTTGAGACCCATAAATTTTCTGGGCAAAATATCGTTTAGTTTTTACTTATTACACGCATTGATATTGTTAATCATGTTGCATATACTGTACGGTTTGATACCAATGTTGATAATATTAGTTATTTCCTTTGTTTTATCTATCTTCATGTCAGCTTTGAGCTATAAATTTATAGAAAAACCTTCCATTAAGCTTGGAAAATATTTATCGGGTTACGGATTTAAACGGAATTCGAGTTCTTTAAATAACGATGAGTTATCAAAAAAAGTATCTGCATAAAAACGAAAAATAATCTTTTGCCGTACTAGGTTTTATGCCAAGCGTCTCGAATGCAAACGGAAGGAATTAAAATAAATCATATGTTTAGGATGATTGTTATTTGAATCTCAAAGCTTGAGTTCAAACGTTGCCTATTGCTGCAGAGCTAATACTACAATGAATGCGGCTGCTGTTTCAACGCAACGTACTTATCTTGAGTTAACCAGATGGAATATTAATAACGACAATTCGCACACTTCTGAACCAACAGATGGTCTAAATCTTGCTTGTTATTAAAAAAGGTCCATGTGATTTTTTTGGGGCAACGAGGGCGAGTGATCAAAGTCCCAGATGCATGTAATTGTTTTCTGGGATATTTGGTTTTAAAAATCTTCTGAGAATGCCCTCTCTCTTGTCAGACGAGGGGTGCTATCCGAAAAGCCCAAGCAGCCGTCCAAGATTGGGTAATGACATCCCTATGCAGATATCCATCTTTAAAAACTTATAAGTAGCGGCCATACTATCCTCCAAGGGGCTCATGGATCTGACAGCAGCTATGACATGGGTTCTATTCTTTGTCCTGTGGTACCAACAAGAACAGTGATACAGTGGGCTTAACTTCTAGACGTCCAATGCAAACTGTGGATAACGAACAAGCGTGTACGAAATGCCGAAATCTAAGCATTCTGAAAGATGGTCACGGGAAGTAAGAGCATGTGTTTTGAAAGAAGTAGTATAGCTTAATCCTGATCGGATCAGTGTGAAATTAACTGAAAATATTTGATCCTCTTACTTGGAATGGAAAGCTTCTGAGACGAGATAAAAAAACTGTATTGACACGTTCTTTATAAAGAACTACAATTAAATAAACAACTATTGACCAAATAAAAGTATATTTTTTTACTCAAAATGTTCTTTATAAAGAATTAATTTAAGTTAAACGTTCTTTATAATAGGATAATCGCCAATATTTTCAATATCGTTCTTTATGAAGAACTATAAAAGGTGTTCCTAAATGAACTCCGGTGATGCCTCCTTACCGTTATCAATGGAAGCACTCGACCATGCTGTGGGTTGAATCGACCTTAGACGCGAGTCGTCAAAAGTGTGGTGCGAGGAAGGGTTAGATGCCCTATATAGGATTAAAGGATTTAATTATATGGTCTTTCTCCAAAGGCCTTATACTTAAGAACTTTAGTGAGAGGGTGGATTTATTTGTCATACCGACAAAGGTTATCTCTATTAATATTCATAGACTCCTTCATTGTATTAACGTCCATTTTTTTTAGCCGATTTTTATTGAGCGCAGATCTAAACGTCATATCGCTGCCTTTGGTCGTTAGTTCAATTACATTGCTCCTTAGTCATCATGTGTTTTCGTTTGTGTATAAGCTTTATAAGAAAGCCTGGGAACATGCGAGCATCGAGGAATTATTGTTTATTGTAAAGGCGATTACGTTTTCAATTGTTACTGTGGCGTTCATCCAACAAATCATTGTGCAGGATATTTACTTCCGTTTACTCGCGGTCACATGGATGCTCCATATCATGCTGATTGGTGGATCTCGTTTCTGTTGGCGACTCCTTCGGAACCGTTATATCAATAAACAAGTGAATAAAAAACGTACGTTAATCGTTGGTGCCGGTTCGGCAGGGATGATGGTTGCCAGACAATTGATCAAAAATAATGACGCGGATCTAGAGCCTGTTGCATTTATTGATGATAACGCGCGAATGCATAACCTGGATATTCTGGGTATACCCGTCGTTGGCGGCGTTAATCGCATAGAGATGGCGGTAAAAGAGCTGCAAATCGACAATATTATTATTGCTATTCCTTCACTAGGTAAAAAGGACCTCAACTTCATATTCCAAGAATGTGCGAAGACGGCAGCCAAGACACAAACACTGCCTAAGCTAGAGGATCTAGTAACTGGTAAGCTTTCCGTTAATCACTTCTTGGACGTTCAGGTTGAAGATTTATTGGGGCGGGAACCCATAGAGCTTGATATTGAAAGTATTTCCGAATTTATCACGGACAAAGTGGTACTAGTAACTGGTGCTGGAGGTTCAATTGGTTCGGAAATTTGTCGACAAGTCACGAAGTTTCATCCTCAGAAGCTGATTCTCTTAGGACATGGGGAGAACAGCATTTATTCAATCGAAATGGAATTAAAGGACATTTGTGTACATACAGAAATTGAATTCATAACGGAAATTGCTGATATTCAGGACTCCTGGAAGATGATGTCGATCATGAACAGACATCGACCTGATGTCGTGTATCACGCAGCTGCCCATAAACATGTACCGCTCATGGAGCGGAACCCGGAAGAAGCGTTAAAGAACAATGTAATCGGCACGATGAACGTTGCCAAAGCGGCCAGCAAGTTCGAAGTGGGTACATTCGTCATGATATCAACGGATAAAGCGGTGAATCCAACCAGCGTCATGGGTGCCACCAAAAGAATGGCTGAGATGATTATTCAGGATATGGATAGAAGCAGCAATACCAAATTCGTTGCTGTTCGTTTCGGCAATGTGTTAGGGAGCAGGGGCAGTGTCATTCCGAGGTTTAAGCATCAGATTGAAAAAGGCGGTCCGGTTTCAGTCACTCACCCCGACATGATTCGCTACTTTATGACGATACCTGAAGCATCCAGATTGGTCATCCAAGCCGGAGCATTAGCGAATGGCGGAGAAATTTTTATTCTAGACATGGGAGAGCCCGTGAAAATCGTAGATTTGGCGAAAAATCTCATCAAGCTATCCGGCAACTCGCTAGAGGATATCGAGATCGAATTTACCGGAATGAGACCGGGTGAGAAGCTTTATGAAGAGTTGCTAAAAGCCGATGAAATCGACGAACAGCAAGTATATCCCAAAATTTATATAGGTAAAACCGCGGAGCTTTATGTGGAAGAAATCAAAGAGATGATTTCCATTTATGCCTCACTGGATAAAGAGAGCCTGAGAGAATATCTCGTAAATTTAGGGAATAGCAATATCATTCCACTACCAAAGAAACTAGTCTCAATTGGCTAAAAAGGAGCAAACATCTATGAAAGTAAGAAAAGCAATTATTCCAGCCGCTGGTCTGGGGACAAGATTTCTACCTGCAACCAAGGCTATGCCTAAAGAAATGCTGCCCATTGTCGATAAACCAACCATTCAATATATCGTTGAAGAAGCCGTTGAGTCAGGCATTGAAGATATTATTATCGTGACGGGTAAAGGGAAAAGGGCCATTGAGGATCATTTCGATATTTCCTTTGAGCTTGAGCAAAATTTATTGGAAAAGCAGAAGTTTGACTTGTTAACTGAAGTTCAGAAGTCGTCCAAAGTTGATATTCATTATATTCGTCAGAAGGAACCCAAGGGTCTGGGACATGCCATCTGGTGTGCGCGCAATTTCATTGGGGATGAACCTTTCGCTGTGCTGCTAGGGGATGATATCGTTCGAGCGGAAAAGCCATGTCTGAAGCAGATGATGGATCAATATGAATCTCGCCATGCTTCCGTTATTGGAGTGAAGCACGTATCCGATGAAGAGGTATCCAGGTATGGAATTGTCGATGGAAACGAAATTGAGAAGCGTTTATATAGCATCAATCATCTAGTTGAGAAGCCCAAGAAAGAGGAAGCGCCGTCTAATCTTGCGATTATGGGCCGATATATCCTGACACCGAGGATTTTCGACATTCTCAATAATCAAGAGCCGGGAGCCGGTGGTGAAATTCAACTTACCGATGCCATTGCAGAATTAAATCGACTTGAGTCGGTATATGCCTATGAATTTGAAGGCATGCGATTCGATGTGGGCGATAAGTTAGGTTTCATACAGACAACGATTGATTATGCCCTGCAGCGCGAGGATTTAAGATACGAATTGCTGAAATACCTGTCTTCCACCTTGGAGAGGGAATTAATTAAGTAGGGGATGCAAATGCCTAAGAAAGTGCTGTTATGTGCCACAGTTGATTATCATTTTAAAGCTTTTCATGTGCCCTACATGAAATGGTTTAAAGAGCAGGGTTGGGAGGTCCATGTTGCCGCTAACGGGAATATGGAACTTCCTTATGTCAACGCGAAGTTTAACGTTCCGATCCAACGCTCACCATTTCATCGAACCAACATTAACGCCTATACGGAGCTTAAGTCAATTATTGACGAAAACAAATATGATATCATCCACTGCCATACCCCGATGGGCGGTGTACTGGCTCGTTTAGCAGCGAGGAATGCGCGGAGAAATGGGACTAAGGTCATATATACCGCTCATGGCTTTCATTTTTGTCAAGGAGCACCCGTTCATAATTGGTTAGTTTACTATCCCCTTGAGAAATTTCTTTCTTATTTCACGGATTGCTTGATTACTATCAATGAGGAAGACTACCAACTAGCCGTTAATCGCCGATTCAGAGCAAGTCGAATTGAGTATGTACATGGCGTAGGCGTGAATACGGAGCGGTTCAGACCTGTCCAAGAGTCACATAAGCGTGAATTGAAGCAGGCAATCGGTTATGAACCCGACGATATCCTCCTGTTCTATGCGGCTGAATTTAATACGAACAAGAATCAACAATTGCTTTTACAAGCTCTAGCTTCGGTCAAAGATGACGCTCCTAATGTCAAACTCCTGCTTGCTGGTGAGGGTCCGATGAAAGAACTGTGCCAAGAGCTTGCAAAGGAGATCGGTATTGCGGATCGGGTTGATTTTCTGGGCTTTCGCAATGATATTGATCGCTTATTGCCGATATGTGATATTGCCGTTGCATCCAGTCTTCGTGAAGGGTTGCCGGTGAATATCATGGAGGCTATGGCATGTGGACTTCCCATCATCGCTAGCGAAAACAGAGGCCACAAAGAACTGGTTCATAATGACCATAATGGTTGGATTACAGCGCCTAATGATCAAGCGGCAATGGCAGAGAAGATCAACCTATTAGCTCATAATAGGCTATTAAGAGTGAAGCTGGGTATGTTGGGTAGAGAAATGGTTGAACGAAAGTATGCCACCCAGCAAGTATTAAATGAGAAAAGCACGATATATTCCCTATATATGGGCGAAAAGGTGGAGGGCATGTGGGCGATCCAATAAGAATTCTACACGTTGTAGTCAATATGAATCGAGGCGGAGCGGAAACACTCCTCATGAATTTATATCGCAATATGGATCGTTCCAAGGTTCAATTCGATTTTCTAACCAGTAAAGTAGGAGCCTATGATGCCGAGATTATAGAGATGGGTGGAATCATTCACAGAATCCCCTATGTATCGGATATTGGCCATACCAAATATATCCAAGCTTTGGATCAATTCTTTCTTACATATCCCAATTATAAAATTGTGCACGCCCATATGGATAAAATGAGTGGGTTCGTATTGCGTTCCGCCAAAAAAGCGGGAGCACCTATACGGATTGCCCACAGTCACAATACGAGCAGCGAGGGCGGGATTGCTGCCAAAATATATAAGTGGGTTGCCGGAACTTTTATAGCGTCCTGTGCAACACACTTTTTGGCATGTTCGAATAAAGCTGCCCAATGGTTATTTGCAAACAAGGGAAATAATGTCGTGATTTTGAAGAATGGGATTGAGAGTGATAAATTCGCATACTCGCCGGAGGTTAGGGAGCAAGTAAGGCGGGAGTTGAATATTTCCTCAGCTTGCTATGTCGTCGGACATGTGGGGAGATTCGCGCATCAGAAGAATCATTCCTTCCTTATTGATATTTTTGCGCAGTTGAACCAAGAGCAGCCGGATACGGTGCTTGTTTTGGCAGGGGATGGACCTCTGCGTCCAGAGATTGAGAAGAAAGTGAAAGCTTTGCAGCTGCAAAGTAGGGTAAAGTTTCTTGGTGTGCGAAGTGATGTTACGAGACTGCTTCAAGCTTTTGATATGTTCGTGTTTCCTTCCTTACATGAAGGACTGCCCGTTACGCTTATTGAGGCGCAGGGCGCTGGACTGCCTTGTCTTATTTCCGATGAAATTACCCAAGAAGTGGATATGGGCATCCATTTGGTAGAGCATTTATCTCTGGGTGACAAATTGCTTTGGGTAGATCGAATGAAGCGTGTAATCGCAAGGAAATTACCAAGGCAAATCCCCGCTTTATCCTTATCGAACAAGGGTTACGATATTAAGAACACTGCGGCGTGGACAGAGGGTTTTTATTTAGGTATATCGAGGTGAATGATGAAGAAGCTTACTGTATTTACACCGACTTATAACAGAGCATATTGTCTTCACGTTTGTTATGAGAGTCTGAAACGTCAAACTTCCAGAAATTTTATTTGGTTAATTATAGATGATGGCTCTACAGATAATACGAGTGAATTGGTAGCGAGCTGGATGGCAGAGGATGAGATCGATATCCGTTATCATCGGCAGGACAATCAGGGTATGCATGGAGCTCATAATACAGCTTACAAGCTAATTGATACGGAGTTGAATGTATGTATTGACTCTGACGACTTTATGCCGGATGGCGCCGTGGAACAAATAAACTCCTTTTGGGAGTTGCACGGCAGCGAACATGTGAGTGGCATCATTGGTCTTGACGCTTTTACAGATGGCCGGATCATTGGCTCAACGTTGCCGGAAGATCTCACGAGCTCCACACTTTTTGAGTTGTATAGTAAACATCGTGTGACAGGTGATAAGAAGCTAGTTTATCGAACTGCATTAACCAGACAGTATCCTTATCCTATATTCAAAAATGAAAAGTATGTTGGTTTAGCTTATAAGTACTATATGCTGGATCAGCAGTATGAAATGCTGCTCATGAATGAAGTGCTTTGCTGCGTGGAATATTTACCGGATGGTTCCTCGATGAACATGCTTAAACAATACCGCAAGAACCCCAACGGCTTTGCCTTTTACCGTAAGGAGCTTATGAAACTGCCCTTTGCCAGCTTACTCTTTAAATTCAGGCAATCGATCCACTATGTATCCAGCAGTATGACATCAGGTAATCGTAGGTTTATGCAGGAAACACCTGCCAAGCTCCTCACTTTTCTCGCTATTCCACTTGGACTCATGCTCTATTGGTATGTGATTAGAAAAACAAGAATCTCTTAAGGACTCGAAAGGAAATCAAATATGGCCATACTGTGGGTTAATCTGGTTGTCGTCTATATCGCATCTTTCTTTTCAAGGCATTTGGCCACACCAGTGACTATCGGCGGTGGGCCTATATGGTATAAGCCCAATAAATGGTTGACTGCAATCGTAATGGCAACATTCGTCATGATAGCAGGACTCCGCAATAACATTGGAGATACCTTCTTTTATATGTATTCCTACACGTTAAGTGATTTTACTTGGGAAGAAGTAAAAGCTGAGAAGGATATTGGCTTCGGAATCTTGCAAATGATATTGAAATCATTCACCCAGGATCCCCAGTTGTTAATATTTATAACTGCGTTAGTGACGAATATTCTTATCGTCTATGTGTTATATAAGTATTCTAGATTGTTTGAAGTGAGCATTTATATTTACATAACTTCTGGACTTTACATTGTATCCATGAATGGAGTCAGGCAATTTTTAGCTTCAGCCATTATATTCGCTGCTACCAAATATTTGTTTGCTGGAAGCTGGCGGAAGTATTTTCTCGTGGTCGCTTTCGCCTCTACGTTTCATGAGAGCGCCCTAATCCTTATTCCTATTTATTTTATTGTGAGAAGGAAAGCATGGACCACATCCACTTTTGTTCTCCTATTTCTGGCGGTTATGTTGATTCTGGGATACAACGTACTTTCAGATGCCATTTTCGCAGCTATCGCGGATACACACTATAGCGAATATAAGGAATTTCAAGAAGGCGGAGCTAACGTCATTAGGGTAGCTGTTGGGGCAGTTCCATTGATATTTGCTTATCTGGGAAGAAACAAACTGAGGGAGATATTCCCCCATGGTGACTACGTCGTAAACATGTCGTTACTGAATTTTATTGTCATGGCCGTCGCTACACAAAATTGGATATTTGCAAGATTTACCATTTATTTTGGATTATACAATGTCATTCTCATGTCATGGGTTATCAGTTTATTCGTGAAAAGACAACAGAAATTTATATACTACGCGATTCTAGGCTTTTATCTGATTTATTTTTACTATGAGAACGTGGTTACTTTACACATTTTTTATACAAGTGATTACTTGAAATTCTGATAAACAGTTTGGGGGTCAAATAATGGCAGTTCTCGTAACGGGTGGAGCCGGATATGTTGGCAGTCACACCTGCGTGGAGTTATTGAATGCTGGATATGAAATAGTCGTTGTGGATAACCTTTGCAACAGCAGTTCGGAATCCTTAAAGCGAGTAAACGAAGTAACGGGAAAAGATTTCAAATTCTATCAGATTGATCTATTAGATCGGCAGAGTCTTGAAGACGTCTTTAAGCAAAATAAAATTGAAGCCGTGGTTCACTTCGCTGGGCTTAAAGCAGTAGGTGAATCCGTTCGTTTACCGCTTCGCTACTACCATAATAATATCACGGGGACGCTTGTGCTTTGCGAACTTATGCAGGAGTATGCAGTAAAAAGAATGATATTCAGCTCATCCGCTACTGTATACGGCATGTCGGAATCCGTACCGATCTCGGAGAATTCTCCTCTTGGTGCAACGAACGCCTATGGGCGCACGAAGCTAATAATTGAAGAAATCATGCAGGATGTGTACGTTTCCGATCCCTATTGGAGCATCGCGATCCTGCGCTATTTTAACCCTGTTGGTGCCCATAGCAGCGGAAGATTAGGCGAGGATCCAAACGGCATCCCGAATAATCTGATGCCTTTTATCACGCAGGTGGCGGTAGGGGGGTTAAAGGAACTGCAGATTTATGGGAATGACTACCCGACCTTGGATGGTACAGGTGTAAGGGACTATATCCATGTGGAGGATCTAGCGCGCGGACACTTGAAGGCGCTGGAGAAGGTGATGGTAACTACAGGTGTGGAAGCTTACAACCTTGGGACAGGACGAGGGTATAGCGTTATCGAAATGGTCTCTGCTTTCGAAAGAGTAACGGGCAGACGCATTCCATATAAGATGACGGATCGAAGACCTGGTGACATAGGGATTTGTTATTCGGACCCGACTAAGGCTGAACGGGAGCTGGGATGGATCGCTGAGAAAGGCATTGAGGAGATGTGCCGGGATGCCTGGAGATGGCAATCCAATAATCCGTGCGGTTATATCGAAGAGGAAGAAGTGTTGAGGACGACATGAATATTTCAGATAGCTTGCATCATCATCATCATATCATTCATACCCTCCTAGTAGGGGGGATTGTGGAGCTTAAGAAATTATTTATCGTTCCTACAATTAGCCTTAAAATATTTAGAAGATTAAAAAATGGTTATTCGCTATTTCTGAAAGGGATTATTGTATCCAACTGGTCGATTACCGTGTTCATCACGGATGACTTTGTATCTGAAGCTCCTCCAAGCAGCAAATTGGACACTCCCTCTTTACGTGCTGCAGATGTAACAGACGTTTCGGCAGAGTTTGTCGCTGATCCATTTATTATCCAACATGATGCAACATTCTATCTGTTCTTCGAGGTTCTAAATAAGGCTTCGGGTCGAGGAGAAATAGGTTTAGCTTCGAGTTCCGATGGATCCGAGTGGAATTATCAACGTCTAGTGCTTCGCGAAAATTACCATTTATCCTATCCCCAAGTGTTTGCCTATGAGAATGAATACTATATGTTACCGGAGACAGCGGAAGCAAATGGTGTCCTCTTATATAAATCACGAAATTTCCCCTATGAATGGGAAGTGGAGTGTGAGTTGTTCAGCGGTAGGTATTTAGATCCCTCTATTGTACATGTGGATGGGAAATGGTGGATATTTGCAGGTACGGATGAAGGGAATTTTCATCTTTTTTACTCCGATCAATTAATGGGATCTTGGCGCGAACATCCTCAAAGTCCGATCCTGTCAAATAACAAGATGATTAGCAGACCAGGAGGAAGACTAGTCGTTGCAAATGGAAACATATATAGATATACACAAGCTAATTATCCACATTATGGAGATTCAGTCCGTATCTTCAAAGTCAATCAACTCTCAGAGATTGAATACGAGGAAGAAGAAGTTTCCTGTATATTAAAAGGCTCCGATAAAGAGAATGATTGGAGAAAAGATGGGATGCACCATATCGACCAGCTTCAGATAAATGATAATCAATGGCTAATTGCCGTAGATGGTCATTCTTTTAAGAAGATGAATTATCTATTATGGAAGCTTGACCGTATCAAATCCAAATATTTCAGCCCAAATCAATAGGAGTAGATCATTCATGAAGCGATTTTGTGACTTGTTGGTATCCATTCCATTATTCGTAATCTTTCTTCCGATTATCGGGATCGTTGCTGTATTGGTTAGGTTAAAGTTGGGATCTCCGGTCATATTTAAGCAGCAAAGACCGGGATTACACGGGAAACCAATTAATCTTTATAAATTCAGGACCATGACGGAAGCAAGGGATCATGAGGGCAATTTATTGCCTGATTCGATCCGATTAACCCCATTTGGCATGTTTCTTAGAAAATACAGTTTAGATGAATTGTTGCAATTGGTTAATGTCATCCAGGGAGATTTAAGTTTAGTTGGGCCAAGGCCTCTGTTGATGGATTATCTGCCCTTATACACCGAAGAACAGGCGAAACGACATCAAGTTCGACCCGGAATTACCGGATGGGCTCAAGTCAATGGCAGGAATAAAATCTCGTGGGAAGATAAATTTAAGCTGGATGTCTGGTATGTGGAAAATCAAAGCTTCCTATTGGATGTGAAAATTCTAGCATTAACCTTTGTCAAAGTCGTAAGGTCGGATGGGATCAGTCACGGAAATCATGTGACCATGGAGAAATTTTCCGGCTCAAATCTCTCATGAAAAGAGGTGAGGCATGATGGATCTTGTTGTTATTGGTGAAGGCGGTCACAGTAAAGTGATAAGGGAGATAATTCGTTCTAAGAGTGACTACAAGATCATAGCCATTCTGGACGATAAGTACGATGAACTTACTGTAATCAATGACGTATACATAGGGCCGATTTCTTCTGCACACCTTTTATTGAACCGAATGAATCATTTTAAATTTGTTATCGCGATAGGGAATAACGAAGTTCGAAAATTGATTGTATCGAAGCTTGGCTTATCCAAGGAAACGTATATTTCGCTCATACATGATACAGCTGTTATTAGCACGAGTGCTTATATAGGGGATGGAACGGTTATCATGGCGGGTGCGATAGTCAATGCCGACGCAGTGATAGGCGATCATGTCATCATTAATTCAGGGGCAATCGTTGAGCACGATAATCAACTTGGGGATTATACCCACGTTGCGCCGAAAGCTACGCTTACGGGATCTGTAATCACGGAAGAAGGAGCTATGATAGGTGCGGGAGCGACTATCATCCCCGGGAAAAAGGTAGGCGAGTGGGCGGTCATAGGAGCTGGAGCTACGGTTATCAGTGATATCCCCGCTTATAGCACAGCTGTTGGAACTCCTGCGAGATTAATTGCAAGAGCCATGTTTGCATAGTTGATAAAAGCGCCCATCCTAGAAGCTTGGCGAGTGAGATTATCTTAGAGGCGCCGAATGGCGCTATTTGTGTTCTATTAACCTTTAGGAAGGCTGTGAAGGCGCCGTATGACTACTCATAACAAAAAAATTTATCTTTCCCCTCCACACATGAGCGGGAATGAAATGAGCTATATCCAGGATGCTTTTGATACGAATTGGATCGCCCCTCTGGGCCCGCATGTGGATGCATTTGAGAAAGAGCTTGCCTCTCATGTCGGGTCAAATGCGGCTACAGCAGTTAGTTCAGGGACCGCGGCAATCCATCTGGCATTGCGACTGATCGGGGTCAAAGAAGGGGACAGCGTTTTCTGCTCAAGTCTTACCTTCGTCGCTAGCGCAAATCCGATTGTTTATTGTGGAGCGAGGCCGGTATTTATTGATTCTGAACCCGAGACATGGAACATGTCACCTAGGGCATTGGAAATCGCTTTGCAGGATGCTGCTCTAGAGGGTAAATTGCCTAAAGCCGTTATTGTTGTCAATCTCTATGGCCAAAGTGCAAAAATGGACGAAATCATGTCGTTATGTGAATCCTATGATGTTCCCATTATTGAGGACGCAGCAGAATCACTGGGTTCTATGTACAAAGGAAGAGCAAGTGGGACTTTCGGAAAATATGGCGTTTATTCATTCAATGGGAATAAGATTATATCCACCTCAGGCGGAGGAATGCTGGTTTCCGATGATGTAGAGGGATTAAAGCAAGCTCGTTTCTTAGCTACGCAAGCACGGGATCATGCCGTCCATTACCAGCATAGCCAATTGGGATTCAATTATCGAATGAGCAATGTATTAGCTGGAATAGGCAGAGCACAGCTTGAGGTGTTGGAAGAGCGAGTCAATGCCAGAAGAGCGGTATTTAACCGTTATGATGAAGGCTTGTCCCATTTGCCAGGGGTTCAATTCATGCCGGAATTAGCTAACACGCGCTCGAATCGGTGGCTCACCGTATTAACGATAGAGAAGAAAGAAGCTGGGGTAACCGCTCAGGAAGTGTTACAAGCATTGACAGAACTAAACATCGAAGCCCGTCCAGTCTGGAAACCGCTTCATCTGCAGCCGCTTTTTGAAGGGGCTCGGTACTATCCGCATAGCAACAACGAGAGTGTGTCGGAACGATTGTTTCAAACAGGACTATGCTTGCCCTCGGGTTCACAATTATTGGAAGATGAACAACAGAAGGTGATCACTTGTATCAAGAAAACGATTATGCAAACAATGCCATTCAAGGTAATTATTTAAATAGCGGAGAGACTTTGAGCTCCGCTCAAAGATCCCTATATTAGGAGGAACTAATCATGTGCGGAAATGCCCGTTATATCGGAAATCAGGGGGCGAAGGATACCCTGGTTAAAGCGAACTTCGAACAAGTAAATCTACCCAAAAGTGTCACTGTGGAGTGATGATAACCATGATCGGTCAAAACATTTCAAGTATCCGCAAGCAAAGGGGGTATACGTTGTCCGAGCTCTCAGAGCGGACCGGTATTTCCAAGTCTTATTTAAGTAACATTGAAAGGAATCTAAAACAGAACCCCTCTATTCATGTCATGGAAAAAATAGCATTGGTTCTCAAAGTAGACTTGAAAACGCTATTAAAAATTGCCGCTGATGCGGAAACAAGCCAACAGCTTGATCAAGAGTGGATGGATTTTATTTCTGATTTGAAGCAGTCAGGCATTGATAAGGAACGGATTCATGAATTTAAAATTTTAATAGAGTTTATGAAGTGGAACAATGATAAAATTAAATAGCATGAAACCGTTGTTCTGGTGGTTTCTATTAAGTGTGTTCATAGGAGCCATATTTATTTTCACCGCTCTTCAGACCTTTACCGGCGAGAATACCAAAGAACAAATCCAGCAGATTACAGGTATGAATGAACATAATGCCTATGTAATCAATGCGATTATTCGCAAATCCGCCCATGTACTTATGTTTGGCTTGCAAAGTATCTTTTTCTATATCGCACTTAGAAGGCAATCGCTCTGGTTCGCTTGGGTTTGCACAACCTTTATGGCCGTTCTAGATGAATGGCATCAGGCCTACGTGCCGGGAAGGTCCGCATTAGTCCAGGATGTACTGCTGGATTCACTGGCAGCGCTGATATTTCTTAGAATTATCGTTTATTTAAGAAGACGATATTCGTGACAAATTCAAAATAGCCCCCTTTTGGGGCTTTTTTCGTTCTTTATAAGAGACAAATTTGTTCGTTAGAAGAAATTCTGATATAATATCAACAAGAGCAACATCACTTCATAATAAGGGAAGATCCGAAATGATTGGAAAACGTGTTCAACAATTGAGGAAAGAGAAAGGCCTGTCTCTTACAGAACTGGCGGAACGTGCAGGGGTTGCTAAATCTTATATTAGCAGCTTGGAGCGGGATATTCAGAAGAATCCTTCGATTCAGTTTCTTGAGAAAATTGCAGCTGTTCTGAAAGTGCCAGTCGATAGGCTAATTGATGACCAAGAAGAGATGGCTGATAATGACCGTGAGCTCGATCCGGAATGGTATGAGATCATTAAAGAAGCCATGACTTCTGGGGTTGACAAGCAGCAGTTTCGGGAGTTTCTGGATTTCAATAAATGGAGAATGAAACGTCCAAACGACGAATAGTTCTATTTGGTTTTATGAAGATTGTTTGATGAATCCTTGTGAGGACATAAAACGATCATTTTCTGTTGAAAGTGAATTTATCGTGGGTTGGAAGGGGCTTCTTAGGAATGCGCGGATATCTTCCATCGTAAGACCCATCTTACGTGCGCTCATAATAAGATTGACCCACTCCACATCAAATTCTTCGGTATCTACCTGATTAATCCGATTCACAAAAGACCCCTCCAAATCATCTATCGCGATACAAAGTGTATCTGTTGATTTATTATCGCACGTTTTTTCCGTGAAATCAATCCCGAGAATATTAAAATTATACAAATTGTATCAGCGTTTCATTTGGGTCCCCTCGACAAAAAACACGTAAATTATTAAAAAAAGGCTCGAAAAATAGGAGAGGGTTGGGAACATAAAGTGAAAAATGTTCGCATAAATCGCAGGACGTTTCTCAAAAAAAGTCTGTTTGCGGTTAAATCCTTAGCCATATTAACGGGAATTAGCGGATTATATGCCATCTTCGGAGAGCGGTACTGGATACAGTCGACAACGGTTCGTCTTTCGTACCGTCGTTACCCTGCATCTTTTGAGGGCGTGCGTATTGTCCAATTCAGTGATACACATATAGGCAAGTATTATAGTTTGGAGCAGATGAACAAAGTGGTTGATTTGCTGCAGCGGCAAGAGCCTGACATTATCTGTTTCACAGGAGATTTATTTGATTCCAAATTCGGTGAAGTGAGTGATGAGGTAATTCCGATCCTATCGCGACTCCGAGCAGGAATGGGTAAATTCGCGGTGCTCGGCAATCATGATATGCGTCTAGATTCCAATCGAGTAAGGGATGTACTAGAGAGATCTGGCTTTACCGTCTTAGTCAACGAGAGACGATCTATTGAACGTGGGAATGGACGCATACAGGTGGTCGGAATAGATGAAATGTTCTACGGTAAACCGAATCTACCGTTAGCTTTGCAAGGAGTAAAGCGGGACGATTTCGTGCTGCTGCTTGCTCATGAGCCAGATTTCGCAGATACGTCGTTGGCCAATCATGTCGATTTGCAGCTCTCTGGTCACAGCCATGGCGGGCAGATTAGGATTCCATTGTACGGCAGTATATTTACGCCGGACCTAGGACAAAAGTACCCTATTGGCTTGTACGCCTTTGAAGGAAGCGAGTTCAACGTCTATACAAACCGTGGAATAGGTACAACTTTGTTCCCGATTCGGTTCAATTGTCGACCTGAAATCACAGTGTTTGTCCTAGAAAAGAAGCTGCCATAAGCACGTAAAAACTCCGTTAGCCGAAGCCAACGGAGTAAGTATTCATCAGTAGCAAAACCACTTTTTCCAAATATCAAACGAATCTATGCAATCAATATCATCCCATTTGATGTCATCCCAGTGGTTGTTATTGTTGTTATGGTTGTTATGGTTGTTGTTATTATTGTTGTTATTATTATGATTGTTGCTATTGTTATTGTTATTATTACTATTCCCTTTATTAACCGTAAAAATTGAAATAAACTTAGAAAGAATGCTGTTTTTCTGAGAACTACCCGATTCATTACCTGAGGCGGAAGCATAAGCGGGCAAGATGATTGCACTAAAGAGTAAAATCAGACAAGATAGTCTAACGATTTTAAACACTGAACATAACCTCCCTTCCGAAGAATTATTTCATGCAATCGTTCTTTATTAAGAATTATACAGTAAAAATTAGGTTTTGAGAACTATAAAAGGCATAGATCATTTTTTTAATTTATGATACAATATGTAACATGATACAAGTAGGGGGATTGATAGAGTAAAAATAAGAGTTTTCTAGCTGTAATGAGATACAATTTGTAACATAAAAACGGAACTGATTAAAATCATGCGAGGTGCAACTCATGCAGGTTGTTCAACCTATTAGAGAACAAGAGAAAATTGAACAGATACAGGCCGTTTTGAAAGAACAATCGATTCGGGATTGGCTTCTTTTCACAATTGGGATTAATTCGGGGCTTCATCTGAGCGATCTATTGTCTTTGAAAGTGAGCGATGTGAAGGATCGAAGTGTAGTCAGCATCAAGGAAGAAAAAACGGGTAAAGCAAAGACGTTTCAACTTTCTCCACAGCTTAAAACTTATATTGAAGAATATATCCAATATATGGATGGTGACGCTTATTTATTTCCATCGCAACGAACGGGCAATCCGATCAAAAGAATTCGAGTTTACCGTATTTTAAATGAAGCTGCTAAGCAAGTTGGACTAAACGACATAGGTACACACACACTTCGAAAAACATACGGCTACCATTATTACCTAAGAACGAAAAATGTTTCGGTCCTCAGAGATTTATTCAATCAATCGGCTCCTTCAGTGACTTTAAAGTATATTGGCGTGAAGGAATAGAAAATCAATCTTAATTGATATTGGGTGAAAGTAGTGACTCGAGGTAGATACATAATGTATCACGGTGATTAATACAAGTATAACTCTTTTTAAAGTTAATAGCTGAGCGTTGGGAGTGGAGTTTCTTATGAAACAAGAAGAAAAGATTTCAGTAGAAATTCATCATGTTCTTCAGCAGTTAGGGATCGACCAGCAGAAGTTTCAGAATCAAGTTATGATGTCTTCCTATCAATCTACTCCAAGGAACGCTCAGCTCTTACAAAAGCGATGAATCGTTTTGCTTCCTCTGGGGTCAGTATTCGACCATCCACGGTTAATGAAAACTTTTTCAAAATGCTCTCATCCGTTAAATCGAGATGCTCTACGAACTCTCTAACATCATGATCTAGAACCGTTTGTGGCTGGTCAGTCCGGCCAAGTAAATAATCAACGGTAACATTAAAAAAATTGGCGATCTTGTTAATCGTTTCGTAGTCCGGCTCACGTCGATTTGTTTCGTAATGAGAAAGAGCGGCTCTTGAGATTCCAATTTTATTAGATAGTTCTTCTTGCGTTAATCCTCTTTTTTCGCGTAAAAGGGCAATGCGATCTCCATATTTCAGCGTGATCATTCCTCACTGTTTAATTATTCTTTAACATTATTACCATTGTTTTTCCCGCTATATACCAGAGAACTATTATAACAAAGCAGAGATTCATTGACTAGATACAAGATGTAACAAAAAGGAGGGATGAGGCAATGGCGTTGGAGAAAAAAAGTAAACTATCATTAATCGTACCACTGGATGGTAAGTTGAATATTATTCAAATTCGAAATCAACTCATTAATAGCAAATATGCACTAATCGATATTATAGCACTTGAAAAGTCCCAATTCACATTTGCTAGTCCCCTATGCTTACCAACCAGCCATCAAGTCACCTACGGTTTTGAATTTACGATTTTCGGTCAATCATTTCGAGTTAATGGTAGCATAGAATTAGAAAATAATAACGAAAATGAATACATCTATAAAGCAGTAATTCAATCTGAAGATCATGCTGATTCCGAAATGCTCTATGCCATCAATCAACTTGCGGTCACACAGAATACGGAATACGTAAAGCTTTCTAAAAGCTACACGCCAGAACCTTCTTCAGCTGTTACAGTTGATTTGACATGTTGAGGGAGAAATAAAGCCGATCTGCTTGTGCTAATTCGTTTGTTGCTCTCATAAGGTTAGTATAAAAACCAATGAATGTCGAATTAAAATATGCGAATACATAATTTCTATATCGATACATGAGAAAATGAATTCAACCCCTTGCAATGTTACAAAACGTATCTTATAATCAATATATATACAGAATGTAACAACATGCGACATTTTGAGCACTCAAAGGGGAGGAATATCATGAATTCGGATATTGTGTATTGTATTCAATGTAGTTCGATTATAGGTAGAGGTAATTCAGATCAGATTTTTAAGACGGGTTTTTATCATACAACGATTCCACTTTGTCTCTGCAAAACGTGCGTTTCGACGGAGGAGAGCAGCTTAAGTATAGAAATTATAAGCGATTCCCATAAGTGCTATTCCGATTTTGCCTTGCCCTTGTCTATTTAGCCGAAGGGTGGAGTAAGACCGGTTTTTTTTGTTATAAATGGTAAGCGCTTTCAAAACATATGAAGGAAAAGCCTTCCTCTTACGTAAAAAGCGGAAAGGCTTTTTTCATTTTATTGGAGTAAATGCTTATGCGCACTATAGTCAATCTGCTGCTTTTCGAGGAAGCTAGTCAAGCTCTTATAGTCGCGCCGCGGTGTTGCGAGAATATAACCTTGAATACAGTGGTCACGTGTGACTTCACTTGCATGCGCCTCCAGAGCAACCTGTCCAATACGAGCAGCGATGGAATGCTTAGCGATATCTCTAAAGGCTGTCGGTACAGGTGATACCAATTGATCGAGAAATGTTTTGGAGTCTTCCGTCCATAAGTGCCGCGAGCTGTCCACGTAGTGATTTTGCCAATCCAGCTTCGACTTACCGTCTTCCTTAGGCAGCACCTTTAGGAACTTTCGAAACATGAAATATCCGCCAATGGACATGAACAAAAGCAGGACACATACCCAGAAAATGATGAACCACATGAAAAAATCATTAGCCATTTATTTGTCACCTCACTAGCCTACATCAATATATCTTTAAGAATTATACCTTATTTCTAGATTTCTTGCGACAATCCTAGTAAAATAGGAAGGTAGTAGACGCAACTACATTGGTCTTCCATACCTAAGTAGCTGCGTAGTAGACACACACAAAGGAGTTAACCATTATGCCCAAAATTGGCTCGCACGTTTCGTTCTCAGATAAAGGCTTGTTAAATGCAGCAGAAGAGGCAGTCACATACGGTTCTTCCACATTTATGATATACACAGGTGCTCCGCAAAATACGCGCCGTAAACCGATTGAGGAACAATTTATCGAAGAAGGTAAAGCTGTGATGGAGAAGCATGCGATGAACGAAATCGTCGTACATGCTCCCTACATTATTAATCTAGGTTCTTATAAAGAAGATACCTTTGAGTTAGCCGTGCGTTTCCTTCAGGAAGAAATTCGTCGAACAGACTACATTGGCGTTCGCAATATCGTTCTTCATCCTGGGGCTTACACAGACAAGGATGCGGAGTATGGCATTGCCAGAATCGCGGAAGGTCTGAACGAAGTACTTGCAGGAGTTAAAGATACGAATGTGAACATCGCGCTGGAAACAATGGCTGGCAAAGGGACGGAGATTGGCCGCAGCTTTGAGGAACTAGCTGAAATTATGGAACAAGTAGAGTTTAACAACAAATTATCCGTTTGTCTGGACACTTGCCATATTCATGATGCTGGGTATGATATTGTGAACGACCTTGATGGCGTTCTGCATCATTTTGACAAAGTAATCGGTCTAGAAAAGCTTGGAGTTATTCACTTGAATGATAGTAAAAATCCTCGGGGAGCCAGCAAGGACCGTCACGCTCCGCTTGGCTCAGGTTGGATTGGCTTTGAGGCTATGAATAATGTTGCCAATCATGAGAAGCTGCAGCATTTGCCTATGATTCTTGAAACTCCTTGGATTGGTAAAGAAGATAAAACGCAGCGTCCGATGTACGAAGCAGAAATTGCGCTGCTGTCCGGTAACCTTAGTGGACGTTTTGGCGCCGAATTCTTGGATCATGTAGAGCGAATTGACTTTTTGTTAGGCAAAAAAGAAATTCATTTCCGTGATTTCGTTCTGAACACATGGGAATTATTGAAAAATGATGCCAAGGCAAAGAAAGCGGACGGACGTGAGCCGCTAGAGCGTTTGTATGATATTCTACATGAAGAGAATCTCTTCTCTGACCTCAGCGAGGAACAGATTAATCAACGATTGATCGTTTGGCTTGCAGGTAAAGATATACTCAAGAAAGTTTAAAATCGATTACAGAAAACTAAAAAGAAAACTTTCTTACAGAAAGTTAAAGCTATTAGGGGGATTAACATGGAACAGGGAAGTACGAGTAACTCATTGCGCAAGGAGAGCGTAATGGTGAATAGGGCAAGAATGTTGATCTCTTGTCCGGATCAACCAGGAATCGTCGCGGCGGTTTCGCAATTTTTGTTTGAATATGGTGCGAATATCGTGCAATCCGATCAATATACAATGGATCCTGAGGGCGGTATGTTTTTCATCCGGATCGAGTTCGATTTAATGGAGCTTGGTAGTCGAGTTGACCAGTTGAGAAAGGATTTCTCTGTCGTTGCGGACAAGTTCTCCATGGATTGGAGTCTTTCTCTAGCCAGTCAGAAGAAGCGCATCGCTATCTTCGTATCGAAGGAAGATCATGCTTTGCTTGAGCTGCTTTGGCACTGGCGCGCGGGTGATCTTAACGCAGATATCGCGATGGTCATTAGTAACCATCCGGACATGCAATCGCTCGTCGAGCCTTTCGGAATTCCATATCACCATATTCCGGTTACCGCGGATACGAAAGCAGAAGCCGAGCGTCGTCAGCTTGAAGTCGTTGGAGACAATGTTGATGCGATCGTATTAGCTCGTTACATGCAGATCGTTTCGCCTTCTTTTATTAAACACTACGCTAACCGCATTATTAATATCCATCACTCTTTCTTGCCTGCCTTTGTCGGCGGGAAGCCTTATGCGCAAGCGCATAACCGTGGGGTGAAAATCATCGGCGCTACCGCACATTATGTGACCGATGAACTCGATGGCGGACCTATTATTGAGCAGGACGTTCAAAGGGTAAGCCACCGCGATAACGTCGAAGATTTGAAAAGAATCGGTCGACATATTGAACGGATCGTTCTTGCAAGAGCGGTAGCTTGGCATGTAGAAGATCGAATTATTGTGCATAATAACAAGACAGTAGTATTTAATTAGGTTAGATTAGGCTGTGTCCATTTCTGGATGCAGCCTATTTGCTAGTGACTGCTTAAGCGGATGATGTTTTAGCGGGTTATTGTGGCAAAGCCTTAAAGCAAATGGTACAATAATGCAAGCGAGAAAAGTCACTTGTATGTACAAGTCATTGATTGACGAAAATACAGAAATATAGGAGGGAATTTTCGAATGACAGTAACAAACAAAACAATTGAACAATTAGCAGTTGACACGATCCGTACGTTGGGTATTGACGCCGTTGAGAAAGCCAAATCAGGTCACCCAGGTATGGTCATGGGGGCTGCGCCAATGGCTTACGTGCTGTGGAAACAGCATATGAAGCACAATCCATCTAATCCTAAATGGGTCAATCGCGACCGTTTCGTTCTTTCAGCCGGCCACGGATCCATGCTGCTATACAGCCTGCTTCACTTGTGCGGATATGATCTGCCAATGGAAGAGATCAAAAACTTCCGCCAATGGGGAAGCAAAACGCCAGGACATCCGGAATACGGTCATACAGCAGGTGTTGACGCAACGACGGGTCCACTTGGACAAGGTATTGGTATGGCAGTTGGTATGGCCATGGCGGAAGCTCATCTGAGAGAGACTTACAATAAAGAGAATTTCCCTGTAATCGATCACTATACATACGCAATCTGTGGTGATGGCGATATGATGGAGGGCGTTTCATCTGAAGCCGTTTCCTTGGCAGCTCACCTTAAATTGGGCAAATTAATTATGCTTTATGATTCCAATGATATCTCGTTGGATGGCGAGCTTAATATGGCATTTTCCGAGAACGTTGAGAAGCGTTTTGAAGCTTACGGCTGGCAAGTGCTGCGCGTAGAAGAGCAAAATGATCTTGCGGCGATTTCCAAAGCAATTGCTGAAGCGAAAGCTGATACAACGCGCCCAACTTTGATTGAAGTGAAAACGACAATCGGTTTCGGCAGCCCGAACAAAGGCGGCAAAGGCGGACACGTTGGACCTCACGGTTCTCCACTTGGCGGCGAAGAAGTGAAGCTGACGAAGCAAGCTTACGGCTGGCCGGAAGAGCCGGACTTCTTAGTTCCGGACGAAGTAAGAGCGCACTACGCAGAAATTCAAAAAGAAGGCGCTGCAGCTGAACAAGCTTGGAGCAACCTGTTGAATGACTACATCAAAGCATATCCGGAATTAGGTAACCAGTTCAGCGCGGCTGTGAATAATGAATTGCCAGCAGGCTGGGACGCAGATCTTCCGGTTTACAGCACATCAGACAAGCCTATGGCGACTCGTGTTGCTTCCGGTAATGCAATCAACGCGATTGCACCTAATTTGCCGCAATTGATCGGCGGTTCCGCGGATCTGGCAAGCTCGAACAACACTATGATCAAAGGCGAATCCAATTATAGTGCCAGCAATTATGCAGGCCGCAATTTATGGTTTGGTGTTCGTGAATTCGGTATGGGTACAGCGATGAACGGTATGGCTCTGCATGGCGGAGTTAAAATATACGGAGCTACATTCTTCGTATTCTCCGATTATCTGCGTGCATCGATTCGTCTTGCAGCTCTTATGCAGCTTCCGGTGATCTACGTTCTAACACATGACAGCATCGCTGTTGGTGAAGATGGACCGACGCATGAACCGGTTGAACAATTGCCAGCGCTTCGTGTCATTCCGGGCATCACCGTTATTCGCCCAGCCGATGGTAACGAAACATCAGAAGCATGGCGTTATGCGATTTCCCAAGCTAAGGGGCCAGTTGCACTCGTATTGACTCGCCAAAACCTGCCGATCCTTGAAGGAACAGTCCAAGGCGCGAAAGAAAACCTAAGCAAAGGCGGATACGTTGTATCCGATGCTACTAATGGCAAGCCAGTTGCTCAAATTCTGGCAACAGGCTCCGAAGTACAATTGGCTGTCGCGGCGCAAAAGCTTCTTGAAGCCGAAGGCATTAACGTTCGTGTCGTAAGCTTGCCAAGCTTGGAGCTGTTCGAGAAACAGTCCAAAGAATATAAAGACTCCGTCATTTTGCCGGAAGTGAAGAAGCGTCTAGCTGTTGAAATGGCTTACCCACTTGGCTGGGAGCGTTACGTTGGCGACCAAGGATCCATCCTTGGTATCTCTACATTTGGAGCATCCGCACCAGGGGATTTGGTTCTCAAAGAGTATGGATTCTACCCAGAGAACGTAGCAGCTAGAGTGAAAGCTCTATTGTCTTAGTTAAAAGTAGCCACAGCCCACCACCGCGTGGGCTTGGCTTTATTCTTAGTCATTTTAGAGGGGGAACCAATCACCATGTCTAGCTTTGAAAATGTAACTGTTTTAACGAAAGCCAACGTTTATTTCGACGGTAAAGTGACTAGCCGCACCGTTCAATTCGCCGATGGCACAAAAAAAACACTCGGCATTTTGCTCCCGGGTGAGTATGAATTCGGAACAGATTTTAAAGAAATCATGGAAATCCAAGCTGGTGAGCTGAACGTATTGCTTCCAGGCAGCAGCGAATGGATTACCATCAGCGGCCAAGGTGAATTCACAGTTCCCGCCAATGCAAAATTCAAGCTCGAAGTGAAAACAGTAAGCGATTATATTTGCTCTTATATTCATGAGTAATTAAATAGGGAAGACTTCAGATCCCATACTTCTATCGGCATATTGTCCGATGATGTATGGGATTTTTTTTCGACAAGCCAGAATGCTTCCCTCTTGATCGGCTCGCAGAGTTCTCGTGGAAAGCGCGGTTTTGGACTTAGAATAAAAAGTGGACACCTCTTAGATTCAGGCAGATAATAAATCTAATAAATCGAAGAGGTGCCGGCGCCATGAGTGTGAAGAGACAACATTACAATGAGACGTTTAAACGTGAGGCGGTAAAGTATGTGCAGGAACAAGGAAAGTCCCTGGAGCAGATCGCTGACGATCTGAATGTAAATCCAGCTACGCTGCGAAACTGGGTG